>DAIMEJ010000004.1:0-172631 GCA_036725345.1 Syntrophales bacterium
AACGCCAAAAGAAGCCTTTAATGCCGAGTGTTGCACTTAATGGTTGAATGCAGGTATCCGAATTATACATAGCTTTCTAATAGTGATACTGTTTTGTTAATTTCGGAATAAAAAGTGCCTGTTGATAATCTGTCCTCCAATTCTTTTCTATCCACCAGTGATTGCAGAGACGGGGGGAATTTTTGGATAAAAACAAATTGCTTGCATTTTTCACTCGCAAAGACTTTTGCGATTTGATTGGCTAAAAATAAGGCCATCAGATAGTTCAAATCTTTTTGATCGATGAAAATGTATGAAGTCTCGATATTAGAAGGCAAATGATGATTCCCTATCACTTGGCTTAAAGAAGATTCGAGTTTCCATTGATCAAAGGCTAATCGTGCTATGTCAGCGTGGTCTATTCCGAACAATTCTCTCTCAGCATCAAGATCAAACTCTCTGGAATAGGGTGAAACATCCTTCTTGATGGCTAATCTGATTGGATAAAGTTCCAAATTCACGAATTTTCCAATGTCGTGAAGCAGTCCCATTGTTGAGATTGTTGGCTCTTTTACACCTGGAAATATCTGATATATATATGAAGCACATATTGACGTAAGAACTGAGTGTTCCCACAAAAAACCTGCCATGGAACTTTTAAGTGCATTTTTTGTTACGCCTATGAGGCATTGATAAAATAGTATGTTCTTGACATTATTAAATCCGAGCAATTGTATTGCGTAATGCATTGAATTGATCTTCGTTCCACCAAAGTACGCTGAACTTGCTGCCCGAAGAATTTTGGCAGTCAAGAGCGGGTCCTTCATTATGAGATTGATTAGTTCGCTAATTGACACACTTGATTTTTCTATTGCTTGATAAACCCTGATCGCACTTCCGAAATCTCTCATAGAATTAATTGTTGCCATAACAACATCCATTGTATCTCGGATAGGTTCCCGTTTTTGCGGTAATGTTGTCGTCGCAGATTCAGACAAAGGAGACTTTTCAGATAATATGTATTCAAGTCCTTCCTTTGACTTCTGTCGCATGATTTCGTAGTTTAAATTCTTATCCATCAAGTTCACCGCCACTCACGATTTATACTTAAACCACAAAGGATCACTTACCGATTAAGGGTGTCAGTTGTGATGAGCCAATATTCAGTCAAGGCATTCTCTTGAAGTAAGTCCCTCTCTCGCTTACGAGTCTTTAGCTTTGATGCAACAAAATCTTTAAGTCTGATGTCTGCTTTCCTGTGAGACCCAGGTTCATAACTATGAATATATTCGTCAATTGCCTCGTCCGTGAACGTGAGTATTATTCTTCGATACGATATCCGAGAATTCACCTCCTTATATTTAGGAGGCTGAATGTAAATGCAAAAGCTATTTTTAGTATCCATGGTCTCGAACCTAGTGTCCTTGGGAAAAAATGGTTCAATGAGTCTTGCCCAGCAATTTAAAGTCTGCTCGTAAATGTTGTCAGTCATTGTTGCAATTATTAAATCCTTTGAATGGAGACGCCGTTAATCTCGAGCCTGCCACCAGCAATATTCTGTAAAGCCATCACAACATTTCTTGAAGTTCAGTCCACTTCCTCACGGACATGGTCCATTTCTCGTCGCTTTCTTGAATTTCATTGCGATTCTGCTGAATTCATCATTTACGCCTTTATATCGACTCTATCATCTTTGAAATGTTTCGACTTAATACGAAAACGCAACTCAGCACCTTTGATCATTGCACGGATTTCAGGGGTATCTACTAGAGGCTTGATTATATTCTTCACCAGTTTGTGCTCATAGACGATTTTGTTGTCAGGCAGAAACAGTATTTGGTCTTCTCCGCTGACTGTAGGTGTTATGTCAATTAGTTCACCAAGTGGTGTCCGCCACACAGTATGAAATTCAGCCTCTATATAAATTCTGGGATCTGACCAGATAATCCAACCATATTGAACCTGACCGCCGAATGTCGCAACATGTCTGGGAACATTAATCATGCAATAACCAGGCTCAGTTCCACGTACTGGTAGAACTCGTACATAAAGCGGTTCTGAGGTCGAATCAATTTCACTACAGAAGGATGTAACTTATCGGATATCGATTTGGGGGTAGTTGCAAACATCTGAATGTGACCTGGTATATACCTTAAACTTTATTTTGAAAGATTGTCTAAATTGGTTAATAAAAAAATGATCCATAAAAATCAAAGAGCAACTTATCAATATCTTGGGTCATTCTAGGGTTGTCTTATCACTTTATCTTTCAGTATTGATAGCAGATTTTTCATGTTCCTGTTTAAGACTAATATATGGACTTATCATGTTAAAATGTTGTTAAGATTATTGGTGAATATGCCGATAATATTATTGGGAATACAGATACTTCGGGAATATTGAAATGAGTACTATCGATACTAGAATTAAAATTTACAATGCTGTAGTTGAAAAAAATGTAGATCTTGCACCTCAGAAGAAAAAGTCATCTGATCATGAAAAATCTTCTTTGGCCGCGTTAAATCACCTTAAGCCAACGGCATCATACTCATTGTATGGCTCACACAATGAACGGATTGCCATTGTATTTAAAAATGACAAGACAGGAAGAATAATTTGTGAAATTCCAAGCAGATACCTACAAGAATTGCATGCCTGGCTGGAAGAAATGGAATATAGACTTATTGATAAAAGAATATAGATAACTTTTATAGCGTTTAGACGATTACCAAGACTTGATTGCAGAAATCAAATGAAAATAACCCATAAAACCGATATTTACCCCCACTTTTTGTATGGAGATGCCTCCTGCACATTATTTTCGGATAAGAAAACCCTCCTGGCCTCGTCTTTGGCACTATTATTGCTCTTTTTTAATGTTGTCTACCACTCCTTGTAACGGTCTGGCGGGACCGAAAGCAAGCTGCCCCAGGGTAGACAATGTGCCATCAGAAGCGCATCTGGGTGGGGCAGACTTGCACCGCCATTTTTTTAAAGAGATGCACCCTCTTGAATATTGAAGCACTGGCTCAAAAAATGGGAATAGATAAGAGAAGATACAAAGAACTTATCGAACTTTTCATAGAATCAGCTACTGCTTGTACGCGAAGACTAGAAATATACTATCAACAGAAAGATCTTCAATCGATTATTTCATCAGCTTATAACCTCAAGGCGTCTTCGATAACTATGGGCTTACAGGATATACACATATTGTTCGATGCACTAGAGTCAGATGCAAAAAAAGGGGATCTTGCTATCATTCCTGCAAGAATAGCGGATATCAGAGAAGCTGTCAGTCACCTTTCGACATATCTGAACTATAAAAGAAAAAAAGGCGTATTTCACTATAGCCGGTAATTTTAGCCCTCCTTTATTTTTATTCCAATTCTAAGCCGCGGCAGAAAAAATAAAAATTTCTTCTTTTTTTCAAACAAACTCTATGGAAGGGTTCGCTTGGGAACGATTTACAGAAAGCATATTGATGATAAAGGCGATCCCGAAGTCCTGGATTTTTCGTGCATTTTCATTTGTCTGTAATCTTGCTGAAATGTCGAAAGATCTTTCAACAGCAAATTGTCACAACTCAAATATCTATCATCCTTTCACAACATGACGACCAGATACTAGAACAAACTCAATTGAAAATGTCCTAATATGTATATTTAATACCCTATGAGACCCTTCGGATACCCGCCCACATCTCCCCTCTAATAATGCTGAAGGGTTATTGACCTTCTTTCGACAGATACATGATGGGTTACTTCCAACTCGGCTAATATACAATCCACAATCTCGTAAAGACTTTCTTTGGCCTCATGAAAATTTTTCTGGAATTGGAGCATCAAGTAAACTCTTCGGCTATATTATCGGTACGATGGCTAATCTTCTTTAATTTGTTCAATTATTATAAATAGTTATGCTTATGACATGCGTTAATGCATCGAGTTGGACACCAATATGCTAATTTCTTGAATACGGTTCGTTTATTGCATCATATTTGTATAAACTTGAAAAAGAATTTTTTTATGACGATTACCATTATTATAATTTTTACAGTCCTCATTGGCCTGATCATTTTTCTGGTGAAATCAGCGGAAAGCGAATTTAAAAAAAATGATGTGAAAAGTGGAAAAAATTTACCTGAACAGAGCTCAGAACCTATTGAAATTCAGATTAACAACCAGAGAAATGAGACATCTGTAAAAGAAGAAAGAATAGAACCGCTGAAATCAAGCATTCTAGAGGGCATGCATTATATTGTATCAAATCCTCAAACTATGGACTCTGTATCTCAAAAACCTCATCAGTTCAGTGAACTCAGTCAGGATGTTGTTAACTCAGTGAAGAGTCAAGTCAGCGATATGAAGGAATTTACTTCGGCATACGAAATGTCCCTGATGATGGATGATCCAAATGTCGATATGTCGAAAGTAGCCAGGAGAATTTCATCGGATCCCGTGCTGTCGAGCAAGATCTTGAAGGCTGCAAACTCCGCCTACTTCGGTTCGCGAATGGCCATTGATTCAATCAGCCATGCCCTTGCCGTTCTCGGACTGATCAATATCAAATCCATACTGTTCTACAACATGTTATACAGACAATCTTTCCACGAGCAGGAGCGAGGAAACCCTGCTTACAGGTCGCTGTGGAACCATGCGGTCTTGACGGCCCGTTGCGCGGTTTATCTTGCGGATGCATTTGAAGGCTTGAACAAGGGAAGGCTTTACACACTGGGATTGTTGCATGACTTTGGCAGATTCTTCATGCCAAGAATGATTCGGGAAAAACAGGTCGGTCGTGATTTCATGCTACCCTTTGGTGATAAGGAGAGTATTGCAGGCGAAGAGCAACTCCTGGGCATCAACCACGCTGTCATCGGAAGGATCGCTTTTGAGGGATGCGGTCTTTCCGACCAGATGCTGAGATTGATCGAAATCCATCACTTCCCTTCCTTTTATGCCAGGGGCTATCTCTCCATGAAAGAGGAGGACAAGAAATATCTCACGGCTCTTTATCTTGCAAATCAGATCGCCAAACTGTTTGCTGACGAAAGTGAGAAGAAGTACTACGCAGTTCAACCTCTTCCAATTTCATATCAGGATTTTGTAAATCTGAAGAGAATGAAAGATACTTTTTCTGACGATAGGGTTTTGTCGGAAATTATGAAAACCAAAACTCTAACTGAGAGCTACATCATATCTTGACTCCAGTAGGCATTCTTCAATCATATCAATTTGAGCTTTCCCCATATTGATGGACAGCCATGAAGATTTGTAAGATGTTACAGGAGGAGGTGTGGTTATGGGGAAAGAGGATAAGCGTCGTCATTTTACCCGTGCGTTCAAGGTGAATGCGGTCCAACTGGTCACCGAGAAGGGGATGCCGGTGGGCAAGGTAGCCCGGGAGTTGGATATTCATCCCAATTTGCTTCATCTGTGGAGAAGGAGCATGCTGGCGGAGGGGGCTAAGGCCTTTGTCGGCAGGGGCTGTGTAAAGCCGGATAACGCGGAGATCAGGCAGTTGCGGAAGACCTTGGAGCAAGTGAGGGAAGAGAGGGACATTTTAAAAAAGGTAATTCCGGAACAAAACTGCACTTAGTTCTTTGATAATCAGCTGATTTCATGTAGGAATCGGCCATGAAAAAATGTCCTCGCTGCGACGGGCGGAAATTCTGGCAACTCTCGACAGGGCAGAAGCGCTGCAGCAGCTGTGGCCTGACCCGGAGATTCAGTCAATCGCGGTGGACCAAAACCAGGATCCCCTCGTACTGGAAAGGCCGCCTGGTAGAGTTCTTCTGTCTCGGCGTGCCGGCGTATCGTTTGCGCTTCCAGGTGCCCGTGCACCAAGATACCATTCAGCGGTGGTTTCAGATTCTGAGAGAGACGATCTACCAGCAGGCCCTGAAGGAGTTGTCAACGCTCTCCGGTCAAATCGAGATGGATGAGACCCTGTTCGGTGGCAAAGCGCCGGGGAAACGAGGTTGGGGCGCTTCAGGCAAACACATGGTCTTTGGTCTGTACCAGAGGAATGGCAAGGTGTTGACGTTTCCCATTGTAGTAGTCCCCGTCCAGAATCCAGAGTAGAAAACGCTTCGGGGTTTCGCTTTCGACGAACAAGACTTTCATAAGATTACTTCGAAGTTGCGAAATTCCCATCTTCAAAGTCCCTGTTTAAAATAGGGTTATTAGCACATGGCGTATATGGATCGCCTGCCTGTGCTAATGCTGACGCAGCGAATAAGATGGCCAAAACCGCCATCGCCATAAGGATTTTTTTCATTGCCGACCTCTTTCTTGACTTATTTTTCATCTTTCCAACCTTTTTAATTCTGCTAATCGTGATTCTTCCGAAACCCTATTATTCTGATATTATGCAGTTTTTGTACCTTTTTCGCTTCAGGTAGCGAAAGTAATGCCCTGCATAATCAAGGAGATAGCAGGTTATCGTTGCACCACTTTTCGCAATATTACGGGATTTTGTTCGGAATTCCGGCATGTGTCAAAAAACCAACTATTTCTCTGCCCTGATTATTGGCGGCGCATGATGGATGCAAACCGTCAGATTTCCTTTCAATTCCCGAACGATCCATAAATTGAACCGCTGTCTTTAATGTTATCTATTCAGTAAGTAATACTTTTTTCTCAGCCGATTAGAAAAGAAGATTGGCTGGTATATCATTGATATTTATTAGTATTTTATGTTTTCAGACCGGGTTTCGCTAGAATGGCACAGAACCTGCCTAATACTAAAGTATTAGAAGACGATCTAATCGATATAAGAGGCTGGTCTAATCGAACATATTGGTATTATCAATAACAGGACTTAAAGAGAAGAAAAGGAGTGAGCTATGGGAACATCGGCAAGCAAGCAAATAATCTATATTATAGGCCCCCGCAAGTTTCAGAACGACATATTGGCCGGCTATCTTGAAAAACAGCTGGGAGCGAAGTGTATAGTCTCATGCGATGCCCATCACGGGCCGCCAGCGGCCAATGGTCAGGGTTTTCAGGCTATGGTCCTCCTGGACTCCCCTGAAAAGGACCTCGACAAGTACTTCATGGGCCTCGAGTCGACTAGCAGAAATACCCTGAACGGGCACATCGTCGCCCTCTTTAATGTAAAACCGGGGTTGGGTATCGAAGGGAAGGCCATCACCTGGGGGATCCGGGGATTTTTCTACGAACAGGACTCTCCCGAACAGCTTGTAAAAGGCATTTCATGCATGTTTAAAGGAGAAACATGGTACCCGAGGGAGGTCATGTCGAATTACATCCTCTCCATGCAATGCAAAGACAAGAACACAAACAATAAGGATGTCGTTTTCCTCACGCACAGGGAGCTTGAAATACTGACCATGATCATCAGCGGCTCGAAAAATGAGGACATCGCCAATCACCTGTTCATCAGCACCACACGGTGAAGACGCACGTTTACAATATCTTTAGAAAGATCAACGTCCCCAACCGCCTTCAGGCCTCGCTGTGGGCGGCAAAAAACCTGTAGGAGCTTCGATGATAACCATCTGTAATGTCGTATAAAGGAAAGATAGACAGAAACCACGTTTTCAGGGGGGAGTCGATACCCGACTTGACAGCCACAGTCAGGTCAAGTTCTGTTTAGGGCAGTTTAACTCTATTAGGTCGAATCCGCTTCAATCTTATTAATTAGCCCATTCATAAATGCGACGAAACTTTTTGGATAAAGAGCTTGCGTCGTCGGATCTTTAAAAAGCTCCCGGGCTCTTGAACTGCTTGCCAATATTGCGACGCCGAGATTCTTGTAGGCTTTCCAGTATTCGCGATCATCACTTCGCATTCTCTTTTCACCAATGCCCTGAACGTAGAAACCGTAAGCCGATGAGATAAGGTTATAAACCATGTGAAGATAGGCATCGATTCTCGCACTAATCAACGGGGTAGTCTGCGTTGTTTTGGTTAACGGATGATTGTCATAGGCCATCCATAACTCGGGTTGGTCTACGAGACATTTGTTGACCTGAGTGACGTGCAACGAAAATATATTGTTGGCTGATAGCCTCTCGCTCGCCTGCTTGAAATGCACCGCTATCCGGACGGAGAACATGGCGACGACCAGTGATATTGCCGAAATCACGACGGACATAATTTGGGTATCCATAGAATTCTCCTTCCTGGCTGATGCTATTTGACTTGATATTTATCAAAAAGGTATTTCCTTATGGTGGTAAAAGTATAAGTTAAGTGGTGTTGCCAGTCAATGGAGGCTAGTCACAAGATATGAGGTGCTGTATTGATTATTGCGCAGGGATCTTCTCTCGGAGAAGAAGTACGGCACAGGGGTTATGCCTTTTGCTTTTGTGACCATTTGTGCTTGTAATTTCGTACGCAGAACCCATTAAACGAAAGCCCATTTCAGGAAAGGAAGGAGTGGTCTGAAAAGGTCCCATATTTTTATATTGAAAGGTTCGCGGGAAAGCCACTTCGCAACCACAATCGATACGATCAATGTATTTAGAAATATGTATTCTCCCATTTCATAGTCTCCTGCACGGACTTGAGCTTATTCCACGGTCAGCGTTGTTCTGCCCGACACATTGCTCAGTGTGGCCGTGATGATGGCATTGCCTTCTCTGACTCCCGTCGCAAGGCCCTTGCTCGCGTTTGCATTACTGATCCGTGCGACATTGTTGCGCGACGATCTCCATGAGGCCGCTTTCGTGATGTTCAAGTCCATGCCGTTGGAGTAATGCCCCGTCGCGGTGAACTGCAGGGTCATGCCGACTGGGAGGCTCGGGCTAGCAGGTGTCAGCATGATAGAGACAAGCGTTGCATTGCTCACCGTGAGGGTCGTACTGCCATTCACGCTGTCCAGAGTCGCGGAGATGACGGTCGAGCCGACTCGGCGAGGGGTGGCGAGCCCCTTGGAATTAGCCGCGTTGCTGATGGTGGCCACCGTCCGGGTGGTCGAGCTCCAAGTCACCTGCTGCGTGAGATCCTGCACTGTGCTATCGGAATAAACGCCCGAGGCGACAAACTGCCGGGTCACGCCCACGACTGTAGCGGCATCGTAGGGATCCACCTCGATGGACACCAGCACGGCGGCAGTCACGGAGAGGGTCGTCGTTGCGTCGACGGAGCCGAGGGTGGCGCTGATGGTTGCCGAACCGACGGCCAGGGCCGTGGCAAGGCCGTTGGTGCCTGCCGCGTTGCTTACGGAGGCCACGGCGGGGTCGGACACGTTCCAGGTCACCTGATTGGTGATATCCTGTGTGGAGCTGTCGGAATAGTTGCCCGTGGCGGTCAGTTGCAGGGTCGTTCCCTTGGCGAGGCTGAGGTTCGGGGGACTTATGTCGATGCCCAGCAGGGTTGCTGGCGTCACCTCCAGGGTCGTAGTTCCGGTAGCCGTGCCGAGGGTGGCGCTGATGGTTGCCGAACCGACGGCCAGGGCCGTGGCAAGGCCGTTGGTGCCTGCCGCATTGCTCACGGAGGCCAGGGCGGAGTCGGATACGGATACGTTCCAGGTTACCTGATTGGTGATATCCTGCGTGGAGCTGTCGGAATAGTTGCCCGTGGCGGTCAGTTGCAGGGTTGTTCCCTTGGCGAGGCTCGGATTTACGGGCGTGATCTGGATTAAGACGAGTATCGCTTCTGTAACCGTGAAGTCCACGCTTCCCGTCACCCCGTCGAGGGTCGCGCTGATTTCTGTGGGGCCGACGGCCAAGGCCGTGGCAAGCCCGATGGTGCCCGCCGCGTTGCTAATGGAGGCCAGGGCGGGGTCGGACACGTTCCAGGTCACCTGATTCGTGATATCCTGCGTGGAGCTGTTGGAATAGATCCCCGTGGCGGTGAACTGCAGGGTCATCCCTTTCGGGGTGGACGTGTTTGCCGGAGTGACCTCGATGGAGATGAGAACCGCCGCGGTGACCGTGAAGTCCATGTCGGCACTCACACTGTCCAGTGCCGCAGAGATGGTGGTTTTGCCGACGGCAAACGAGGTGGTCAGCCCCTTGGTGCCTTCCAGGTTGCTTACAGAGGCGATGGAGTCGTTGGCCGAGCTCCAGCTGACCTGTTGAGTGATGTCCTGCATCGACCCATCGGAGAAGATCCCCGTGGCCGTAAACTGCTTGGTTGTACCCAGGGCAGCCTCCGGGTGGGCGGGAGTGAGTTGGATGGAGACGAGCAACGCGTCAGTCACGGTGAGCACCCTACTTGCCGAGATGCTATCCGATTGCGCCCAAATGGTGGCGGTGCCCCGGGCCAAAGACTTCGCAAGCCCGCGGCTGACGGTGACGATGCTGTCGTCCGAAGCGTGCCAGGTGACGGTTTCCGTCAGGTCTTTTTTCGTGTTGTCTGAGTAGATTCCGGTGGCTTTAAACTGCATTTCCGTCCCGAGGGCGATGACGGGGTCGGCCGGGGTCACTTCGATGGAAACAAGCGAAGGAGCCGGCGCTCCGGCCCCGATGCTACCCGTCTCGCTGCCACCCCCGCACGACGTTATCACAGCAAGAAGCAGGACCGATAACATGATGGTTGATATCCGGTCTTTTATGTTCTGCCTTCCATTTGCTGTCATGTTCGTAGGTAATCCTTCCCTTTTACCCTACACCACAAATCAACAAGTGTGCCAAATGCCAAAAAAAACAATATATTAATTAAATTAAATAGATACGGAATTACCACGGAGGGAGAAGGTGGTTTGCTGGTATGCCAAAACGAGAGGTGGTTCTTGAAATGTTAATGATATTAGGTAATTATCTTTAAAAGGTCATTTTGGGATGGTAGGTTTTGGCACAAACGATTTTCGTTTGAGCTCAGTCCCTTCGGCAACTTCGGCATGAAAAAAATCCAAGGGGACGAACACACGGCGGGGGTCGATGGGGAAAACCCCTATGGTCGTTGTTTGTGGATAAAAGGACACGCATAGGCGCTGATTTCAATAATCTGTATTATGATGGACGTGATTATGGGACACATTTTTCCAGCATATAACCTGGGCCATAGCCCCTGTTATTCTTAATCTCAACTGTAAATCTTCAATCGGCCCTATCTTGAGGATATGTGGAATAGTAGGTGGATGGCTGGTCAAAACTTAATCTGACACTCTCTGTGAACTCAAGTATGGTTCAGGACATCTAATCCAATATTTTGTGTGCCAGATCGTACAGTTCTATATACTCGTGATCCACCTTATTTGATATCTCTCGCCATGGTTCTCCAAGGTCTTGGGTTTTTTCCATGCTTTCTTTGTATGAATTGATACTCAAATAATCAGTCCCTGCCGGTTTTGGTCCTACTCCTTCTTGAAACCGTGAGAGTATTGGAAATAAAGATACCCATCCCTCAGCCATCTCGGTTCCTTTGTTGTTTTGCATCCAGAGAAGACAAGCCTGTTTGATGTGTTCTTTTTTATAGGGCAAGGCGGAAACGTCATAGATCATACCGGGTCGATAGGAATACGCTAAAAAACGAACAAAATCATTTATGATTTTATCTACACTTTTATCCTGCCTTGGGGCATCTCCATTACTATGTTGTTGCTTTAATTTTTTGAAAAAATTAAACATTCCCTTCCCCTCTTCTTAATGCAGTACGAGAAATTGAGTTAAGTAAACGCTCAATGTGTGAAGGTCACACATTTAACATCAACCAATCAGCAAATACTTCTTTCTATGTAAGACGAAGTTTATTGAAATATTTAGAAGTATCTCTCCAGGACATCAAAGTTTTTTTTGTGATGTCAGCACTATTCACATATAGCAAATGGTATTCCAAGTAACATCTTGGACATTTAATAACCTAGAGAGATCTTTTTCGAATCTTACTTCCTAAATTGATAATTTTACTCAATGCGGTTTATATGCGTCTTTCAATTGGAAATGGCTAATAGGCGGATGAAGACTACCTTAAAAATATTTCTCTGCCACTTCCGATTTTAATAAATCCTCCGTTTCAATCAATTTAAGTAATTAAAACTGAACAAGATTTTGGCAATGCCACTATCTTGGCCGAAATGGCACGCAGCATGCATTATAAGTGCTTGTTATCATGAATATTTTCTGTTGTGGATCCGACATAACCGCTTGCGGGTGATATTATGTACAAACTCATCCAAGTCAGATACCGGAATCATCGAGAAGGGATTGTCGATGACGTCACGCTGAATGAATTGATAGCGTCTGGCAGGATCAAACAGTTCTATCGCCCTTCCGAGGACCGATGGGTCGATGTCGACTATGACTCGATCCGGATGAAGGAAAATGGCTACAGGGGGCTCGAACGGAGGGAATATCTCAGGGAAAAAAAGAAAGGAAATCAGCCGATTTCTTGTCAAGATTGCTAAATCGCAAGACTCCGGAAAAGCCGCTGACGGCCAAGGAGTGGTTTGATAAGGGGTTTGTTCTCCTGCATTCGAAAGGTGACTGCTACGAAGCCATCAGGGCGCTTGCAATCTCGATCGAGTTGGATCCTACGAATGCCCGAGCATATCTGAGTCGGGGAATGGCCTATGAGCGCATGAACAACCTGCAGCAGGCCGTCGAGGATTACAGCAGGGCGATAGAGTTGTCCCCTCAGGATGCCAAGATCTATTACCTTCGAGGGGCCCTCTTGTGGCGTTTAGAAAAGGAGAGTGAAGCCAGAACCGACCTGAAAGTGGCCGCAGACCTCCATTACAGGCTGGCCATCGATTTTCTCAAATCCAAGGGGATTGCACATTAGGAGGATAGAAGAATATTGATCCTGCCCCGAATGGGTATTAAATCGTCAGTAAGTTTCGTATGAAGACCGCCAGCCTTATCGTGCTGACCATCCTGAGTTTCTTTCTTCTACCTTCCCTGATCCATGCCGACTCAGTATGGGTTCTTTGGAAGGAGGTTGAATTCAACGCTATTAAAGACCTAAAAGAAAACATGAGAACTTGGTCTGTCGAATCGTCTGCTACTGATTTTGAGACTTGTATGAACATAATGAAGAATAAAAAAGAGGAAACAGCAAGATTCTCGAAAAAGTATTCTAAGGTAACCGATCCGCCATCATTTGAATCATATGTCGTGTTTATGCCGGACACGCCCGGACTCACGCCCGGTTTTTCAATAATCCGTTTTCATTGTTTACCTGAAACTATTGACCCAAGAGAAAAGGCAAAATAATATTTCTTATGAATGAGAAACTTATGTTAGTTCCCATAAATGGATCTCCAGTGATAGCCTCAGGTTTTTGGTCCTTAGAGGCGGGGAAAATCACATGGTTCAAGATATTGATCCCAATAATTGTATTTGCTGTTGCTCTGCTCATTTTTTTTGTCGTCCAGTTTCTTCTTCAGGTTGCCTTCAAATTTTTTAAAAGGGCGGAGGGACCGAAATAAACTGGGACGAATTTAGTATGATTCTTATGTCGTCCCCCTGAAAATAGTATAACTCTGCACCCCGAAGGCGGCTGTTAATAAGAAGCAGGGTTAAAATGGCTCTGCTTTTTTTGTCTATTTCATAACAATAAAAAAACAGGGCCATTTCTGGCCCTGCCCCTTCCGTTAAATGCTATTCTGTTTAGAAATCGATTATTACGCAGATGAAAAAGAGCGTCCGCCTATGAGTCATAGCAAAGGCTTTTCGCCTTTTTCTCACCTTCTGGCACGAGGGTCGAATGATCTAAAGAAATTTGATCTATTTTGTCCGCTGAGTTGTTAATGACTCTTTCTGCACGAATTAACATTGTGCTTTTATTAATCGGTTTCCTGATGTAATCCTTGGCTCCCAACATCAATCCTTTTATTTCATCTTCCACTTTATCTGATGCAGTTAGAAAAATAACAGGTATGCTCAGTTTTTTTCTATTCAGAAATTCTAATAGTTGGAATCCATTGAGACTGGGCATGAAAATATCGCAAAGAATCAAATCGAAATTTCTTTTCGTGAGGCGCAGAACGGCATCAACCCCATCGAATGCTGTTGAGACTTCATAGCCCTGCTCCACAAAAATTATTTTTATCATTTCCCGTGTAACGACATCATCCTCTATGACTAATATCGCCTTATCTTTTTCCATTTTTCTCACCTGGATAGAATTATTTAAGACACCTGCCCCAAGAGCACATTCAGCAGGATTCTGGAGCCTGCTGTCAACGGCCCAACGAAAACCACACCGATACCGGGTAGGCTTGACTCCAAGGAATTGGCGACCTGTCAAGATTTTCCGGCAAAAATCACATCCGGCTTATGTTACGCCTAGAACTCTTTACCTCTTCCTAATCACATTTAAAGGATATAATGAGGCCTAGGGCACACTCCAAGTCCTTATGGCTAATAAAGCCCAAATCAACTAAAATCTCACCGATTTTCCTTCTCTTATCACGATTTTTACGAATTATATCTATCTTGTCCTGAGATATGCCAAGATACTTTAATATCTCGCTCACGTTCTCATTGTCCCTGTGCTTTTGCACAAACAGAGCCACATCCAGTTGAGATTGTGTTATTAGCCCTCTCTTAAGAAGGATCTGGCCCAAGGGCTCATTAAATAGAGTCCCAGATTTTATTGCTGGCTGCACGGTAAACTCCCCAGAGTGTCAGTATCCTTGCAGCTAATATCGGCACCGGTCAAAATTTCTTAAGGCCCTGAGTTGATGGTGTTAAAATGAGATCAATACCCGGTCAGTAATCTTCGGCCTGCCAATGCCGCTTCCATTATATGGCTGTCTTTTTCGAACGCAGGGTTTAAGAACCTGAAGGAAATTTCACCCAGATAAATATGAAAGAATTTTCTGGGGACTCCACGGTACGGATAGAGCCAATGTTTCGCATAACTCCAGAAGCCCTCAATGCCGTTTATATAACTGCGTCCCTTGGGCCTTCCAGCCTCTTTTCTGGCCACGATCGCCTCTTACGGCAAGAGAACCGTAGGCGTGCCAGTCGTCCGTGTAGTAGAGGCTACCCGGTTTCGTGTGCGCTTTGACGAGTCGGGTCACCTCGGCGCCGCTCCGTCCTTGAACCGGAAAAACACGAACCTTGCCGTTTCTCTGGAGAATGCCGAGCACAATGACTTTGCCTGCGGCACCCCAACCGCGTTTGCCCTTCCTGCGCCCGCCAAACGTGGTCTCGTCGCACTCCACGGCACCCTCGAAGGGCTCTCTGCACTCTTCCTGGAGGGCCTCGCCCTGGCCAAACGAAAGAATCCCTCAATGGCAGCAAGAGAGGTGTCAACCCTGAAGCGCATCCTGTAAACAGGGACGCCCAAAACGAACAGCTCCAGCAACCGCCTCTTCGCAGCCCTCGGAAGCCGGCTGGAATCCCACACGGAAATCCGACTGTAACGTTCACCGCAACAGCGGCACTTGAATCTACCGTCAGCAAGGTGCCAGGACCATTTGCAACTGCATTCAGGACAGCTTTTCATGGCCAGACCATTCTAGATGATCTGGTCCGTTTTCGTTAGGTATTACCTCGCGTTTCGAGGCAACCAGCTCATCCCATAACGTTTCAAGACATGGTGCCTCGAAAAGAGATTTTAATACTGTGGTACCGTTCTAGGTACCAGGCAATACGCAACTGGCCCAGGAGATAAGTCATGCGAATATAGAGGATCTTCTCTTCGATTTCCGGAGGAGTTCGTAGCGTTGGATTTTCGAGGCAGGGTTTTCTGTTAATCAGCCCCGCCTCGCCCTTTTCGGCGTAGGGCTGCTTCCATTCGTAGAATGTTTGTCTGCTGATACCGAAATACCGGCAAGTCTTGGAAATGTTTCTGAAGTCGTGATTTATATATATTACGCTTGAACTGAGATCACCCTAAGGGCACGGTGTGATCACAACAGCCTGGCTCCCCACGAATGATATTCCTGATGCCGTTCTGCCTTTCAGAATACCTGTTGTATCGCCGCACGGGAATCCTGTATTTCTTGGCCGGAATGTGCACGTAAGATCGCCTAAACCATCCCCGTTGACATCCGCTGCCCCAGGGACACAATTTCTGAAACTGTTCTCGTCGCCTGTGGCCCCAAAAGTAAGGGTTGCCCTAACTACCTCTGATGGTGCAGAAAAATTAGCAGCGGATAATATTGCAACAGAAATGTTCTGCCGCCCTAGGTCAGGCACTATATCTATGTTGACTTGTAAAATGGGGGTTGGATTCACGGTAATCGCGATACCCGCACTGTCTACGAGTGAACCATCCGACACTTCAAAGAGAATATCCGGGTAGTTGCCTGCCTGTCAATAGTCAGGCGTCCAGGTAAACATCTGGGTTGCAGGGTCATGGTCAAAGCGCGCCCCGGCCGGCAGGTTGCTGGCGGATTAGGCGAGGCTGTTGCCATAAGGATCGCTTGCGGTGACGGTGAACTGGAGCATTGCCCCCTCGTCCACAGTCCTGGTACCGATGGGGTTCAGCACCGGGGGACGGTTTTCCGGAGCCGCTGGTGGTGGATTGGTTTGCACCCGGTGAGCAGATGAATTCCCATTGTTACCGCATGCAATCAGAGAGATGCACAGCAGAAATAAACTACTGCAAAATGCAAGCACTCTAAATTTATCTCTATTTGAATATTCATCGTAAGTCATACTGGTATGTCTCTGCTCGCAATTGCTCAATGATTTCGAGTATCGACCAGTGGTCCAGGGATTCTTAATATAAGGTATTACCAAATATAAATAGCGGCGCAAGCCTGTCTGTATCAGATGCTGGTTCTGTCTCCCATCAGGCAGGCTGCTATCGGTCCCGCCAGACCGTCACCATGAAAGGAAGGGGCAGACATATTTTAATATGTGCAAAAATAGTGCCTGAACGCACACTTTTTATTAAGTCTAATTCAAGAGCTTTATGCATGAAAACTGAATTGGAGTATTCCACCACCTCAGAACCATGACTTCTTATCCTCGCAGTAATCTTGAAACTCATAACTGTCGAAGCGTGGAAGTATTCGCGAGGACATAAACTCCATATCGACAGATTAGAAACAATAAAATCAGTTTCACACGTTCACAAACTACAAATTAGAAATCTCAATATTAGAGATATGTTAAATGCATATTTGACTGAATTACTGGCAAATTACCTGAAGACCATGCATTAGGAGATACGTCATAAACAGAGGCTTTCAGTGTCGATAAGAGATTATAAGGATGAGCCAAATATCCCTCGCGTCATCAGTCAACTGGCATAAGTCTGGCATACTTACTGAATACAAATATCATCTGAATCTTTTGGGCAGGTAATGCCCGGATTACTGGAATAGTTACCAGGCATTCATAAATTCCCCGATTCAGGGTTTTAGTAGCAAAGAATGTTCCCGGAAAAGACCGATAGAACGGCAGGCGTTTTTGACTTTAAGGAGATCTCGCAGCTTTCGGAGAAACTCGCACTCCGAAAGGCCCTGCTCGAGATCACTAACCGCATACACGCCGCCCAGAACATCAGGGAGATCCTCGTCGATCTCAAGGACGGGATCCTCTCCCTCTGCAATGCCTACATAATCTACATCTACGTGGTGGATCGGTCCAAGAATGAACTTTTTACCTATTTCCTGGCTGGATCCCAGCTCAAAGAAATCCGCGTGCCCATCAACAACACGAGCATCGCGGGCTTTGTCGCAGCCAACGCCAAGTCCGTGAACATCGCCGACGCCTACGACAAGGCGGAGCTGCAGGCCCTCCACAAATCCCTCACCTTCGATGAAAGCTGGGACAAGAAATCAGGGTACCGGACAACCCAGGTGCTCGCCGTGCCCGTCTATCACGAGAACAACCTGATGGGCGTCGTCCAGCTCATCAACAAAAAGGGCGGCGAAAAGTTCAATGCCGAGGATCAGAGCTTCCTGGAGGAGATCGGCGAGGTCCTGGGCATCGCCTTCTACAACCAGCAGAAGATCGTCACGCCCCGGCGAAGGACAAGGTTCGACTATCTCGTCCTGCGCGATCTCATCAAGCCGCAGGACCTGGAAAATCTCTGGATCGAGGCCAGAAGATCCGGCGAAACCGTCGAGGGCCTCCTGATCAACAAATACAAAGTTTCCAAGGAGGACATCGGCCGCTCCCTGGAGGATTTCTTCGGGTGCAAATTCGTCCAGTACAATTCCAAGCAACCGATCCCGGAGGACCTCCTCAGGGAACTGAAGAGCGATTATCTCCGCCGGGAGCTCTGGGTGCCCCTCGAGAAGACCGACGGCAAGATCCGCGTCGTCGTCGATGACCCCAACAATATCATCAAGCGGGACATCATCCAGAACCTCCTGAAAACCAAGTCCATCGAGTACTGCGTCGCCCTCCGGGAAGACATCATCAAGTTCATCAACCACTTCTATCAGTCCGGGGACGACTCCGGCCCTTCCGTCGGGGACATCCTCAAGGGCCTCGAGGTAATTCCCGAAGGACAGGAGGAGGAAGATGAGGCCGTCTCCGAGTCCGACAGCGCCATCATGCAGCTGGTCAACAAGATCATCAACGACGCCCAGTCGAGGCGCGCATCGGATATCCACATCGAGCCCAACTACGGGAAGAAAAACGTCGAGATCCGGTACCGCATCGACGGTCACTGCTCTCTCTTCCAGACCGTGCCGTACAGCTACCGGGCGGCCATCGTCTCGAGGATCAAAATCATGGCCAACCTGGACATCACCGAAAGGCGCCTGCCTCAGGACGGCAAGATTAAATTCAAGCGCCCCGGCGGACAGGAAATAGAGCTTCGCGTGGCCACGCTCCCGACCCAGGGGAATCTGGAGGATGTGGTGCTCCGAATCCTGGCCAAGGGCGAAATCATGCGACTGGAGGACATGGGACTTTCGGAGTACAACTTCAACAACCTGTCCAGGCTCCTGACAAAGCCTTACGGCCTCATTCTCTGCGTGGGGCCCACGGGTTCGGGTAAAACAACCACCCTCCACGCGGCCGTTCACCTCATCAACACGCCGGATGTGAAGATCTGGACAATCGAGGACCCCGTCGAAATCACGCAGTCGGGCATCCGCCAGGTCCAGGTGAATCCCAAGATCGGCCTCGATTTCGCGCGGGCCATGAGGTCCTTCCTTCGCGCGGACCCCGACGTCATCATGGTCGGCGAGATGAGGGATTTCGAGACGGCCAAGATCGGCGTCGAAGCGTCACTCACGGGGCACCTTGTCTTCTCCACCCTTCACACCAACAGCGCCCCCGAGACCATCGTGAGACTCCTCGACATGGGGATTGACCCCCTGAACTTCGCCGACTCCCTCCTGGGGATCCTCGCCCAGAGGCTGGCCCGGACGCTCTGCAAGAACTGCAAAGAGGCCTACCACCCGACGAAAGAGCAGTACGATGAACTGGTCGAGTCCTACGGGCCGGACCATTTCGCGAAACTCAACATCCCCTACGATGACGATTTCAAGCTCCACCGGGGGAAAGGCTGCGGTGATTGCGACAATACGGGTTATCGGGGCCGGACCGCCATCCACGAGCTGCTCGTCGCCACGGACAACATCAAGAGGATGATCCAGAAACACGAGACCGTCGATGTCATCCGGGAAACCGCCATCGTCGACGGCATGACCACGCTGCTGCAGGACGGCATCCTCAAAGTCCTCGAAGGCCAGACGGACTTCGAGCAGGTGCGGAGGGTCTGCATCAAGTAAGAGTGGTGAGTGGGTAGTGGTGAGTGGGGAGCAAAATAATCTCAATGCAAAAAGTTATCGAGACCTCAAGGTTTGGCAAAAGAGTATTGAGTTGGCCAGGGACCTTTACTCAAGAACACGTTCATTTCCTGAAAACGAACGTTTTGGTTTGACGAACCAGGTGAGACGTGCCGGGGTTTCTGTTTGTTCAAACATTGCCGAGGGTCAGGCCAGACGCACCACGAAAGACTTCGTTCAGTTTTTGTATATTTCGCGTGGTAGCCTCGCTGAGCTGGATACCCAGTTGACGCTTTCTAACAAGCTGGGATATCTGGACGAAGAAAATTATAAAAAGCTACTCGCCCAGATTGACGAAACTCAGCGGATGCTTTTCAGCATGATAACAAAGTTGGGCGGATCGCGGTAAGACGCATTCTAAGCACCAACCCTACTGGTTCTTAATTCGATATTTCATTCCTGCTCACCACTCACCACTCTTCACTCTTCACTTTTTCTTTAACTTCTCCTGCCACTCCCCGAGTTTGATCATCGCCTCCACGGGGGTCATGTTGGAAACATCGAGGTCCGCAAGATCAGCCAGGACGACATTCTCCTCGTCGGCAAAAAGGCTCAGCTGGCCGCTTCTGGACCCTCGCGCTTCCTTCCGGCGCCGGGCGATGGTGGGCATGCCGATCTCGTCGAACTCGCCCTTCTCGAGGTTTTCCAGGACCTCCTTCGCCCGCAGGATTACGTCATCCGGGACGCCGGCGAGGCGGGCGACGGCGATACCGTAACTTCGATTCGTCGAACCCTTCATGATCCTCCGGAGAAAAATGATTTTGTCCCCCCACTCCTTGACGGCCACGTAGTAGTTCTTCACGCCGTCGCGGGTCAGGGCCATATCGGTCAGCTGGTGATAGTGGGTGGCAAATAGGGTCCGGGCGCCCAGGCGCTCGGAGTCGTGAATGAACTCCGCCACGGCCCAGGCGATGCTCAGACCGTCGAAGGTGCTCGTGCCCCTCCCCACCTCGTCCAGCAGGATGAGACTCCGCGCGGTGGCGTTCCGGAGGATGCTCGCGACCTCCGTCATTTCAACCATGAAGGTGCTCTGACCGCGGGCGAGACTGTCGGCAGCCCCTACACGGGTGAAAATCCGGTCCACGATGCCGATCCTGGCCTCCCGCGCCGGGACGAAGCTCCCCATTTGAGCCAGGATCACGATGAGGGCCACCTGCCTGATGTAGGTGGACTTTCCCGCCATGTTGGGACCCGTGATGATCAGGAAGCGGTCGCCGTCGAGATCGAGGAAAGTGTCGTTCGGCACAAAGCCTTCGGCAAGGGGCATCCTCTCCACGACGGGGTGCCTCCCCTCGCGGATCTCGATTACGTCCCCGTCATCGACATTCGGCATCCGGTAATTGTGGCGCTCGGCAACCTCACCCAGGGACACGACGGCGTCGAGGTCGGCCAGCTTCGAGGCCGTGGACTGGAGCCGCCGGATGTGCCGGGCGACCTCGTCCCTGACCCGGATGAAGAGATCGTATTCCCGCTGCCTCCTCTTTTCCTCGGCATTGAGGACGGTGACCTCATACTCCTTGAGTTCCTGGTTGATGTAGCGCTCGGCGTTCACCAGGGTCTGCTTCCGGACATAGTCGCCGGGAACGGCGTGGCTGTGGGTTTTCGTCACCTCGATATAATAGCCGAAGACGTTGTTGAACCCCACCTTGAGAGAAGAAATCCCCGTTCGTTTTTTTTCCTTTTCCTCGAGCGCTGCGATCCATCGCCTGCCATCCCGGGTGATCGAGATAAGCCCGTCCAGTTCTCTGTCATAACCTTCCCGGATGATGCCCCCCTCCCGGATGGTCATCGGCGGATCCTCCGCGATGGCCGCTTCGATGAGCCCGGCGATGTCGGGCATTTCATCGATCCCGTCGCGGATACCCGCCATGAGGGGTGAATCGAAATCACGCAGAAGCTTTCTCACGGCCGGAAGATTTTTTAGAGACATGCCAAGGGCGTTCAGGTCCCGTGCATTCGCCACCCCGATGGAAATCCTCCCCGCCAGCCGCTCGATGTCATAGATACCCTTGAGCGTCTCCCGCAGGTCACGCCGGGCGAGGTGTTCGTCCTTGACCTCCGAGACGGCCGCCAGACGCTCGCGGATCCGCCCGGGGACGACCAGGGGGTAGTTGAGCCACCAGCGCAGCCGCCTGCCGCCCATGGCGGTTACCGTTTCGTCGAGAACATGAAAGAGAGTCCCCTCCCTGCGGCCGCCCTGGATCGTGGCGAAGAGTTCCAAGTTCATCCGGGCATTTTCATCCAGAATGAGGGCGTTTCCCTGCTGATACCACCGGATGTCCGTGATGTGGCCGACATCTTCTTTCTGGGTTTCCCTGACATAGCGGAGGACGGCTCCCGCCGCGGATGCCATGGCAGGGTGCCGCCCCGCATCGATCCGCAAAAGCGTCTCGGCGGGAAAGTAGCTCCGGAGGATTGCTTCCGAAGCGGCCGGATCGAAATACTCCGGCGGGAAATAATTGACGACGCAGGAACCGAGGTCCCGGCAGAGGGCCTTCTGGAAAGAACCGCCCCGGAGGCTCTCCTCGAGGACGATCTCCCTGAAGCCGTGACCGGCTACCTCGTCGAGGAAGAAATCACGGTCCTCGGCTTCCATCACCCAGAAATCACCCGTCGAGATGTCGATGAAAGCCAGGCCGAAGAGAGAATCCCGCAAGGCAATCCCGGCCAGGAAGTTGTTTTCCTTGGCCTCCAGGTTTTCCGCGTCGACGACGAGCCCGGGCGTGATGACGCGGACGACCTCCCGCCTGACGATGCCCTTCGCCTCCCGCGGGTCTTCCACCTGCTCGCAGATGGCCACCTTGAACCCCTTTTCGATGAGCTTCGCGATATAGGAAGAGGCCGCGTGGTAGGGAACACCGCAGAGGGGGACGCTGTCTTCCTTGCCCTTGTTGCGGGACGTGAGGGTAATCTCCAGGACTTTAGAGGCCACCACGGCGTCCTCGAAGAACATCTCGTAGAAGTCACCCATCCTGAAGAAGAGGATGCAGTCCTTGTGTTTCTCCTTGATCTCGAGGTACTGCCGCATGGCCGGCGTGAGGCTCGTCATTCCCACCTGTTTCCCCGCTTCTTGAGATCGATGGCTTTTTCTTCCTGGATGGAAACGACCTTGCCGCGGTCACTGATGAAGGTTGTGAGCAGCCAGCTCACAATACTGATGATGATCGAACCCCACAGGGCCGGCCAGAACCCCCGGACGTCGAAGCCGGGAATCAGGCCCGAAACCATCATGAGCAACGCGGCGTTGATGACAAAGGTGAAGAGCCCGAGCGTCAAAATATTGACAGGAAGGGTCAGAATGATGATAATGGGACGCAGGATGACATTCAGAACGCCCAGGATGGCGGCGGCCGCCAGGGCGGACCAGAAACTGGTGACGGAGATTCCCTGCAGCATGTAGGACGCCGCCAGGATGGCCGCCGTCAGGACAAGCCAGCGTATGAGCAGTCCGATCATAATGCTCCTCCTTCAATTAAAAAAGTGCACCCGGCTGAACAGTGTTTGGGAAGGCCCGGCGTGCTTAGAGGGGTACCAAAGGTTTTGAATTCTAATCCTTCGGCCGCGTAATGATCAAGGGGCAATTTCCCGGCCGCGCGAGTACAAAAATAGGTTGAAAAACAGGACTCAAAGAAATAAAGTTCCTCTCCATTGCACCCCTGCGTGTTTACAAAGACGCAGAACGCCTTTACGGTAGTCGAGACTTTTGTCCTGATCCATGGCCGTCATGGGAAAAACGATCACGCAGAAAATCATCGAAACTCATCTTGTCTCCGGACGCTTTGATCCAGGCGAGGAGGTCGCCTTGAGGGTTGACCAGACGCTCACCCAGGACGCAACGGGGACCATGGCCTACCTGCATCTCGAGGCGATGAAAATCGACGGGGTCAAAACGGAACTGTCGGTCAGCTACATCGATCACAACACGACCCAGATCGGATTTGAGAATGCAGACGATCATCGCTACCTCCTGAGTGTCGCCCGGAGATACGGGGTTTATTTCTCCCGGGCCGGAAACGGCATCTGCCACCAGGTGCATCTCGAGCGCTTCGGCAGACCGGGGAAGACCCTCCTCGGCTCCGACAGCCACACCTCCACGGCGGGGGCTCTGGGCATGCTCGCCGTGGGTGCCGGCGGCCTCGACGTCGCGCTCGCCATGGCCGGGGAGCCTTTTTACTTCGACTGCCCCCGCGTGATCCGGATCAACCTGACGGGAAAGCTGGCGCCATGGGTGTCCGCCAAGGACATCATTCTCAGGGTCCTGGAGATTTTCACCACGAAAGGCAACGTGGGATATGTTTTCGAGTACGGCGGCGACGGCCTTTCCACGCTCTCCGTCCCGGAAAGGGCGACCATCGCCAACATGGGCGCCGAGTGCGGTGTGACGACCTCCATCTTTCCCGGCGACGAAATGACAAGGCGGTTCCTCCGCGCCGAGGGCCGGGAGAAAGACTGGTCCGAGATCAAACCCGACGCCGATGCCCTCTACGAAAAAACCGTCGAGATCAACCTCTCGGAAATCGTACCCATGATGGCAAGACCCCACAGTCCGGACAACGTGGACCCGGTGGCAAAGGCCGGGGGAATTCCCGTGAGCCAGGTCTGCATAGGAAGTTGCACGAACTCCTCCTACAAGGATCTCGTCACCGTCGCGAAAATTCTCAGGGGAAAACACGTCCACGAGGGCGTAAGTCTTGTGGTCACCCCCGGCTCCAGGCAGGTTCTGGAAAACCTCACGAAAGACGGCTACCTTGCCGATTTCCTCGGGGCCGGGGCGAGATTGACGGAAAGCGCCTGCGGGTTCTGCATCGGCGCCAGCCACAGCCCCGAATCCGGCGGCGTCTCGGTTCGAACATCGAACCGTAACTTTCCGGGCCGGTCCGGCACGGCGGATGCGGAGGTTTATCTGACAAGCCCCGAGACGGCCGCGGCGGCCGCCTTGACGGGGAGACTCATCGACCCGCGGAACATGCCCCTGCCCTGCCCCGGGGCGGAAGCACCCGAACGTTTTTACGTCAGCGACGACATGATCGTCAAGCCCATACCCGCCGCGGAGAGGGCTTCCGTCAGGATCATCCGCGGACCGAACATCGGGAAACCCCCGGAAAACGATCCTCTGCCCGCCGACATCTCCGGCGAGGCGGCCATCAAGGTGGGCGACCAGATCACGACGGACCACATCATGCCCGCCGGCCCGAGGATGAAATACCGCTCCAACATACCCAAATACGCGGAGTTCGTTTTTGAGAGCCTGGACAAAAAGTTTTACAGGCGTGCGATGAAGAACCGGAAGGCCGGGAAACACAACATCATCATCGCGGGTCTTTCCTATGGACAGGGCTCCTCCCGGGAGCACGCGGCCCTCTGCCCCATGTATCTCGGCGTCAAGGCGGTGATTGCAAAATCCTTCGAGCGGATCCACGCCGCCAACCTTATCAACTTCGGCATCCTGCCCCTGACCTTCAAGGACGAAAAAGCTTACGACGGCATCGAACAGGGGGACCGGCTTGACATTCCCGGCATAAGAAAGATCCTCGAAGCGGGCGGGGCGATCATGGTCAGGAACACGACGAGGGGGCTCCACTTCGAGGCCGCCTGCAGCCTGTCCCGGCGGCAGAGAGACATCCTTCTGGCCGGAGGCGCTTTGAATCTGGCGAAGAAAAAACGACTGGAATGATGGAATGATGGAAAGTTGGAATAATGGGTTTCTGAATTAAAAAAGATTTTCCCAACACCTCATTATTCCAATATTCCAT
This sequence comes from Syntrophales bacterium, assembly GCA_036725345.1. Taxonomy (GTDB): domain Bacteria; phylum Desulfobacterota; class Syntrophia; order Syntrophales; family UBA2192; genus JAPLJU01. Next base: position 25,359 of record DAIMEJ010000004.1, read on the forward strand.
TGTTCCAGAGTCTGCGGTTGATAGAACTCAGCGGAGAGAACCAGGCATGTCACGAACCAAAGTCAAAGTGATCTCTCCCATCGTGGAGATGGACGGCGACGAGATGACCCGGGTCATGTGGAAGATGGTCAAGGAGAAACTCCTCCTGCCCCATCTTGACATGAACGTGCAATATTACGACCTCCACATCAAGCATCGTGACGAAACAAATGACCGGGTCACGGTGGAGGCCGCAAGGGCCATCCTCCGGCATGGGGTGGGGGTGAAGTGCGCCACCATCACGCCGAACCGGGACCGCGTCCGGGAGTACGGACTCAAGCGGATATGGAAGAGTCCGAACGCGACGATCCGAACCATGCTCGACGGAACGGTCTTCCGAAAGCCCGTCCTCGTGAAAAATATCCGGCCTTTCGTCTCCCCCTGGAAAAGGCCCATCACCGTCGGGCGGCACGCCTACGGCGATGTCTACGACAACGCGGAAATCCGCGTGCGCGGTGAAGGCAGGGCGGAGCTTTTCTTCACACCCGCCGATGGAAGACCGATCAGGATGAAGATCAAGGATTTCAAAGGGCCGGGTATTCTTCAGGGCATCCATAACACCGACGAATCCATATCGGGCTTCGCCCGCGCCTGCTTCACCTTCGCTTTAGACCAGAAGATGGACCTCTGGTTCAGCACGAAGGACACCATCTCGAAGACCTACGATGCCCGCTTCAGGGACATCTTCGAGGCGGAGTACGAACAGAACTGGAAAGAGAAGTTTGAGGCAGCAGGGATTCGGTATTTCTTCACCCTCATCGACGACGCTGCGGCAAGAATCATCCGCTCCGAAGGGGGGATGCTCTGGGCCCTGAAGAACTACGACGGCGACGTCATGTCGGACATGATCGCGTCGGCCTTCGGAAGCCTCGCCATGATGACCTCCGTTCTCGTTTCGCCGGGGGGACATTTTGAATACGAAGCCGCCCACGGCACCGTTCAGCGGCATTACTACAATCATCTGAAAGGGGAAACAACATCCACCAACTCCATGGCTCTCATCTTCGCCTGGACAGGGTGCCTGCGCAAGCGCGGGGAACTCGACGGCACACCCGCCGTCGTCCGCTTCGCGGACAGGCTCGAGAAGGCGGCGATTAAGACGGTGGAGAGCGGCATCATGACCGGCGATCTCCTCGCCGTGGCCAGGAAAAGCCCGTCGAACAGACAGGTCACAACGGAAGGATTCATAGACGCAATCGCCGAGATGCTGCAGCGCATTATCAGAAAGTAGAGGATGGCGAAGTCGGAGATACTGGAATAATGGGGTATTGGAATATTGGGTTTTTTTGTTACCCATCATTCCATGATTCCACCACCTCATCATTCCAGTTTTAACCATTAGCCTTTTGCCTTTAGCCTGGAGCCTTTAACCATTTGCCCTATGTCTTTGGCCAATTTAAAAGATATGACGCTCGAGGAAATCGAGAAGCTGGTCGCGAAACACGGCAAGGAAAAGTACCGGGCGAAACAGATTTTCAAATGGCTCTACCAGAAGGGGGCGGCTTCCTTTGAGGAGATGACGAACCTCTCGAAGGATTTCCGGGAGGAAATGAAGGACATCGCCCGGGTCAGCGCTCTCGAAATCGCCGCCACCCAGACTTCCTCGGACGGAACGATCAAAATCCTCTTCCGCATGGAAGACGGTTTTCACGTCGAGGGCGTTCTGATCCCGGGGAGAAACCACTGGACGCAGTGCGTATCCACCCAGGCGGGCTGCAGGATGGGGTGTACGTTCTGCCTGACGGGGCTTTCCGGTTTCAAAAGGGATCTCCTGCCGTCGGAGATCGTGGACCAGGTCACCCGGGTCCGTTTCTCCATGGAAGAGGGGAAGAAAATCGGCAATATCGTGCTCATGGGCATGGGCGAGCCCCTCGCAAACTATGAAAACACCCTCAAGGCCATCCGGATCATGACCGCCGACGACGGCCTGGCTTTCTCCACCCGCCGGGTCACCCTGTCCACCTGCGGCATCGCACCCATGATTGTGAAGCTTGGCGAGGATGCCTGCGTCAACCTCGCCGTGTCCCTCAATGCCCCGGACGACATGACCCGAAACACCCTGATGCCAATCAACAAAAAATACCCGCTGGAGGCGCTCATCAAATCCTGCAGGAACTACCCCATGCCGAGGCGCCGGCGGATCACCTTCGAATACATCCTCATCGAAGGCGTCAACGCCTCCCCGGAAGACGCGAAAAAACTGGTCCGGCTGTTCAGGGGCGTGAAGTGCAAGTTCAACCTGATCCCCTTCAATGAATTCCCGGGAACGCCTTACCGCGCCCCCTCGCGGAAAACCATCGAGGCTTTTCAGAAAGTCCTCGTGGATCACCATTACACGGCCGTCATCCGGAAGAGCTGCGGAAAGGATATCCTCGCCGCCTGCGGACAGCTATCAGGCCAGAGCAATAGAAACAGTGGAGAGTGATGAGTGGTGAGTGGCTGGTGGTTAGGAAGATTTAATGAGATTTAAAGACTTAGATAGACATAGAAAGACCGGATAGACTGAACAGACCAAATAGACCAGATAGACAAGACAGGCCAGATGGACTAGAAGGACCCGATACCCTTTACCCTGAACCCGATACCTTATAATTGGCCCCGCGGGCCATCGAGGAGGAAGCGATGTCTTACAAGTTTATTGATCTCCAGGTCAAGGATTACGTCGCCACGATAAACATGGCGAAGACGGAAAGTCTCAACGCCCTCGACGTCCCTTTCGCGGAGGAAATCGTCAGAGCCCTTCGGGAGGTCAACACGCGCGACGACGTGAGGGTTGCCGTTCTCTGCAGCCGTGCCAAGGCATTCTGCACCGGGCTCGACCTCAAGGCTTTTACCTCAACGGGGATCAACGGCTCGCCGAAGGCAAGCCTTGAGTTCCCCGAAAAGCTGAAGGTCCTTTTCGACACCTGCGACCTCATCGAGGCGTGCATGAAACCCGTGATAGCGGCCATCCACGGGATGTGCATCGGCGGGGGCCTTGACATCATCTCCGCCTGCGACATCCGCCTGTGTTCGGAGGACGCCTCTTTTTCCCTGCGGGAAGCAGCGGTCGGCCTCGTGGCGGACATGGGTGTCCTTCAGCGCCTCCCCCATGTTATCGGCCAGGGCTACGCCCGCGAGATGGCCTTCACGGCCCGCTTCTACAGCGCAAAGGAGGCCGAGAAGATGGGGCTTGTGAACGCCGTCTATCCCAACCGGGACGCTCTGATGGAAGGTGCGCGGTCCCTTGCCCTTCAGATCGCCGGCAATGCACCCCTCGCCGTCCAGGCCACGAAGGAAGTCCTCAACGTGAGCAGGGATGCCACCGTGCAGGACGGGGTGAATCTCTCCAAGCACAAGAACATGGTCCTCTTCGCTTCGGAAGACATGAAGGAGGCGTTCAGTTCCTTCGCGGAGAAAAGAAAACCCATTTTCCGGGGACGATAGAGCCATGACCCACCCGAAACTCGCCGACGCGATGAGCCGACCTGATTTCTATCCCCACAGGCCGTCGTCCGTCGAGGTCATCCAGACCCACATCTCCTTCATCTTCATCGCGGATGACTGCGTCTACAAGGTCAAGAAGGCAGTGGATTTCGGTTTTTTGGATTTCACCACATTAGAAAAAAGAAGGTTTTACTGCCGGGAAGAACTGCGATTGAATAAGCGGCTGGCGCCGGACTTCTACCTCGAGGTCATTGACATCAGCGAGGATGCGGGCGGGAACATCGTCATGGGCCCGGGCGGGAAGGTCATCGAGTACGCCGTCAAAATGAAACGGCTCCCCACGGACAGGATGCTCAAAGGACTCCTTTCGCGGGGCAGGGTCGTCCCTGCAGACATGGAGAGAGTCGCCCGGCGGGTATCCGAATTTCACCGGCTGGCGGACACGGGCGGCAGGATCGATGAGAACGGCGGACTGGACGTCATCAGAAAAAACCAGGACGAAAACTTCGACCAGACGGAAAAGTACATCGGGATGACCATTCCCGAAGAACAGTATCGATTCATTCAATCCTTCATCAACGATTTCATGGACAGGAATCGAGCCCTCTTTGAAAGGCGCGTGGAGGAGCACCGGATCCGCGACTGTCACGGAGACCTGCACATCGAGCACATCTGCCTGGCCGACGGCATCGTCATTTTCGACTGCATAGAATTCAACGAGCGGTTCCGCTTCGGCGACGTGGCCGCCGAGGTCGCCTTTCTGGCCATGGACCTGGACTTCAACGGCTACCCGGACCATGCGAGGGCCTTCGTGGATGCCTATGTCCGCTTATCCGGCGACCCGGAACTCACAAAACTTCTCAATTTCTACAGGACCTACTACGCCTATGTCCGGGGCAAGGTCATCAGCTTCCGGCTCGACGACAGGGCCATCGATGAGAAGGGCAGAGAGGAGGCAAAGGATCTCGCATCGCGTTACTTCGACCTCGCGTATGCTTACGCGGCCCGGCCGGAGGGAAAAACGCTGATCCTCACAGCGGGGCTCATGGGGACGGGCAAGAGCGTCCTTGCCTCTCGGCTTGCCTCCCGGCTCGATGCCGAAGTCATCCGCATGGACGTCCTGAGGAAGGAGATGTGCCACATTGCCCCGACGGAGCACCGCTACGAAGATTTCGGAAAAGGTATTTACTCAGGAGATGTCTCGCGGAAGGCCTATGAAAGGGCCCTCGAGGCGGCGGCTCTCAAACTCAGGGAAGGGAGGTCCGTGATCATCGACGCGTCTTTCAAGAACAGGGCGGAGCGACGGAGGGCCGCCCAAATCGCCGCGGAGCTCCGGGCGGACTTCTTCATCGTCGAATGCGTTCTGCCCGACAGGCTGGTCACGAAAAGACTGGCCGCGAGGATGTCCGAGAAGGGCGAGGTCTCGGACGGCAGGACGGAAATCCTGGAGGCCCAGAAAAGGGATTTCGAGCGAATCGATGAAGTCCCGGCCCGGTCTCACATCGTGATTGACACGTCCGAAGACCCGGAAAGATGCGCCTGCCGCGTACTGGCAGAAATCAGGAAACGCCGGATGCCGTAAAAAAAAGCCGGCCGGCACCTCCGGGTGCCGCCGGTTTTTATGAAAAAACAAACCTCAGACCTTTATTCCTGCACGGGCTCCCGGACGATTCCCCCCATGTCTTCCTTCTCGGGTCCCTTTTTCACCAGCTTCTCCTGCTCCCAGAGTCTTTTCGATTCGGCGAGGAAGTAATTGACTTTGTAATCCAGACCGAGATTCGGGTAATTCCTGGTGATCCCTTCAAAGCGTTTCATGGCCGCGTAATACTTCTTCGTCTTGAAATAGAAATAGCCCACATAAAATTCATATTCGGCCTGCCGCTCCTTGCACTCCTTCAATCGTTTTTCAGCCAGGATAGCGAATTTGCTGTTCGGGAAGCGGGTGATGAGCCTTTCAAAGGCAGTCCGGGCTTTCGCCGTCTCGGTCTGGTCACGGTCAATCGTTTCCATCCTGTTGTAGTGGCACATCCCCAGCTGGTACATGGCATAGGGGACGTTCGGGTTCATCGGGTGAAGTTCGACGAACTCATTGTAGAAGACCTGGGCATCCATATATTTTTCATCGCTGAAATAGGAATCAGCAATGCCGAGTTCGGCCATGATGGCTACTTCGCTCAAGGGGTATTCTTCCTTCACCCGCCTGAAGGCGTCGATGGCCTTGTCATAATCTTTACTGTCGTAATAATCCTTGCCCCTGCTGTACAGGCTGTCAGGGGTTTTGACGCGCTCCTCACCCCGGTCCCATAATTTATCCCACCAGGCGCAGCCGGAAGCCGTGAAAACCCAAAAGAGGACGACGCCCATGACAAAAGCCGACCGGGCCCTTCTCTGATTGCCGAATTGATTCCGTTTAAAATATGGTCTGCCCTGCATGATCATGCTCAACCCGCGGACATGCTGCACTACATTGCCTTGTTCATCAATTCCTTCAGGCGGTCTTTCGACACAAGGCCGATGACTTTATCGACCATTTTCCCGCCCTTGAACAGCATGAGCGTGGGGATGCTCATGACGCCCAGGTCCGTGGCGACTTTCCGGCTTTCGTCCACATTGATTTTTGCAACCTTGACCTTGTCTTTGTATTCCGACGCCAGTTCCTCAATGATGGGGGCTATTCTCTGGCAGGGCCCGCACCAGGGTGCCCAGAAATCGACAAGGGCGGGTTTATCCGATTTCAAAATCTCCTGTTCGAAGTCACTGTCCGTGACATTGATTAAATCTTTGCTCATCTGGTGACCTCCCTTGCAATGGCCGTTACCCGACAAATAAAGGGCACCCCTCCCCTGGATCCCTGAACTCAAAGCGCCCTTTTGTCGCTCTATATGCCACTCAAAACCCCTTCTGTCAAACCCATTTTGACCGTTGCCTGCCGCCGTCGCCGCGGGATTCGGCCGTCATGAATCAGGGCAACAAAGTGTTTTGACAGGCATTTCCATATCTGGTAAAAGGGTAGCCCTCCGCCATCTTCAATCATCACTCTGAAGAGAAGAAGAGAAAGGGAAATATTTGAAACCCATCGGGATTATCTCCGGCACGGTTCTTCACGGGACGGACTTCGTCAGGGGGCTCCGAAAGGAACACATGGCCAATGAGTTCGGGCGGGTAACCGTCTGGGTTTCCCGGGAGATTGTCCACGTCTCACGCCATGACCGCGATCCCGGCGAATATATTCTGCCCCACCTCATCAACCACCCGGCCAATCTCGCGGCCCTGAAGGCCCTGGGTGTGGCGGAAGTCGTGGGGATCAACTCGACGGGATCCCTCAAAAAGGACCTCCCCCCGGGCTCCATCGTCGTGCCTGACGACTTCGTGCTGCTTGCCGACACACCCACGGTTTTTTCCAACCGGCCCGTGCACATCACGCCGGAGCTGTCAGACGAGTTGCGGCGGCGGCTCATCGAGGCGGCAGGTGCCTGCGGGATATCCGTTGTCGGGCGCGGCGTTTACTGGCAGACGGAGGGACCCCGGCTGGAAACGAAGGCCGAAATCCGCATGATGGCCTCTTTCGCAGACATCGTGGGGATGACCATGGCCGCCGAGGCGATCATCGCGCAGGAGCTGGGGCTGGCGTACGCCTCTCTCTGCTCGGTCGACAACTACTGCAATGGCGTTGTGGAGAGGCCCTTGACCATGGAGACGATCATCGAGGGTGCGAAAAAGAACAGGGACACCATGCTGACGATTGTCGGCAAGTTCATCGAAAGGAGCCGGAGATGAAATTTTCAAAGAGAGGGGATAAAGGTGAGACCAGCCTGCTGGGCGGCCAGCGGGTCCCGAAATACGACCCGAGACCCGAAACGTACGGTGTCCTCGATGAAGCAAGCTCCGTCATGGGTGTTGCGAAGGCCATGACGAGAAATCAGAAAATAAAGGATATCCTCTTCGCCGTTCAGAAAGACCTGCTGATGATGGGCGCCGAGCTGTCGGCTCTCCCGGAGGACGTCAAAAAGCTCTCAAAAAGGATCGGTGAAGCGGATGTGCAGCGTATCGAGGATCTCATCGACGATCTTCAGAAGGAGGTCAAGCTGAAGAACGAATTCATCTACCCAGGCGAAACGGTGGTGTCCGCCCAGATCGATGTGGCAAGAACCATAATCCGGCGGGCGGAGCGGAACGCGGCAAGGATGAAAGACGACGGCCTGGTGAAAAACCCCGAGGTTCACAAATACCTCAACCGCCTGGCCGACATGCTCTTCACGCTGGCGAGATACGAGGAAGTAAAGGGATAGTTTAATTTTGAGTTTTGAATGTTGAGTGTTGAATTAAAAAAAATTGTTCCATATTCAATTCATAACTCATAACTCAAAATTCATAACTACCGATGGCGCTGTGGGCCATCGGCCTAAAATGCCCCCAGCTGGCAGTTGGATATCTTGATACCGAGTTTCTCGCAGGCGGCGGAAACCCGGATCCTGGCTATTTTGAATTCTTTCGCTATCTTCCACAAGGCCTCGCAGGACAGTCGCCCGTCAGTCATTGCCTTTCGTATCGCCCCCTCCAGTTCTTCCGACACCGTCTCCGCTTTCTGGATGATCCGGCTGATCGGGCTGTACCCGAAAAGACCCAGCTGACATTTTTTGATCGGAACCTCCAGCCGATCCATGGTAAACCCTATTTCAGCGGGTGTGACATTCACCGCCTCGGCAATGTTGAAAGCAATCGCGCAGGTTATCTCACCCTTCTGTGCCCTTTTTTTTACAGCCTCGCCAACCGTCGGATTAACCTTTCGATCAGCGGGATACTTCTCCTTGTAATGTCCCTTGTCCTTGTGCATATTTTGGTCCCTTCAGTCTGTTCAGTCTATCCGGTCTATCCGGTCTTTCTATGTCTCTCTAAGTCTTTAAATTTTATTAAATCTTCCTCAACACCAGCCACTCACAATGGTCCCCTCAGTATTTCACATAATGGAAGGGTTCCGCGGCCGCGAGGGAGTCATCGTCGAGGGTTTTGAACTTGGCTTTCTTGATGAGCTGCCGGGTCTTTTCCATCTGATCGACATCGATGACGAAGACGGCCGTTTTCCAGCTTTCCAGAACGAACCCGTAGGCGTTGTTGATATTGATGTTTTCCCTGGCCAGAAGCTGCGTCAATTTGTCCAGCCCGCCGGGTTTGTCCTCGATGATGACGGCAACGACCTCCTTCATGGTCACCATGAGGCCGTCGGCAGCGAGCGCTTTTTGGGCTCGCTTGGGTTCATCCACAATCAGGTTGATGACACCGTAGCTGTGCGATGTGGCAATCGTGGTGGCCCGGATGTTGACCTTTTCTTTTGACAGAATACGGGTAATCCGGGCCAGCTGTCCCGGCTTGTTCTCCGCGAAAACGGATAGCTGATGCACCGTCATATTGCTCTCCTTTCAGCGAGCAAAGGGTTCAGGGCAACGGGTATCGGGACCGGGGTTCAGGATCAAGTGCCTTTGGCCCTTGCTCATCACTCACCACCAACCACTCCTCACTGAGGGCCACAGGACCGCTACTCTTTGCGGTTGTCGATGACCCTTACCGCCTTCCCCTCGGTCTTCGGCAGACTACCGGGAGCCACGAGCACCACTTTCGGCGTGATCAGGATGTCGCTCTTCAGGGCCTCGACGATTTTTTTCTGCAAGGCCTCGAGGTGCAGGAGATCACCGTTAAAAGATTCCTTCTGCACCTCCACCTTGACGGTCATCACGTCGTTGAACCCTTCCCTTTCCAGGACGATGACGTAATCCGTCCCCACGCCCGGGATCTCCATGAGCTTTTTCTCGACCTGGATGGGGAAGATGTTGACTCCCTTTATGATGAGCATGTCATCCGTCCTCCCCTTGATCCGGTCGATGCGGCGATGGGTCCGGCCGCACTCGCAGACCCCGGGGACGATTCTCGTCAGGTCCTTCGTCCGGTACCTCAGGATGGGCATCCCCTCGCGCAGCAGGGTCGTCATGACCAGTTCCCCTTCCTCGCCGTCGGGCAACGGTTCGAGGGTGTCGGGGTTTATGATCTCCACGATGAAGTTGTCCTCCCAGATGTGAAGGCCTGTCTGACAGGGACACTCGAAGGCCACCCCGGGGCCGTTCATTTCAGAGAGGCCGTAGGAGTTGTAGGCCTTGACCCCGTAGAATTCCTCGATCCGCTTTCTCGTTTTTTCCGAATGGGGCTCCGCCCCGATAAAGGCCAATTTTAATTTCGTGTCCTTTTTCGGATCGAGACCCACCTCCTCGAAGACCGTGTAGAGATGGAGGGCGTAGCTGGGAATGATGTGAATGAAGGTGGTCTCGAAATCGCGCATGAGCTGTATCTGGCGCTTGCTGTTACCCGCACCGGCGGGGATGACCAGGGCCCCTATCTTCTCAGCACCGTAGTGAAAGCCGAGCCCCCCGGTGAAGAGCCCATAGGTCATCATGTTCTGGAATACATCACCTTTTCGCACACCCGTCATGTACATGCAGCGGGCCATGAGGTTGGCCCATTCCTGGATATCTTTCATCGTGTGGAAGATAACGGTCGCCCGGCCCGTCGTGCCGGAAGAGGAGTGCATCCGGACCAGTTCATCCTTTGAAACGGCAACGAGCCCGTAAGGCCAGCTGGCCCGGAGATCTTCCTTCGTCGTCAGGGGAATGTTTCTCACATCCTGAAGGGAGTTTAACTTCGTCGGATCAAACCCCTTCTCCCTGAAAACGCCGCCATAATGAGGGGACTTAGCGGCCCTCTGGAGAGTGTTTTTCAGGCGCTCCAGCTGGACGGCCTCGAGCTTCTCCCTCGGCAGGGTTTCGATATCTTTTTCCCAGTACATGGTCCAACCCCTCCGCGTCGTTTGGAAATTTCTTACAACCCGAAAGAAAATTTATCAAGACAAAAAACCGACCGGGAAGTTGGCTCTTGCACCGGGCCATCTTCCGGAGTAATGGAATGTTGGAATAATGGAATCATGGTTCTTAAGGATAAGGGTTTTTTCATTCATGGAACATAAAAACATAAATCGTGGTTTCAAAAGTCTCCGCGTCTGGCAGGATGCAGTCTCGCTTTACAAGCTTGCAGTGACCGTATTTGGTAGATTTCCTTATCCTTTCAGGAAAGTGGCATCAAACAGCATTGATGCAGCCCACAGCATATCCAGAAACATCGCGGAAGGATATTGCCGGAGGAGCTTGAGAGAGTACCTCAACTTTCTCAATATCGCGCTGGCATCATGCGGGGAATTTCATTCCTGTTATGAAAGCTGTCGAGCCGCAGGCCAGATCGATGATACCGATTACAAACAGATGGAGGAGCTTCATTACAGAGTTGAAAATTGTTTGATTAAACTCATTTCGTCCCTCAGGAAAAAAGCCAAGGAAGGTAGTTGGGACGACGATCTTTAATTTCCTTGATTTTAATTTCGAGACCCATTATTCCAATATTCCACCATTCCATCATCACATGTCGACCAACGGGAGGCATACTATGCAGAATTTCGTCTTTGAAAACCCCACCAGGGTCATCTTCGGGAAAGGCAGCATCGCGAGAATCGGCCAGGAACTGAAGCGATTCGGAAGCAAAGCCCTCATGGTCTACGGCTCGGGGAGCATCAAGAAAAACGGCGTTTACGATCAGGTGGCGGCCTCGCTGAAAGAGGCCCAGGTCCCTCATGTTGAATTCGCGGGGGTTCGCTCGAACCCCTACCTCTCCAAAGTTCTGGAGGGTATCGAGGTTGCCAAGAAGGAGCAGGTGGATGTGATACTCGCCGTCGGCGGCGGGAGCGTCATCGACACGGCCAAGACCATAGCCTGCGGCGTGAAAGCCGACCACGATATCTGGGATTTCTTCACATACAAGAAACCCATCCGGGGCGCCCTCCCGGTCCTGACCATCCTCACGATCTCGGCGAGCGCTTCCGAAATGAACCCGGCGGCCGTCATCACGAAGGAAGAAACCTGCCAGAAGTTCAGCATCCGCTCACCCTTCATCCAGCCGAAAGTCTCCATCATGGACCCCTCGGCGCTTTTCACACTGAGCGATGCGTACACGGCATACAGCGCCGCCGACACGGTCACCCACATGCTCGAAGGGTATTTCAACAACACGGAACCCTCGGGCATCCTCCAGGACCGCCTCGTGGAAAGCCTGATGCGGACCCTGATGGAAGCGACGGAGGTCTGTCTCAAGAACCCGGCGGATTACAACGCCCGCGCGAACTTCATGTGGTCCGCCACGCTGGGTTTCAACGGGCTCACGACGGCCGGCATGGGGATCGTGGGCTACCCGGCTCACATGATCGAGCATTCCCTGAGCGCCCTTTACGATGTCCCCCACGGGGCCGGGCTCTCCATCGTGCTCCCCGCCTGGATGACCTGGGCAAGCCGGAAGAACCCGGCCAAGTTTGCCAGGCTGGCAAGGGAAGTGTTCGGCGTGAAGATCAAGGACGATGTGAAAGCGGCGGCCCGCGGGATCTCGAAGCTCAAGTCGTGGTTTGCCTCCATTAAGACACCGGTGAAACTCAGGGAAGTCAATATCCCCCGAAAGGACATCGGGAAAATCGCGGAGAATGCCGTGATGCTCGCCGAAACGTGGAAACTTTCAGGCTACACCAAGGAGGTCATCACCGACATCCTGAAACTGTGCCGATAAAGATTCCGACATCTCCCGGGATTTCAGAAAGGGGTTCGAAAGGGGGACGGACTTTTTAGGCTGTTCAAAAACGTCCGGATGCGAGGCCCCCGATATGCCGAAGCTGTGCCGCAAGGCCCTGAATGATTTATGCACGCACCACTCACCACTGCCATGAAAATGACGGGGATCATTCTGTCCGGCGGCAGGAGCACCCGTCTCGGGGGTCTGAACAAGGCCTTCATCGAAGTCCAGGGGGAGCGTCTGATTGAAAGGACGCTCCGGATCTACGGGGACCTCTTTGCAGAGGTCCTTATCGTGACCAACTCCCCCCTTGACTACCTGGAGTTCGATGCCAAGATCGTGACCGACATCATCCCCGGCAAGGCATCGCTCGGGGGAATATACACCGGCCTTTTCTTTGCAGCTTCTGAATACGCCTTTGTAACGGCCTGTGACATGCCTTTCCTGAACGCCCGATTCATCCGGTTTATGATGACGAAAACAGGTCACCATGACATCATTGTCCCCCGCTCCGCCGATGGGCCCCAGCCCCTCCATGCCATCTATTCGAGAAAGCTCATCAAGCCCATCCGGAGGCTTATTGACGCTGATCAGCTTAAAATCACTGAACTTTTAAAAAAGCACAAGGTCCTGGTGATCCCGCGGGAAGAAAGCCTTCCCTTCGATCCGGAAGAGCGGCTTTTCATGAACATCAACACCCCTGAAGACCTTGAAAAACTCGCCGGCAGGTAACCGCCGCCCCAACCCACTTTTCATTTGACAAGTCGGGGGATTTTGGATACTCCTTCGACAATTTTGTGCCTGTCAGCGAGTCGCACGATTTCATGTTATTATCAGTCAAAAGGGGGGAATTACATGAGTGACAATAAACTTTTTGGAATGCCCGCGGAAAGCGGGCGATGGATTCTGGTTTTACTCGGTTTCATCATCAACCTCTGCCTGGGCAGCGTTTACGCCTATAGTGTCTTCAGAAAGCCTGTTCAGACCCTCCTGAATGCAAGTGCAACAGAGGCCGGCCTTCCCTTCATGATCTTCCTGGCCTTTTTTGCCATTCTGGTGTTCTTCGGCGGTCAGATCATAGCGAAGCTCGGCCCGAGAAACCTGGGTATCCTGGGGGGGATCGTCGTCGGCATAGGCTGGATGCTGGCCAAGTACTCCACGAGCATCAACATGCTCACAATCACTTACGGTCTTATCGGGGGCGGCGGCGTAGGTCTGGCCTACGGTGTGCCCCTTGCCTGTGTGGGCCGCTGGTTCCCCGACAAGCGGGGCCTTGCCCTGGGGCTGACGCTCGCCGGCTTCGGCGGTTCGCCCTTCATCTCGGCAAACGTGGCAGCGGCGCTGATCAAGTCGGTCGGCCCCATGCAGACGCTCTTCCTCATGGGTGCGGCCTTTCTCGTCATCATCTGCCTGTGTTTCATCCCCTTCCGTTACCCGGAGGATGGCTGGAAACCCGCAGGATGGACACCGCCGGCAGCGGCTGCCGGCAAGGCAACGGACTTCAACATGGCGGAGATGTCCAGGACCCCGACCTTCTGGGGGCTCTTCCTGTGCTACACCATCGGCTGCCTTGCCGGGCTCATGGCCATCGGGATCTCGAGCCCCGTGGGCCAGGAAATCATCAAGATCCCCGCCGCGACAGCCGCGACTCTCGTCGGCGTCTTCGCCATCTTCAACGGCGTCGGCAGGCCGCTTTTCGGCGTGCTGACCGACAAGCTCACGGCGCGCAACGCCGCCCTCATCTCTTTTGTCATCATCCTGGTGGCCTCGCTGGGCATGCTGACGGCCAAAGAGGGCGACATGATGATGTACGTGATCTGCTTCATCGGGTTCTGGTTGGTGCTCGGCGGCTGGCTCGCCATCGCCCCGACGGCGACGACCACCTTCTTCGGTGTCAAGAACTACGCGAGAAACTACGGCCTCGTCTTTTTCGCTTACGGCGTGGGGGCCATCCTGGGCGGCCTGATCTCCGGCGCGGCGAAGGACACCTTCGGCTCCTATGCCATTGCCTTCTACCCCACGGCGGGCCTTGCCGTCCTCGGCATGATTATCGCCTTCGTGATGATGAAACCGCCCAGGAAAGCATAATGTATCCTCTGCCCGTATGACTGTTAAAAAGAAGCGCCGGTCGATTTGACCGGCGCTTCTTTTCAAAAAAGGGGACAGGCTACTTTTTTTCAACGATTCAACTTTCTCGGACGACCTCTTGGCCTGATCGTCGATTCCAGCCCCATTTTGGCACTTACCGTAGTCTGCCACCGTGATGAACCAAACGGCGCCTGTCGATTGACGCTCTCTCTAACCTGTTCCAAATCCTTTTCTGACCACGGCTGATCGACATACGCCGTCCAGCGCTCGGGTAAAACCAGTGGGATTTCATCTGTGAGGATACGCGGTGCGTCACCCGTTCTCTCAAGATGGGATGACCAATTCCAATCTTTTGCTGACAATGTTAAACCAGCTCTTACGGGATTTCCTTCCACATATCTCATAACCACAAGCAGATGATGATCACCCTGAATGGGAAAACTCTTGAAACGACCCTGCCACACATGACCGCTGCTCTCATAATGACGATGATAGCGGCGCACATGGCTTGTCATCAGCCACTGCATCCATACACTTAATGAATTGCCCTCATCTGGAGATAGAATGAAGTGAAAATGATTCGGCATCAGGCAGTAGGCGATGAGCTTGATGGGGTAGCGTTCTTTGGCACTCATTACCAAATCAAGAAACGCGCTATAGTCGTAGGCCTTATGAAATACCGGCTTTTTGTCATTGCCGCGGTTAATGACGTGATAGTAAAAACCCTGGGTCAATCCTCTCGGTATTCTCGGCATCTCAAACTCTCCTGAAAAAGCAGCCTGTCCCCTTTTTACTAGGCATTTAGTGTCCGTTCTGAAAAAGTAGCCTGTCCCCTTTTTAGGAGGGTGATGCCGTGTTTTTTCGCCAGGCGAAAGGGGCGGAGCATGTAGTAAAGGGGGAGGAAGGAGCGGGGCATGTGCAGGGGCCTCCATTCGATGAGGAGGCCTGTGATGACCATGCGGAAGAGGTATTCGACGCGGTCCTGTGTGCGTTCACGGATCCGGAAATAGAAGGCGTATTTCTTGTAAAAATCCAGAGGGCTTTC
This sequence comes from Syntrophales bacterium, assembly GCA_036725345.1. GTDB lineage: Bacteria > Desulfobacterota > Syntrophia > Syntrophales > UBA2192 > JAPLJU01. The sequence goes on from DAIMEJ010000004.1 coordinate 40,606, forward strand.
ATCCACCCCGCAGAACCGGTCTTTGACCCACCGGGCGAGCCGACCCGCCATTGGATCCTCCTGGATCATAACCTCGACATCCTCCGGGAGGACCGTCCCGAAGAGGTCACGGGCCAGCCTCAGGCCGACGAGCAGCATCCGGCGTCCCCCCGTCCGATCCGCAAGGGCCTTCAGCCTTTTCCAGTCCAGCTCCGGGTGCCTCCGGACAAGCTCCGCGACGTCGCAGACCCAGATCAGTCTCGCCCAGAAATCTTTCGTCCCGTGAACGCAGAGAATCAGGAGAAGTTCCTCAGGCGGCAGGGCATCAAAGCGCATGTCCTTTGTGACGGACGGCCGCCTCTGCCTCCAGACGTCGAGATCTTCAAGGGTGAAGCAGAAGTTCCAGGGGACAGCCTCCCACTGGAGTTCCAGGTGAACTTGCCCGTCGCTGCGAACCATGGCGAGCTCATTGTAGGCGTGCTTGAAGGCCAGGGCCTGCGCCCCTTCAAGGTCCGCCGTTGCCTCGTAGCCCATGGCGGCGATCAGATCCCTGCCTTTCAGAACATCCCGCCTTCGCACCAGGATGTCCAGATCGACGAATTGCCTGAGGGCGACGTCGCCGTAGAGCTGGGAGGCCAGCGCGGGCCCCTTGTAGGGGATGCAGGGTATGCCGTTGCTCTCCAAACGATTCACGATTTTCTGAAGTTCGGCGGTGAGGAGGAGGTTCCAGGCCGTGTTGTTCTGGTAAGCCAGCCGGAACTGAGACAGGACCTCCCGGGGAACGAGGTGGGTATATTTTCCCTGGAAGACACGGTAAAGCAGGGGCATGACGCCGTGAGCCGACGCGATCTCGACGAGGCGCGGCCAGTCGACGGGCCGTCCAAGGAGGGCCGCGATTTCCCGACCCGCCCTGTCGTCAACACCGCATCGCAGGGCAAGGTGAAGCAGTTTTTCTTCGGGCCGCATCATACAAACGCTCAGAGCCCCCTCAGCAGGGGATAAATCTTTCTCTCATAAATCCGCCTCAGGACGTGAGCGGGATGAACCGCTGCGGCCGCCGCAAGCAGAAATGACATCCCGATGAGGTCCCCCTCGGCGTAGTAAAGGGCCGCTCTCTGGTAGAGGGCCTCGCCGGCGTACCGCCGCCGGCTGTCCACCTTCTCGTACCAGGGGCGTCTTTCCTGTCCCTTGACAAAATCCGCAAGGGGAGGCTCCTCCCCGCCTTGTCTTCTTCTGCGCATGCACTCGAGGGCCCAGGCGTCGTAGAGCTCCTGCTCCTTTTTCTTTTCGATGGAGACGGATCTCCCGTGGATCCTGTAGTGCACAAGGGGTTCGGGAACGGTGAGAAGAAGGTGTCCCCTCTCGGCCAGGCGGTTCCAGAGGTCCGTATCCTCGACCTGGCGGAACTCGGTCCGGTACCCGCCGGCGTCGAGAACGGTTCTGCGGTGCATCAGGACGGAGGAATGAATGAAGCGGACGGGTGTGCCCCTTTCGAAATGTTTACGGAAACCCGACTCGTCGAAAGGTCCGCCGGTGCCGAGGAATCCAAGACGCTGACCTTCCCCGTTGATGAAATACCCCAGCGTCCCTATCACGCGGGCCCCGGGGTAGTCTGCGAGATACTGAAGCTGCCTTTCGATCTTTCTCGGCAGGAAGACATCATCGGCATCGAGCCGCGCGACCCAGTCGAAGCGTGCTTCCTCCAGGCCCCGGTTGGCCGCCTCGCAGCGGCCGCGGTTTTCCTGCTTGATGAACCTCACCCGCGTGTCCGACCGGGCATAGAGCTGCATGATCCCCTGGCTCCCGTCGGTAGAGCCGTCATCAATGAGGAGGACTTCAAGGTCCCGGTGGCTCTGGCCGAGGACGCTTTCGATCGCCTCGCGGAGGAACTGATCACCGTTGTAAACGGGTATGACCACAGAAATATTCATGCCGGATCCTTCGGCGTCGACTGCGGGAACCGCCCTGCCACAGCGCCGCTGCTGCAGGGTTGCGGCGGTCGTTTTTTATTCCAGGCCGGGCAGATCTTTTCAATGAAAAGGCGAGTTTCAGGGCTTCGCGGCGCAGGTCTCCTCGGACCGCCTTGCCTCTCCCGCCATGATACGGTCTATTTTCCAGGCACCGCTTCTCTTGATCAGGAAGACCCAGCGGGTGACCAGCCTCTCTTCATTATCCGTGGGCCAGTTTTCCAGGCAGAGGGCCCTCTCATCGTCGAGGATTTCGATTCGCTGATTGAAGGGACGGCGCTGATTTTCACTCAATTGACCGACCCTTAACATGGAATCCCGAAGCGCCTCGCGGGTCACGTCTCCCGCGGAAGTCAGGAGGGGATAGGCATCCACCGCGTCAAGGCTCTTTTCGATTTCCGCGGGATTCATGCAGGCGGCGTTAAACAGGTTCACCGCGTCGAGGATCTTTCTGGATTCCTGGTCCACCTTTTTCCTGAAGGGCCTGTCGAGGAGCGGGTTCACGCAGCCGCAGCCCTCCACGACCCATACGGGCCTTCCGAGTTCCTCCGAAATCCGGTATGCTGGCACCCCCTTGAGGTCCCTGCAGAGCTGATCGAAAGGCTCCTTCGGCACGAGGATGAGTTCCGTGTCGGGCCACTGTTCGAGAGCCGCCGTGCCGGCCTTGATGAAGTCATCGGCCATGAGCAGCCCGGAGACGACGATGTTCCCGCCGTAGGTCTCGTTCTTGACCGCAAAGGCATGATGATCGTTCTGGACGGTCCCTCCATGAGCCCCCAGGGCCGAGCTGATGCGGCCATGGGCGGCCTCGGAGGTGAGCCAGACCACCCTGCGGTAGGCGCCCCCGAAATTTGTCAGGTTTCCCTTCAGCGTCCTGTTCATCACCGTTCTGATCGGGAGTCTCAGCGGCGCCCGCATGTCCGGGAAGGGATTTAGGGGGATGTCAAAGCGGGTCCTCATGCGGCTCGAAAATTCCATGAACTCTTCCATGGGACATTCGAGCTTATCAATGATCTCCGGCGCCACGCACACGGTGTGGCCGGGCCAATAGAGGATCATGTTCTTCGCGCCATGGGCCGCGAAATACTCGTAAATGTTCTCGATGTCGTTCCAGCCGCAGACCCGGGGGAGCGGGACGATCGTCCCGACGATATCCATCTTGTATTTCCTGATGAGCGGGAGGGAGGCGATGGCGGTTTCACCGTCCCTGCGCCTCTTTCGGAAAATTTTCGCCCAGAGCTCGGGTTTCGTGGAGTGCATGGAGACGTTGATTTCGATGGGCCTGAAGCGGGAAAGCTCCTTCAGGAAAGCCTCGTTCAGCATGGACGCGTTTGTGGTGAAGCATAACTTGTTTGAAACATACTTTCGACGGATGAGCTTGAGGATCTCGAAAAATTTCGGGTGGAGAAAGGCCTCCCCCTCGGCGATCCGGCCCGGCAGGCTGTCGCTCATGCGGATGGGGTCCTTGTGCAGGGGCATGAGGCTCAACTGGTGCTTGATGTCCTCGATGTCACGCAACATGCCCCTTGCGATGGGGAAGGGGTTTAAATTGTTCGAACAGAAGATGCAGCGGCTGTTGCAGATGGCGCTGATGGGAAGCTGGTTTTGACAGCGGTTGCCGGCAAGCCATTCCCTGAAGAAAACGCTTTCCTCCCCTGCCGGTAATGTGGCCGGGATGCTTTGCTCCAAAGCCGCCGGTTCTGGCAACTTTTCATGCCTGCAGTGCTTCTGTAATGCTTCCCCCTTCATAAATCATCCTTTTTTTGCTTTAATTCTCTCCCCTTCGGGTATGCCCGTCACACAAGAACCTTCTCGATTTGTTCCCAGAATCGGCCCGTCAGGTTCGTGCGGAGGGTGTACGACGGGATTTCCCGCACCAGGTCGCAGACGTTTTCGAATAACCTGCGGGTAAACCGGAATTTTTCTTCCAAGTCCTCAGACCAAGAGCCTCTCGTCAATTTTTCTCTCGCCAGGCGATTGAACTGCATCGCCGCCTGAGCGCGGCCGATCGATTCCACCTCCACCTTCTCCGATTTCTCCAGGAAGAAAATGGCAGACAGTGGAACAGACCTCCCGACGTCCCAGGACTTCTTGAGCCCTCGCTCGTAGATATCGCTCCACGTCGGGAAAGGATGGGCGAGATATCTACCTTCATGATCTTTGATGACAACCGTCTCCTCGTCACCGAACACCTTCCACGGCGGTGGTAAACGCCTGCAGCAGGTGGATTTCCCCGTGTCGCCCGGCCCGGCCAGCATCACCCCATTTCCTTCGAATTCCAAGAGGGCCGCATGCACGGGCATCCCGCCCGATTCGAGGGCTTTCCTGTAAATCGGGAAAAGATAGAGACAGAACTTATTAGGTTCGGGGGTCTGGCCGTCGTCACTGAAATGCTCGTAAATGACATCCTCTACTTCATGATGGATCCAGATTCTCGTCGACCTGCAGTCTATTTCCCGCCAGCCCTCACGTGGCAGGCCTTCACGCATGGCGCGGCCGAGCCGCCAAACGGGCCCTTTTTCAGCCAGGCTGTATTCGCCCGACAGGATCAGTCTTGGGCAATTGATCCCTTCCCCATGCTTCAAACCCATAATGGACGCCAGCTTAGCGAGGAAAAAGCTTTCTTCGGCAGCAGCCATGAGCTTCCAACTTTGCCCGGCGGCAAGGGACAAATGATAAGTTTTCGATACTTCGCTTGACTGGGTGTTCGTCAATTGTCGACCTCAGTAGCCGGTGCCGCTAGCGCACACGCCGTAGGAAGTGCCCGCTTTGCATTGATCTCCATTTCCTTTGCTGCAGGTAGTGGTCGCTTTGAACCCCCCTCCGCAGACAATCCATTCAGGATAGTTTCCACTTAAACACGCTGTGTCAGCCTTGGTGCCTGCCTGGCAGTTCACTGTAGATTGGCTATTATAGCCTTGCCCGGAAGCGCATAAGAAGTCTGAACCGGTGGTGCACGACCCCAGGGCGGAATTGTAGCGCCCGCCCAAGCGGTGGAGTTTCGGTTTCTCATAAATTTTTTTATTCATGCTTCCTCTCCGGATTTCTCAAAGGACTTTTCCGTTCCTTTACCCGACAACCTCTGTCGAAAGGGACTCGGCATCGATTCACATTGCCGGCCTTGCCTCTTCCTGTCTAAACCTTCGCCAGCCTTCCAGGCGCGTGCCGGGGAAAAGCCCCCGCTTTTTCGCCGCCTCGCAGTACCAGTAACCCGCCCAGAGGTTCCTCTCGCTGTAGTAGTTCTGGGCCACACAGCTCCCCAGGCAGACCCCCCGCATGACGCAGTCCCCGCAGATCCCCTCGAAGCGATGGGGGAGACCCTCGCGGAGTTCCTTCAGGACAGGGTTGTTTGCCCAGATGTCTCCAAGCCGGTCTTTCGCGGCATGGCCGAAGACGAGCTCGGGCACTGTCTCGCCGATCCCGCAGAGGGCGTAGGAACCGTTGCCCAGGACACCCAGGATCCCCAAAACGCCGCACACGCCGCACCCGTCGCCGTTTTCGCCGAACATCTTGCTCATGGGGCGAAAGGCGGCGGGGTGACTGTAGTGAAGCCGAATGCCCGCCCTCGCGGAAAGTTCGTTTTCAACCCACCGGCCGATTTCGACGAGTTCCTCGATCGTCAGCGTCTCGCCCGCCTCGTGCATCTTCTCCCCCCGGGCCGCGGGCTGGACGATGTTGAACTTGACGGAGTTGGCCCGCAGGCTCTCGGCGAGACGGACGACCGCTTCTATCTGATCCCTGTTGCGGCGCATGATGGTCATGATGATCTGGGGGTGGATGCCCGCGTCCACGAGGTTCCGGGCGCCGTCGATGGCCTGCCGGAAAGACCCCGCGACACCCCTGACCCACTCGTGCGTCTCGGCATCCGCGCCGTCGATGCTCACGGACACGAAGGGGTTCACGCAGGATGCGATCTGACGTGCGAGAGCGGGTGTGCAGAGGACACCGTTGGTCTCGATCGTGAGTCGGAGTCCTTCCTGTTTAATGTGCTCGAGAAGGTCCGTGATTTGCGGGTGAAGGAGCGGCTCGCCGCCTGTCAGCTTCACGGAGCCGAGTCCCAGGGGCTTTGCCTGCGCGATGATCGACTTGAAAAGATCAACCTCCAGCGAGGGATATACCCGCTCGCCGTTCTGGAACTTCGGCTGTATCCAGCAGTGCCGGCAGCAGAGGTTGCAGCCTTCCGTCAGGTAAAAGTAAATACAACCCAATGCATACTGAACGGTCGAGACCTTTTCCATAAGATTAGATTCCAAAGATATCCTCCCTGAAGTTTATTCGTATCGAAAAACAAGCCAATCCATGGTCTGATGCGATGTTTACGTCGCGCACCCCTGTCCCGCTTCACGATCAAGGAGCAGCAACCTCTCATCCGGGAGCTTCCCGCCCTCCTCGAGAAACCGCTTCAGGCAGTCGCCGGTGCTCGGGTGGTAAACGTTGCCCGTGAAGGTGTAGGAAGTAGCCGGGCAGCTCCCCGTGCAGAACTCGACATATTCACAATCCACGCAGAATCCGAAACTGCCGAGGGCGATCTTGCGCCTTTCCCTCAATCTCTGCATCTCCGGGTGATTCCGCCAGACCTCCCCCAGATCGTCCCGGTTGATCCTGCCCAGCTCGATGTGGGGCATCTGGCAGCAGGGGACCATGACACCGTCGGCCCGCACGCCCATCTGTTGCCACATCCCGCCGCATCCCGTGAGATGGCCGTCCCCCGGGGAGTCCGCCGCCTCGCCCCGGCTTGCCCTGACCATATTGAGCCACGCCCGGGCTTCGGCAAGGGGTCCCGCGTTGGCGCCGATCCGACCGTTGTATTTCGCGACGAGCCTCAGCATGGTCTCCATGGCCAGGGACCGCTCCGCCGGCGTCAACTGAACCTGCCCGGCGTTTCTCCGGCAGAGGCCCATGTGGGAGGCGGAATTCGTCGAGAAGCCCGGAAGACCGATGTCTTCAAGTAAAAGCCTCGCAACACCTTCGAGATCATGAACGTTTTTTCGATGGATCGTCACGCGGACCGTGACGGGCACGCCGTGCTTCTGAAGGCACTTTATGCCGTCTATCGCCCTGACAAAACTCCCCTTTCCCCGGAAGACGTCGTGCGTGACCGGCACAGAGCCGTCGATGGAGACCTGTACGCTGTCGCATCGGCCCGTCGAGGCCAGGAACGCGGCCATCCCGTCCGTGATCAGCGTCCCGTTGCTCAGGATGCTGAAGCGCATGCGGTTCCTGACGATGCCCTCGATGAGTTCCTTCAGGTCTTCCCGCATGAAGACCTCCCCGCCCGAGAGGGTCACGTTCGTCACGGCGCAGCGGTTCAGCTCTTCGAAGAACATGAACCACTCCTCCTTCGGCAGGTCCTGACACACGTCGCCGTCGCTCTCGAAGTGACTGCAATAGGTGCATCGAAGGTTGCACCGCGTCGTCAGCTCCAGGTCGACGGATTTCGGTGTCTTCATGACTACCATGAGGCGACCTCCCGGCCAGGGTCGACAGGGCCCACGGCACCTGTGGATGAGATATTCTTACCTCGCAACCTCGAACCCCACGAGGCCCTGCTTTTCCAGGTCCTGGACGAATTCATGGAGATGGTCTTTCACCTCGTCCGGGACGGCATCGGCGCTTTCCCTGAGCTTCACCGAGATGTCGTCCATGGAGTGCTCTCCGTCGAGGAGCTTCCATACGAAGACGCCCGTCGGGTTGAGGCCGAAGGCGTTTCCCGTGTCCGGGTCGAAGAGGATGGCCCAGTCGTCGAATTCCTCGCGCAGGACGATGAGCGGGTTGGCTACGGGCTTGTCATACATATTCGTTTCTCCTTCCTGCCTGACTTGAGCGATATATTTAATGATTCCACGTAGATGATTAATTTATGCGTTATTACATGCTGCATCGTGATCGGGACGCACCCGGTCAGCAAGATGGGTTTTGCAAAAAACATACCCCGGAAAATCATTGAAGATTATCGACCCACCCCGCTCGTTGCCGGCCGAAGGCAAAACACACATCAAGGGGTTGTCAGCCCCCCTGTTTTGGGTTGCGCTGGGCCGGGGAAATGGGGTATGTGAGAGAGGGTTTTCACTGTCCGCAAAGGCAATCCATGGAGAAATTCGACGCGATCATCGTGGGGGCAGGGCTCGCGGGCCTCGGCTGCGCCTGGACCCTTGCCGGAAAAGGGCTCGAGGTTCTCGTCCTGGAACGGGGAGACTATCCCGGCGCCAAGAACCTCTCGGGAGGCCGCCTCTATGTGAATCCCGTCCGTGACCTCTTCCCCGGGCTGTGGGAGCAGGCGCCGATGGAGCGCTGCATCGTCCATGAAGGGGTCACGGTGATGGCGAAGGAGCGCTCGCTCACCATGGATTATGCCGGTGACGAGCTAAGGGCCCAACCGCACCAGAGTTACAGTGTCCTTCGTTCGAGGTTTGACCGGTGGATGGCCGAGCGCCTCGAGGAAAAGGGCGTCATGCTCCTGCCCAAGACCCGCGTCGACGACGTGGTCAGGGAAAGCGGAAAAATCGGCGGTGTCATCGCCGGCGGCGACGACCTCCGTGCCGACGTGGTCGTTGCCTGTGACGGTGTCCTTTCACTTCTCTCTGAAAAGGCGGGGCTCCACACACCCGGAAAGCCCGGAGACTACGCCGTGGGCATAAAGGAGGTCATCGGTCTCAGCGCCGATGTGATCAACGATCGCTTCAACCTGGACGGCAAAGAGGGGACGGCGCGACTCTACATCGGCGAGGTCACAAAGGGTCTTTTCGGCGGCGGTTTTCTCTACACAAACAGCGAAAGCATAAGCCTCGGTCTTGTCATGGGGATCCACGACTTCATAGAAAAAGGCGGCGTCGCGGAGGTCCCCGCGCTGCTGGACGCGTTCAAGGCGCGGCCGGAGATCGCTCCCCTTGTCAAGGGCGGAAACACCCTGGAATACGGTGCTCACATGATCCCCGAGGGCGGATACAAGGGTTTGACACCCCTCTTTGGTAACGGCATACTGGTGGCGGGCGACGCCGCGGGATTTGCCCTCAACATGGGCTTCACGGTCCGGGGCATGGAATATGCCCTGGCCTCCGGCCACTTCGCTGGGAAGGCCATCCTGAAAGCGAAGGAGGTAGGTGATTTCAGTGCGAAGTCCCTTTCCGCATACAGGGGCATGCTCGAGGACAGCTTTGTCCTCCGGGACTTCATGAATTTCCGGGAAACCCCGGCGGTGCTCTCAAACCCGAGGTTCTTCAATCACTACCCGGAGTTCATCGGGAACATCATGAAAGACCTCTACGAAATCCCGGCCGGTCCGAAGGAGAGGCTCTACCCGACCCTGAGAAAGCACCTCACAATCGGCGAGCTGTGGGCGATGTTCAAGGACTTCAGAGGTGTAACAAAAATATAAACAGCCAAAAAAGGGGACAGGCACCTTTTTTGGCTGTCCCCTTTTCAGGGGGATGACGTGGATCTGAAAGCGAAACTCGGGCTCGATGTCTTCAAACCCGGAAAGGAGCCTCACATCAAGGTGAGGTCCGGTATGGAGAAAGACCCCCGCCTGAAGCCGTCGGTGAAGATCTGCCCCGCCGGCTGCTACAGCGAAAACGAAAAAGGCGAGATTTCCATCAACGTGGACGGTTGTCTCGAGTGCGGCACCTGCCGGATCGCCTGCGGCACGGCGGTCCTCGACTGGAACTACCCCGAGGGCGGTTTCGGCGTCCAGTTCCGGTTCGGCTAATGCCCGGGGTATCGGGTAATGGCACAAAAAAACAAGTCGTGAGTGATGAGTGGAGAGCTGTGATGCCGGGCCTTCGGCCCTTAGCCATTTGTCTTTAACCTGGCATATCATGCCATAACGCATAACTTAAAACTCATAATTGGAGCAGGCTTTGGCCTGCGATCCGGAAGGAGGGGCACTATGAATTTCAAACTGACGGAAGAACAGGAACTGCTTCGCAAGAACATGCGGGAATTCGCGCTGAAGTACGTGGAGCCGATCGCGGCGGAGATCGATGAAAAACAGATTCACCCCGCCGATGTCTTCAAGAAACTGGCCGAGGGCGGCTGGATGGGAATCCCCATTCCCACGCAGTACGGGGGCGCGGGCTCCGATTACCTGACAAACACCATCTGCGTGGAAGAGCTGTCGAGGTCCTGTTCGTCCACGGGATTCACCCTTTCCATCCACGTCGGCATTGCCTGCATGCTGGTCCATCTCTTCGGCAACGAGGATCAGAAAAAGAAGTACCTGGTGCCGCTTGCACAGGGGAAGCACCTGGGCGCCCTCGTGCTGACGGAGCCCGGAGCGGGTACCGACGTGATGGCAGCGACGACGACGGCAAGCAAGGACGGTGATTACTACGTCCTGAACGGGACGAAAACATTCATCTCCAACGGCCCCCTAGCGGACACCTACCTCACCTTCTGCTGGACCGACAAGGCCGCCGGAAGAAAAGGGATGAGCGCCTTCATCATCCCCAAGGGGACGCCCGGGTTGAAGCCGGGAGAGCATTTCAACAAAATGGGTCTCCGGTCCTCCCAGACCTCCGAGGTGGTATTCAAGGACTGCCGCGTTCACAAGGACAACCTCCTGGGCAAGGAGGGCAACGGGCTGATCATGGCCATGCTGGGCTTTGACCACGGCCGAGTGGGCATCGCCGCGCAGTGCCTGGGGATCCTCCAGGCCGCCCTCGATGAATCCATCAAGTACTCCAAGGAGCGGGTTCAGATGGGGAGCCCGATTGCCCGGCACCAGGCCATATCCTGGATGATCGCGGACATGGCGACGGATCTCTCCGCGGCCCGGTTCCTCACCTACCACGCAGCGTGGCTCAAGGATCAGAACCAGCCCTTCAGCAAGGAAGCCTCCATGGCCAAGCTCTTCGGGTCGGAAAAGGCCATGCACCACACGATCAAGGCGGTTCAGATCCACGGTGGTTACGGCTATGTCAAGGGCGCGAAGGTGGAGCGCCTCATGCGCGACGCCAAGATCACCGAGATCTACGAGGGCACCTCGGAAGCCCAGCGCATGGTCATCTCGGGGAATGTGTTGAGATAAAAAAAGGCGTAGGGCGTAAGGCTAAGGGCTTATGGCAATGACAGGGATATCTTTTTCTTTGCCTTGCACCTTAAGCCTTAAACCTTGAGCCAGGAGGCATTTATGCCGACTTTTATTGCATGCTTCAAATGGGTCGTTGATGAGGCCTACATCCGGCGGGGGTCTTCCGGCGAAATGGATTTCTCGGCGGTGGACTACAAGATCAGCGACTACGACCGGAACGCCATCGAGGAGGCCGTTCGCCTGAAAGACGCGGGCGGCGGCAGCGTGATCGCCCTGACCGTCGGCGTGCCGGAGGCCACGAAGGGCGTCAAGGACGCTCTCTCGCGGGGGACCGACCAGTGTTTCTTTGTCGCCGATCCGTCTTTCAAGGATCTGGAACCCGCCCAGACGGCAAAAATTCTCGCCGAAGTCATCCGCGGCCGCGTCGGCCCCTTCGACCTCATCCTCTGCGGGGAAGGATCGAGCGACCTCTACGCCCAGCAGGTGGGCCCGAGGCTCGCCGAGCATCTCGGCATTCCCTGCTTTTCCTTCGTGCAGAAAATCAGCCTGGATGGAGGAAAGATCATTGCCGAGAGACGGGTCGAGGAGGGGGTCGAAATCGTCGAGGCGACGCTCCCCGCTCTCGCCACGGTCCTTCCCGACATCAACATCCCGAGGATCCCGGGCGTGAAGGATACGCTCATGGCTTCCAAAAAAACCGTAGTGACGGTCAAGAAAGAGGATCTCTCGGTGGTCCCCGATCCCTCGCTGAGAACCCTGGTGCTTGCGGCCGTCCTGATGGAGCGGACCTGTGAAAAGTTCGGCGTCGATGCCGCGGAGATCCGCCGATTTGTCGACGGGCTCAAGAAAAGAGGCGTGCTCAAATAGGAGGTGAAGAAATGGCCGGTGTCTGGGTTTTCGGGGAAAACAGGGAATTGACGCTGGAACTCCTCGGTATCGGCAAAAGCCTTGCCGCCGAGATGGGGACAACGCTTTCCGCCTTCCTCGCGGGAGACCGGGAGCAGGCAAAGGATTACATCTCGCACGGGGCGGACGAAATCCTCTTTCTTCCCCCTCTCCAGGAGGGGCAGTCGCTCGACGCCTTCATCCCCGTTATCGCCGGGGAAGCGTCAAAGGCGGACCCCGATATCCTGCTCTTCGCCGCGTCCATGCGCGGCAAGGATCTTGCCGCCCGGGTTGCGGCAAAGCTCGATTCGGGTCTGTGCGGCGGCTGTGTCGCCATAAGGTTCGAGAGGGCATCAAAGACCTTCGAGGCGGAGCGCCTCGCCTACGGGGGGGCGGCCGTTCAAAAGGTGACCTTCACCACGAAACCCGCGATAGCCGCCATCCCGCCCAAAACCTTTCAGCCGGCGAAGGAGGAAAGCGGCCGGGAGGGTCGAGTCCGTGAGCTCCCCGCGGCGCCGCCATCAACGGCCCGTGTGGTCGAAAAGAAAGCGAAGGAACGGAAAGCCACCAACCTGCCCGACGCCCGCGTGGTCGTCTGTGCCGGCCGGGGATTCGACAAGAAGGAAGACCTCTCGCTGGTGACTGAACTTGCCCGGGCACTCGGCGGCGAGGTCGGCTGTACCCGCCCCATATCTGAAGAGCTCCACTGGCTTCCGGAAGAGCTCTGCATCGGCCTTTCCGGCATATCGGTGAAGCCCGAACTCTACATCGGCCTCGGGGTCTCCGGCCAGATCCAGCACATGACGGGCATCCGCGGCGCCAAGGTCGTCGCCGCCGTCAACAAGGACGAGAACGCGCCTATTTTCGGCGCCTCAGACCTGGGCATCGTCGGCAATCTCTACGACGTCGTCCCGAAGATCCTCGAGGAATTGAAGAAGACGCCATGACCCGAAGGCAACCGATCAAGGATGTCGATCAACTGCTACAGGTCATTTGCGGCAACGAGGAGATCGCCCGGAAATTCTTCGAGATAGAAACGAGTATCCTCACCATCCGCCATTTCAAGGATTTTTTTCAAAGGCTCCTCAGGGAAATCCGGGAAAAATTCGAAATCCCCTACGTCTGGATCGCCCTGATCGAGGGAAGCGAGCCGCTCAAGCTCCTGGAGACCATCGAGCCCCCCCCGGCCGTCCGGAAGAACCTGCGGACGATCACAAAGGATAGCCTCGCGCGCCTGACGAATCACCAGCGTTCGCCCGTGCTGGTCAACGACAACCTCAAGGATTACGATCCGGTTCTCCCCGAGCAGGGCCGAAAGAAGATCCGATCCCTTGCCATTGCCCCCCTCACCCTGGATCGGGAGGTCATCGGGAGCCTCAATCTGGCCGATTCGTCGGACCAGCGCTACGCCCCCGGAATGGAAACGACCCTCCTGGAGCAGCTTGCCGTGAAGGTGTCCATCTGTCTTGCCAACGTCATGGCCCAGGAGAAACTGCGGATGCTCGCCTTCCAGGATCCCCTCACGGGGCTCCTGAACCGCCGTGTTCTCGAGGAGGCTCTCAAGCGGGAGTTCAGCCGTGCCGACCGCTACGGGGCGCCCCTCTCGATTGTTTTCCTGGATCTGGATAACTTCAAGGAGCTGAACAACCGCTACGGCAACGACTTCGGCGACGAAGCACTGAAATACGCGGCCGTGCATCTCATGGTTATGTGCCGGCAGAGCGACGTCGTCGCGAGGTTCGCGGGGGATGAGTTCGTCGTCATCCTTCCCAGCACGGAAGGCGAGGACGCTTTGCGCTTCGCCGACCGCATACAGACCTTCTTCCTCACCAACCCGATGCGCCGCGGCGACACCAGCGTGACCCTGTCGCTCAGCTGTGGCGTGGCCACAAACAAGGACCGGAACGTGGGTGACGCGGCCGCGCTTCTCAGGAAAGCCGACGAAATGCTCGGCATGAGCAAAAGGATCAAGAAGACAAAGGTCAGATAGAGAAACCCCCTCGCTTCATTGCCCGGAGCGAAGGGGGTTCGCGTGGCGTGATTACTTCTTCTTGTCGGCTGCGGCGTATCCCTTTGACAGGGCCTTGTTGACGTGGATCACCCCTTTGTTGAGACTCTTAAGGGGATAATCGTCGGTGATGACGGGCAGTTTGTCGGCATCGGCCTGAGATTTGAGGACGGTGCCCGCGGGGATATACCTCCCGTCGGCAACCTTCACGCCCATGAGGATACAGCCTGGCTCGATGACACAGTTCATGCCGACCTGCGATCGGAATACAAGGACCTGCATCCCCACAAAGGTGTCGTCCAGAACAAAGGCCGGTCCGTGAATCTGGACCTGGTGAGCCAGCGACACGCGGTTCCCCACGTAAACAGCGCACTTCTTTCCCCCGACCTCGACGAGGTTTTTTTCCACAACCTTGCCATGCTCCTCCGTCTCGAGGGCGTGGATGACAACGCCGTCCTGCACATTGGAGTCCTCCCCGACATACAGGGGCTGGCCCTCGTCCCCCCGAACGGCCGCGAAGGGCGCGACAAAGACATTCTTCCCGATGGTGACGTTCCCGATCACGAGCCCCAGGGGGTGCACGTAAGCTGTCGGGTCAATGACCGGCTCCCTGGCTTTTGAACTGAAATCCGTTACGACGTTTTTCCCTATCATGAGAAACCTCCCGCACACCTGCTTCAATTTTGAGTTTTGAATTTTGAATTTTGAGTTAAATGAATGCCATTTTAACTTTTCATATTATGCCCTGTCTTTTATGAACGGTCTCCTAATAAAGTAGCCTGTCCCCTTTTTCGTGTCCCCTTTTTCGGCCCAATCACCTGCCACTCGATTTCAATCTTTTCTCCCTTTCCCTCCTGACAAGCTCTACCCAGACGGCGTCGACCTGTTTCTGAAGATCCTCCAGGATGCCGTTGTTCTCGACGATGAGGTGGGCATACCGCCTCTTTTCCTCCATGGGCATCTGTGCGTCAACCCGCGCCCGGGCTTCCTTCTCCGTATACCCATCCCGCTTCATGATCCTCTCGACCTGGAGCCGGGGTGAGGCATAGACGAGAAGGACAAGATCGACACGGTCCTGCCAGCCCACCTCGATGAGAAGAGGGACGTCGGAGAGGACGATGGCGGCGGGGTTCTGCTTTTCAATCTCCGCGAGCCGCTTCTTCCATTCCGCAAGCACGACGGGGTGTACGATGGCGTTCAGGTCTTGCAGTTTCCCGGAATTTTTAAAGACGATCTCGCCGAGCTTTTTCCGGTCGATTTTCCCCCCGGGTGCCAAAACCTCGCGACCGAAACGGGCTATAATGGCCCCGTAAGAGGGGCCGCCCGGCTCGTAGACCATGTGGGCGAGCCGGTCATGGTCGACGACGAAGGCGCCCTTCTCCACGAGCATCCTCACGACCGTGGATTTTCCGCTTGCAATCCCCCCTGTCAGGCCCACGTTCAGCATCGCCGTGCTTCTACCACAGCACGGGGGTTCCATCAACCGAAATGTCCCGCGCCTTTCTCATTGATTTTCTTAAGAGAAACGTCCGGAGAGGGACTGGTATTTTTCCTGCAGGGGGAACCTCCGCAAAAGGGAGAAACAGGCGAATGTCCCGTGAATTCACGGATCCTTCGAGCGCCCGGCCACCCGTCCGAAGAGTTAGCATCCTTCTTGCATAGACGTCTTCAGTGCAGCGTTCTGCGGCGAGGTGCGTGTATTGATTCGCGTCGATAAACTGAAGAAATCATACGGACATATCGTTGCCGTCAACAGCATCTCCTTCGATGTGAGAAAGGGAGACATCCTGGGGTTCATCGGGCCCAACGGGGCCGGAAAGACGACGACGCTCCGCATGCTTGCCTGCTTCATCACGCCGGACGACGGCACAGCCATAATCAACAACCACGACATCCGGGAGCAATCGCTTCAGGTGCGCCGGTCCATCGGGTACTTCATGGAGCGGGCGCCCCTTTACGGCGAAATGACGGTTCAGTCCTTCCTGAACTTCATCTGCGAGGTGAAGGGCGTCCATCGCGAGGATCGCAGGAACGAGGCCATCCGCGTGGCGGGGATGTGCGATCTCCTCGAGGTTTTTTACCAGCGGATCGACACCCTCTCGGCGGGATTCCAGCGGAGGGTCTGCCTCGCACAGACCCTGGTGAGCGACCCCCCGGTCCTGATCCTGGACGAACCGCTGATCGGACTGGACCCGAACCAGAAAATGGAAATCCGGGAACTGATTATCAAAATGTCCGGGGACAAATCCATCATCATCTCCACGCACATGCTGGAGGAACTCGAGGCGATCTGCAACCGCGCGCTCATGGTGCACAGAGGGTCCGTTGTGAGCGATTCGACACCCGAAGATTTCAGGGAAAAGGGTCGCGGCAAGATCGACACATTCTTCAGACAGGCCACAGGGGATTAGGACGATGCCGGTCTTTTTCGCCATCCTCAAGCGCGAGTTGAAAAGCTATTTCACGACGCCGGTGGCCTATGTCTACCTCGTGGTCTTCCTCCTCCTGAGCAGCTTTCTGACCATCAAGGGCCGCTTTTTCGAGGCTCGCCAGGCGGACCTTCAGCCCTTTTTCTCAATCCTGCCGATCCTTTTCATCTTCTTCATCCCCGCGGTGGGCATGCGCGTCTTCGCCGAGGAAAAAAAATCGGGGACGATTGAACTCCTCTTCACGCTGCCTGTCACGATCCGCGGCGCCGTCATCGGAAAGTTTCTCGCTGCCTGGGGCTTTCTCGTCATCGCGCTCATCATGACCCTGCCGCTTCCCGTCGTGGTCAGCCTTCTCGGGAAGCCCGACCCGTGGGTCATCGCGACGGGATACCTGGGGGCCTTTCTGCTCTCGGGCTGCTATCTGGCCATCAGCATTTTCTGCTCGGCCATGACCCGCGGCCAGATCGAGAGCTTCATCCTCTCGGTGCTCATCTGCGGGTTCTTCGCCTCGGCGGATCAGCCCGCTTTCCTGAACACGCTCTCGTCCCTCCTGCCCCTCTCCATGGTCGAGGCCGTTGCGAACCTGAGTTTCATCGGCCACTTCGACTCGATCAAGCGGGGGGTCCTGGAGTTCAATGATCTCGCCTTTTATGCCTGCATCATAACGGGATGGCTCCTGAGCGCGATGATCATCCTTGAGGTCAGAAAGGAGCCGGCATGAGAGCGACCCTCAGGGCCACCGCAGCCATTCTGCTGATCGGCGTCATCACCTTTTGCGCGATCACGATCTCGAGCATCCTGAGCCGATCCCTCCGCGTCGATCTGACCGACAACGGGCTCTACACGCTGTCGGACGGCACACGGGACATCATCAGCGGGCTTTCGGAGCCGGTCACCCTGAAGCTCTTCTACTCGCAGGCCGCCGCGCTCAAGGGGCCCGAATCCATGCGGCTCTACAACAACTACTACGCCTACGTCCGGGACCTCCTGAAAGAGTA
The DNA here is from genome assembly GCA_036725345.1 of Syntrophales bacterium. Taxonomy (GTDB): domain Bacteria; phylum Desulfobacterota; class Syntrophia; order Syntrophales; family UBA2192; genus JAPLJU01. Next base: position 57,900 of record DAIMEJ010000004.1, read on the forward strand.
CGCCAAGCTGTCGGGCGGCAAGATCCGCCTGGAATTCATCGATCCGAGACCGGATTCGGAGGCGGCGGCCGAAGCCGTCCGCTACGGGCTGCCGAGCGAGCCCGTGACGAACGAGGAGCGTTTTTTCTTCGGCATGGTGCTCCTGACGGAATTCGGGCAGGAAAAAACGATCCCCTTTTTCACCCTGGACCGACAGGGGCTTCTCGAATATGACATCAGCAGGACGATTTACAACGCCACGCAGCGAAACCGCAAGAAGATCGGCGTTCTCTCGTCCATCGACCTGTTCGGCAGCACCGCTTCACCCTACATGGCGAAGATGCTCCGGATGCAGGGAAAGAAAACCCCCGGGGCCTGGAACCTCATCGGGCAACTGAAGCAGGACTACCGCCTCGTGCCGCTTCGTTCCGACGTCGAGGAGATTGATGACGTCGATGCCCTCCTCATCGTGCATCCCGAAAACCTCCACGAGCGGACGCTGTACGCCATCGATCACTACGTCATGAAGGGCGGAAAACTGACCGTATTTGTCGACCCCTGCTTCACCTCCGACGCCATGTCCGGGGGAGCTGCCCCGGGATCGGCCTCCAGGAACAGACAACAATCTTGGGGCTTCAGCCGGCTGCTCGGCGCCTGGGGGCTTGAAATGGACCCGGATGCCGTTGTCGCCGATCCGAACCTCGGGAGCATGGTGCAATTTTCGGAGGGGGAACGAAACAGAAAGCTCATCACACTGCTGAGCCTCTCCGGCTCCGCCCTGAACCGCAATGAACCGATCACGGCCAAGCTTGACAATGTCAAGGTGCTCAACGCAGGCCACCTGAAGGTGCGTGAGGTGAGGAACGTCAGGGCCCGGACGCTCCTGCTCACAACGGATTCGGCAAATCTTTTAAAGACGGGGGAGCTGGATCTGCACCAGCCGGATCCGGACATCCTCATGCAAAAATTCAAGGGCGGCAGGGAGCCGCTGATCCTCGCCACGAAACTCACAGGCCGATTCGACACAGCCTTTCCCGGGAATGCCGCCGGGGAGAGCACGCCGTCGAACCCGGGAACCGAAAAGCCGGGCAAACCGGAAACGGCCGCCCGGGGGCTGATAAAATCAAAAGACATGACGACCATTGTCGTCTACGCCGACGTGGACATGGTGAGCAACCTCTTTCTGGACAACGAAAACCCTTCGGATACGGGCCTCGCCGCGGGTAACAACAATCTGCTCCTGAACACGATGGAGGAGCTCCTCGGCACCGGAACGCTTGCGGGCGTCCGGACAAGGGGAGAGTACATCCGGCCCTTCAAAGTGATCGACAACATCGAGGCGAAATTCGACGCGGCCAACAGCCACAAGATCTGGCTCCTGAAGTCCAACATATCCAACGCCCAGAAGCAGCTCGCCCTGCTGGAAAGGAAATCGGAGGATCATCAGGTGCCCCTCCTGAAAAACGAGGCCCTCAACAGGAAAAAGGAGATCGAAAGCAGGATCGCCGCACAGAGACGGGAGTTGTGGGATCTCAGCGAGGACAAGCGGCAGGAGGTAGACACCCTCATTTCCATGCTGAAGGTATCCTACATGCTCTTCGCGCCCGTCCTTGTCCTCATCACGGCGGGTATCGTGTCCGCCTATCGCGCCATGAAGAAGAGAAACATGGTCTGGAGATCCCTATGATCAGTAACCGTCGCCTCATCCTGCTCGGCGCTGCGGCGGTGATCCTCTCCGCCCTGACGGTCTTCCTGGCCGCAACGGACCGCTGGAAAGGAACCGCCCCCCCGGCGGCGGGGAAATACCTCCTGCAGGGGTTCAACCCGGAAAAGGTTCACGGCATCCACATCGTATCGAGCGAATACGCCATCCAGTTCAAGCGGTTCGGAAACAGCTTCGTCATCACGACCTGGTACGGCTATCCCGCCGCCAACGAAAAAATGAATGAACTCCTCGGCCTCCTCACCGATATCCAGTCCGTGGAGAAAGTGACCTCCCAGAAGCAGAATCATGACGCCCTGGGCGTCACGACCGATCAGGGTTCCACGGTCATCCGGCTCTTTGACGAGGTCGACCGGAAAATGGCAGGGGTCGTCATCGGGAAAAGGAGCGAAGGGGCCCCGGGCAAATACATCCGGCTCGAGGACGATGACACGGTCTACATCAGCAGCAAGGTCATCCCCCCGATCAGCTTCGCCTACACGGACTACATCCAGAAGCAGATCGTCTCCGCCAATCCCAGGGAATATACCAGGCTGTCCGTTTCCACAAACCCCGATCACTACACCATCGACATCCGCGACGGCAGCGGTTTCCTGAACAGCCTCCCCCGCGATGCGCGGCAGGATGAACGGCGCATCGACGAAATTCTGGCCGCATCGCTGGACCTGAAGATCAAAAACGTTTTCAGAGAGGAGGACCTCAAGGATCTTCGTTTCGACACGAAGCTGCATCTGACGAAAAAAGACCGGACAACCTACCAGATCGACTTTGCCGAAAGAGGAGACCGGTGCTACATGAAAGCCCAGGCCGAATATTCGAAACCGGCCGGTGAAATCATCATCTACAAGGACGAATCCCCGCATTCCCTCAAGACAAAAGAATCCCTTCTGCTCGCCCGGGACGGGGCAGTCGCCTTCAACAAAATCCACGAAAAGTGGGTTTACGAAGTGGATCCCCTGCACCTCAAGGCCCTTCTCACATCCCCATCCAAGCTTGCCAGGAAATAAGACCTGCCGCACCCGGCCGCCCGGACCCTCACCGCCGGACCGCGAACCTTGCACGGAAGCGACTCTGGCCGTCAATCTTCATGGGGGAAGGTGAGCTGTCCGCCGAAATAGGCAATGACCACGGTGAGAGCGAAAAGGACAAAGGCCAGGACGGCGTACAGGATCCGGCCGGGCCCTGCCGTCGACAGGACTTGCGGGTCGCAGATCCGCCAGGCCAGGGCTGCGGCAGAAGCGAGGAGAAGAACCCAGGAGAGGTTTTTCTTTATCGTGACGGCGCGTATCGGTCTTGAGAGGTAGTTGAGCCACCAGGTGTAATAACCCGTGGCAATCGCCACCGGGGTGGTGAGCAGGCCCGCGGCCAGACAGTGCATGGCCGTCGTCTCGAAGTCTCCGGCGCCGGTGAGCAGGAATAGACCGTCGAAGACGAACAGGGCAAACATGAAAACGATGGGGAAATGGACCATCATGGGGTGGGGATGGCGCCTGAGAAGGGGGAAGCGATGAAGGAGTTTCGACAGAATGGCCGGCATCGGTCTCTCCGGTGAGTCCGCCCTCAGGATACCAACCTGGGGATACCGCTCGAAGACCTCGGGGCCGTGGGGGGCCGCGTGAATATCGCCCGAAAGATCCCGTCCGGCATGGTGCCTCTTCATGTGGAGGCCCCCCTTCCACATTTTGCTTCCGCTGACGTCGAAGATCCGGCCCTGGTGGGCGACATACGCGGGCTTTCCGTCCCGTCCTGTGAACTCGGACAGTTCCTTCTCTTCAAAGGTCTTCAATGACAACTCCTTTCTGACACCGTCACCCCTCTCTCTCTTTCCGCCAAACCCGGACCTCGCCGAGAATGACCCTGTGCTGACGGTCTTTCGGAATGGCGGCGACAACCTGTCGTGATTACGGGCCCGCCAGCGCTGAACAAGACGCTGACGGCGAATGGAAGCCGCTCAAGCACTGAGTAGTCAAAGGGCGATCCCTTGAATTTCTCCCCGAGCCTCGAGGTTTTTTGGAAGCGGGAAAGATGACCCGAAGGGGGTTACTGGATTCGAGTCACCAGAAAGGTCGCCGTGTCGAATCCCGCGACGGAGAGAAGCCGGATTTCGAACTGGACGCTCTCGCCCGCGGTGAAATTCAGAAACTCACCTATGTTGAGGCGTTCGTCGCGGTTCGGGAGTCCGATGGCGCCGACCCTGAGAAAGACAAAGCTGTGCCCCACGCTGAGCACACTCAAAAGAACCGCACCGTCCCCGACTTTTTCCGTTGAATACTGCTTGATCGTGACTGTCTCGCTCGCGTATTTCATGGCTTCTCGAATCTCCCGGGAAAGAATGACAGGAAGCACTCCCACATAGAACGCAGGCATCATATCTGTTTTTTCAGGCAGATGGAAGATCAAAATTCCGTCCGGCGGGGGAGAACCAAATCGGGAAAGCAGCGAGCCGGGCTTCCTGAACCTGCTGAATTTCACATGAATGTCCGGGGGCACTGCCGGTGGTTTTTCTCTCGGGAGGTATAAATGTTCGGGGGAGGTATTGCTTTTTCTATAAAATGTATTATATTTAAGTTGAATCCGTTTCACACTCATTCTGCGTTATATTTTTTCCATTCTCAAAACTCTCGTCCGCACTAGTGAACTCGCCCCAGCCCTGCCGGATCCGAAGGCTCGCAGCTTACCCTCCTTGGCTGCCCGCCTTGAAGGGGTATTTCCCCTCCTCCTTTTACCCCCGGTTTCCGGCGGGGCAGGGCTGCAAAAGGACGCAAAAAAAGCAGGGCACTTGCCCTGCTTCTCATTTATTGTATCGGGTCACTTTGTGCAGACAGCTTCAGCTCAGGCGTTCGCCAAAGGGTGTAATCAGATATCCCTCGTCAAAGCAGACAGCCATTCCCGTCGGTTCAGCCCGTAGAACGGTTCCCGTGACCTTGATGAGTCCCTTGCAGGCGTCCTTTAATTTGCGCAGCCGGTCCAGGGGAAGAATGATGTCGATTCTCACTCGCGTACCCTCGGGCAGCGCTTTCTTCGTTCGGAAATAGGCGCCACCGGCTGACACGTCCTTCGTGTTCAGTTCGAAAACGGCCTCCCCCTCTTCCTCCCGGGCTAAAATCTCAATCCTGGCCGGAACCTCAAGATTGAATCGCTCGAGTTTGCGTCTTTCGTAGATCAGGTCGAAGGTGTCCGAACTCTGGTTGGCTGTCCTTTTCATCATTATTTATGCCTCCTCAAGACATCCAAAACCTTGTTAAAATAGACACTACGGGCGTTTTTCCCAACAAATATACAGAATTCGTGCCAATACGACAACATACCCTCCAACGGTCACAGAAGAAGCCGAAATACAAGGATTTTTGACATTTTACACACGGGGGAGTTCCGCGTGGAAGTCAGAGAGAAAAAACGTCAACAAAATGACGTCTCAGGGGGGAATGTCAGAAAAGCCCGCCGGGTATTTTCATCCGCGAGAAAGCAAAATATACCCCTCGCTCGGGGCTCATCATTCAGGGCTTCACGTACCGGGCGATGAAGGCGTCGATGCCCCCCGTGTAGAGTCCTCCGGAAATGACGGCACCTTCGTTGTGGCTTCCTTTGATTTCCAGAAACTCTTTGGGCGGGTTGGCCGCCTCGTAAAGGCGCTTTCCGTGATGGACGGGGATGATCTCGTCCTGGGGGCTGTGAATGACGAGGACCGGACAGGAGACCCCTTTCAGAAATTCGAGGGTGTTGTAATCATATCTCGAGAGCCACCGGACGGGGAGATAGGGATAGACCTCGGCCCCGATGTCCGGGACGGAAGTGAAGGTCGACTCCACGATAAGCGCGGCCGGTTTGCGATCCCGTGCGGTCCTCGCCGCTATGGAACCGCCCATGGACCGGCCGAGCATCACGATCTCGGCTGGGCTGAACTTCTTCTCCGTCACGAGGTAATCCCAGGCCGCCTCCGCATCCCGGTAGGTCCCCTCTTCCGAGGGTTTCCCCTCGCTCAAGCCGTAGCCCCGATAGTCGAAGATAAGGACGCTCATCCCCATTCGGTTCAGCAGATCGATAAAAAAGAGCCTGTGGGAGATGTTACCGGCGTTTCCGTGACAGAAGAGTACGGCCCCCCTGGACTTCCCGGCGGGAATGTACCACGCGTGAATCTTCACGCCGTCGGCCGTTTTGAAAGAGACGGACTCGTAGGAAAGGCCGATCGTCTCGGGCGTGGCATCGTATTCGCGTTCCGGGAAATAGAGAAGCTTGGGCTGCAGAACCCAGACAGCTGCCGTGAAGGCCAGGTAGACTGAGAGGGGAACGATGATGAAGGACCAGAGCATGTGCTTTGGTCTCCTCCGCGGCGGGCTTATGGTCATGAACTTCACCCCACGATGAAAAAGGGCAGGAGGCACCGCGGGGTATGGGACATACACGGCGATTGCGGGTGCGGGTTAATTGGGGTGGTCCAGGACCTCCCGCACCTTCGTCAGCATGTCCTTGAACTGGTAGGGCTTGTTGATGAACCCGGATGGCGGCACCTCGAAGGTTTCCCTCACCTGCTCCTCGGAAGCGGCACCGCTCGAGATGATCACCTTGAGGTCCGGGTTGATTCTGCGAAGTTCCTTGTAGCACTTCGTTCCGCCCATCCCCGGCATGATGAGGTCCAGAATGACGAGCTTGATCCCGCTCCTGTTCTGGACGTACATCTCCACCGCCTTCTCGCCGCCCTCAGCCGTGAGAACCCGGTATCCGTATTGCGTCAGGAGTTCCTTGCCGATGTCAAGGACGGCCTTCTCATCATCCACGAGCATGATGGTCTCCGCCCCCCGGGGCATGACGGATTCTTTCTTGGCCTCCGCTACGGCATCCACCCCTTCAGCCTTGAAAATGGGGAAGTAGATCTTGAAGGTCGTCCCGCCGCCTTTTTCGCTGGTGCAGCGGACATACCCGTTGTGGCTCTTCACGATGCCGTATACAATGGCAAGACCGAGACCCGTGCCCTTCCCGGCTTCCTTGGTGGTGTAAAAGGGTTCAAAGATGTGCTTGAGGATCTCCTTGTCTATCCCCAGGCCGGAGTCAGCGACCGTGAGCTGGACGTATTCCCCGGGCGGCGCACCGAGAAGCGCCGTGTAGTAACCCTTGGCCAGGGTCACGTTCTCCGTCTGGAAGGTGAGTTGTCCCCCTTCAGGCATGGCATCGCGGGCATTCACCCCGAGGTTCATCAGGATCTGCTCGAGCTGACCGGCGTCGCCGCTGACGACCTTGAGATTGTCGGCAAGTTTCAGCGTGATGGTGACCATCTTGGGAATCGTCCGTTCCAGGATCCGCGCGACCTGCCTGACCTCGTGGTTCAGATCGAGGGGCTTCAACTTCGTTTCCACTTTCCGCCCGAAGATCAGGAGCTGCCGCGTCAGTTCGCTTGCGCGCTGGGCCGTCCCGTGTATCACCTCCAGCTTCCCGTAGTCGGCATCCGTCTGGTCTTTTTTCATCAAGAGAAGCTGTGTATAGCCTGAAATGGCCTGGAGCAGGTTGTTGAAGTCGTGGGCGATGCCGCCCGCCAGGGTCCCGAGAGCCTCCATTTTCTGGGCGTGAAGGAGCTGGTCTTCCAGTTTCTTTTTCTCCTCCTCGGCCTGCTTGCGTTCCCGGACTTCACGCTTCAGCTCTTCGTTTGCCAGAATCAACTCGGCGGTGCGCTGCTTGACACGCCGCTCGAGTTCGTCGTGGGCCCTCTGCAGCTCTATTTCAGCGAGCTTTCTGGAGTTGATGAGGTACTGGGTGAAGATGCCGTAGATGAAGATGAGGGAAACGACGAGAACGCGAATGAGGACCTGGTCCGTCACCATGGAATCAAACCACCAGTAAATGAGGGCCATGGCCACGGCGATGATGATCAAGCCGTTTTGTTCGATCTGTTCCCGAACATTCACGTTTTGCTGCATTTTATCTCTCCAGAACCCAACCCTTTTTCAGCCCCCCGGCCCGGGAAGGACCCTGATTTCACCGGATCCCCATGTCACCTCTCTCGGCCACCGGCTATTCACAACGCACATTTATTTATCGACAGAAGGGGTGAATGCCTTGAAAAATTTCCAAAAAGCCGGTCGTTTCAACAGATTATATTTCAAGGACAACCTGAGCAAGAATTGAGCCTAAAAAGAAAACCGGCGGATATTTTTTCAAGGCTGATTCACAAGATATTTCGGTATCCTATAGCCTGTTCTGCCATCATTTTGCAAGCGAAATCGATGACGCCGCCTCAGGCGATTGGTTCATGCCCCGACGAACCCGTTGCAGCAGACGCAACAGGCAATGTAAAAAAGGGGGCGTGATTGGAGGTGAAAATAGGGGGGTCGCGGCGAAGGATGGCCGCTATCGCCGGATGCTTCCTGAATTCCCTGTCTAGAAACGCGCGAACGGCCTTACGATCCCATCCGGCGGGATGAACGAAATCTTTGTAGAGGGAAAGATCTCCCTCGTAAAATGGTGAAGTTCTGTAGTCTTCCGTTTCCGGCCCCCGGGCCGGCATATTGAAGATCGCGACATTGAGAAAGCTGATGCATTCACTCATCTCCACGGTGAACCGGAGTGTCTTTACGGCCCCCGTAGGCGTTTCCGGCGGCGTCCCGAAGAGGAGATAGACATAGGCGGCAATGCCGGCCTTCTTCAGGCACCGGAGGACCTTTCGTGCCACTGAGAGATCCACGCCCTTTTGAAGAGCATTTAAAACCCCCTGGTCCCCTGACTCGAGACCGATCTGAAGCAACACGCAGCCCGATTGCTTGAGCCTCATGCAGAAATCCTCATCGGCCAGATGTTCCGTCACCCTGGCAAATCCGTACCACGGAACAGGGAGAGGCCCGCCGGCGAGTGCCTGGAGGAGCGCCGGGCTCAACGCATTGTCGAGAAAATGGACAAGCGCCGGCCGGTGCCTGGCGACCAGAATTCCGATTTCACGCAAGACCTGTCCCGGAGAGGCGGGTACGTAAGGGTTTCCTTCGGCCCTTTCGGGACAGAAAAGGCAGCGGCCCCAGTAGCAGCCGCTCGAGGCGCTGTAGGGAAGGATCCCGCCCGGTGAAAGGTAGGCATCGAGAGGCATGGCGTTGTAATCGGGCGGGCAGACAACCTCCCCCTCCCCCCGTTGAATCTTCGCACCCAGGATGGCGGAGAGCTTTTGTTCCCCAGGCCCTTCGACCATGTGATCGACAAGGCCGTCGAAGGGATTCCCCCAACCGGGCCGCCGCATCCAGGAAGTGACCAGTCCCCCGCCGAGGATCACCCGGATATGGGGATGACGCCTCTTCACCATGCCGACCATGGCAAAGGTGCAGAGGGCCTGGCTGAGGTAATTGAGCGAGAACCCCACGTGGGAGGGGTGATGCCGGTCGATTGCATCGTCGAGGAGATCCTGGAGGGGAGCGTGAAAAAGGTTCTCTTCGGGTCTACCCGCCATCCGGAGGAGATCGGCACTCCGCAGGGGGGAAAATTTCCGGTGAGCGAAGTTGGCAAGGCTCAAGGCCTGCTCACCCGACGGATCGGACACCGAGAGAAGCCGGTTGAGATCATAAACAGCATGTTTGTAACGGGCAAAGCGGCTGCGCGTCCGGAAGTCCCGGAGCGTGTCAAGGTGGGCGGAAAGGCTGCGTTTCGCCCTCTCAGTCCAGGTATCCGATGCCGGACTGTCCCGCCGGAGGAAGTGTGTGAGTCCCGCCAGGTTCGCGTCGAGGAGGGAACACCGGATTCGGGCACGATTCCGCAGAAAACCGGCAATCTTTGCAATGCCGGCGGGCGGTTCACAGGGTTTGGAGACGGGCGGATGGACGAGCAGTATCACCCAGGGACCCCCGATGCGAAGTCTTAAAACCCCTGTTTCTCTCCTGGAGAAACCTGAGCATTCCGTAGACGACATCCACCGGCAAGGTGATTCCATGTCCCAGCCGGGGCGAACGGCGGCCCTCCCGGGCCGAGGGCTTCTTAGCCTTTATTTATAATAATGATTTCAATGGGTTGCCCTATTGGAGGCGGTGAACATGGCAAGCCACAGGCCGAAATTTCTTCGTATATCAGGCAATGCATTTTCTTCCAACACCCGCCGCCCCACAGGCCGGTCACATTCAGAAACAGCTTTTTTATCCTAACAAATTGACGTTGACAAGGTATAATTAATGTGTACCTTAATGATACCAATTCATCAGGAGGCTCGAATGTTCGAAGTTACGGCAAAGGCGGAAGAGAAGTTCAACGAATTCTTCAAGTCGCGAACGGAAAAACCGTTTATCCGCATTTTTCTCCAGCAGGGGGGGTGATCCGGTCCCGCGCTCGGCATGGCTCTGGACGAGTCAAACGAAAGCGACGAGACCTTCAAGGTCAATGGCCTGACCTTCATGATCGAAAAGGAACTCTTTGAGATGGTGAAACCCCTCAAGATCGATTTCATGGAAACACCCCGGGGCGCCGGCTACATCATCGAATCCAACCTGAAGGCGGCCGACGGCTGCGGCGGGTGCGCGGGGTCCTGCGGTTCATCCGAAGGGTGAGGCGGCATTTCCGGCAGAAAACGTGAACAGCGCAAAAAAGGGGAACAGACGTTCCCCTTTTTTATGTTTTCATTGCGGGCGATCCGCAACGGACATTCGCCCTTCATCCTTCTGTTTCAACCGCATCGATCCGGTTTTGGATCTCCTCCCATTCGACGTAAAGGGTGTCGAGGCGGGCCGTCAGCTCCCGGTACTCGACAGCGGCCGCCCGTGTCTTTTTCTCGTCCTGGTAGATCTTCCCGTCAGCGAAAAGAGCCTCCATCTCTTTTTTCTTTGCCTCTCCTGCCCCGATTTCACGCTGGAGTCCCTCAAGTTCGTCCTTCAGGGGCTTCAGACGGTCGAAGCGCTCCTGCCTCTTCTTTGCCTCGTCTCGTTTGCGCATTCTTTCGAGGTGAAGGGGGGAGTGACCCTTAATCGCCTTGATCGCCCTGCCCGCCGTGTCCCGCCGTACGGTCTTATCGTCATCGGCGAGTCGGCTTTTTTCGAGATATTCGTCCACGGAACCGTAGGCAACCCGCAGCACGCCCTCTTCCATCTCCCAGACCATGCCCACCAGGCCGTCCAGAAAGTCCCGATCATGAGATACGATGATGTAGGCGCCGGGAAAGCTCTCCAGGGCCCTCTTGAGCACCTCCTTGGACCGCAGATCCAGATGGTTGGTCGGCTCGTCGAAAAGAAGAAGATTGGCAGGCACCAGGAGCATCTTGGCCAGGGCAAGCCGGCTCTTCTCGCCGCCGGAAAGAACGGAAACGGGTTTGAAGACATCCTCGTCCCGGAAGAGAAAGGATCCGAGGAGGGTTCTCAGGCGGGTGTTCGTCTCCTTTGTCGCCACCTCTTCCAGGGTCTGGAGAACCGTCTTCGACGGGTCGAGCGCCTCCGCCTGGTTCTGCGCGTAGTAGGAAACCACGGCTTTGTATCCGGGCTCGCACCGGCCCTCCTGGAAATCCTCCAGTCCTGCCATGATCCGGACGAGTGTGGATTTCCCCGACCCGTTCACCCCGAGCAGGGCGATCCGGTCGCTCCGCTGGACGGAGATGGACAGATCACTGAAAACAGGCTGGCTCCCGTAATATTTGCCAAGCTCCCGGATTTCCATGACGACCCGGCTCGCCTGCGGCGGCTCCGGCAAATCGAATGAGATGACGGCCTCTTCATTTTCCGGCTCGATCAATTCCATTTTCTCGAGCCGCCGGAGTCGGCTCTGGGCCTGCCGGGCCCTTGTTTTTTCGGCTCGATATCGCTCGACGAAACGCAGGGTCTGCCGGATTTCCTGCTGCTGGTTACGGTAGGCCGCTTCCCGGAGCGTCTTGCGCCGGCTCGCCTGTCCGAGATAGTCGGAGTAATTGCCGACATATTCCGAAACCGCACCCGCCGAGATTTCGAAGACACGGCCGACGAGATTATCGAGGAACCGCCTGTCATGGGACACGAGGATAACCGCCCCGTCGTAAGACTGAAGATACGATTCAAGCCACTGGAGCGATTGGATATCCAGATGGTTGGTGGGTTCGTCGAGAAGAAGACAGGTGGGTTCTCTCAGGAGGAGTTTCGACAGCTCGATCCTCATCTGCCAGCCGCCGCTGAACTCCTCCGTCATCCGGCCGAACTCCGGTCCCCGGAAGCCCAGCCCGGACAGGACCTGCTTGATCTTCACATCGATGTCATATCCCTCCAGGTGCTCCACGTGATGCTGAATCTTCCCCAGTTCGGAGAGCAGTTCCTTCAACCCCGCGGGATCCGGATCACCCGCAACGGTCCGATCGGCGATTTCAACGCTCAGCCCCTCCATCTGCGCGTGGAGAGAAAGAATCTCGTCGAAGGCAAGCCTTACTTCATCCAGGAGGGTGCGGCCCGTGTAACGGACCGCCTCCTGGGGAAGATAGCCCGTCGTGGCAGAGCGCGGCCGGTTGACCCGTCCGGTGTCGGCCTCGACGATCCCGGCGATGATCTTCATGAGTGTTGTCTTGCCCGCTCCGTTCGGACCCACGACGGCCACCTTTTCCCCTTCGTTGATGCGGATCGTGAGATCCCTGAACAGATACCGGCCGCCGTACTGCTTTGATATGCCCTGTAATGAAATCATGATTCTTGCGTGTCGGGTGAAAGGACCGAAGGTTCAACCTCAAAAAACCGGGTTGGCCCGGCATGGGCAGGCCCTGCGTCTTTTGCCTTTTGAACAAAGAGAAAGCGAGGACGGGAATCCTCGCCTTCTGTCATGCGCGACTTAACTTTTACGAACAGTAATCAGGCGTACTCCGTATGGGAGGTCAGAAGACCCAGGGCCCTCTCGCTGACCAGCAGGATCCTCGTGTGGCTGAGGCGGGAGGCCAGAAGCTTGTTGACCCCCTTCAGCATCTGATATCCGATGGCCGCGTCCTTCTCCATGATTTCCCGGAGTCTGGCGGCTTCGAAGGAAATGAGTTTCGTGGCGTCCATGCAGACGGCGCTCAGGGTATAGATGTGGGGTTCCACGAAGGCCGACCAGCCCATGCCTTCCCCCCTGGTGATTACATCGGTGGTCACCTGAAGGGGTGGACGCGCGGGGCCCATATCCGCCTTCATCTCCAGAAAGACCTTCCCCTCCTCGACGAGATAAAAATGGCTGGCCGGATCGCCCTGCTTGTAGAGGAGTGTCCCGGCGGGGTGACTCTCACTGATGGCGATGGATGCCAGCTTCTCCAGTTGGGCGTCATTGAGGTTTTTCAACAAGTTCGATTCCCGCATGATTTTCAGCTGAGCCATTGTCTTCGCTCCTCCCTTTTTTATTCCGGCCTCATACCGATTACTTATTATTTATACCAATCTTTTTTTCGAATTTCTATCGTAAATTTTTGAGTCGGTAAAAGTTTCCTCCCCTCGCCCCCCCCGGGAATGCCGGAGCGAAACGGGAAATGTTCGTTGAAGAGGGCCCTTCCCGTGTGTCATACTTCCAACTATGAATCCCGAAATCCTGCAGATGACAGAGAAGGGCCTCTATTGTGAGGTTGGGAATTTTTACATCGACCCGCTGCAGCCCGTCGACCGCGCCGTTATCACTCACGCCCACGGCGATCACGCAAGGCGGGAATGCCGGCGGTACCTGGCCGCTAGAGAAGGCCTTCAGATCCTGCGCCTCCGTTTGGGCAATGAGGCGTCCATCCAGACCGTTCCCTACGGTGAACACACTTACCTGGACGGCATCCGGGTTTCCCTCCACCCCGCCGGCCACATCCTCGGCTCGTCACAGGTCCGCATCGAATACCGGGGGCGCATCACCGTTGTCTCCGGGGACTACAAGGTTCAGACCGACCCGACCTGCGGACCCCTCGAGGTCCTGCGCTGCCACACCTTTACAACGGAGTCGACCTTCGGCCTGCCCGTTTACCGATGGCCCGAGCCGAAAGAGATCCTCGGGGACATCAATGCCTGGTGGTCGGCCAATCGGGCGGCGGGGCGGCCAAGCCTGCTTTACGCTTACGCGGCGGGCAAGGCGCAGCGGATCATCATGGGACTCGACATTTCTCTCGGGCCCGTCTTCACCCACCGATCCGTGGAGGAACTGAACCGCCGCTACCGGGCAAGCGGTGTCGCCCTGCCCGATACCATCTCTCTCGATTTCGCCGGTAAAAAACCGGACTTCAGCAGCGCGCTCATCGTCGCTCCGCCGCTCGTGCACGGAACGGAGTGGACCAAACCCTTCAGGGACTGTTCAACGGGCTTTGCCTCGGGGTGGATGCGGATACGCGGCTTGCGCCGTCGCCGGTCTGTTGATCGGGGATTCGTCCTCTCCGATCATGTCGACTGGCCGGGCCTGCTGTCGGTTATCTCGTCAACGGGGGCCGAAGAGATACTCGTCTGCCACGGTTACACCGCCGTTGTTGTCCGGACGCTCAGGGAAATGGGGCTCGACGCGAAATCTCTCGACACGCCCTTTGCGGCCGACGAAAAGAGCGAGAACTGAATAAGACCAGAGGTTGAGAAGTTAAGAAGTTCAGAAGTTGAGAAGCAGAGAGAAACCTTTATGTTGGACCCCGCCTCTCGGCCCCGGGCCTTTAGCCTTTTGCCTTGAGCCTTATGCCCGACAGGCGGGATTCTATGACATAGCATATTCGACATATTTCCATATTTGCGTACCAATGAAACTTTTCTCTAATTTATGCGAAGAACTCGACAGGACGACGAAGACGACCGAAAAGGTCGCGGCGCTCAGGCGGTATTTCGAGAGGACGACACCGGCTGATGCGGCATGGGCCGTCTATTTCTTGAGCGGGCAAAAGATCAAGGGGCTGATGCGGCCGCGGAAGCTATGTACCTGGGCCTGCGAAGCGGCAGGGATTCCCGAGTGGCTCTTCAATGAATCCTATGAAGCGGTGGGTGATCTCGCGGAGACTATCGCCCTTATTCTTCCGCCCTCTGCCGGTAAGGACAACACCCCCCTCCACGCCTGGGTTGAAGAGAGGCTTCTCCCCCTCCGGAAGGCGACCGAGGAGGTGAAGCACAGGGCCGTCCTGCAGGCCTGGGGCACACTGGACGAGGCAGGGCGTTTTGTCTTCAACAAAGTCATCACCGGGACCTTTCGCCTGGGCGTTTCGACGATGACGCTCATCCGGACCCTCGCGGAGTCAAGCGGAAACGACGCAACCGTCATCGCCGGGAGACTCGCCGGATCGTGGGTCCCGACGGCCGATTCCTATAAAAACCTGCTGGCCCCGCCGCGCGACTCCGAAGACTCCGGCCGGCCCTTCCCCTTCTTCCTTGCCTATCCCCTGGAGGGAGATCCCGAATCCCTGGGCCCCGTATCCGCCTGGCAGGCCGAGTGGCAATGGGACGGGGTCCGTGCCCAGCTGCTGCGACGCGACGGAAAGACCTTCCTCTGGTCGCGGGGCGGAGAACTGATCACCGGCACATTTCCGGAAATAGGAGATGCGGCGGGGAGGCTTCCCGAAGGCACCGTGCTCGACGGAGAGATACTGTCCTGCAGGAAGGGGTCGATTCTCCCGTTCAGCAACCTGCAAAGGAGGATAGGCCGAAAGAGACCCGGGGAGAAAATCGTTGCCGAATTCCCCGCCGCGTTCATGGCCTTCGATCTTCTCGAAGATGACGGCAAGGATCTACGCGGCGAACTACTCTCGGAACGACGGCGGAAGCTCGAGGTTCGGGCGGCACTCTGGCCCCGCGGAGGGGCCCTTCTCCTCTCGCCGGTCCTCGAAGCCCGCTCATGGGGAGACCTGACAGGGGCGCGGGGTAAAAGCAGGGACCGGAACGCAGAGGGCCTCATGCTCAAAGGACTGGGTTCCCCTTACCGGGCGGGCCGGCACTGCGGAGACTGGTGGAAATGGAAGGTCAACCCCTTTACCCTCGATGCGGTCCTGATCTACGCTGAACCCGGACACGGCAAGCGGGCCGGTCTTTTCACGGATTACACCTTCGGTGTCTGGCATGAAGGAACGCTTGTTCCTGTGGCGAAGGCCTATTCCGGTCTGACCGACGCCGAAATCCTGAAGGTCGATTCTTTCATCCGTCGGCATACTCTCGAGAAATTCGGGCCCGTGCGGTCGGTGACGCCTGCCCTCGTCTTCGAGATCGCCTTCGAGGGGATTCAGCGGTCATCGCGCCACAAATCGGGCGTGTCGGTGCGCTTCCCGCGCATCCTCCGTATCCGGGAAAAGCGGCCGGAAGAGGCTGACACCCTGGAGGCGGTACTGTCTTTCCTGCCCGACAAGACAAAAGTGTGACGGACTCCATTCTTTCAGAAGCACAGAATCATCCGGTCCTCGATGCCCCGCTCCCTGGCGATCCGCCTGGCCCTCGATGCCAAGCACCGGGTGTAAGCCTCGCGTTCGGGGGCGTTGAAAAGAACCCTCCGGCAGCCGTCCAGCAGTTGCGGGTAATGTCTTTCGAACAGGGTTCTGACTGCCGGCCAGACGCCGTAACGCAGATTCAGGCGGTCGACATAGAAGTGCGACACGCTGATTTCCTTCATTTCTTTCATAAGTTCCGACAGGTTTTCCTCGGTATCCGAAAGGCCCGGCAACAGCGGCCCGACGAAAGCATAGGTCTCGATCCCCTTCCGGCGCGCCTCTTCAAGGACATGAAGACGATCCTTCGCCGTTGAGGCCCCGGGTTCGATGAGCTTCCGTACGCTCTCGTTCAGCGCTGTCACCGTCACGCCTATTTCGACGTCGGCCTTTCCCTCGAGGATGCGAAGATCACGAAGGACAAGGGCGTTCTTCGTCAGGATGGTGACGTGGAATCCGTGGCGGAGAAGTAATTCCAGGCACTGGCCGGTGAGGCCGTACCTTGACTCGGCGGGCTGCCAGCCGTCGCAGACGGAACTCATGAAGACGCGTCCCGTGCGTTTTCGCTTCACTTCCCTCTCGAGGACGACCCGGGCGTTCATCTTCACGTCGACAAAGCCACCCCAGTTCTCGGCGGGGTGCGAGAAACGGGTAGCGAAGCGCGCGTAGCAATATCGGCACCCATGCCCGCATCCCGCGTAACAGTTGACGGCATAGTCGGCCAAGCCCGATTTGTTCAGAAGGGAACGGCACTCCACCTCGCGGATGCGAACGGTCTCCGGGGAAAAATCTTTCTCACTTTCGGACATCACGGCTATTTTCGTCTGCCTGATTAAATGTTATGCTGATAATAGGATAATCACGTTCCACCCTGCTGACAAGGAAGAAAAAAACCGGACGGGGTGCGATGGCGGGAGAAAGAGTGGCCGGCAACGTTATTGAACTTCCTGAATTGCGCGATCGCGTTCGCGTTTTTCGTGACCGGGCTCATGCCGGTGAGATCCTCGCCGGCATGCTCGACGGGTTCCGCTCTTCCCGGACGCTGGTCATGGCGATACCCGCCGGAGGCATCCCCGTCGCGGCTGCCCTGGCCCTGAGGCTCTCTTTTCCGCTCGACGTGGCCGTTGTCAGCAAGATCACCCTGCCCTGGAACACTGAAGCGGGCTACGGCGCTATTGCCTTCGACGGCACGGTCCGGCTGAACCGCGATCTGCTGCCCCGGTTCGGCCTCTCGGAGAAAGAGATCGAGGCGGGGAAGACCGCCACGGCCGGGAAGGTGAAACGCCGCGTCGAGAAATTTCGAGGGAACCGGCCCTACCCGGATTTCATCAAAGAGCGGGTGATCCTCGTCGATGACGGCCTTGCCTCGGGGTTCACGCTCCTGGTGGGTGTGGAGGCCCTGAAGAAAATCGGGACAGGAGAGATCGTCGTTGCCGTGCCGACGGGAAGCGCAGGCGCCGTCCGGCGCGTGGCCGCCGAAGTGGATCGTCTGTATTGCGCCAACATCCGGGGCGGATGGAGCTTTGCTGTTGCCGATGCCTACGAACGCTGGAGCGATGTGAGCGAGGAAGAGGCCCTCCGGATCTTTGATGCGGCTTTGAGCACAGGTTAAAGGGATCTGGTTTGCGGCGATGTCTGTCTCGCCGTCCAAAATAAATCCGGGTCTACAGGCACTGCCACAAAACGCTTTTGACGGTCATGCAGGCCGCGAACAAGCCCGAAACAGCGGTCACCGACAGGATAAACGTTGCACTCACGGGTATTTTATTGTGCCTGTTGATTTGAACGGCTTTCATCGTCATTTGTCCGGTTCGTCTCACCACTCGCCACTGCCCACTCACCACTGTCTCCTACAGTCTTACGCCATCCTGGACCGTCCCGCACTTCGGGCACCTGTCGCCTTCCGTCTGATGCTTACTCACGGAGAAACCGGCACGCTCGATGAGAAGATTGCCGCAGTGATAGCAGTACGTGTGGTTATGCTTCCCGGCAACATTGCCCAGGTAGACATAGCGAAGGCCTGCTTCCCTGCCGATCTCGTAGGCACGATTCAGGATCTTCATGGGGGTGGGTTCCAGGTGGTCCATCCGGTACTGCGGGTGAAAGCGGCTGATGTGCCAGGGTATGGAGACATCGACGGAGGCGAGATAGGCCGCGATGCCCTTCAGTTCCGTTTCAGAGTCGTTCTGCCCGGGGACGACGAGGGTCGTGACCTCGATCCAGATTCCCATTTCTTTCATCGTCCGGATGTTCTCCAGGACGGGCTGGAGGCGGGCCTTGCACAACCGCTTGTAGAAGTCATCGCTGTAGGCTTTCAGGTCCACATTCGCGGCATCGAGACAGGGACGGATCATCTCGAGCATTTCTCTGGTCATGTAGCCGTTGGTGACGAAGACATTGTAAAGACCCTCCTGCTTCGCGGCCTTCGCACAGTCGTAGGCAAACTCGAAATAGATGGTGGGCTCCGTGTAGGTGTAGGAAATGCTCGCGGAACCCGTGGCTTTCGCCTGCCGGACGACGTCCTCGGGTTTTACCTGCCGGGCCCGCATGCCGAGACGCTCGACCTCCGCGACCTGGGAGATCTGCCAGTTCTGGCAGAAGTCACACTTGAAATTGCAACCCACGGTGGCAATGGAGTAAGAGGTGGAACCCGGAAGGAAATGGTAGAGGGGTTTCTTCTCAATGGGGTCGACATTCTGCGCGATCAGTCCGCCGTAGACATGGGTGTAAAGTGTGCCTCCCCTGTTTTCCCGGACGCTGCACACCCCGAATCTCCCGGCGCCGATCCGGCAGCGGTGACTGCAAAGGTGGCAGGAGACCCGGTTTTCTTCGAGCTTCTCGTACAGAAGGGCTTCCTTCAACATGGGTTTCGTCTCCCCTGCGCCGCCGAGGTCTTATTTATCCTTCCGGATATTCCGGATCGCAAAAAAAAAGGCAACCGTCAGAAGGACGATGAATCCCGTTAACCTCACCGTAAGGGCGAACTGCGCGTCCTCGGTGATCCCGCTCAAACCCTTTTGCAGGGATTCGGGCGGAAGCGACGCCCACAGGTAGGCGACAAGGGCCGATGCCCCGAGAATCAAAAATACCTGCAGATATCTGTGCACGTAAACCTCCATCCATTTTGAAAAAATATACCACAAAGGGAGACGTGCCAGAAGACATTTATAACGGGCTGCCTTGTCTTTTCAGAGCGTTTTCAGGTTGCTTCTTCGATCATGAGTTCATCCTTGATCTCGATGCAGTTCATGACACTCTGCGCCGCAGGGCAGCGGGTGATGTAGTTCGCGAAGGATTCCCGCGCGTCGGCAACCTTGTCCCCGGGCACCTTCAGGTGATATTTCACCCGGATCCTGGTGATCTTGAGGACGTTGTTGACGGCCTCGATGTCCCCTTCCACGTCCGCCCAGTAGCGGTCTTCCGGCGTTGCGATCTTTTTTCCGGCCATCACCGCGGCCAGTGTACCCATCATTCAGCCGGCTGTTGCGGCGACGATGTGGTCCAGCGTCGCGGCGTGTTCCTCTTCGGGTTCCACCTTGTAGAACTTCTTGATCCCGCCATAGACACCATAACGGACGGGTTCGCCGAAACCTTCGATGACGGCCCTTCTCGTTGGGCCTTTCTCCCTCACGATCCTGATCCGTGATGTGTGGACAACTTCTCCCATAGACTCCTCCCTTCTTCTTTTAACGTCCTTGGGTGATCTAAACGGACATCTTCACGAAACACGAACAGATGCCGCTCCCGGCGTCATTGATAGGTCAGGCCAAACCCCGCTCCCGAAGTTCTGCAAGGGGTGGGATGCCGGCCCTCCCGCCCAGCCGCGTGCTCACGGCGGCCGCCGCCCAGTTGGCGAGGCTAAGCGTCTTCTTCGAGTCCCAACCCTTCAAGAGACCGTACGTGACGCCGGCATGAAAAACATCCCCGCAGCCCGTCGTATCGAGGACGGTGACGGGATGAGCCGGCTCTCGAATGATTGCTCCCTCGCAGAGGGCGACATAACCCCGAGGTCCCAGCGTGACACCGGCGATTGAAGGGCCCAGCGCCGCAAGTTTGAGGCAGGCTTCGGCGGGGTTGTCGTCGCCGACAAGTGCCCGGGCGAAACCCTCCGAGGCAACAAAGGCGTCGGCAAGCGCCGCCAGTTCGAGCATCCCGTCGCGGAGCGTCCCGGCGTCCACAACGACACGGACACCCTCGCGGCGGGCGATCGTGGCAGCATGCAGTGCGGCTTCAATGAAGAGCCCGTCGGTTTGGAGGGTTTTCGACCGCGTCAATCTCCCGGTATCGATTTCCCTTGGACCGGGAGGTCTGCCCGTCGATCTCCGCCAGAAAACGGTCCTCCGGTTCGTGGACGGTTCCGCGACAATGAAGGCAAACTGGGAGCTTTCACCCTTCCTGACAAGGAGCCCGCCTGCGTCCACACCTTCCTGAACCAGGGAAGAGTGGATGGAGCGCCCGAAGGCGTCATCACCGATGACGCCGGAGAAATAGCAGCGAAGACCCCAGCGTGACAGGGCCACGAGGGCCGTGGCCACGGGTCCGCCGCCCTCGATCACCATCTCGCGATATTCGTGTTTCGTGTCAGGCAGGGGATAGGCATCGAATACCCCGACATAATCGAGAGAGCACTGGCCCAGACCGAAGACATCAATCATAAAAAAGTGACGAGTGGTTAGTGAAGAGTGGTGAGAAAGATTAATTAACTCAAAACTCAACACTCAAAATTCAAAACTGCCTTCCCGGAAGGCCTAGTCGCAGAGGCCCTCATCTTTCCAGGGCGTTCTGTCATGCCGCAGGCCGTTCTTCACAGGTGGGCCGTTCCCCCAGGCTGCCTAGAAATGCCCAGATGCAAGGCCCCCGTAACGAGTGAGTAGTGGTTAGTGAAGAGTGGTGAGAAAGATTAATTAATTCAAAACTCAACACTCAAAATTCAAAACTGCCTTCCCGGAAGGCCTAATCGCAGAGGCCCTCCGTCATCCTCCCCTCCAACCAGTGATTGACGAAAAACTCCGTCAGTTCGATGTTGACGGAGGCCCTGTCCGCGGCCTCGCGGAGCTTTTCCACCATCTCGTCCACCTCGTCCTCCAAACCGAGAAGGGCGTAGATCTTGATGCTTTCCTGCCAGCTTTCAACCGCTTCGCGGTCCTCGTGGAGTCTTTCATAGGCCTCACCGATATATCGGAGATCATCAGCGATACCCTTGTGGAACCCCGCCTTCCGATCCGCATCGAGGGCCCTCGCGAAAAAGTCGATCGCCTGCCGGTTGTCTCCCTTCTCACCCAGGAGGTGCCCAAGGGCTGAATTCACGACGGCGATGTCCGAAAGATTTTCGGGATTCGAGGCGGACAGAGCGTTTTTTAGAATCTCCTCCGCTTTCGCGTATTCCTTCTTCTTCGTGAGGAGGATCCCCTGATTGCTCATCAGGGGAATGAATTTTTCTCCCCCGACCCCGACGTTGATCTTCGAAGCCTCTTCCAGGGCTTTTTCTGCGCCCGAAAGATCATTCAGATCGATAAGGGCGGCCGCCCGGTTGCATAGGGCCTGCCGTGCCCCCTCGAAATTTCCGACGCCGGAGTAAATCTTGTACGCTTCCTGGAAGAGAATGAGCGCGCTTTCGGGCTCATCGATTCCTCGATAGGCAGCCCCCATGTTATTGAGGCTCATGGCGACACCCTCCCGCTGGTCATAGGAGGTGAAAATCTCGTGGGCCTTCAGAAAATACTCCAGCGATCTTTTATAGCAACCTTTCTGGTAATAGGGCATCCCCTTGGCGATCTGCTCCTGGCCGGCCGTCAGATGGGGAGGTCCCGTCCTGAGGACACCGCCTCCGCAGGCAACCAGTCCCGGAAAGATCAGGAGAAAAATAACGAGAGCCTTTTTTTTCATCGGCCGTTCTACCTCCTTAACCCCGCGTCCATGTTTTTCCCCTCCAGGGCAGGCGGAATGTCCCTCCGGATGAGGGCGTTTTTCTGTGCCGCCTTCACGAGACGGTCGATCTCCTTCACGGTATCCCGCGTCTCCTGGAGGCCGCGCTTTGTGGATTTCGTAATCGCGGGGACATCCTCACTCCCCCTCTCCACGTTGGCGAGAATCTGATCGATCTGGTCCATGGCGTCGTTGATCTTCACAAGGAGCTCGTCGGATTTCAAGAGGCCGCCGACGGTGCCCTCGCCGGCCTGCACGTCGGCGACGATCGCCCGAACGTCCTTGAGTGTTTTTTCGACACTCCTCAGGGATGAAAAGAGCGGTCCCCCGGGGTCCTGCAGTTCTTCCACCATGTCCGAGAGATTCTGGATCGCACCGATGAGCATTTTGGCCGTTTTCTCCAGCTCGAATTCCTGCATGATGTCATCCAGGGATTTCCTGTCCATGGACTTGATTACACCACGCTCGGGGATTGCCGGTTCCGTGACGGGGCCCGGGCGGATCGAGACATACTCGGAACCGATGATTGTCGGACTTTCCACGGTGGCCAACGTGTCCTTCCGGATGCGTGAGGCGTACTCTTCTAGAATGGCGAGTTCCACGCGGACCTTGTCCTCGACGAGGGTGATCTTTTTCACTTTGCCGATGTCCGTCTTGAAGAGCTTTACCGGCGCACCGACCTGCAGGTTGTATCCTTCCTTGAACGTCGTGTAGTAGGTCACGTAATCCCTGAACCAGTCCTGGCCCCGTCCGATGAGAACAACGGTGACCAGTACCAGCAGGACGACCATCGTCATGAAAAGCCCGACGCTTTTTTCAACTCGACTGAATTTCAGATCCATCATTTTCCCCCACAGTTCAAGCCCCGTTCCGGCGGGTCGATGCGTGCCCGCCTACTTCAGGGCTATGATTTCCAGTTCTCCCTCAATGATCCTCACCTTTTTGGTTGCCGCCTCCCGTATAAAGGCTTCGTCGCCGAAGGAAAAAACAGCGGTGATCTTCCTGGACAGGCATTCTTTCATCAACTGAACGGCACTCTCGTAATGAATACGCGACAGGGTATCCCTCGCCTGCTCCATGAGAAGGATCTCCGCCCCTTTGGTCAACTCGCGGATGATGATGGCCGCCCTCACCTCGTCACGAAAAACCTGTGAAGGCCTGAGGTCCAGTTTGTCTTCAATGCCTAAAACGCGGCAGAAGTCCATAATGTCGTCGGGCACCTCCAGGGATTTGCGGCCTTCCATATAGTATCTCTGCCACATGATATTTTCCCCGATCGTCCGATTCGAAAGGAGCGTCGAATCCGCCGATATGAAGCCGACCTTCCTCCTGTAGGGAAGAAGCTTCCGGTAATCTGAGAAGTCGAGGACCTGACCGCGATAGTAAAAGACGCCCTCAATGGGCTTTTCAAGGACCGCCAGGGCCCGGATAAATAGATGGACGTCATCGAAGCGGTCCCCCTCGATGTAGAGTACATCCCCCTCAAAAATGGTACAGGAGAAATTTCTCAACCCCTTTCCCCGCCCGATGGGCGCCAGACTGTAGTTTGTCATCTCTATCAGTTTCAAAGCCATACTCACATATAAAACAGAACGGACAAAAACCCGCTGATGACCATGCAGTAGATGAGGCACTCGACGGCACCCTTGGAGGCAGCAACGGGGACTTCCGTGATGGACCTGCCCACGGAAAGCCCGCGGAACAGAGACACCACGGCGATGGTCAGACCTAAGAAAAACGCCTTCAACGCAGAAACAATATAGTCCTCCGGCGTGAGAGCCCTGGCCACCTGCTGCAGAAAATTCTGCATCGGGATATTCGTACCTGCCCAGACGATGACGTAACCGCCGAAAACCGCGACGGTCATGAAGATGAACACAAGGCACATCATGGCCGTAACCACCCCGATCAACCTCGGGAGGGCATGGATCCGGACGGGATCGATGCCCCCCATCTCCAGGGTCTCCATCTCGCGCAGCACGTTCATGTAACCTGTTTCGATCGTGATGGCCGTGGCGGATCTGAGGATCACGATGAATGCCGTCACAATCGGCCCCAGTTCCCGGACCAGGATGACGACGATGATCTTGCCCAGATCGACCTGACCCGCTACGAGGTTGAACTGCACGATTAGAGAGATCCCGAAGAGAAGGGCCACGGGGATGACGATCCAGAGAGCCTGAACAGCCGTGAAATAGATCTGCTCCAGGGTGACCCGGTAAAGAAGGGCTCTCCCTTCCTTCGGCCAGCGGAACATCTCACGGAACATTCTCCAGGCGAAGGCGCTGATATCGAGATAGTGACTGATTCCCTCAAGGGTGCGGCGTCCCACCCGGCCCATAAAATCGGACAGGACGACCAGTGGATTGCGGATCGGCATCAGGAGTTCCTGCTTCACTCTATTTTCCCTGCCGGGTCGTCTACCCTGTTGGCAGAATGCACTATTATTAGCCCAAGGCTGCGACTTTCGTCAATTTTTTTCCCGGAAAAGAGGGCGATCCATGCAAAAAAAAGGGGCGAAAAGGGGTGTTTCACCCCTCTTGCCCTTGAGGCGTGCCCTTCAGCCCGCGGCGGATCAGGTCGTCATGGGCTCCACGATGTACCTGACGACCAGGTCGCCGACCTCGCGGGTGCCGTATCCCATCTTCCCGGCATCCATGCTTTTCACGTCGTTTTTCACGACGGCCTTGACGGCCTCGAGAAGCATGCCGGCCGCCGGTGCTTCTCCGAGATGTTCCAGCATCATCTGGGCGGCGCAGATGGCCGCCAGCGGGTTGATCTTGTTCAGCCCGGCATATTTCGGGGCCGATCCGCTGATGGGTTCAAACATGGAAACGGATTTCGGGTTGACATTTCCGCCCGCGGCGATTCCCATCCCGCCCTGGATCATGGCGCCGAGATCCGTTATGATGTCGCCGAACATGTTGTCCGTCACGATGACATCGAAGAACTCCGGATTTTTGACCATCCACATGCAGATGGCATCAACGTGGGCATAATCGAGTTCGATGTCCGGGTAGTCTGTGCCCACCTCCCGGAAGACGCGCTCCCACAGGTCGAAGGCATAGGTGAGGACGTTCGTCTTCCCGCAGAGGGTGAGTTTCTTTCTCCTGTTTCTCTTCCGGCAGTATTCGAAGGCAAAACGGATGCAGCGCTCGACGCCGCGCCTTGTGTTGACGGATTCCTGGATGGCGACTTCTTCGGGTGTGCCCTTCCTGAGAAACCCGCCGCTTCCGGCGTAGAGACCTTCCGTGTTTTCGCGGACAACGACAAAGTCGATGTCGCCGGGACCCTTGTCCTTGACGGGGGTGTAGACACCGGGGAAGAGCACCACGGGTCTCAAATTGATGTAGAGGTCGAGTTCAAACCGGAGCTTCAGCAGGACCTCCCGTTCCAGGATGCCCGGCTTGACCTCGGGGTGACCGAGGGCGCCCAGCAGGATGGCGTCCATTTGTCTCAACTCCCGGAGTACCGAGTCGGGCAGAAGCTCCCCCTTTCGGAGGTAGCGATCACCGCCCAGGTCGTGGTAGACCAGGTTGAAATCAGGTCCCCCCGCGTCGGTAACTGCCCTGAGGGCCTTCACGGCCTCCGAGATGACTTCGGGACCGGTCCCGTCCCCGGGGATGACGCAGATATCGTACGCCTTCATCGCTGTCTCTTCTCCGTTTTTTTCTTCAGTTTGTTCCGCCTCACGTGCTCGACGAGCCCCCCCGACCTTATGAGCCTCCTCATGAAATCGGGAATCGGCTGCGCCGAAGCGGTCCCATGGCTCACCACATTCTCGATCTTTCCCGTCGAAAGATCCACCGAGATCTTCTCCCCCTCCCGGAACCGTTCCGCGGCCTCACCGGACTCCACGAGCGGCAGCCCGATATTGAAGGCACTGCGGTAGAATATTCTGGCAAAACTCCGGGCGATGACGGCGCGGATACCCGCCTCTCTCAGCGCAAGGGGGGCGTGCTCGCGCGAGGATCCGCAGCCGAAGTTTCTTCCCGCTACGATAATGTCGCCCACCGCGACGGCCCCCGCAAAATCAGGCCTTATATCGGCAAAGACATGCTTCGCCAGCTCCGCGCCGTCCGAGGTGTTGCAATAGCGTGCGGGGATGATGAGATCCGTATCCACATCATCTCCGAACTTCCACACCCTGCCTCTAATAAGCATCTTCGTCCCCACTTTCATTACATTCACGACTGTCCGGCACGCCCGCCATGCCGAAAAAAACTGGAATGTTGGAATAATGGGTTCTTTTAACCCCTTCCTTCCATCGCTCCACTATTCCATTATTCCATTCCTCACAGATCGTCCGGCCCCGCAATACGTCCCAGGATGGCCGAAGCCGCCGCCACGTAAGGGTTGCAGAGATAAACCTCGCTCTTCGGGTGCCCCATGCGCCCGACGAAATTGCGGTTCGTCGTCGCAAGCGCCCGTTCACCTTCTGCGAGGATTCCCATGTGACCGCCCAGGCAGGGGCCGCAACAGGGCGGGCCGATGACGGCCCCGGCCTTCAGGAAGGTTTCGATGACGCCTTCCTTCACGGCCTCTTTGAGGATCCAGGGCGATCCCGGTATCACGATGAGACGAAGCCCCTTGGCCGCTCTCTTCCCCTTGAGAACGCGAGCCGCGTCCCGCAGGTCCTCGAGCCAGCCGTTCGTGCAGGACCCGATGAAGACCTGGTCCAGGGTCACCTTCCCCACCTTCGACAGGGGGCGCTCATTGGCCGGCGAGGGCGGAAAGGCCACCTGGGGCTCGATTTGAGCCACATCGATCCGGATGACTTTTGCGTAGACGGCATCCGGATCGCTTTTGAAGACCCTCGGTTTGAGGCTCGATCGGTCTTTCACGTAGGACAGCGTTTTTTCATCGGGCTCCATGATGCCGTTCTTCGCCCCGGCCTCCACGGCCATGTTCGCCATGGCAAACCGCTGGTTCATGGGGAGATCCACGATGGCGGGCCCGGTGAATTCCATCGCGCTGTAGAGAGCGCCCTCGACGCCGATCCGGCCGATCGTGTAGAGGATGAGATCCTTGCCGACAACCCAGCGGCGCCTCTTCCCCGTGTACTCGAGCCGGATGGTCGGCGGGACCTTCAACCAGATTTCCCCCGTGGCCATAACGGCTCCGAGATCGGTGCTGCCGACACCCGTGGAAAAAGCCCCGAGGGCCCCGTAGGCGCAGGTGTGACTGTCGGCCCCGATGACGACCATCCCCGGGACGACAAGCCCTTTCTCCGGCAGGATCACGTGACCGATGCCTGACTCGCCCACCTCGAAGTAGTGCTTGATGCGGTGCTTTCTCGCAAAGTCCCGCATCCGCTTGGCCTGCTGGGCCGAGGGGATGTCCTTGTTGGGCACGAAGTGATCCGCCACGAGGGCTATCTTGTTGCGGTTGAACACCCGGGTGGCGCCGATCTCCTCGAAGACCCCTATGGCCAGCGGTGCGGTGAAATCATGGGCGAAGGCAAGGTCTACCTTCACCTCAATGAGATCGCCCGGCAAAACCGACCTCAACCCGGCATGGGCGGCCAGTATCTTTTCAGTAATGGTCATCACGATCTGCGCCCCCCCCTCACGCCTTACGATGATTGTGGTTCAGGCGGTCCTTGCTCAGCTTGTACTGGAAACTGTCCACCAGGGCCTGCCAGCTCGCCTCGATGACGCTTTCCGACACACCGACGGTGCTCCAGATTTCATTGGGGTCCTGAGACTCGATGAGAACCCTCACCTTGGCGGCTGTGCCTTCGCTGCCGTCGAGGATGTTGACCTTGAAATCGACAAGGTGCATCTCGTCGATTTCTGGGTAGAAGGTTCGCAGCGCCTTCCGGAGGGCGTTGTCGAGCGCGTTGATGGGGCCGTTGCCTTCGGCCGCCGTGATCTCCACCTCGTCCCCCACCCAGATCTTGATCATGGCCTGGGCGTGAGAGGGGTTCTCCTCGTCCTTTTCGTTGATCACGCGGAACAGTTCGAGTTCAAAGGGTTCCTCGAACTGGCCCGTGGCCTTCTTGATGAGAAGAGCGAGCGATCCGTCGGCTGCATCGAAGGTATAACCCTGGTCCTCCATCTGCTTGATGACCTGGACGATCTTCCTGCTGGCCGTTCTGTCCCGGCCCAGTGAAAGGCCCAACTCCCTGGCCTTGTACTCGATGGTACTTTTCCCCGAAAGGTCCGAGGCCAGGACCCTCCTCTGGTTCCCCACGCGGGCCGGGTCGATATGCTCATAAGCGGCGGGGTTTTTCCGAACGGCGTCCACGTGGACACCCCCCTTGTGGGCAAAAGCGCTCCTACCCACGAAGGGTCTCGAGTTCAGTGGCGGGATATTGGCGATGTCACCGACGAAACGGGAGAGATTCGTCAGCTGCCGGATCGACGCCTCTGCCAGGCACTTTTTCTGCATTTTCAACTGGAGATTGGCGATGATGGTAACCAGGTCGGCGTTGCCGCAGCGTTCCCCGAAACCGTTGATGGTCCCCTGCACCATTCTGGCACCGGCCGACACGGCAGCCAGCGTGTTGGCCACGGCAAGGCCGCCGTCATTATGGGTATGAATGCCGAGCAGCCCCCGTGGGACGATATCGGACATTTCCAGGGTGACCCGGTGGACCTCCTCGGGGAGGGACCCTCCGTTGGTGTCGCAAAGAACGATCATGTCCGCGCCCGCCGAAAGGGCTGATCGGATGGTTTCTTTTGCGTAAGCGGGGTTTGCCCTGTAGCCATCGAAGAAATGCTCCGCATCGTAAATGAGCTCCTTGCCCCGGTCCTTGAG
Organism: Syntrophales bacterium; assembly: GCA_036725345.1. Lineage (GTDB taxonomy): Bacteria > Desulfobacterota > Syntrophia > Syntrophales > UBA2192 > JAPLJU01. Next base: position 86,570 of record DAIMEJ010000004.1, read on the forward strand.
AAAACGGACGGTGTCCCCGATCATGGCCAGGTTCTCCTTGAGGGGCACTTTGAGGATTTCGTGGACGTGGAGGTCCCAGGTTTTTCCGAAGATCGTCACCACGGGTGTGGCGGCATCGAGAAGGGCCAGCAGGTTCGGGCACTCCCGCGGCTTGATGCCTGCTTTCCTCGTGCTCCCGAAGGCCGACAGCTTCCCGTTCTTGAATGTATTCTCCCGGGCAAGCTCGAAGAAGCGCATGTCCTTCGGGTTCGAGCCCGGCCATCCCCCCTCGATGTAGTGGAACCCGGCGTCATCCAGCCGCTGGGCGATCCGCAGCTTCTCCTCTGCGGAAAAATTGACCTGCTCGCCCTGGGTCCCGTCTCTCAAGGTGGTGTCATAGATGAGTACGTCCCATTTCTTCATGATGTTCATTCCCCCATAAATTGAAAATCCGTTACCGGGTGACCGGATAACGGATTTCTCAGCAGGTTTATGTCCTCTCCATTATTCCATCATCGGTCCCCTACGTCATCCAGACGTATCCTGTATGACGATAATAATGATGGGCCGAATGATGAGAATAATGTCCCGATACATGGATTTTATAGTGTATTTCCCCGTTTTCGGTGATATGTATGCTAGTGATCCCGCCGGGTTTTGTCAACTAAAAAATGGGGTCCCCCGTATTGATACCCGTAAAACGGCTCAACCTAAAGATCCTCTGAAGGGCACCGATAAAAAGTTTGTACATAACATGAGCGAAAGGTGAGGTTATGACATCGATGAATAAAATCAGTATCGCTTTGACCGTTTTATCCGTCTTCCTTCTCTCGACGGCACTCCCCGCCCCCTCCGACGCGGAAGATGTGTCATTCCGTTGTGGTAACGAAACCGTCTCCGTCGGCGACTCCTCGTACGTGGTCCTTAAGGCCTGCGGTGAGCCGGCTCGAAAGGACAAAACAGGCAAGGCCGGTGTGGCAAAGAGTGGTACGACCGCCACCGGTGAGAAGGCCGTCAAGGGTGCATCAGGCCGCGTTGAGAAATGGTACTACGACGAAGGCTACGGGGGCTACGTCTACATCCTTACCTTCCAGGGCAGCACCCTCAGGAAAATCGAAAAGGGCGGACGGGGCAGATAGAGGGGGGACGCCTCCCCGCTCAAGTCCCGATACGGCCTGCATGCTCCCGCATACGCCGGCTCCGCGCGCGGCCCACGGCCAGAGAGACGACACCGAAAAACCCCAGCGCCATGGATAATTCCACGCCCAGGTGAAGCGCCACGAAAGCGAAGCCTATCAGGGGCAGCAGAGAAAGCCTGACAGCCGCCTTCAAGGCTTCTTGACCGGAAATGAAACGGGCAACGGGAGGCGAGAGATCTTCGTAGAGTCGCACCATGAAGTTCCCCGCTGCATGACCGCGAAGATACTCGTCCCTGAAATCCCTCAGGATCTGCACGTGTGGCTCCATCGGTGAGCCGAAGGCCGCCGTTGCGATGAAGCACCCGCCGCCTCCGCCGCCGCTGCTGCCTGGCTTAGACACGGGCGGGGTTTCAGCGCTTTGCGTGATGGTATAATCTGACCCCGCTATGGCAAGAGAGCCTATCCTTGTCGACGCAGTTGTATTTGCTGATACACTGTAGCTTATCTGTCCGTTCCCAGTGCCACTCGATCCGGAGGTCAGTGTAATCCAGTCGTCATTGCTGGTGGCGGTCCATTTGCAGTCAGCGCCGCAATTCAAAATGGCTGATCCTTCTGAGGCATTTGCCGAAACGGAAGCACCCGTGGACTGCAGGGCATATGAGCATGTGCCAGCGAAAGACACCCCGAGCGTCTGGAATTTTCTTGCGGTCGTGATTGGCAGCATGGAGCAACCATAGTTCATCCGCATCTTCATTCGAAATAACCCATTCGGACGATCTCCCCCCGACGTTCCCCAACTGTTCAAAACGATCCAGTAATGGTTGGCAGGATCGGCATCATCGTCGTTATAACCGATAATGATGACCGCGTGACCCCCTCCCTCCGAAACATCATAACTCGTTCCGCAATAGGTATCGGGATTCCAGGTTGCTGTTTCCGTCTGATGGTCCCAGAAATCGTAGAATTCATTCCACGCAGCCTGATTGGGGAGATAATACGAAAACCAAACCCCCTTACCCTGGTTGAGAATTGATTTGATGTTGAGAATCGCGTCGTCCTGGCCGACGCCAGTCGTCTCTATCGTCTGAACCACCAGGTCCGAAGAAAAGGGGTAATTCGTGGGGTACCAGGAGACGGAGCCACAGGCGCTGTCGCACGTCCCTTCGCCGTCGACGTACGCTGCCCCCGGATTGGTCCAGGGCACCGCGAAACCCCGGCTGTTATAGAAATCGACAAACATTGTGAGGTTACCGCCCTCGCATGCGCAGTCACCCGTCTTACAGGCATCGAGGAACTGGACGGAAAGGCGATCCTTGATCGCAAGCTGTGACTGGAGTGCGAGTTCCAGAACACCCGTCCCCGCCCAGGCCCAGCAGTTACCGCATTGCCCCTGGTTTCTCTGGGCAGGAACATATTGAATATTATCCAGGAGACTGAGAGACGAACCGACCTGCTGGTCTGCCGCTATCACAAGCCCGGACCGCACCCAGATGTCGATTTGCGCCCTCACAGCATTCTCGTAGTCTCTCTCCCAACGGTTCAGGGTCAGCGCATCCGGGCGCATCAAGGCGGGCCGGGATTTAGGCATCTCCTGGGAGAACGCGCCGGACGGAGAGCCTGCGATCAAGACAAAGGCGAGAAGGAGGGCGGCGGCAATCCTCGTTTTCTTCATGGGGTTTTTTCCCTGTTCGTTTTATTGTGGCGGCGGTAAAGCCGCGGTGCTTCCTGTCGCTGCTGCAATCAGGAAGCGGTGTTGAAAGGGTCTTCTCAGCGGGGAGACGCCGCGCCTCCCGTCAGAGAGGGAAAATCAAAAATAAGCGGCGTGCAGGTTCCTTTCTTGATCACCTGCAGGATGCAGTCATAGCGTTTGCCCGGCCGGATGTCAAATTTCTCGATGAAGGCCCTGCCGGGGGGATTCACCCGGTCGGGAAGCAGGCTGAAGGATCTTTCTTCCACCCGGGCGAAAGGCTCCTCGATCGGCCCGTCGGGGATGAATCGGAACTTGACGTCGTACCGCTCGACGGCAGAAACAGGAACCGACTCCGATTTCGAGACGGAGATGATTTCCGCCTGTCCCGGGTAGCTCCGGTACTGGCAGGGCCCGCCGACCAGGGGCGTCTTTCCCGTACCCGATTCGGCCAAAGTACAGCCCAGAAGCAAACCCGGGATCACACTATACAGTATCGACAAAATCTTTGATTTCTTTATCAAAACCATGTTCTCACCCCGCATTTTTAAATGTGACTGAATTCCTTGAGATAATTTCCTGATGACAGAAATTGTCCATGCAAACCCCGGGCCCCCAAACCGTCCATGAAAGCAATCAGTCGAGCCGTTTTCTGAACCGGCTCAGGGAGCCGGCGAAGACCGCCACGCCGAGGAGGGCGAGCCCCAGGAACTGCGGCCAGAGGATCTCGAGACCAACGCCTTTCAGGAAGATCCCCCGGATGACAACGAGCATGTACCTCAGGGGGATGAAGTAGGTCAGATACTGGACCGCGTCGGGCATGTTGGCGATGGGGAAGACAAACCCGGAGAGCATGAAGAAGGGGACGATGAAAAAAAAGGTTGTCATCATGGCCTGCTGCCTCGTCGATGAAATGGTGGATATGAAAAGACCGATGCCCAGTAAACTCAGGAGGAAGAGGCAGACGGCAAAAAAGAGCAGCGGGATGCTCCCCATCAGGGGAATCCCGAACCAGAAAACGGCAAAGGCCGTCACGACCATCATCTGGGCGAAGGCGATGAGGATGTAGGGAATCGTTTTCCCCGCGATGAATTCGGCGGGCTTGAGGGGGGTAACGATGAGTTGCTCCATGGTCCCGGCCTCTTTTTCCTTGATGATCGCCATGGAGGTGAGAAGGAGCGTCAGGATCATGACCAGCACGGCGACGATCCCGGGCACGAAGAAATACTGGCTTTCGAGGTTGGGGTTGTACCAGGTCCGGACGCGCCCGTCGATCTGTCCGTATTCGATCTTCCGGGGATAGAGTTCCTTCATGAATTTTTGATTCAGCCGGTCCAGCACGAGCTGCGTGTAGGCGATCCGCACGGCGGCGATATTGCTCATGCTGCCGTCCACGAGGATCTGGACTGCCGCCGTCTCCCCCTTTCGGATCCGCTCGCTGAAATCCGGCCCAATCTTGATGGCGAGATCCACCTTTCTCTCGAGGAGGAGACCCTCGAGGTCCCTGGAATTCGCGGGGTAGCGGGTGACCCGGAACACCGGGCTCCCCTCCAGGGCGTCTCTCAGCTCCCTGCTCTCCTTCGTGTGGGACTGGTCGAGCAACGCCACCTGGATGTCTCGGACGTCGGTGGAAACGACGTACCCGAAGACGAGGATCATGATGAACGGGGCGATAACGAGTATGGGCCGGTTCTTCGGATCCCTGAAGAGCTGGATGAATTCCTTTCTCACGAGTTCCCGGATCCTCAGCCACGACATTTCACATGCCCTCCCGTCTGAACGCGATGAGGGTCAGGGCGGCCAGCACGGCGTACATGGCGAATAAAACGGCGTAACTCGGCCACAGCGCCGCGAGCCCCAGACCTCGCAGATAGAGCCCGTTCAGGATATCGATATAGTAGGTCGCCGGGACCACGTAGGTCACCCCCTGGATGACTTTCGGCATGTTGGCAACGGGAAAGACAAAGTCGGAAAGAAGGAGCGAGGGCAGGTAGGTGACGAGGAGTGCGACCTGGTTCGCCACCAGCTGGGATTTCGCCACCACGGAAATGAGAAGGCCCAGTCCCAGGGCCACGCAGAGATAGAGGGTCGTGGCCAGCACCATGAGCCAGAAGCTCGATTTCATGACCACGCCGAAGAGAAACTGACCCATCAGCATGGCCACGAAGACATCGGTCATGGCGATGAAGAAATAGGGGATGGCTTTCCCCGTCAGGAATTCCTCGGCCCGGATGGGGAGCGACTTGATCGTCTCCATCGTCCCGTTTTCGTATTCCCGCGCAATCACGAGGGACGTCAGCATGGCGCCCACGATCATGATGATGACGGCGATGATCCCCGGGATGATGAACTTCCGGCTCTCCAGATCCTCGTTGAACCAGACCCTGACGCGCCCCTCCACGGGAGGTTTCATCTTCTCCGTCCCCTGCCGGTTGAGGAAATCGACCAGGAGCCGGTTGTTGTAGCGCTCGATGAAGGCGGTGATGTAGCCGCGGGACAGGCTCGCAAAATTCGGGTCGCTCCCGTCGAGAAGGACCTGGAGCTGCGCCTTGCGGTCCGCCCGGATGTCGGCGGTCCAGCCCGGCGGGATGACGAGGACGATCGTCGTGCTCCCACGGTCCAGCTCCCTGACGGCGGCGTCTTCGTCGGGAAGGTGGGTGATCACGTCGAAGTAGGGAGAGGCGTCGACCTGGCGGATGAAATCCCGGCTCTCACTTGTCCGATCATGGTCGACGACCATGACGCCCACGTTTTCCACGTCGAGGCTCAGGGCGTACCCGAAGAGCAGGATCAGCACGAGCGGCAGGACAAAGGCAAGATAGAGACTCCTGAAGTCCCGGACCAGATGATAGTATTCCTTTCGGGCGGTGGCCCGGATGTTGGTGATCCTCACGCGCCTCCGCTCCTGGACATCAGCTTGATGAAGACATCGTTCAGGGTCGCGCCGGGGCGGTCGGGGAAGGCCTCCCGAATGATTTCGCGGGGACTCCCGATGGCCGCAATTTTCCCTTCGTTGATCATGACGATGCGCTCACAGTTCAGCGCCTCGTCCATGTAATGGGTGGTCACGAAGACCGTGACCCCCTCGCGGGCAAGGTTTCCGATGAAATCCCAGAAGTGACGTCGCGCAATGGGATCCACCCCCGAGGTGGGTTCATCGAGGAACAGGATATCCGGGCGGTGAAGGAGCGCGCAACCCAGCGCCAGCCTCTGCCGCCATCCCGGGGGGAGCTCGCGGGTGAGTCTCGAGCTCACGTCCTGGAGCCGGGTCAGCTTGAGGGCCCACTCGATCCGCTCGGGCCACTGCCGCTCAGGCACTTCGTAGACGCCCAGGTAAAAGCGGATGTTTTCAAAAGGCGTCAGCTCCTCGTAGAGTGAAAACTTCTGGGACATGTAGCCGATCGTTCTCTTGATCTCCTCGGACTGGGTGATGACATCGTAGCCGGCCACCCGGCCGGAACCCGCCGTGGGGGTGATGATGCCGCAGAGCATGCGAATCGTTGTGGATTTTCCCGCCCCGTTCGGGCCCAGGAAACCGAAAATCTCCCCCTTCCGGATCGAGAAGGAGACCCTGTCCACGGCCACGAAATCGCCGAACCGTTTCTCCAGGTCTTGCACCTGGACGATGTCAGGGTCTGAAGCGGTCATTCGCCACCTCCTGGTCCACCGCCTGGATGCGACGGATCAGGGCTTCCTCCAGGTTCGCAAAGGAGGCCCGGATCTCATTCGGATCGGCCGCCTGCAGGAGCCGGGCACGATGCATCAGGGCGAGCCGATCGCATTTCTCCCCCTCGTCGAGATAGGCCGTTGAAACAACGATGGTCATCCCCTCCCGTTTCATTTCCAGGAGAATCTCCCAGAACTCCTGCCGGGAGACGGGGTCCACCCCGTTGGTCGGCTCGTCGAGGATCAGGAGGGAAGGCTGGTGCACGAGCACGCAGGCGAGACCGAGTTTCTGCTTCATGCCGCCCGAGAGGTTCCCCGCGAGCCGGTCCAGGAAGGGTAAAAGATTGGAAAAGCCGAGATAGCGCTCCCGTCGCTTCTCCCTTTCCGCTCCGCGGATGCCGAAAATATCCATGAAGAAAGCGAGGTTTTCCGCGACGGTGAGATCCTGGTAGAGCCCGAAGCGCTGGGGCATGTAACCGATGAGATCCTTGACCGCTCCTTTATCAGAGACCGCATCGAGGCCGTTCACAAGGATGCGCCCCGAGGTGGGTGGTATCATGGTGGCGATCATTCTCAGGAGGGTCGACTTCCCCGCGCCGTCCGAACCCACAAGCCCGAAAAGGGCCCCGCGATCGACGTCGAGGGACAGATGCTCGACGGCCGTGATGTCACCGAAGCGCTTCGCGACGTTTTCGACCTTGATAATAGGGCTGGCAGCTGTCACGGCGTTTTCCTGCCCGGCCTTCAGCCTTGCGCCTTATTTCAGCCAGGCATCGGCGGGCATACCGGATTTGAGTTCGAGGTCAGGATTCGGCAGGATGATCTGAACGAGATAAACGAGCTTGACCCTCTCCTTCTGGGTCTGGATGATCTTGGGGGTGAATTCGCCCTCCGGGGAGATGTAGGACACGGTGCCGTGATACACCTTGCCGGGGAAGGTATCCACCTTGACTTCCGCTTTCTGGCCCGGCTTCACTTTGCCGATCTCCGTCTCCCCGACGAAGATTTTCAGCTTCACCTCGGAGAGGTCGGAGATTGTAAAAACCTGGCGGCCGGGAGACACAACGACACCGGGCTCCACGTTTCGGCTCGTGATGATCCCGCTGTAGGGCGCCTTGAGCTGGGTATGGTTGAGTTGAATTTCAGCCAGATCCGCCGCCGCCTTCGAGGCCTTGACCTGTGCCGCAGCCGCTTCGATCTGTTTTCCGATCGATTCGAGATTCTGGAGGTTGCCCGTGGCCTGGCGGAGGACCGCCTCGGCTTCGGTGAGACGGGCGCGTGCCGTGTCGTGCGCCAGCGTCACCGCCTCCCATTCCTTTTTCGAAACGACCGCCCGCTCGTAAAGCCGATCGTAACGTTCCTTGTTGCTCCGGGCCTCGGCAAGGACGTCCTTCGCACTGGCCACACCGGCCTCCGCGCGCGTCACATCGGCCGGAAGCGTCTTGCGGTTGATCTCCAGGACCGTCCTGAGCTGTTTAAGGCTCTCCTCGGCTTTTTTCAGGTTGGCCCTGGCCTGTTCAAGGGCCGCCACATACTCCTGACGGTCCAGTTCTGCAAGCACCTGTTCCTTCGTCACCGACTGTCCTTCCTTCACATGAACCGTTGTCACACGGCCGTTCACCTGGAAGGCCAGTTCCGACTGGGTGGATTCGATGGTCCCCGAGTAATAGGTCTCCTGCAGCCTCGCCTTCCGCTGCCCGAGGTACACAAGAACGGCAACGGCCACGAACAGGGTGAGAAACACCGCCAGGATGATCTTTCTTCTCAAGGTGCATCCTCCCTGATGGAAAGACAAGGTCGTGAAAGGGGTGATGAATCGCCGCCAGACTACCATCGGCGCGTTAAATTCTCAAGGGAATTGATGCAAAAAGGATGTCTGGGAGAGGATCTTGGCGGTCAGGCCGGCATCTTCACTTCGAAATGCTGATTCAGCCGCTGGGCCGAGAAAAGCGAGAAAAGATCACTGCAGGCATTGACGACACAGAGCCTTCCGCCCTTCCTCTTCAGGGCGTTATGCGTGGCGATCAGAACACCGAGCCCGATGGAGTCGATCATGCGAACACCGGTGAGATCAACGACGATCCGCTGAATCCCTTCTTCCATGAGCGACCAGAGGCTTCGCCGGAGCTCCTGCGCGTTAGAGGCAATGATATCCCGGCCCGGCACGACGACATTGCACTGTTCCTTTTGATCGTTCTCTTTCATTTGAAGAAATTCTCCTCCATGGACTTTCAGGTCCCCTTCGAGCCGAACATGCGAAGCGGACAGCCGGGAACCGGGTCCGTTTCGATCCCCCCGCCGGCATCAGGGCGCTTTCCCGATTTCGAAGTGCCGGTCCAGCTGCATGGCCGCGAAGAGATCATAGATCTCCCTTGAAACATTGGCGACGGCAAGTTTCACCCCTTTCTTACGAAAGGCGTTATGGGCGGCGATCAGGACGCCGAGGCCGACAGAGTCCACCATCCGGACATGGCTCAAGTCCAGAACAAGAGACACGGGGCTCTTCCTCAGCACGGAACGAACCTGCTTTCTGAAGTCTTCTATCGTCGACGCCACAAGGTCGCCGTTAGGTTGCAACACGCTCGGCGCGCCCTTTGTCCTTACCCTGCTTTTGGTCCCCATGATACCCCCTGGCGATCGGCATCGCCGTATGATGTGTCTTTCGTTTTCCCGCAGCGGCCTCCCCGGAAGAGGCCTGCCAAATGTTTGTGCGCCGCCGTCCTATCTAAACCGCAGCACCAGGCGATTCCCCTTGTCATTGAACCGGACTTCCGAGGCGTACTGCCGCATGATGAAAAGACCACGGCCGGATTCAGACCGAACCCTGGGTTTGCCTTTCATATGCTGTTTCCAGTCAAATCCCGCCCCCTCATCTTCGATCTCCATCACCAGATCACCCTCGTCCACGTGAATCCCGTAGCGGATCAGCTTTCGCGGATTTTTTTTGTTGCCGTGCAGGATCGCGTTGGTAAGCGCCTCCCTCATCGACAGCAGGATCCGGAAGGTTTTCTCCTGGACACCCAGCCGCGACAGGAAATTCTCCGTCTCCCGGCTGACCGCATCGACCTGTTCCAGCGCGGAAGAGAACAGGATGGTCAGATGTTCGGACAATGTGCGGACTTCAAACGTCGTGTTCATATCCTCGAATTCACGATGGGTAATCCATCCTCCCGGAACGTACGTCCTCTGCGCCGGAAAGGCCCCGGCTAGAGGTCCACCCCCAGAAGCAGCACGTCGTCCTGGAGGGCTTTTTCATCAGGGCAGATGGCGGCCACAACCTCACGCACGGCGGGCCCGATGGGCAGGTTGCGCGTCTCGACACAGGCCTCGATGAGTTCAACCATGCCGTCCTCCCTCCGCCGCCGGTTCTCCCCGTATCGCTCGATCAGGCCGTCCGTGTAGAAAAACAGCCTTCCGCCCCCGGAGAACGTCAGGGAAAGCGGCTCAAAGGACACGGTTTCGAAGGCACCGAGGATGTCCCCCTTCGCTTCCAGTGTTTGAACGTCTCCGCGGGCATCGATATAGACGGGGGGACAGTGGCCGGCGTTGATGAGGGTCAATTCCCCTGCCCTGCGATCGAGCCGGGCGTAACAGGCCGTCAGATACTCACCGTCCCGCAGGAGCCGAATGAAAACCTGATTGATGATCTGCATAGTCTCCCCGGGTGTCCTGCCGTTGCCCGTGTTCTGGCTGATGAGGGCCTTCAGGGCAAAGGTATTATAGGACGTCCGGATATCATGCCCGCTGATGTCGGCGACGAAGAAACCGAATACATCGGACCCCGAAGAGAAGACATCATAGAAATCCCCGCCGGCTTCGAGGATCGGAACATATCGGACGGCAAAATTCGCCTCGGGGAGGTCCTCCGGGCGCACGAGGATGGCCTGCTGGGCTTCCCGGACCTGCCTCAATCTTTCCGCCTGGGCCTCGATGATGTACCGGTAGGTATCCCGCGTCTCCAGGTGGCGCTGCACACGGGCAATGACTTCGAATTTGTCGAAAGGTTTGGTGATGTAATCCACGGCGCCCAGCGCGAGTCCCTTGATTTTGCTCCCCACGTCTTCGACGGCCGTGACAAATATGACGGGGATGTCCGCCGTCAGCGGGTCTGACTTGAGCATGCGGCACGCATCGAACCCGCTCTCGCCGGGCATCATGATGTCCAGCAGGATCAGGGCCGGGCGCCTGCGCCGCGCGAGTTCCCTGCCTTCCCGCCCGTCCAGCGCCGCAAGCGGGACGTAACCTTCCGTCCTGAGGATGGCTTCCAGCAACCTGATGTTTGAGGGGTTATCGTCGATGATGAGAACGGCCGGTGTTTCCCCGTCGTCGGATTTCTCCCGCAGGGTCCGTACTTGGATTCCAGCGTTGTCGCGCATGTTTTTATCCTTTTGATCGTCCACTCGCGTGCATCCTTTTCCCTCCGTCCTTGCCGGCGTTTCCCGGGCTCCTTCCCGCGCGGCCTGATCCACCTCCCCGCAGATTCAATGCGCTGCGACCTTTTCTCCCAGGATGGCTTCGATGCTTCTGGAAAGTTCTTCCATGTTGAAGGGTTTCTGAATAAACCCGCTGCATCCCCGGTCGAGAATCTTGGCCGCCTCGCCGTCGATGCTGTAACCGCTCAGAAGAAGGACCTTGACGGCGGGATTTATCTTCTTCATGTGGTCGAAGGCCTCGCCGCCACCCATGTTGGGCATGATCATATCAAGAAGCACGATGTCGATCTCTCCTCCGCTCCGGCCATAAATTTCGAGCGCCTCAATCCCGTCCCGGGCCGTGTAGACCCGGTAGCCCATTGTCTTCAGCAGAGCCCCGCCTACCTCCAGCATCGATTCCTCATCGTCCACCAGGAGCACCGTTTCTTTGCCCTTCTTGACGGGCTCGGCAGCCTCTTCGGCGATTTTGACCACTTTTTTCACCGATGCCGGCAGGTATATTTTGAACGTGGTTCCCCTCCCCATTTCGGACTCGACGTCGATGAAACCGCCGTGTCCCTTGACGATACCGTAAGCTGAGGCCAACCCCAGGCCCGTCCCCCGGCCCATCTCCTTCGTCGTGAAGAAGGGCTCGAAGATGCGTTCCAGGGTGTTTTTATCCATGCCGCTCCCGGTGTCCGTGATCGAGAAAAGCACGTAATAGCCGGGTTTCGGGTTATAAAGCTTGTCCTGCATGGCCTCGTGGTCGGTGTTCTCCGTTTTCAGGGTCATATCACCGCCTCCGATCATGGCGTCGGCCGCGTTGACAAAGAGGTTCATGAGGACCTGCTCGATCTGCCCCGCATCGGCTTCGATGGGTCGTAAATTCGAATCGAGATCGTAATGGATGACAAGGTCTTTTCTCGTCCTGCTGAACGTTTCTGCGGTTTCCTGAATCATCTGATTCAGCTCCAGGGGCCGGACCTCGTATCGCCCTTTTCTCGCGTATCCCAGGAGCTGGCCCGTCAGGCGCGATCCGCTCTGGACCTGTTTCTCCATACCCTTCAACCGCTCATAATAGGGGTGGGTCGGTTCGAGATCGAAGAGCATCAGGGAGATGTTTCCCTGGATGACCATCAGGAGGTTGTTGAAATCGTGGGCGATGCCGCCCGCGAGTGTTCCGATGGCCTCCATCTTCTGCGCGTGTTGAAGCTGCGCCTCCATCCTCTGCCGGTCGGTCACGTCATCGAAAACCACGATGATTGTTTTTTTCACGTCCTCCACCATCGGGAGGATCTTGACCAGGACCTGTCTCGATTGAAGCTTCACGGGCGAATCATCAAACACCGTCTGTGAGAGCGAGAGCACCTTGGAAACCATCTCCTCCATCCGGACCCGGTCCTCGTCCTGGAAGAGGTCTCGAAAGTGGGAGGCCAGAAGACGCTCCTCCGGAATGCCGCTGAGCCGGACTGCCGTCGGGTTGGCATAGACAACCCGTCCGTCCGGCGTGATCTCCAGTATGCCCTCCGCGAGGGTGTTCAGGATGGTTTCGTAATGCCTCTTGATCGTCAGCAGCTCCCGCGTGATCTGCCGGGCGTGGAGACCTTCCGTGCCGAGGATCCGATCGGACAATTTCCGGCTGCCCTTCAAATTGAATTCGTGCAGGGCTTCCTGAATGGTCTTGGACATCGTGCCCAGGGGACCCTTCGCGATGCAAAGATCCGCCCCGTACTCCCGGTAGTTGAACCCCTCCTCTTCGGCGGCGATGGCCGAGAGAATGACCAGGAAGGCGTCTTTCAGTCTCGGCATGCCCCGGATAATCTGACAGAGTTTTCTCCCGTCGATATTGGGCATGATGAGATCGATGAATATGATGTCCGGGGTGTAGGTCTGGATGATATCCAGGGCCATGAGGCCGTCTTCGGCGGTCATGACCTGATACCCCTGCCTGTTGAGAAACCTCGTCATGAACTCCAGCATGACGGGATGGTTATCGACGACCAGTGATTTCTTGTTCATGGGATTCGCCCTTCACTTCGAATGATTTTTCTTTGACATTTTGTCCCTGGACCCTGTTCCGCCCCGCGCGCTTCGCCTCGTAGAGAAATTCGTCGGCTTCTTCCATCAGGGCATCGAAGGTGGTTCTCTCACCCCTCGCCGGACTGAAACTGGAAACCCCGAAACTGGAGGTGATCCGGATGTCTTTTCCCTTCAGACGGAACGCCTTCTCCGAAACGACGCACCTCAACCGTTCGGCCACCAGGCAGGCCGGCTGAAGATCCGTTTCCGGAAGCACGATGAGAAACTCTTCCCCCCCGTAACGGGCGATCCAGTCGATGTCCTGCCGGATCGAGGTTTCCAGGCAGCGGACAAACTCTTTCAAAATCAGGTCTCCCGCCTTGTGTCCGAATTCGTCGTTGACCTCCTTGAAGTGATCGATGTCGCACATGATGATCGACAGCGGGTGGCCGTATCGGTGCGACCTTTTGATTTCCTGCGGAAGCCGCTCCATGAGGTGAATGCGATTGAAGATCCCCGTCAGGGGGTCCTTGATGGACATGGACCGGATCTCTTCGTTCGTCGTCTTGAGCGACTTTTCGAGCCCGAGGATGCGCTGCGCCGTCTTCAGTCGCACCAGAAGCTCCGACGGGTTGATGGGCTTGACGAGATATTCATCGGCGCCGGCTTCCAGCCCCCGCACGATGTCGGACTTGCCATCCTTCACGGTGAGAACGATGATATAGATGTAACCGGGCAGGTCCTCGTGCCGGATCGCCTGACAGAGCTGCAAACCGTCCATCTCCGGCATGACCCAGTCCGTGATGACGATGGGATAAAAAGTGTGTTTTAAAATCTCGAGGGCGTCCCGCCCGTTCACGGCGACACGGACCTCGCTGCAGCCGGCCTCCGCGAGGATCTTCTCCAGAAGCCTCCGGGTCACCGGATCATCTTCGACCACAAGGATGGGATAGGCGTTTTTCATGTCCTCAATTCCGGGACCGTCCCCGGCCCGGCAATCAATGTCTGCCCGACAGGACCATGGTCCCGACGATCTGCTCAAGGTTGTCTTTGATTTTTTCCGCCGCCTCGATCGTCCCGTTCAACTCATTTGCCCGGGCGTTCCCCTCGATGGCCTTTGCAAGTGCGTGAATCTCCTCGAACCCGAGGTTGATGGCCGCGCCCCGGATGGAGTGGGCGCACATGGCCATCCTGCTGAAATCCATTTCCTTTGCGGCGGCGTTGATGTGATCGAGTTCTGCGAGGCTGCTCTCCAGGAAGAGCTCCACCAGTTCCATGAACTCCTCCTCGCTGAACCCTATTCGGTCGGCCATTTGCCTGAAGTTCATACGGTCCCCTCTGTGATTTAAAACGGATGAAAAAGAGCCGTCAGGTCGCCTCCCGTCCGGGCATCCACTTGCCGATGACGTGGAGAATGTCTTCTTTCCGTATCGGTTTCGAAATATAGTCATCCATGCCGGCCTCCATGCACTTGTCCCGATCGCCCGTCAGGGTGTGGGCGGTCATCGCGATGATCGGAAGGTGCCCGCCGCTTTCCTTCTCTCGCCGGCGGATGATCGCCGAGGCTTCATAACCGTCCATCTCGGGCATCTGGCAGTCCATGAAAACGAGGTCATATCCGCCTTTCTCAACCAGGCTGACGGCGTCCCGGCCATTGCCGGCCAGATCGGCGTGGCAACCGAGTTTTTCGAGCATTCTCAGGGCCAGTTTCTGATTGAGGGGATTGTCTTCGACGACGAGGATGCGGGCTCCTGCTGAAGCGGAATGTCCGGGCGCCGACGGGACCTGCGACACGCGGGCTTCGGCAAGGGTATGACGGGTGATGAGCGGTGTCGTTACGCCCTGAAGCTTGGAACCCCAGGCCGTCGCCAGGGCCTCCATCAGCGTGGCCTGATGGATGGGTCTCACCAGGTAGGCCGCAAAGCCCGCATCGGAGAGACGTTTGGCGTCGCCCCGCTTGCCGACGGCGGTGATCACGATCAGGACCGTGTCCGTCAGCTGAGGATCCGATTTGATCCGTCGACCGATGGATTCCGTGCTGTCGTCCTCGAGATTCGAATCGATAATGGCTATCTGGTAGGGCTGTCCCGATGTGAAGGCCCGCCGCATGACGGCGACGGCCTCCTCCGACGTCGGCACGGCATCGCCTTTCATGCCCCAGTTCGACATCATTTCGAGGAGGGTCTGCCTGTTGATCTTGTTTCGATCCACAACCAGCACACACACGCCGCCGAGACTGGCCGACGGGACGGTCCGTGCCTGGGGAGCCTTGTCCAGACCCAGCCGGACGGTGAACCAGAACGTCGAGCCCCTGCCCAGGGTGCTGCTGACGCCGATGATCCCACCCATGAATTCCACGATCTGCCTCGATATGGCCAGCCCCAGACCCGTTCCGCCGTAACGGCGCGTCATGGACGCATCGGCCTGGGTGAACTTTTCGAAAATGAACTCGAGATTCTCCTCTGAAATGCCGATGCCGGTGTCCTCCACGGCGAACCGGATCTCAGCCTGTCCGTCGGCCAGCGGCTGCCAACCCACACGGATGAACACACGGCCGTGCTCCGTGAACTTGAGCGCATTGCCCGCCAGGTTGATGAGGACCTGCCTGATCCGGCCGGGATCGCCGATGACCCGCCGCGGGGTGTCCGGTGCGAACTGAACGCCGAGGTCGAGCCCTTTCTCCCGCGCCTTGAGGGACAGTATCTCGGCAACCCCCTCGACGGTCGTTCTCAGATCAAAGGGAATCTGCTCGAGAGCCATTTTTTTTGCTTCCAGTCTCGAGAAGTCCAGGATGTCATTGATCAGCTTCAAAAGGATTTCCGCCGAATCGCGGACGGCCTCGGCGTACTCGCGCTGTTCCGGCGAGAGTTCCGTGTCGAGCAGAAGATTGGAAAAGCCGATAACGCCGTTGATCGGCGTTCGGATCTCGTGACTCATGTTGGCCAGAAACTGTGATTTCGTGCAGTTGGCGACTTCAGCAGCCAGGGCCATGACATTGGCGCGTTCGATGGCCTCCTCCAGCTGTTTGTTGGTGACTTCCAGTTCGGCATTGACGGCCTCTGCTTGCATCTGGACCCTTTTCTTTGTCTCGTCACAACCCTGCGGACAGATCTCCATGCCGCCCGGTGGTGCACCTTTTGAGGAAATCGGATTTTCCGGAAAATTCTTGAGTAACTCCACTGACTTGTTCCCCTTCTCAAAAGGCCTGCGGGCCTTCTTCAAACGCACCCTTTTTCATAAAATACTGATATAATGGAAAAGAATCCTCAGACGACCCCTAAAAAGGGACTCCACGTCACAGCCCCGCCTGTTAATACCTTCATGCCCGGCGGGTCTGCCGCGGGGCGGACAAGATTCCGCCGAAGGGTTGTAGATGCAATAAGCAGACCACAGCCACTTAAAATAATACCTTGATTTTTAAACCATTTTACGGCACCGGATGTTCAGCGAGACGTGCCCATGCAGCTAGCTCAATTGATCCTGGCCTCGGCCTCCCCCCGCAGAGAGGAACTCCTGTCCCTTGCCGGGATTACCTTTCAGGTTATTCCCAGTGAAGTGGTCGAGGGGATGGTCGGAGATGAGTCGCCGGAGGCGCACGTTCTGCGCCTCGCCGAAGCGAAGGCCGCTTCTGTTGCCGGGCTCTACCCCGATGCCTGGGTCCTGGGAGCCGATACCGTTGTGGTCATAGACGGTGAGGTCCTGGGAAAGCCCGCCCGGAGAGAAGAGGCCAGGGTGATGATGCACAAATTGAGCGGAAGGACCCACCGGGTTATCACGGGGTTCACCCTTCTCAAGTCGGCGGAGAAGGCCAGAGTCCGAAAAGCCGTCACCTCGACCGTCACCTTTAGGGAGATGACGGCGGAAGAGGTGGAGTGGTACATCGACACGGAAGAGCCCTACGACAAGGCAGGGGGCTATGCCGTCCAGGGACGGGCAGCCCTCTTCATCCGTCAAATCAGTGGTTCATACACGAATGTCATCGGACTGCCGATCTGTGAAGTCGTCGAGGCCCTTCGTGACGTCGGGGCTGTTGATTTCGCTGCGGGGGAGCGCTATGTCGGACGTTCGGAATAACATCCGGATCGTGAGAGAATCCATCGCGGAAGCGGCCCTTCGCGCCGGTCGCAAGCCCTCGGATGTCCGTCTGATGGCCGTGACCAAGACCGTCGATGACGACCGTATAGTCGAGGTTGTCGAGTGCGGGGTGGACATCATCGGCGAGAATTACGTCCAGGAGGCCAAGAGAAAAATCGATAAGTTGGGCAAGCGGGTCGAGTGGCACATGATCGGTTACCTCCAGTCCAACAAGGCAAAATACGCCGTCCGCATCTTCGACATGATCCACTCCGTCGACCGGATGAGCCTGGCGGCGGAACTCAACCGCAGGGCCCAGGCGGCGGGCCGCCCCCTGAAGATCCTCATCGAAGTGAACACCGGC
The DNA here is from genome assembly GCA_036725345.1 of Syntrophales bacterium. Classification (GTDB taxonomy): domain Bacteria; phylum Desulfobacterota; class Syntrophia; order Syntrophales; family UBA2192; genus JAPLJU01. The sequence continues at coordinate 103,910 of DAIMEJ010000004.1, forward strand.
GGCGAGGCCACCAAGAGCGGGGCGCCGACGGCGGATGTCCGCGGCCTGATTCGGAGCCTCTCTCCCCTGGAGTATCTCTCCGTCCAGGGCCTCATGACCATGGCGCCCTGGTTCGACAACCCCGAGGACGCCCGTCCTTACTTCCGGATGCTGCGGGAGCTCCGGGACGAAATCAATCACGCGAACATCCCGCACATCGAGATGAAAGAGCTATCCATGGGGATGACGGCCGATTACGAGGTGGCCGTCGAGGAGGGTGCCACCATCGTGCGGATCGGAAGGAAGATCTTCGGGGAGAGAATTTGAGGAATAATGGGGTACTGGGATTATGTCATCATTCCCGCGTTATGCACCTGTCTTTCCCTTATACAGGAACCGCTCGAAGAACCGGTGGAAGGCCGTCCAGTCCGAGTCGGTATCAGCGGAACTTTCAATGAACTCATGAAAGGCATTGATCTTGGCGTCCAGGTCGTCCATCATGTGGATGACGAGGGCCTCCACGGTCTTGGGCCTCTTGGGGGAACCGAACTCCGTCTCGCCGTGATGGCTGACGAGGATGTGCTTGAGCTCCATGGCGAGTGCGGGGGGGAAGCCCTCGATGCCTGCTATCTTGGCATCCAGCATCTCCACGCTCATGACGATGTGCCCGACGAGCCGCCCCTCGGTGCTGTAATCAATCATGCCGTCAAAATTAAACTCGGCGATCTTGCCGATGTCGTGAAGGATCCCGCCGGTGATCAGGAGGTCTCTCCGAATCGTCGGGTAGTGACGCGCCACCATGTCCAGGAGTTTCACCGTTGAGAGCGTGTGCTCCAGGAGGCCGCCGATGTAAGCGTGGTGAAACCCCTTCGCCGCGGGGGCCTTCTTGAAGCGGCCCACGAAGGCCTCGTCGGCAAAAAAGGCCTCCAGAAGGGTCCTGAGCCAGGGGTCTTCAATGGTGTCCACGTATCCGGTAAAGGCCTCGAACATCCCCTCGATGTCCTCCCTGGAGACCGGCGAGTAATCCCCGGGATGGATGTCGGCACCGTCAACCCTTGAAATTTCCGATACGTTGATCTGAAGCGTGTTCCGGTAACTGACGGCCCGACCCGCGACGTACACCACCTCCCCCCGTTTGAAGAGTTTCTCAAAGGCGGCGGCATTGTCCCAGATCTTGCCGTCGATGTCGCCCGTCCGGTCGCGAAGACGCAGATTGATGTAAGGCGTTCCCTTCTGCGTGAAGGCCGTGTTTTTTTCCGTCACCAGGAAGGTGCCCTTAACGATCTCCCCCGCCCTGATGTCCTTCACAAAAAGGTTTTTCGTTTCCGATTTGTCGCGCATTTGATCCTGTCTCTCCGTTCCTGCCGTCCGGCAGGCCTCAATGAACGGGTCCCCGGGATTCTTCGCCGCGAACCGTCAGAACCTGATCCGTTCCGGGTGGGCATATATCCTCATTTTACCGTTTCTCACGTAACCGATCAGCGTGATGCCGAACTCTTCAGCCAGGGCGACCGCCCTCGAGGTGGGCGCCGAGTGAGATATGATCAGTGAAACGCACATGGTGCGAATCTTGTGGATGATCTCAGCGGACACGCGCCCCGTCGTCAGGATAACCTTGTCCTTCGGGGACAGCTCCTTCAGGAGGGCGTAGCCGCTCAGCATGTCGAGGGTATTGTGTCTCCCGATATCCTCGCGGGCGACGATGATCTTCTGTGGTGTCGCCAGGGCGGAGCAGTGTGTCCCCCGCGTGGCATCGTGCAGCTCCCCCGAGCGAAGAAGACCGTTCATCAGTCTCAAAACGTTCCGGGGCGTCAGGGCCGGACCGCCGTTTGCCTTCCTCTTCAGGCCCGTCCCCGCGTCGTCATAGGCGACCACGCCGCGGGCGCCGCTGGAGGCCAGTGTCCGGCCGGCCTTCTTTCCGAGAACCCTGCGACCCTTCCCCGCGGCGACGCGGACCTCGACCCGGCCGCCGTCTGCCGTAACATCGAGGGCGAGGATGTCTCTCCTGTCTTTCACGACCCCTTCCGAACGCAGGAACCCTGCGGCGAGTTCCTCCAGATGTTCGCCCGTGCAGGCGACACTGACCACGCGCCTGCCGTTGAGGACGATCTCCACCATGCGTTCCCGTATGACGGCGGCGGACGTTCTCGAAGCCTCCTTCGTGTCGCAGAGGACCATCCTCACCTTCTCGACGGGGCCGGATGGTTTCTTTTTCATTTCTCCTTGCGCTCCCTGAGCATACGGTGATCACCCACCCGCATGGTGAGCTTGGTCGCGTCAAAATATTCCATGAGCGGTATGATGAACTTGCGGGTAAGCCCCGTGAGATCCTTGAAGGTCGCCGGCGTCGCCTTGCCGTCTTTCGTGAGAAGCTTCACGTAATCGTTCCTCAGCTGATCCATGGGGTTCCTGTGGAAGTACAGTTCTTCCGTCACCTTCAGGAGAATGCCCTCCTTGAGGAGAACGCCGAGGACGCTCTGGACCTCCTCCGGCCTCGAATCGAAGCCCTCCAGGACCTCTTTCACGAGGGGTGGGGTGAGCTTTGCCTTGAGATAAGTCTGCGCGATCTTCGCCTTCAGTCCTTCCAGTTCACCCTTCAGACTCACCCGGTGACCCGTAAGACGGACGCTTTCTTTCTCGACGGCAATACGGCCTTCTTTTTCCAGTTCCTTTGCGGCCATGTTGAAAAGTTTCGCATCAACCTCCCCGGGGAGGATCATGCGGAGCTCCTCTTTCGGCATTCCTTCCTTCAGGGGGTGTTTGCGGTGATAACCCTCGATCTCGGCGAGGAGCCTTTCTTGAAGGGCCTGGTAGGCGGGATAGGCAACGATCCTCGATCCATCCTTCTCCGGCAGGATAACCTTCTTTTTCTGGGTGAAGTCCTTGATGATTTTCTGGAGATCCGCCATGGGCATGCCGCTACGAACGGCGAGATCCCGGGCGGACAGGCCGGCAGGCCCCGTTCGCGCAATGATGGTTTCGGCCCTCTCGGCGTCACCGCCCGAATGAAGAACCTCCAGTTCCGCCAGAAATTTGTTGATGCCCCGCTTTTGCTTCCGACCCCGGGGATCGAGGATTTCGCCGCCGCCGATGGTCCTCACCGGGGAATAGCTTCGAATGACGAAGCGGTCCCCCCCCATGACGACGACCGGGGACTCCGGAAGCACCTGGGCAAAGGCATTCTCGCCGGGCTCAAGCTCCTCCCGGGTGAAAAGAAGAACCCTCGCGACGATCTCGCTGGTTCCCGAGTGAAATCTAACCAGGTTTCTCGTCTTGAGCTTCCGCTCGCCCCCGCGCAAATAGTGGAGGTAAACGTCAAGCCGTTGAGAGGGTTCGAAGATCCCCGGGTGCGTCAGCACCTCCCCCCGCGCGACCGTCTCCTTTTCCACGCCCTGGAGGTTGATGGCCGTCCGCTGCCCCGACTGGGCGGCATCCCGGCTTTCGTTGTGCACCTGGATCCCCCTGATCTTGGCCTGGATCTGCGAAGGCATGACCTCCACCGTATCCCCGACCTCCACCTTTCCGGAGATGAGGGTTCCCGTGACCACGGTGCCGAAACCTTTCATCGTGAAAACCCGATCGATGGGAAGCCGGAAAAGACCCGATTCGCGCCGTTCCTCGAGGAGAGCGGCGGCATCCTCTATCGCCCGGCGAAGTTCCGGTATACCTCTGCCCGTTACGGCGGAACAGGAGATCAGGGGCGCATCGGCCAGGAAGGTCCCCTTCAGATATTCCCGGATGTCGTCCGTCACGAGGGACAGCCACTCTTCTTCCACCAAATCGACCTTGGTGATCGCCACGACACCGTGCCGGATGCCGAGAAGCGCGCAGATGTCGAGGTGTTCTCTCGTCTGCGGCATGATGCCCTCGTCGGCCGCGATGACCATGACGACAAGATCGATCCCCGAGGCCCCCGCGACCATGTTCTTCACGAATTTTTCATGCCCCGGAACATCGACGACGCTGATCCGCTCGTCGCCGTCCAGGTCAAGGGGCGCAAAACCCAGCTCAATCGTGATCCCCCGCTCCTTTTCCTCCTTGAGACGATCGGTGTCCACGCCGGTCAACGCCCTGACCAGGGCCGTTTTCCCATGATCCACATGTCCGGCCGTGCCGAGAACGATATGTTTCATCCTGCGGTTCTTCCCGTCCTGAAAGATCACCCGGCCCCCGGCGGACAAGGGGGCTGCCTCCCGCCCTGTTCCACCGCGGTAAACCGGTGTTTCAGAAAAATAACAAAATGGCGGCATTTAAACAACCATTAAAAAACGAGGAACCCCTGGACAGCCGCCAGAAAGGGGTTGTCAGAAGCGCAGGTCCGTGTTAACAGACCCCCCAACGGTGCAGGACATGCGCATTCTTGGTTTGGACTACGGAGAAAAAAAAGTCGGCCTCGCCGTCTCCGACGAGATGGGGATCACCGCCCAGGGTCTTCCCACCCTCGTGCGAAAGGGCCTGGAGAAAGATCTGGCGGCTCTCGAAAAGGTGATACGGCAGTTCGCCGTTGAAAAGATCGTGATCGGGTACCCGCTGCGACTCGACGGGACCGAGGGCATCCAGTGCGGTAAGGTCAACCGCTTCGCCGGCATCCTCGAAAAACGGTTTGCCCTGCCCGTGATCAAGCGGGATGAGACCCTCACGACCAGCCAGGCCGAGGAGATCCTCTCGGAAGCGAGGGCCAGCCGGAAAAAACGAAAGGCCGCCGTGGACAAGCTCGCCGCCATGATCATCCTGCAGGGTTACCTGGACCAGGCGAAGACAAAAAGGACCGAGGGCGACGTATGAGATTTCCCGGTAAGAAGATTTTTCCCCGCATCGCGGCGGCGGCTGTTCTTGCCCTCATTCCAGTATTGATCCTGGTTGGGTACGCCCGGAGCCCCGTCGGGAGGGACATCCCCCTCCGCACGGTTGACATCCCCAGAGGGGCTTCCTTCAGCCACGCGATGGACATCCTGGAGGCCGAAGGCCTTCTGCGACAGCGGGAACTTTTTCATCTTCTCGCCCTGTTGAGAAACGGAACAAGGCAGATCCGGACGGGGGAATACGAGTTTTCCGGCGCGATGTCTCCCTCGGAGATTCTGGGAAAACTCATCCGGGGGGAAATCAAGGGCTACCGCATCACGGTGCCTGAGGGTTTCACGGTCCGGCAGGTCCTCGAACGCCTGCTGGCTTCAAGGCTCGTGGATGAAAAAGAATTTCTGCGTCTCAGCACGGACAGGCAATTTCTCTCGACACTGGGCATCGGGGGGCGAAGCCTGGAGGGATACCTCTTCCCCGAGACCTATATCCTGGATCGCTCCATGGACACGAGGCACATCATCAAGCTCATGGTGGACCAATTCTGGCACCACGTCACACCCTCGATGACAAAGCGATCGGCGGACCTGGGCCTGACGATCGACCAGTTTGTGACCCTCGCCTCCATCATTGAAAAGGAAACCGGTCGCAAGGAAGAGCTGCCCCTCATCGCGGCCGTTTTCCACAACCGCCTCAAACGGCGCATGCCGCTGCAGAGCGACCCGACGGTGATCTACGGGCTTCCCGATTTCGACGGAAACCTCCGGAAGCAGGATCTCCTGACAAAGACACCCTACAACACCTACCTCTTCGTCGGCCTGCCGCCGGGACCCATTGCCAACCCGGGTCTGGACGCCCTGCAGGCCGCCCTCTACCCCACCGAAGTCGACTACCTCTATTTTGTGTCAAAAAATGACGGTTCCCACCAGTTTTCCGACAACCTCAGTCAGCACACGAGCGCCGTCAGGACGTATCAGCTCCAGAGGCGAAAACCCTGAAAAGCTAAAATTTTCCTTGACATTGACGGTGGCCGACCCTATAGTCCGGTTAAGTGGAGGAAAGTGGATGGTTGTGGAGTGCTTATTGCATATTCTTGATATCAGAGGATTTTAGGTATGTCCGTTTTCAGGGGAAGATACTACCACACCATCGATGACAAGGGAAGGATTATCTTCCCGGCAAAACTCCGGGAAGTCTTCGCGGAAAAGTATGACAACCGCATGGTCATCACCAACTGGGACGGCTACCTGATGGTGTTCCCCTATGACGAATGGAGAATCCTGGAAGAGAAGGTCAGCCTGCAATCCCTCCTCAAAAAAGAGGTGCGCGCCTTCCAGCGCTTCTTCATGTCCGGCGCCGTGGACTGCACTTTCGACAGCCAGGGCAGAATTCTCATTCCGCCGGCGCTTCGGGAATACGCCAAACTGGAAAAAGACATCATCCTTGCGGGGATGGTGAAGGTCATAGAGATCTGGGGCAAGGAACGCTTCGAGGAGGAAATCGTAAAGTCCGGCGCGAATATAGAGGGTTTCAGCGATTACATGGCCGACCTCGGAATCTGATCCCGCGGGATGCGACCTTTTAATAAAAAGGAAACGCCGGGAAGAAGGGGGAACTCTTCTTTTCATCCCCCGGCGGCGTTGTGAGGCGATGAAGACCGCAGGTTCCTTTTTTCACAGGCCGGTCATGGTGCGGGAGGTCCTCGAAGCGCTTCGCTGCCGACCCGGCGGGATTTACGTGGACGGCACGGTGGGGGGCGGGGGTCACGCCCTGGCGATCCTGAGGGCCTCCTCTCCCGACGGCATCCTCGTGGGGATCGATGAGGATGATGACGCTCTTTCTGAATCCGAGAAGTCCCTGCAGGCCTTCGGTGAACGAAAGATCCTCGTGAAGGGTAATTTCGCCGAGGTGGATCGAATCCTGGCCGGTCTTCGCATCGGGCCGGTGGACGGCCTGCTCCTGGACCTGGGGGTGTCGTCCCATCAGCTCGACACCGTCGAGCGGGGTTTCAGCTTTTCATCCGAGGCTCCCCTCGACATGAGAATGAACCGGGACCGCAAAGTCCGCGCTTCCGACCTCGTCAACGGGCTCGCGGAGAAGGAACTCGCGGGGATCATCCGCGAATACGGCGAGGAAATCAAGGCGGCGAAAATCGCAAGGGCCATTGCGGAAAGGCGAAAGACGGCGCCGCTCGAGACAACGTCTGAACTGGCGTCACTGGTCGCGAAGACCCTCGGGGGCGCCGGCAGACGGGGGGGAATCCACCCGGCCACACGGACCTTTCAGGCCCTGCGGATCGCGGTGAATGAAGAACTCAAGAACCTTCACGGGGCGGTTTTCAAAAGCGTCCCCTGCCTGAAAAAAGGAGGAAGGTTTTCCATCATCTCTTTTCATTCACTCGAAGACCGGATTGTGAAAAACGCCTTCCGCTCACTGGAAAAGGGATGCATCTGCCTTTCGGACTTTCCCGTGTGCAGCTGCGGGAGAAATCCGCAGTTGAAGGTTTTGACGAAAAAGCCGGTGAGACCCGCTCCAGAGGAGATAGCAGAAAACCCGAGATCGCGAAGCGCGAAGCTCAGAACGGCGGAGAGGATTTGAGACATGCCAGTCGTGAAGACGGCCAGGAGCCGCACACACCTGGACACCCGGGAGGGGGCGGGGTTGAAGGTTTCCAGTTTCATCCTCGCCGTTTGCGTCCTCGTGGCCGCCGCCCTTCTGTACGTCTGGTCTCACCTGAAGAACACGCAGCTCAAGTACCAGATGGCGGAGGAGATCAGCGTCCGGGACAGCCTCCAGGAAGAGAGTCGGAAGCTGAAGGTCGAAATCGCGACCCTGAAGTCACCGAAACGCATCGAGGCCATCGCCAGGGATAAACTCAGCATGTCCTATCCGGAAAGGGAGCAGGTTATACAGATAAAATGAGCGGGGCATCCAAAAAATGGTACAAGTTCCGGCTGCTGACCGTTCTTTTGTTTTTCGCAGCCCTTTTCGTCGTCCTCATGACCCGGGCTTTCCATCTCCAGATCATGTCCGGCAGCACCTACAAGGTCATGGCGGAGAGGCAGCACAAAAAAAGTTTGCCCCTGCCTCCCGAGCGGGGTCTGATCTTTGATCGAAACGGTGAAAAGCTGGCGGCGAGCCTGCTCGTGGACTCCGTCTTCGTGGACCCTTCCAGGGTCATTGACGCCGATTCAACGGCGTCCCGTCTTTCAACGGTGCTCCACCTGAAAAAGAAACAGATCCTTCAGCAGATCTCGAAGTCTAAAAACTTCTGCTGGATCGCCAGGATGATATCCCCCGCCCAGGCCGGCCAGATCCGGGCCCTGGAGCTTGACGGTGTCTACCTTGTTCAGGAACCCAAGCGCTTTTACCCCAACAAGGAGCTCGCGGGACAGCTCATCGGATCCGTGGGGCTTGACTCCAACGGCCTGGAAGGGTTAGAACTCAAATATGAACATTATCTAAAGGGCGAAACGGACAAGGTCCTCTGGGGACGAGACGCCAAAGGCAGAAAGCTCTATCTTGCCGATGGACCGGCAGAGGAGAAAAAGGACGCTATCCACAACCTCATTCTCACCATCGACAACCGCATCCAGTATCTCGTCGAATCCCACTTGAAAGAGGCTATACAGAAAACAGGCGCCCGCGGAGGCATGGCGATCGTCATGGACCCCAAGACAGGGCAGGTCCTCGCGATGGCCAACGAACCGGCATTTAACCCGAACAACTTTCATCAGGGCAACAAGGAACTGAAGCGGAACAAGGCCATCACAGACGTCTTCGATCCGGGATCCACCTTCAAACCGTTCCTGGCCGCGGCGGCCCTCGAAGAAGGCGTGGTGAAAGAGACGGACCGGTTCTACTGCGAAAACGGCGCCTACCGCGTGGCGAACGTGACCATTCACGAGGCCAACAGGAAGAAACACGGAAGCCTCACTTTCCGCGAGGTCCTCAAGTATTCGAGCAACATCGGCTCCGTGAAGGTTTCCCATAAGGTGGGAAAACAGAAATTCCACCAGTATATCAAGAGTTTCGGGTTCGGCCAGAAGACGGGCGTCGATCTCCCCGGTGAATCCGGGGGCCTGGTCCGGCCCTCTGAAAACTGGACGACGGTGGACACGGCCACCATCGCCTTCGGCCAGGGTATTTCCGTGACGGCCCTTCAGCTCATCAGCGCCTTCTCCGCCATCGCAAACCAGGGGATGCTCATGCAGCCTTATATCGTTCAGAAAGTCGTCAACCAGCGCGGCGAGGTGGTCAAGGAATTCACGCCGACGGTTGTCCGCCAGGTGATCTCGCCGCGAACGGCGGAAAGGCTCACGGCCATCCTCACCGACGTCGTCGGCGAAGAGGGAGGGACCGGCAAGAAGGCCCGGATTCAGAACCTGGGCGTGGCGGGAAAGACGGGGACCTCCCAGAAATTCGACTTCGCGGCCAAACGATACTCGCGGGAAAAGGTGCGGACCTCCTTCATGGGGTTCTTCCCGTCGGGAAGCCCGAGGCTGGCCATCCTGGTCACCATTGACGAGCCTCAGCGGTTCAAGTGGGGCGGTGAGGCCGCGGCACCCGTGTTCAAGGAGATTTCCCAGCAGATCATCCGATGCTTCGACAGCAGTATCGGCGAGGTCCCGACGATTGACAGGGAGGACATCTCAAAGCCCGTGAAGGTTCAACTGGCCTCGTCGGCCGCAGAGGCCGTCGCCGCAAACGGTGAAACCCCGGAGACGGAAGATCTCCTGCCGGACTTCAGGGGGATGACGTTGAAGAACGCCCTCAAGGTAGCCCAGGAGCGCGAGATCGACATCAAGGTCGTCGGCAGCGGCTGGGCCGTGAGCCAGATTCCCACGGCGGGCAGTGCCATCAGGAAAAACCGCGCCTGTACCGTTTATTTCACGGCAGGCCACTGAAGGAGATCATTGAAGCTATCGGAGCTGATCCAGGGTGTTGAGGTCCTGCAATCGGAGGGTGCCCTCTCGCGAGAGGTCTCCTCCGTCTGCTACGACTCCCGATGGTGCGCGAAGGATTCGCTCTTTGTCGCCATCCCGGGGCTCAAGCTCGACGGACACCGCTTCGTCCCGCAGGCCTTGAAGCAGGGCAGCCGTTTCATCCTCTGTGAAAGGCCCGTCGATGCGCCTGCCGGCGTGACCGTCCTGCGGGTAAAGGACAGCCGCGCGGCCCTGGGCATTATCGGGAAAAATTTTTTCCGGAACCCCTCGTCCGCCCTCTGTCTGATCGGTGTGACGGGGACGAACGGGAAAACGACGATCACCTATCTGCTGGAGTCCGTCTTCAGGCAGGCGGGATACTCACCCGGTGTCATCGGGACGATCAATTACCGTTACGGTTCGAAGGTGCGTGAGGCGGCCCACACGACACCGGAATCCTTCGACCTCCAGGGAATGCTCCGGGAGATGCTGGACTCGGGGGTCAGCCATGTGGTCATGGAGGTATCCTCGCACGCCCTGGACCAGAAAAGAGTGGATGACTGTGAGTTCGACGCGGGGATTTTCACGAATCTCTCGCAGGATCACCTCGATTATCACCAGACGCTGGAAGCCTATTTCCAGGCGAAGAGACGATTTTTCAGCGAGGTTCTCGGCCGGAAGGTCGGGGGGCGGAAACAGGCCATGATCATCAACGGAGACGACCCCTACGGCAGGCGCATCCTGCACGAGATGCCCCCTTCGCAGGCTCTTTCCTTCGGGCTGGAGGGCTCGTGCGACATCGGGGCGACGGGATTCTCTTTCTCCCTCGAGGGAATCGAAGCCCGGATCCGCACTCCGCGAGACACTTTCCCGGTGAAGGCCCCCCTTGTCGGGCGATATAACCTTTATAACATCCTTGCCGCCGCAGCGGCGGCCCATGCCCTGGCTATTGAATACAGGGCCGTCCAGGCAGGGCTCCTGAATCTCGGCACGATTCCGGGCCGTCTCGAAAAGGTCAGTGTCGCGGGAGAGCCGGCCGTCTTTGTGGACTACGCCCACACGGAGGACGCACTGAAAAAAGTCATCGAAAACCTGCTGCCTTTCAAAAAAGCGCGACTCATAACGGTATTCGGCTGCGGGGGGGATCGCGACCGGGGAAAACGCCCCCTCATGGGAAGGGCAGTCGTCACGCGAAGCGATCTGTCGATCCTGACGTCCGACAACCCGAGGACGGAGGACCCCCTGACCATCCTCAGGCAGATCGAGGAGGGCGTCGAAAAAGAAGGCCTGACGAAATACGCCATCCGGGATGTCCGGAAAGGTTTCAGCGCAAAAGGCTACGTCGTCATCCCCGATCGCCGGGAGGCCATTCGCGAAGCCATCGAACTTGCGGATCCCGAAGACATCGTGCTCGTCGCCGGGAAAGGTCATGAGACCTATCAGATCATCGGGACCGAGAAATTCCCTTTTGACGACAGGGATGAATGCCGGGAAGCGCTGAAAGCATCCGGATACGGGAAGGGCAGATGGAAAAAGAGTCTCTCCCGCAGTTGAATGTCGAAGATGTTCGCAAGGCCGCAGGTGCCGTCATGGCCCCCGGCCACCGGGAACGGAAATTCCTGGGGGTTTCCACGGATTCGAGACACATCGTGAAAGGGAACCTCTTTGTGGCCCTCGTCGGAGAACATTTCGACGGCCACGATTTTTTGAAAACGGCCGTCGATGCGGGCGCGGCGGGCGTTGTTGTCCGGCGGGACCGGAAGGGGAAAACCGATTCGCTACCCGCCGACGCGACGGTTCTGTATGTCGAGGACACGCTGAAGGCCCTGGGGGACATCGCCCACCACTGGCGGATGAAATTCAAGGTCCCCGTCGTGGCGATCACGGGGAGTTCGGGAAAGACCACGACGAAAGAGATGGCGGCGACCGTGCTGGGGCAGACGAAGACCGTCCTCAGGAACGAGGGAAACCTCAACAACCTGATCGGGCTCCCCCTGACGCTTTTGAGGCTCCATGCCCGGCACGAAGCCGCTGCGCTGGAGATGGGAACGAACCGGCGGGGTGAAATCCGAAGGCTCACGGAGATTGCCGAACCGGGCATCGGCATCATCACGAATGTGGGGACCGCCCACCTCGAGGGGCTCAAGTCCCTGGAGATGATCAGGGAGGAGAAAGGGGACCTCTTTGAAACCATGGCCGGCCGGGGTGTTGCCGTCATCAACATCGATGACCCGAACCTCTCTCCGTGGGAAAAGCGCTGGAAAGGGCAGAAGGTCACCTTCGGCATCCGGAGGTCCGCCGATGTTTATGCGGCGCATATCACCCACGAGGGGGAAAAAGGGACGATCTTCACGCTCGTAACGGGAAAGGCATCACGGGAAATAACGTTGACCACGGTCGGCAACCACAACGTCTACAATGCGCTGGCCGCCGCTGCCGCGGCCCAGGCCTGCGGCGTCCCCTTCGACAGGATCTGCCGGGGTCTCATGGCTTTCAAGCCCGTTCCGGGCCGGATGGAAGTGCATCGGTTGAAAAACGGCTCCTTCATCATCGACGACGCCTACAATGCCAACCCGGCGTCCGTCAGTGAAGCATTGAAAACGCTCCGGGAACTGCGGGGGGAGAGCCGCAGTGTCGTCGTTCTCGGCGACATGCTGGAACTCGGTGAACAGTCGGAAAGACTTCACGAGGACATCGGCCGGATGATCGGAGAGACAGGCGTGCACAAGGTTTTTCTGCGCGGGCAGTTCGCCCGGGCCGTGGCCCAGGGGGCCATGAAAAAGGGCCTCCGGGGGGATCAGATCCATTTCGATCTGTCCCCCCAAGAGATCGCGGAATCCCTGAAGCGCGGCCTCAGGGAAGGGGACTGGGTCCTCGTCAAGGGGTCCCGCAGGATGAAGATGGAGGAAGTGGTTCAGGAGGTTGTTCGCAAGATCGGTCTTGCCGGCTGAAAGGCCCCGTTTCGGTTCGGCGGCTCGCTCCTGAGTGCAAAGGAGGTCGGAAGCGTTGATTTTTCATCTGTTATACCCTCTGCATGAAACCTATTCCTACTTCAACGTGTTCCGCTACATCACGTTCAGGACGATCTACGCGGCCATCACGGCTCTCTTCATCTGTTTCGTGCTGGGTCCGTGGCTGATCCGGAAACTGGAAGCCCTCAAGGTGGGGCAGCCCATCCGCGAGGACGGGCCGGACTCGCACATGTCCAAAAAGGGAACACCGACGATGGGCGGCATTCTGATTATCTTTGCGAGCATCCTGTCGACCCTGTTCTGGGCGAACCTGACGAACCACCTCATCTGGCTCGTGGTGATGGCGACGGTGGGATTCGGCATCATCGGGTTCATGGACGACTATCAGAAACTCACCGCGGGAGACAGCAAGGGCATCTCGGCCAGGAAAAGGCTCAGTCTGGAGTTCCTGATCGCCCTTTTCATCAGCATCGTCCTCTTTATCCGGCCCGATTTCAGCTCCGCCGTCACCATTCCGTTTTTCAAGACCATGCTCCCCAACCTGGGGCTTGCCTACATCCTTTTCTCGACCTTCGTGATCGTCGGGTCGGCCAACGCCGTCAACCTCACCGACGGGCTGGACGGGCTTGCCATCGGTCCCGCCACGATCTGTTTCCTGACCTATCTGCTTTTCGCCTACTTCGCCGGAAACGTCAAAATCGCAGGCTATCTGCAGATCCCCTACGTGCCCGGCACGGGCGAGCTGTCCGTCTTCTGCGGGGCCATGGCGGGGGCCTGCCTGGGCTTCCTCTGGTTCAACACTTACCCGGCCCAGGTGTTCATGGGGGATGTCGGGTCCCTCTCTCTGGGAAGCGCCCTGGGATCGCTGGCCATCATGACCAAACAGGAACTGCTCCTGGCGATTGTCGGGGGGATCTTCGTTCTCGAGGCGATCTCCGTCATCTTCCAGGTGGGATACTTTCGACTCTCCAACGGGCGGCGCATCTTCCGGATGGCGCCTATTCACCATCACTTTGAACTCAAGGGCTGGGCGGAGCCCAAGGTGATCGTGCGATTCTGGATCATCTCCATATTGCTCGCGCTCCTCGCTATCAGCACCTTGAAGTTGAGGTAGAAAGGAGGGCATGGAACTCGCCGGCAAGAGGGTTCTGGTCATCGGGCTCGGCAAGACGGGTCAGTCCACGGTTCGTTTTATCGCGGGGAGAGGCGCCTCGGTGACGGCGACGGACGACAAACCCTTCTCCGAGTTGAGGGACGCCGCCCGGGCGTTTTCGGGCCTCGACGTGAAACTCGCTTTCGGCCCGCAGGACGCGGCCATCCTTTCGGGGGTGGACCTCATCATCCCCTCCCCGGGGGTGCCGCCGATGAATCCGCTCCTGGCGGAAGGCGTCAGACGGGGCGTTCCCATCCTCGCCGAGATCGAGGTGGCTTTCCGATTCCTGAGGCGGCCCGTCGTCGCCATTACGGGGACAAACGGGAAAACGACGGCGACGACCCTGGTCGGGGAGATCCTCCGGGCTTCCGGCAGGAAAGCGCACGTCGGCGGCAATATCGGCGACCCGCTGATCGGGCATGTCGACAGCCCTCAGGAAGAGGATGTCGTCGTTGTGGAGGTGAGCAGCTTCCAGCTCGAGTGGATTGAGCAGTTCCGGCCGGCGGTGGCGATGCTCCTGAATGTGACCTGCGACCACATCGACTATCACGGCACCTTCGAGGCCTACCGGAGGGCAAAGGAAAGAATCTTCGAGAATCAGGGTCCCGGAGACCTCGCAATCCTCAATGCCGACGAGCCCTGGGCCGGCCCCCTGGCCCGGCGGCTCAGGTCGAAAGTGAGTTTCTTCAGTTCGAAAGCGGAGATCCACAACGGCATGTTTCTTCGCGGCGATGAGTTGATCCTCCGTGAGAACGGAAAGGATCGGGAAATTTACCCCGTCGGGATGATCCGGCTCCCGGGGACCCACAACGTGGAAAACGTGATGGCCTCCATCCTGGCCTGCCGGGCCTGCGGTTGTTCGCGGGAAGGGATCATCGAAGCGGTCCGCGCCTTCCGGGGGGTTGCCCACCGGATCGAGTTCGCCGGGGAGAAAGGCGGAATCTCCTTTTACGATGATTCGAAGGGAACGAACGTGGGCGCCGTCACCCGCGCCCTCGAGACCTTCTCGCGGCCCGTGATCCTCCTGCTCGGCGGCCGCGACAAGGGGGGGGACTTCGACACCCTCACGCCGCCCATCCGCAGGGGCGTGAAGGAGGTCATCCTCTTCGGCGAAGCCGGGGAGGCCATCGGGCGGGTCCTGGGCGGTATCGTGAAGACAAGCCTGGCGCCGACCCTGGGGAAGGCTGTTGAAAAAGCGTACGCCGATGCCGCGCCCGGCGACGTGGTTCTTCTTTCGCCGGGCTGTGCGAGCTTCGACGAATTCAAGGACTACAGGGAACGCGGAGATTTTTTCAAGGGCATGGTCCGGAAGATCATCGCCGGCGAGGTGCCCGGTCAATAGAAAGGAAGCGGGGATGACGGAAGCAACACCGAGAGGGAGGCGGCAGGATTTCATCATCATTGCCTGCACGCTCAGCCTCATCGCTTTCGGGACCGTGATGATTTACAGCTCGAGCTACATCATCGCCACGCAGAAATTCGGCGACGGCTACTATTTCCTGAAAAAACAGGTCTTCTTTCTGATCCTGGGACTGACGGCCATGATTTTTCTCTCGAAGCTTCCCTACCCCTACCTCCGGAAAGTGGCCTATGCGGGCCTTCTGGCGTCGGCCGTGCTCCTCGTCGCCCTTTTCATTCCCGGGCTGGGGGTCAAGGCGGGCGGCGCGAGGCGCTGGCTTCGGCTGGGGCTGCTTTCCTTTCAGGTGTCGGAGTTTGTGAAGATTTGCGTCGTCATATTCCTTGCCCATTTTCTGGCGAAGAAGTCCGACCGGGTGAAGGAATGGCGGATCTTCCTTCCGCCGCTTCTCATCGTGGGTGCCATGGCCGCCCTGGTCCTCAAGCAGCCGGACTTCGGAACGGCCGTGTTGCTGATGGGACTGATGATTTTTCTGCTCTATCTCACGGGGTGCAGGATCCTGCACCTGTCGATCCTCTGCGCGACGTTCATCCCCGTGGCGATTTTTCTTGTCTGGCAGAAAAGCTACCGCATGACCCGCTGGAAGACATTCCTCGACCCGTGGAAGGATCCCCAGGAGTCGGGTTTTCAGATCATTCAATCCTTCCTGTCTTTCGGCTCCGGGGGCGCCTTCGGGGTGGGTCTCGGGGACAGCATGCAGAAACTCTTTTACCTCCCCGAGCCGCACACGGATTTCATCCTCTCCATCATCGGCGAGGAAACAGGGCTCATCGGCATTGCCGTCGTGATCACGCTTTTCGCGGTCCTGATCTGCCGGGGATTCATGATTGCCCTGAGGGCCCCCGACCTCTTCGGAAGTCTGCTGGCCTCGGGGCTGACGATCCTGATCGGCATGGAGGCCTTTATCAATATTGCCGGGGTGATGGGGCTTATTCCCACAAAGGGCATGGCCCTCCCCTTCGTTTCCTACGGCGGAACATCCCTGGTCATGAGCCTGGCGCTGATAGGCATACTCCTGAATTTGTCCACCTATCAGAAATCGAACATCCGAGAGGCGCCGAAGTGAAGGTGATCATCGCAGGGGGAGGCACCGGCGGCCATCTTTTCCCCGGTGTGGCCGTGGCCGAGGAGTTCATGAGGCGGGACGGTGCAAACAGGATCCTCTTTATCGGAACGAAAAGAGGGGTCGAGGCGGCAATCCTGCCGCAGCTGGGATTGGAACTGGCCACGCTGGACGTGGCGGGCATCAAGGGCAAAGGGTTCGGTGACATGGTGAAGGCTCTCTGTAAAATCCCTCAGAGCCTTGGTCGATCCTTCAGGATCATCCGGGACTTCGGGCCCGATATCCTGATAGGCGTGGGCGGTTACGCCTCGGGTCCGGCGGTCCTGGCGGCCTGCTGTATGGGGGTCAAGACCGCCGTCATGGAACAAAACGCCCTTCCGGGGGTCACGAACAAGATCCTGGGGCGCATCGTGGACCGGGCCTTTGTGTCCTTCGAAGAAACAAGAAAGGCTTTTCCCGGAAAGAAAGTCCTTTTAACGGGCAACCCCATCCGGGCGGACTTCATGAAGGATATGGGAAAAAACGAGGACAAGAGGGATCCATTCACGGTGCTCGTCTTCGGCGGGAGCCAGGGGGCTCACCGGATCAACATGATGTTTCTCGAAGCCCTGAAGTTCCTGAAAATGGACGGGGCAAAGCCCCGCATCATCCACCAGACGGGCAATGCCGACTTCGAGGCGGTGAGGCGTGCCTACGGGCAACTCGGCGTGGAGGCCGACGTGAGACCCTTCATTCAGGACATGCCGCGGGTGTTCCGGTC
The DNA here is from genome assembly GCA_036725345.1 of Syntrophales bacterium. GTDB lineage: Bacteria > Desulfobacterota > Syntrophia > Syntrophales > UBA2192 > JAPLJU01. The sequence continues at coordinate 120,976 of DAIMEJ010000004.1, forward strand.
CGCCGATCTCCTGGTCTGCCGCGCCGGCGCGACGTCCATCGCGGAAATCACGGCCAGCGGGAAGGCGGCCATCCTGATTCCCTTTCCCCACGCCGTGCACGATCACCAGACGAAAAACGCCGAGGTCCTCGCCCGGGCGGGCGCGGCGATCCTGGCCCCCGAGGGGGATCTGACCGCGGAAGGGCTCGCCCGAATCATTGATGACCTCCGCATGAACCCCCGGAGAATCCGGGAGATGTCGGAGAGATCCCGGGCCCTGGGCAACGCCCGCGCCGCAGCGGACATCGTGGACGAGTGCCTGAGGCTCGTGGCAGCCTGAAAAAAAGAAAAGAGAAGACATGATGGACAATCACAGACAGCGCGACTTGATGCAGCGGAAGATCCAGCGCATCCATTTCGTCGGGATCGGCGGTATCGGCATGAGCGGCATCGCGGAGGTCCTCCTCAACCTGGGCTACCAGGTGAGCGGTTCGGACCTTCAGGAGACGGAACTGACGCAGCGGCTCGCCTCCATGGGCGCCCGTGTTTTTTACGGCCACCGCCAGTCCAACCTTCAGGACGCGGACGTGGTGGTCACTTCCACGGCGGTGAAGGCCGAAAACCCCGAGGTCCTGGAGGCCCATTACCGGAGCATTCCGGTGATTCCGCGGGCGGAGATGCTGGCGGAGCTTCTCAAGATGAAGTTTTCCATCGCCGTTTCCGGCATGCACGGCAAGACGACGACCACCTCGATGATCGCCACTCTCCTCGCCCACGGCGGGCTCGACCCCACCGTGGTGATCGGCGGGAAACTGGGCAGCATCGGCAGCAACGCCCGCCTGGGAAACGGCGAAGTGATCGTGGCCGAGGCCGATGAGAGTGACGGCTCCTTTCTGAAACTGGGGCCTTCGATCGCGGTCATCACGAACATCGACCGTGAACACCTCGACTATTACCGGGACATCCAGGACATCAAGGAGGCTTTTCTGAAGTTTGCCAACCTCGTCCCCTTTTACGGCACCACCATCCTTTGCATGGACGACGAACATGTCCGCGACATTCTCCCGGGGATCAAGCGCAGGACCATCACCTACGGGATCAACCGGGCGGCGGATTACCAGGCCAGGAACATCAGCATCCAGGGCGCTTCCTCGCGCTACGAGGTCTATTACCGCGGCGAAAAGCTGGGGGACATCCAGCTGAACGTACCGGGTCTTTTCAATGTCTACAACTCCATGGCGGCCGTCGCCGTGGGCCGGGAACTCGACATGGACTGTCTCCGGATCCATGAAGGACTCAAGGCTTTCACGGGGGTCCATCGCAGACTCGAGGTGAAGGGACGGGTCAATGACATCACCGTCATCGACGATTACGGCCATCACCCGACGGAGATCGTGGCGACCCTCGCGGCGGCGAAACAGGTCTGGAAGGACCGTCTCATCGTCGTCTTCCAGCCGCACCGCTACACGCGGACCCGGGCCCTCTTCAAGGAATTTCTGACGGCTTTCTACGACGCCGACGTCCTCGTCATCATGGACATCTATGCCGCCAGTGAAGCCCCCATCGAGGGCGTGAACAGCCGGAAGCTTTTCGAAGGCATTCAGAACAAGGGCCACAAGCAGGTGCTGTATCTGGGCGGGCCCGACCGGGTGGTGGATTACCTCCTGGAGACGGCCAGGCCGGGAGATGCCATCATCACCCAGGGGGCGGGGAACGTCTGGCGGGTGGGGGAGGAATTTCTGAAGAAGGCGAGAGGCAGGTAAACCTTTGACGAACCGGATCGGAACATGACGGAACCCTGGAAAGACAGACTGAAGAGGATCCAGTGCATCAAGGTACTTTTCGATGAACCCATGGCGCACCACACCTCTATCGGCGTGGGCGGCAAGGCCGACGCCCTGATCTTCCCGGAACAGGCGGAGGCCCTCCGGAAGATCATCGCCTGCCTGAAGGAGTTCGGCATCCCCTTCCTGCCGGTGGGAAACGGCACCAACCTCATCGTGCGGGACGGAGGGTTCCGTGGCGCCATCATCGTGCTGAGGAACCTGAAGGCCCTGAAGGTTCTCTCCCGGCAGGGCAGGGAGGTGGACATCTGCGCGGAAGCGGGTGTGTCGCTCGCCGATGTCGTCTCGCTGACCCTCTCGGAGGGCCTGGAGGGGATGGAATTCTGCGCCGGCATCCCCGGCAGCGTCGGGGGAGCCGTCCGGATGAACGCCGGGGCCTATGGACGGGAGATGAAAGACATCCTCACATCGGTCTCGTTCATAAACGGCAGCGGAACCGTCCGCTCGATCCCGAAAGAACAGCTTCGTTTCGAATACCGGAACCTCGAACTCCCCGGAGAAACGTTCATCGTCAGCGCCCTCTTCCGCCTGCACAGGGGAGACCGCAACCGGATCGAGGAAAAAGTCTCCGACATCCTGAAAACGCGCTGGTCAAAACACCCCCTGCAGTTCCGTAACGCCGGTTCCATCTTCAAAAATCCGGCAAGGATACCGGCGGGGAAGCTCATCGAGGAGGCGGGTCTCAAGGGTCTGCGGGTGGGAGACGCCGAGGTGTCTTCGATGCACGGCAACTTCATCGTCAACCTGGGGCACGCGAAGGCCCGGGATATCCTGGCACTCATCGAAGAGGTGCAGAAGCGGGTCCTCGAAACAAAGGGGATTTCCCTCGAAACGGAAGTCAAAGTCATCGGGGAAGACGGATGAGACGGTCCATCAAAGCCAGAATCGAAGTGCGCAAGAACCGGCTCAGACGGCGGTCACAGAAGATCCTCTACGAGATTTACAAGGTGACCCTGCTCATGGCGTGCGTGATCATCGTCAGCGCCCTGCTCATTTTCACGTACAACTTCATCGTCGTGTCCCCCTACTTCCAGCTGAGGGAAACGGTCGTGAAGGGGGCTGAGAGAATTCCCCGGGAAGAGATCCTCCATCTGGCCGAGATCAAACCCGACCAGAACATCCTGACGGTGAACCTGAAAGCCATGGCACGGAGGATTCAGGGCAATGTCTGGATCAAGGATGTGTCCATCAAGCGGGATCTGCCCAACAAGCTGATCGTCGAGGTGAGGGAGCGCAAACCCGTCGCCCTGCTCAAGAAGGACGATGCCTTCTACTACATCGAACGTGACGGCATCATCTTCACCCGGCTGGAAAAGGAACAGCGGACCGATCTACCCATCCTGACCGGGTTCTGCCGCAAAGGGGAAGACAACCGGGACCGGATCCGCAAATCCATTGACCTCCTGGAGTACCTCTCCGGCTATGAAGAGATCCCGGGGCTCAAGAATGTATCGGAGATCTACGACGACCGCGTCTTCGGCCTGTCCCTTTTCACCGAGAGCGGGTTGTGCCTGCTTCTGGGCTTCGACGATTTCGAAAGAAAGCTCCAGCGCCTGAAACCGATCCTGGCCGATCTGGGCAGGCGCGAGACCCGGGGGTTTTTGATCATCGATCTCAACAACCCCCACAAGGTCACCGTACAGGGAAAGGAACTTCCGACGCCGGTGAAGAAGTCGAAAGGTCTGAGGGCTTAAACCGGAAACCACGGGGAACATGAGGGTTTCCCCGGAAACTAAAAGGCTGGAAAGACCCATGGCAAAAAAAGGAAACATCATCGTCGGCCTCGACATCGGGACAAGCAAGATCTGCACGATTGTCGGTGAGATGGCCAACACGGGGATTCAGATCATCGGGATGGGCACGCACCCTTCCGAGGGACTGCGAAAAGGGGTCGTCGTCAACATCGAAAGCACCGTGGAATGCATCCGCAAATCCATCGAAGAGGCGGAGTTCATGTCCGGATGCGAGATCAGTTCGGTCTTCACCGGGATCTCAGGCGGCCACATCAAGGGGTTCAACAGTCACGGGATCGTGGCGGTCCAGGGGCGCGAGGTGGATGCGTCGGACGTGAAGCGGGCCATCGAGGCCTCCAAGGCCGTGTCCATTCCCCTGGACCGGGAGATTCTGCACGTGCTCCCCCAGCATTACATCGTCGACGAGCAGGACGGCGTGAAGAACCCCGTGGGGATGTCGGGCGTGAGGCTCGAGGCAAAGGTGCACATCGTGACGACAGCCATCGCGTCCATGCAGAACATCATCAAATCGGTGAACCGCGTCGGCCTCGACGTGAACGAAATTGTCCTGGTCCAGCTGGCCACCAGCGAATCGGTCCTCTCCCCCGACGAAAAGGAACTGGGGGTGGCCCTGGTGGACATCGGGGGGGGAACAACCGACATCGCCGTCTTCCACGAGGGGAGCATCAAGCACACGGCCATCCTCACCGTCGGCGGGAATTACCTGACCAACGACATCTCCATCGGGCTCCGCACCCCCGTCATCGAGGCGGAAAAAATGAAAATCAAATACGGGTGCGCCAACACCTTCATGATTCCCCAGAATGAAACCATCGATGTTCCCAGCGTGGGCGGCCGGGAGGCGCGACGCGTTTCCCGCCAGATCCTGGGGGAGATCATCCAACCCCGCATGGAGGAGATTCTCACCATGACCCAGAAGGAGATCGTCAAATCCGGCTATGAGGATCTCCTCGCGGCCGGCGTGGTTCTGACCGGTGGCGCGTCGATCATGGACGGCACCCTTGAGCTGGGAGAGCGCATCTTCAACATGCCCGTGCGACGGGGCTTTCCGCTGGGCATCGGCGGGCTCACCGATATCGTCAACAGCCCCCTCTACGCCACGGGCGTGGGGCTCGTCAATTACGGCAGCAAATCGTTCGCCCACAAGGCGACGAGGAGGAAAGAAGGCGGTCCGGGAAATTACATCTTAAAAAAAGCAAAAAAATGGTTTTCAGAATTTTTCTGAGGGAGGGATGACGAATGTTTGAACTTTTAAACGGAGGAACCGATCACCCGCCGAACGGCGCAAAGATCAAGGTGGTCGGTGTCGGAGGCGGCGGGGGAAACGCCCTGAACACCATGATCCAGTTCAGTCTGCAGGGCGTCGAATTCATTTCGGCCAACACGGACGCCCAGGCCCTGGGCGTGTCGCTGGCCCCCTTGAAGATCCAGCTCGGCGCAAACGTCACCAAGGGGCTGGGGGCGGGTTCCGATCCGGAAACCGGACGGAAGGCCGCCATGGAAACCAGGGATTTGCTGACGGCCTCCCTTGAAGGGGCGGACATGATCTTCATCACTGCGGGTCTCGGCGGGGGGACCGGGACCGGCGGCGCGCCGATCATCGCGGAGATCGCCAAGGATATGGGTGCCCTGACCGTGGCGGTCGTCACGAAACCGTTCAACTTCGAGGGCAAAAAACGTGAGCGGCAGGCCGATGAGGGGCTTGCGGAATTGCGGAAGACCGTCGACACCCTCATCGTGATCCCCAACCAGAGGTTGCTCAGCATCGGCGGGAAAAACATGGTGCTCCTCGAGGCTTTCAAAAAGGCCGACGACATCCTCTACCAGGCCGTGAAGGGCATCTCGGATCTCATCATGGTCCCGGGGCTTATCAACCTGGATTTCGCCGACGTGAAGAGTATCATGTCGGAAATGGGACTCGCACTCATGGGCACGGGTATCGGCAGCGGTGAGAACCGGGCTGTTGAGGCCGCTCAACGGGCCATCTCCTCGCCCCTGCTCGAGGACAACTCCATCCAGGGCGCCCGGGGTGTCCTTCTCAACATCACGGCGGGGCCCGACATCACTCTGCACGAGATCAGCGAAGCCTCCACCCTCGTCCAGAACGAAGCCGACGAGGATGCCAATATCATCTTCGGGACGGTGATCGATGAAAATATGGCCAATGAAGTCCGCATCACCGTCATTGCCACCGGTTTCGATCACGGCGGCAAGAAGCGGCAGACGGCCCCCAACGTCTCTCACATGGGCAGCTTCAAGCAAAAGGAGGATTTCGCCACGCCGACCTTTATAAGAAAGGAAAAGACGCCGGCGACGGCCGGCCCCGTCATCAAGATGGGGTTAATCGAAGACGGAGTGGATCGCGACCTTGAGGTGCCGACCTTTTTGAGAAAACAGGCCGACTAGGATGTCCCGGAGGTTGAAAGAGAAATACCGTGAACGTCTATCCGTCGAAAAAGGATATCACAGAAAGCTCTGGGGAGACAGGATACCCGTCTGCCTCGCGTACCCCCACACGTACCGGACGGCCATGTCCAACCTGGGCTTTCAGACCGTCTATGAGCTTTTAAATCGTCACCCCTCTTTCCTCTGTGAAAGAGCCTTCCTCCCCGATCCCGGGGATGAAAGAGCATTCTCCCCGGGATCGACCCTCCTGTTCAGCCTGGAGTCGGGACGACCCCTCCCCGATTTCGACATCGTCGCTTTCTCCGTCTCCTTCGAGAACGACTACATCCACATCCTGCGCATGCTGGCCATGGGACGGATCACCCTGGAGAGTCAGGAGAGAAAAACAGGGGAGCCCCTGATCCTCGGCGGCGGTATTGCGCCGACTTTGAACCCCGAGCCGCTGGCGCCCTTTTTTGATCTCTTCCTGCTGGGCGAAGGGGAGGAGGTGATCGGGGAGTTCCTCGACCTGTACGCCGCGCTCATGGGGTCGGGCGCATCCCGCGAAGAGATCCTGTCCCGAATCCAGCGTCAGATCGAGGGGGCCTACGTCCCGCGCTTCTATGCCGTCCGGTACGACCGTGAGAACCGGGTCGAATCCTTCAAGCCCGTGGACCCCGTCTTTCCTGAAAAGATCAGGTCACGTCACATCCGGGACATCAACGCCTTCGAGACCTGTGAGACGATCCTGACGCCGCAGACGGAATTTGCCGACATGTTTCTCACCGAGGTCAGCCGCGGCTGCGCGCGGGGCTGTCTGTTCTGCGCCGCCGGGTACGTCTATCGCCCGGCCCGATTCCGGGGGCTTGACCGGCTGGCTCCGTCCGTCGAGAGGGGTCTTCAGGCAAAGGGGAGAGTTGGGCTTCTTGGAACGGCCGTGTCGGATCATCCCGGACTGAAAACGCTCTGCCGCTCAATCCTGGACCGGGGAGGCGCTTTTTCCATCGGCTCCCTCAGGGCGGATCGCCTCACCGACGAAATGGCCGAGCTCCTGAAATCGTCGCGCGTGGAGATGGTCTCCCTGGCCCCCGAAGCGGGCACGCAGCGGCTGCGGGACCTCATTCGAAAAGGGATCACCGAAGAAGACGTCCTCAGGGCGGCCGAAGCGCTGATCAACCGGGGTATCCTTAACCTGAGGCTCTATTTCATGGTGGGGCTCCCCACGGAGACGGATGAGGACATCGACGGGGTCATTGACCTCACGAGGCGAGTCAAGCATCACGTCACCAAGGCCTCCGCAGGCCGGAGGCGGTTCCGCCGGATCACCCTGAGCATCAACCAGTTCATCCCGAAACCGGCAACCCCGTTCCAGTGGGAGAATCTGGCGGACATCCGTCTCGTCCGTAAAAGAATCCGCAAAATATCCCAGGCCCTGGGAAAGGAAGCCTCGGTCGCCGTGACCCATGACCTGCCGAAGTGGAACTACATCCAGGCCCTTCTTTCGCTGGGGGACCGCCGGGTGAGTCAAATTCTTGTCACGGTTCAACAGAAAAACGGCAACTGGCCCCAGGCACTCAAGGAAGTTCATGTCAACCCCGACTTCTATGTCTACCGAAAAAAGGGACTGGACGAGATTCTGCCCTGGGATTTCATTGACCATGGCATCGGTCGCGAGATGCTGGCGAAAGAATACCTGGAAGCCCTGGGTCAATCCCGAAAAGCCTATTCGCCCTGAGGTCTTCGCCGATCCCAAGCCGGAAGGAACCCGTAACCTGCCTCTCCCCGCCGGTAACGAAATCCTATAAAACACTGCCTGCACGGCCGGAGGAGGGGTTTCCCGCCCGTTCAAGCCCTGAATTTTCATGAAAATTGCATGTTTTTCATCCTTGATTTATTTTATTCAAAGGGGTAGTGACAGGGTGAAGATCGGCCGGTACATACTCGTCATACTTCTCATCCTGGGATACCTGATCCTCTTCGGAAAAAGCGGCACCTGGGACAACTACCGGCTCGGGCAGAAGCTCGCAGCCCTGAGGACCGCCAACGAGGAGCTCGCCCGGGAGATCGAAGGCCTCAGGGCGGAAGTTGTTCTCCTCAGAAAAGATGCGAAATATATCGAGGGACTGGCCAGACAGGAACTCGGCATGGTGAAAAGAGGAGATCTGGTCTATCGTTATTCGGACGAAGCCGCCGCGCCGAAAGACTCAAACCGTGATGCGGACGCACCCCATACGGAAATCCAGGCGGGACCCTGAGGTTCAATGAAGATCCCCTCTCAGGAGGAATCTCAAAAATGCCAGACCAGTCATCGTTGAAGCAGCGGATCGAAAATCACGGACTCATCGCCATTGCCCTGGGGTTGGTGCTTATTTACTGGATTTTCGACTCCATGGTGACGGATCAATATATTCTACGGCTTCTGGTGGTAACCCTGATCGCTACTTACAGTGTCCTCACCCAGCACCTGATCAACACGCGGAAAGACGCGGAGAAAGACCTGAAAAAATCCCAGGATGCCTTTGAACATGAAATCGATGTGCTGAAGAGCGAAATCAACCAACTGAAGAAAAACCCCTCCTCCTGATCCGGAAACCGGGTTCCGGACTTCCCGGGTCTGTCTAAAATCCCTTCTTTTCAATACTGCAACGGAGTAACGTCGGCCGTCAAACATCCAATTCATAAATCAAAACTCAACACTCATCGTTGTCCCTGAGATTAGCCGACTAATCGGCTCTCAGGGACTCCACAATATTCATCTTCGCCGCCCGCAGTGCCGGCAGGACCCCTCCCACAAACCCCATGATGAAGGCAAAGGCCATCGACTCGGCGGCAATGGCCGGCGAGAGGGTGAAACCGAAGGCCAGTTCCGCGAAAGTCTGGAAATTCATGGTGGACACGGTGATGAGCTGCATGAAAGAGGCGAAGAAAATTCCCGCCACACCGCCGAAGAAGCCCAGAAGCAGCGCCTCGGCGAGAAAGGCCGCCAGGATGTTGCTTCGCCGGTAACCCAGGGCCCGGAGCGTCCCGATTTCATTCGTGCGGCTGGCCACGGCCGAGTACATGGTGATCATCGCCCCGACGATGGCGCCGATGGAGAAGATGCTCGTGAGGGAAAGACCGAGGATACGGAGGAATTTTGCCATCGCCCTGGATTGCTCGGCGTAATATAAACTCTCCCTTTTTGCCTCCAGCGACAACCGGGGATCGCCGTCGATCCTCGCTCTTACGGCCTCGAACCCGGAGGAGTCCCTCAATTTGAAAATGACCAGAGAGTAAGCGGGCCTGCGGAATGCCTGCATGAGCTGATCGGCATCGCCCCAGATCTCGGAATTGAAGCCGGTGTTCCCCGCGTCGAAGATCCCCACGATGGTCCATTCCTGCATACCGCAGCAAAGTTTTTCGTTGATGCCCGTCCCCTTGAAACGCTTGGCAATGCTCATCCCCACCATGACCTCCCGTGATCCAAGCCGGGGGGCTCTCCCCTCCACGATCCGGACCTGCGGCCGGAGGGCGAGGGAATTCTCGCCAATGCCCCGGATGGTCACATTCGAAGGCTGGCCGGTCCCTCGCTTCGGCAGGGCGATGAGGACCACGAGTTCCCGGGCGGCGAATTTCTGTCCCCGGGGCCCGCCGGCGATCTCCGGCTGCGTCTCCACGACGGCGGCCTTTTCACGCTCCACACCGCTGACCACCTCCGACGTCGAGCCCTTTCGGACAACGATGACGTTTTCGCGGGAGCCCGTCTCTACCAGGGTCTGCTGGAGGCCCTCGGCGAGCATCAGGACGGAAGCGAAGACAAAGACGACAAGCGCCATGCCCGCCGCCGTCAGGATCGTTGTGGTCCGCCTTCTCAGGAGGTTGCGGAAACTGTAGGAAAAGGGGACCGCCATCAGCCAATCCTCCTCAGGCCTTCGGCAATGCGGATCCCGATGGCCCGCCGGATCGGGATGACGGCCGCGGAAACGGCCACGAGCAGGGCGGCCGCGAAGTCGAGATAAAGGGTCTCTCCTCCCACCTTGAAGATGGGGAAATAGGTCCCCAGCTCATGATGGACAATCGCCACGGCGGGAAAGGTAAGCGCGATACCGGCGAGGCAACCGAGAACCGTGATCACAAGGGACTCCCCTAAGATGAGAGAACCGATATGCAGGCGGCCGAAACCCAGGGTCTTCAGGATGGCGTACTCTCCAATCCGTTCCCGTGTGGTCATGGCCATGGTGTTGGCCACGACAGCCATGATGATCACGATCACGAGAAGCGACACGATCTGGATGGCCGTCAAGATGGCCTCCGTCATGGCAACGAAACCCAGGTTGAAGGCCCTCTCTGTCTCCGTCAGAGTCTCGGCAAGGGAGTTCCTGAAGAGCCCGTCGATGGACAGGGCCACCGTCGCGGCGAGATCGGGGCTCTGCACGCCGATCAGATAGAAACCCACCTGGTCGGCCCGGCGCGGCACCGTTTTTTTCACGGTCTCGTTGAGATAGTCCCAGTGAAAGAAAAATTGCGTCTCATCGACGGTGTCATCCATGCCCCGGTAGACGCCCCGGAGGACGAACTCCCATTCCCCGGGGTAGATGGTCCCTTTGAGGGTGATCGTGTTCCCGACCTTCCAGCCGAACTTTTCGACAACCTTTCTCCCGGCCACAGCCCCCCTTCGATCACGGTAGAAGGTGAGCCTCTGATCATCGGAGAGGATAAACTCCGGGTAGAGTTCCAGGTAGCTTCGGGGATCGACGGCAAAATTGGGAAAGAAGTTCTTCTCTTCGACATAGATGCCGCCGAACCAGTTTCCCCAGGAGACGAGCTTGACGCCCGGCACCTGCCGGATCTTGTCCTTGTAGGCGACGGGCAGCGGGAAAACGAGCGAGATGGAATTCCGGGTCACCAGGCGGACGGCCGACGAGGCTTCCACGCCGGAATACCAGGCATCGACGAGTGTGCGAAGCAGTCCGAAGGCGAGAATGGCGACGGTGATACCGAGAACAGTGAGTCCCGTGCGAAGCTTGTTGCGGAAGGCGTTTTTATAGAGGATCTTTAGGATGGGCATCGTTCAGAACACCTTTGTCGAGGTGCCTCACGACGCGGGCGTGCTGCGCGGCCCGGGGATCATGGGTCACCATGATGATCGTCCTTCCCAGTTCCCGGTTGAGTCTTTCCATCAGGTCGAGAACTTCCCCCGCGGAAACCCGGTCCAGATCGCCCGTGGGTTCATCGGCCACCAGGATTTCGGGGTCCGTGACAACAGCCCGGGCAATCGCCACACGCTGCTGCTCGCCGCCGGAGAGTTCCTTGGGGTAATGGTTCATGCGATGAGACAGGCTCACGAGCCGGAGGGTCATTTCCACGTGTTCCCGCCGCTCCGCGCTGGAAAGCCCCGTCAGGTGCAGAGGGAGGGCCACGTTCTCGAAGGCCGTGAGCACAGGGATGAGGTTGTAGAACTGGAAGATGAAGCCCACGTGGGTGGCGCGCCAGGCGGCGAGTTCCGTTTCGCCGAGCGTGGTGATATCGATGCCGCCCACCCTGATGGTACCGCGGTCGACCACGTCAATACCGGCAATGAGGTTCAGAAGGGTGCTTTTTCCGGAACCGGAAGGACCCATGAGGGCGAGAAATTCCCCGTCCTGGATGTCGAAGGAGATGTTCTCCAGGACGGGGACAATGTAATTGCCGCGCCGGTAAGATTTATAGAGATTCCTCACTTCGACAATGGGTTCTTTTTCGGCCATGATCAACCCTCGGGAAGCTTTACCTTCGATCCATCCCGAAGCCTCTTCGAAGGATTGAGAACGATGCGATCTCCCTGCTTGACGCCCTCCAGGACCTCTGCCATTTCCCCGAATTCCCGACCCAATCTAAGGGGAGTCTCCTCCACACGGTCACTCCTGACGACAAAGACGCTGGTCGGCCCGTCACGGCTGACGAGCGCCGATCGGTTGACGGCGAGACGGGGTTTCCGCTCGTCGTCGCTCACGGCTTTCGAAAGGAACGCCACCTTGGCGCTCATCTCGGGGAGGATATTCGGATTCATATCGAGAAAACGAACCTTCACCATGATGGTCGCCTTGGTCCGGTCCACGGTGGGCACGATGGCATGGACAACGCCCCGGAAGCGGCTGTCGGGTATGGCATCAAGGTGAATTTCGCAGGGCTGACCCGGCCTGACGAGACCGAGGTTGGATTCGGAGACGTCGGCCTCCACCTGAAGCGACGACATGTCCGCGATGGTCACGACGGCCGCCTTGGCGTTCGCCGCGGCGCCGAGCGGGGTGATGATGTCGCCCACGTCGGCGTCCTTTGTGAGGACGACGGCATCAAAGGGTGCCCGGATGAGGGTGTATTCGAGATTGACATAGGCGGCCTGAAGTGCCGCCTGGCCGGCCTTCACAGCGGCTTCCGCTCCGGCCACTCCAGCCTGGGCTTTCTTGTACCGGGCTTCGGCCGCGTCGAACTGGGCTTTCGACGTGAATTCCTTGCTGAGGAGATCCTTTTCACGCTCGAAGGAGACAGCGGCATCCTCGAGTTCCGCCTTTGCCTGCTCCAGATTGTACCGGGCCACCGTCAGGTTGGCCTTCGCCTGGTCCCTCGCGGCGATGGCGTCATCCCCCTCGAGTCTCGCGATGACATCGCCTTTCCTGACACGGCTCCCTTCCTCGACGGTGATCTCCAGCAGCCGGCTCGTGATCTTGGACGCCACGGCGGACTTTCGCTGCGCCACGACATAACCGCTCGCGTTCAGCTGCGTGTACGCCTGCGAGGGGTGGTAGAGTGAAACCGTGGCGACCTCGACCTTCACGGCCGGCGAAAAGATACCCCAGTAGAGCAACAAACCGGCCGCAACGGCCAGAACAGCCGCGATGACCCAACGGTACCGCTTCCACTGCCCCGGCATCTTTAACGTCTTCCGGGTCCTGTCAATCTTCAGTTTTGAGAGGTCCTCTTCTGCCACGGGATGAGAGCCCTTTCTTTTTTTATCGGCGGGCCGAGGCCTTCTCTATTATGAGGGTTTTCATCCTGAATCAAGGTCTAATTTCATGCCTCACCTTTTTCCTTGAACCCCCTTACCCATTTGAATATGATAATGGAGGTTTCGCTGGCTGTCTATCGGAGTTCCGGAACAGATTTCAACCCATCCGTGAAAGGAGCATGAAAATGGCCGTTAGAGTCCTGATCAAGAGAAAAGTGCCCAGAGAGAAGGAAAAGGAACTCCTGAAACTCATCACGCAGCTCCGTGTGCTCGCCTCGAAGGAGACCGGTTACATTTCAGGGGAAACGATGCGCAACGTCAAGAAATCCCTGGAATACCTTGTCATCAGCACCTGGCAGAATCTCGAGAGCTGGAAGTCATGGCTCGCCAACAGGGAAAGACAGAAAATCCAGAAAGACATCGACAAGCTTCTGGGGAAGAAAACAACCTATGAAGTCTACCATTACCCCGAAAAACGACCGGTCACACTTGCAGGGTACCGGCGATGGGAAGGCGGCTGAGGCGCACCGGGAAAAGGCTCGATGGAACACCACCCCTGCGAGGGTTGCATAAAAAACCCCCTGAGGGGATGAGGCTCAGGGGGGAGGCGAAGAAGGAAGAAAGGAGAAGATTGACTCGCCGCAGGTTTATCTCATAAAGGTTAGAGAGGGAACCAGGTCCAACCACTACCGAAAGGTCACGGCCAGTCAGGCATAGTGTCAGCCCGGCACCCGTCTAACCCTTGTTTTCAACCCTATTATCGGCTCTCCCGGAAAGAAACTTGAATCTTTTTCAACAACGTTCCTGCCTCACGGCGAAAGTGAGCGAAAAATGAAGAAAACCGAGGCTGAAGACTTTCAGCTCTATCTGAAACCGACAGCTTTCATCGACAGCGACTCTCCCGAGATTGTCTCCTTCACGGAAACCCACGCGGCGGGCGCGAAGGGAACGATCGAGAAAGGCGTGAAACTTTTCTATGCCGTCCGCGACGGGATCCGCTACGACCCGTACAGCATCGTCCTGAAACCCGCAGCCTTCAAGGCCAGTAACATCCTGAAAAAGGGCTCCGGCTTTTGCGTGGCCAAGGCCATCGTCCTGGCGGCCGCTTCCCGGGCCGCGGGGATCCCCAGCCGTCTCGGTTTTGCGGACGTGAGAAATCACCTGAGCACCGAACGCCTCAGGAACCTCATGAAGACGGACGTCTTCGTCTTTCACGGATACACGGAGCTCTTTCTCGATGACCGATGGGTCAAAGTGACGCCCACCTTCAACCTCTCGCTCTGTGAACGTTTCGGCGTGAAAACCCTCGAATTCGACGGGCGAAGGGACTCCCTGTTGCACCCACACGACACGAAGGGAAACCGGCACATGGAGTATATCCTCGATCGCGGCGTCTTCACCGATTTGCCCTTCGAACGGCTCGTCGAGGCATTTCGGATGCATTATCCGGATCTCTCCGACAGGGACGGCGAGATGATCGGGGGGAACTTTGACGAGGAGGCCCTGCAGGAACGGAAACGGGAAAAGTGATCGATGCCCCTGGTGACTTTCTATTTTCAGCTTCATCAGCCCTTCGGACTGCATCCGTCAAGGGAAAAATTCCTGTGGGATGAAGTCAACAGGGAAATCTTTCTGCGCTTCGCCGGGCTTTGCTACCTGCCGGCCCTGGCCATGTTAACGGAAATTATCACGAAATCGCCCTCCTTCAAGATCACCCTGGGCCTCACGGGGACTTTCCTGGAACAGGCGGAGCTTTACAGACCCGAGGTGATCGGCGCCCTGCGCGCGCTTCTGGACGCAGGGGCAAAGAACCGCCAGGTCGAGTGCCTCGATGAAACCTATTACCATTCACTGGCAAGCCTCTACTCGGACCCGAAAAAAAAGGAATTCCGGGACCAGGTGTCCCTCCACCGGGAAAAGATGAGGGTCCTCTTCGGGGTTGTCCCCTCCTCCTTCAGAAACACCGAACTCATCCTCAACAACGACATCGCCGACCTGGTCGCTGACATGGGTTATCTCAGCATTCTCGCCGAAAGGCGGGACGAGATGGTCACGGCGGAAGGACACCCCGCCGAAGCGGGCCGTGTTCTCCGGGCCGCCGGAGACCGCCTGACAGTCCTCCTGAGGGACAGGCCCCTGAGCGAGGCCTTGACGAGGCTGTTCCCGGACGATCCCACTACGCCCGAGTCTTACGCGGATCGCATCGCCGGCACCGGTGCAGAAGTCCTGCTGCTCGGTTTCGATTTCGAACATCTCGGGGCGCGCATCCCGTCCGACAGGGGCATTTTCGAGTTCTGGAGAAGGCTTCCCGAGGTCCTGGCACGCCACGCCGGTGTGGAGACAGCGAATCCCTCGGAGATAGCCGACCGCTTCAGGAACCGGGAGTGCCCGTCCCTGGATGTCAGAAGACATACGACCTCGGCCTGGACGGACCTCGAGAGAAACACCTGCGGCTGGCTCGGTCATCTCACGCAGTACGAATTGTTCAGGGACATCGAGCAAATGGAGGGGGACGCACAGGCCGCGGGCGGCGATCTGCTCCGAAACTGGAGGTATCTCACCACGTGTGATCACCTCTACTATCTCTTTGAACGCCGGGACGACCTACCCGCCCTGCACGCCTATTCAAACCCTTACGAGGAACACACGGAACAGGCCACCCATGTTCTCACGCGCAAGGTGGACTACCTTGAAATGGTGCTCCGGCGGTTCATGACCCTCAAGAGGAGCCAGAGAACGGCCGTCCTCATCGTCAGCCCCGAGACAGGCCGCCTGCCCGAGGAAATGGGCATCCTGGCAAGGTACATTTCCGGGAAGAGCGGGGGTCAGGGAGAAGTGGTCACCGCCCTGTGCGAGGGTCTCATCGACAGAGGCATCGATGTTCACGTTGCGACGCTCAACCTGAAAAAAAGGTTTCAGAGAGAATCCAGCATCGACGAAGACGCCTGGCGCGAAATCCGCTACCGCGTGGACCCGGAACGGATTCACCTGGTCAGCTCCGCCATCTTTGCCGGACTGTCGAGCGCCTATGCCGGCGACCCCGTACTCAACGCGGCGGAGTTCCAGCGGGAACTCGTCAATAACATCATCAAAACGGTCCGGGCCAAAAGCAAGGGGAATCTCATTCTGCACACGCACGACTGGATGGCAGGGGGTGTCATCAACGCCTACGCAAGGTCCCGCGGCATCCCCGTGCTGCACACTGTCCACAACGTCTTCACCGGCCATATCCCGCTGGATGCCCTTTTCGGTGTCGAACTGGACCAGCTGTCGGAATATCTCTTCTTCTCTGAGGACAGGGGTAAACGGTGTATAGACAGCCAGGCCACGGCCATCAAGAATGCCTTGATCATCAACTTTGTCGGAAAACGCTTCCTCCAGGAAGTCGTCGAGGGCTATTTTACGGACCGGCACATCATCCCGCCGAGCGTGCGCGGGGAGGTCCGGGCGAAATACTACCACGGGTCTGCCGCAGCCATCATCAACGCCCCATCGCTCGCCATGTACCCGGAGCGATGCCCGCACCTGACCCGAAACTACGGCCCGGACGACGACGTGATCGAGGCCAAAAGCCGGAACCTCGTGGAGTTCCAGAAAAGGACGGGGCTGAACGTGGACCCGAAGGCGATCCTGTTCTTCTGGCCGTCACGGCTGGATCCGAGCCAGAAAGGCGTGGAACTCCTCGAACACATCGCCCAGCGATTCATCAGCGAACACGGTGATGTCCAGATCGCCGTCGTGGGCGACGGGGTGGGTAACGAGCGGACCCACGAGGAGATCCTGGGCCGGATCGCGTGGTCCTCGGGCGGCCGGGTCAGCTACCAGCATTTCGACGAGCCCCTGGCCATGCTCGGCTTTGCCGCGGCGAGCGATGTCTTCGGGGCCTCCCTTTACGAGCCCTGCGGCCAGATCGACCAGGTCGGGAATCTCTTCGGGGCCACGGCCACGAACCGCGACACGGGAGGTTATCATGACAAGATCAGGGAGCTGCGGATGAAAATCGACGGTTCGCCTCAGGACGTGGGCAACGGCTTCCTCTTTCGCGACTATGACCCTGACGGGCTGTGGTTCGGTCTTGAAAAGAGCGTGCGCTTCCACCGGATTCCCCGGGAGATCCGGGAAGCCCAGCTCAAGCGGATCATGAGAGAGGTCCGGGAACGATACGACCTGCGGAACATGATCGCGGAGTACATCGGTCTCTACGAGAGATTAAATGACGGGAAACCATTGATATGAGGAGACGAAAAAACCCCCGGCCGGGAAGGTCGGGGGTTTTTTATTTTCTGGAGGACTATGTTGTCTATCTGGTCTGTCTAGTCTATTTAGTCTATCTGGTCCTTCTGGTCTAACTTGTCTTTTTCTTGCTCACCACTCACCACTCATCACTGATTCTTGCTAGCCTTTCCTCAGCCAGGCCTCCTGGTAGAGCCTCCCCACACAGAGGAAGATCCCCAGAAAGAAGAGCCCCAGCATGAAGTTCGGCGATGTGTTGAACCTCTCGTCGAGCCACCAGCCCGCATAGAGGAAGAGGAACGAGGCGATGGCTATCACAAAACCCCAGGCGCTCAGTGCGAAGATGTTTCGAAGATCCAGATTCCCTCTTGTCGCCGTCTTTGCCACTGCCATGATCCTTAGCCTCCTTCCGGATGATTGCTTTCTTCAGTTAGCCGACCAGGTTCCTCAGGCCGTCCACCACCGGCGCCGTGAAAAGGGCCACCAGCACCGCGTAGAGTGCGAAGCTGCCCATGGCCTCCGCCAGGTAAATCTTCGAGTACTTCTGCTTCAGGGAGATGATGATGAGCCCGCCCACGACCAGGGCTCCGAAGTGGAAATAGGGGAAGTTATCGGCGCCCGCAGCCGCGTATTCGGCAAAACCGAAGGTCGCCGTCGTCAGTAAGATGAACCCGATGAGTCCGATGAGAGATAAGGTCTTTTTCATTGTTTTGTCCTCCTAAAGTGGCTTTGTTTTGTCTTTATCTATTGAAATGACCGTGCCAGGTCTGGGAGGGTAGAGATAAATATTTATAATTCATTGATATCAAACGGCAATTTGCCAAATTCAGGGCGGCGTCATGTCATGACAGTAAAGCACGGAAAGCCCATTTCTTAAAAGAAACGTTCAAAGGCTTTAAAGAAACGATAAGAAATTCACTGGAACGGATTTACCGGTGTGAATTAAGCAGGAAAAGGAGGTTCTTATAGTCCCTCAAGGTTGCAATGCCGTTTTGCTGGCAGGGAGGTCGCTCTTGGCAGGCTCTTCGACAGGCTGCTTTTGCTCGGGGGGCGGGGTGGACACGGCAACGTTTCTGGCAATATTCTTGTCCCCGACCTCGATATAACGGATCGCGGCTCTTTTACCCGCCGTTACGTCGGCAAGCCTCCTGGGTTCACCATCGATCTTGATTGAGGTCCTGCCGTCGACCTGAAAAAAGACTTCCCCATCCTTTCCCCTGACAAGGATTGCTCTTTTGGCCTTATTTACGGCGACGACTTCCCCGGAGAGGTAGTGCATTTTAACGGGAGGTTTTTTCGCCGCTCCTTTTTTGGGGGGCGAGCTCTTTGCGGGCCCCTGTTCCTGCTGGGGTGCACAGGTCATGATCGCAAGCAGGACCAGGGTGATCATGAAAGTAAAAAGGATGGTTTTCTCTTTCAAGGCATGCTCCCGATATATCGGCCCGCCTGCCTATCGGAGGTGCGAGCACAGCTCTGAAACAATGGACTTCAGATTAAAAATACCAAGAGGGGCACTGTTTATGCAATGCCCCTCTTAGGTTTATACTTCTGAAAAGCTGAAACCTTTACCCTTAGGGCTTCGCCTGCTTCTCAGGGGCTTTCTGCCCTTCCTTGTACTTCTCTACGGTCTTCTCGGATTTCTTAGCGCGATCTGCCTTTTTCTTGGCCTTCTTCTCAGCCTTCGCCTTATCAGCCTTCGCTTTATCAGCCTTCGCCTTATCGTCAATAGGCTTTGCCTTCTCGGCCGCGGGAGCCGCTTTCTGCTCTGCCGGCTTTGCCGCCGGGGCAGCCTGGGCGAAGCACAGACCCGTCACGGAAAGAACGAAAATAACGGACACGATAACCGCCAGTACCTTCTTCATCTCTTTTCACCTCCTTTCATCAGGTTTTGCCCCTTCAGTACATGATCTGTGCCAATCATCCCGCACAATAAATATCAAGTATAAACAAATACTTACTGAAATATACCCCGACCCGTTTTCCATCGAACTTTCCCTTATGGAAACTTTTATGCCTTTTTAGGGAATATGGATACCTTTTAGGGATACTAGAAATACCATATGGGGACATTAAGTCCTGTTTGAGGAAGTCATTTAATATCTAATTGAATATATTTAGTTTTATTCGGATGAACCGCGGGGAAGAAGGGTAGCGGATGGAATATCCCCGGTGCAAAATTCACACAGGGCTTCGTCATCAACGTTCGAAGAATTGCTGAAGGGCCACGACGACGGGCTTTGAGTATAGGGTAACCAGGAGGGTGTAGAGGGCAAAGGCGATGACCGCCCCTGCAAAGCCGATCTCCCGATATCGGTACTCAAGCGATACGAGGAGAAGACCACCGAAAACGAGGGCCGCCACCTGGGCCATGAGGTACAAATCCCCTCCGGCGGTGCGAAAACTAAAGTAAGTGAATTGGAGGGTCGTGAGAACCACGATGACCAGAAGCGCGACACTCTGCCACCTCAGTCTTGCCACGGCGAACTCCTTTTTTTTAATATACCACAGGCAAAGAAGCCGGACCACCGCTTTGTCGGTGCCGTGGGGAGAGAATAAAAAAACGTTTTTCTTTTCAGCCCCCTGTGATAACGTCAACTTATCATTCGTTCCAGGGAGGATAAAATGTTCAAAAAGCTCATTGCAGGCCTTGCAGCGGTTGCATTCATCATTCTTGTATTCACCGGCCCGGCACTTGCGGCCGACTCCGACATCCTGGCCAGGGTGGGTAATAAAAACATCACCAGGGCCGACATCGAAGCACTCATCAGTTTTTATCCGCCGAACCAGCAGGCCATCATACGTATGGATCCCAAGAATGAAGAGGCCCTTCTGAATAACTACGTCGCCATCCTGGCGGTCGCGGAAACGGCCAGGCGTCAGGGCTTTGACAAGGAAAAAAACATGAGGAAGCAGATCCAGATCCTCTCCGATGAACATCTGGCCAAAAACTATGTCCAGAAAAACGTCATCGCAAAGGTGAAGGTCAGCGACAAGGACGTTGAGGAATATTACAAAAATAATCCCAAGGAGTTCGAAAAACCGGAGACCGTCAAGGTCAGGCATATCCTCATCGGATTCAAAGGCGAGATGACGGATGACCAGAAAAAAGAACTGCGCAAGAAAGCCGAGGACGTCCTCAAAAAGGCGAAGGGCGGCGACGATTTCGCAAAGCTGGCCTCCGAATATTCGGACGATCCCGGCTCGAAAACGAAGGGGGGGGAACTGGGTTACTTCCCCCGGGGCAATATGGTGCCGGAGTTCGAGAACGCGGCTTTCGGTCTGAAGCCGGGCGAAATCAGTGATGTCATCGAAACGCCCTACGGATACCACATCATCAAGGCGGAAGACAAAAAGGCGGCGGAGATGCCCGCTTTCGACAGCATCAAGGATCAGGTGAGGGTCAAAGCCACTCAGGCCGCGGAGCAGAAGAGGGTCAACGACTTCGTCGAAAAGGCCAAGAAAGATACAAAGACGACGATTTACGCCCAGCCGAAAGAAACAAAGAAGTAATACCACAACAGAATCCGTCTCGAGAGAGATGTCGTAAGGCGGTCCCTTTATGAAGGAGCATCGGGGGGGATGCCCTATGACATCTTTTCTTTTTCCGCCGTCGCCTGGGACAAAAGGAGCCGGGGAGCGTTCTCTTGGATTTTGTCATTGAAGCGCAAGACTTGAAAAAAATGTTCGGACTCTTCGTCGCCGTCGACGGGATATCCTTCAGGGTGTCCCGGGGGGAGTGTTTCGGGATCCTGGGACCGAACGGCGCGGGCAAGACTTCGACCATCAGGATGATATACGGCTTCTCTCCTTTGACGGCGGGAAGCCTGAAGGTTTTCGGGCTCGAGATCGAAAAAGAACTGCGGCGGATCAAAACCCGCATCGGCGTCTGCCAGCAGGAGAACAGTCTTGACACCGAGCTGACGGTGCTGCAGAACCTCGAGATTTTCGCGAGCTATTTCGACATCGAACCCTCTCCGGCCCGCCGGCGCGCGGAGGACCTGCTCAGGTTCATCGCCCTGGAGCAGCGCCGGGATGCCCCCGTGCTGGAGCTGTCCGGGGGCCTCATGCGGCGGTTGATGCTCGCCCGCGCGCTCATCAACGACCCCCAGCTTCTTATCCTCGACGAACCCACGACAGGCCTCGATCCGCAGTCCCGGCACCAGATCTGGAACCGCCTGGAGGAACTGCGTTCGGGCGGCCTCACGATCCTGCTGACGACCCACTACATGGAGGAGGCCTCACGGCTCTGCGACCGCCTCATCATCATGGATCACGGCCGCATCCTCGTCGAAGGGAGCCCGGCGGACCTCATCCGGAAATATGCCGGTCGCGATGTCGTCGAGGTATCGGAGCCGACGGACGAGCTGAGATCCTTCATCGCATCGCAGGGACTGCCCCACGACGACCTGGGCCATCGCCTGATCGTCTACTGCGAGGACCGGGACCGGCTCTACAAGGAGGTCAGCAGCCGCTATTGCCGGGAGGGCTGCATCATGCGCATGGCCACGCTGGAGGACGTCTTTCTGAAACTCACGGGAAGGGAGCTGCGGGAATGATAGACAAAAGGCTCTTCGGAATCTCGAGGCGCTTCCTTCACGTCTGGAAAAGAAACCTCACGGTCTACAGGAAAAACTGGAAGATCAGCTTTCTCCCGCCGATCCTGGAGCCCCTCTTCTACCTCCTGGCCTTCGGTGTGGGGCTGAGCGCCCTCGTCGGAAGCATTCAATACCGGGGCAGCGAAATATCCTACATCGCCTTCATCGCGCCGGCCCTCATCTCCATCAACATCATGTACAACGCCTTCTTCGAGACGACCTACTCGTCCTTCGTCAGAATGTACTACCAGAAGACCTTCGACGCCATGATGGCCACCCCCCTCTTCATCGGCGAGGTCATCACGGGCGAGATCGTCTGGGGTGCGACAAAGTCTATGATTGCCACGCTGATCATGCTGGGGGTCATCAGCCTCTTCGGGCTCATCGATTATCCCGCGGGTCTCGTCATCATCCCCTTGAGCTTTCTCGGCGGCCTGGCCTTCGGGGCCATCGGCATGTATTTCACATCCATCGTGTCCCACATCGACATCTTCAACCTGCCCATATTCCTCTTCATCACCCCGATGTTTCTCTTCAGCGGGACCTTCTTCCCCCTGGAGACCCTCCCCGCCTGGGCGCAGCAAATCTCTTACGTTCTCCCTCTGACGCATCTCGTGAGCCTGGTCCGGGCCCTCTCCTTCGGCGTCATCGAACCCTCCCTCGCACTCCATGTCCTCTACCTCGTTGTCTTCACCCTCGTTTTTTCCCCCTGGAGCCTCGTCAAAATGCAAAAACGTCTCATCAAGTAATCCCGGCCCCGAACCATCAAACCCTTTCGTCCTGCCCCGATGAAAGCCGCCGGGGACGCGTTGGCATGAAAATTGATTAAATACAGGGAGGATAGGTGTATCGAAAGTTTTACGACGGCGATGTGCAGGCTATGAACGGCGAAGAAAATCCCATCACCAATATCTGGCCCATCGGGGGCGGCAAGGGCGGATCGGGGAAAACCTTTCTGACGGGCAGCCTGGGGCTTCTCCTGGCCCGCCAGGGATTCAGGACCCTCGTCATCGACGCCGACCTCGGCGCCGCCAACCTCCACACGGTCATCGGTGTCGCCTATCCCGGACGGACCCTTTCCGACTTTGTCAACAGGAAGATCGAAACCCTGGAGGAGGCGGTGATGAAGACACCCGTTCCCAACCTCTTCTTCATCAGCGGCGCCGGGGACAATCTCGACGTGGCCAACCTGATCCATTCCCAGAAGCGGAGGCTTCTTCGGGCCATCTCAAAGCTCCCCTACGAGCACGTCCTCCTGGACCTCGGGGCCGGCACCTCCTTCAACACCATCGACTTTTTTCTGATCTCCAACACGGGAATTTTCGTTACGACACCCGAACCGACGTCGATCGAGAATGTCTATCGCCTGGTCCGCTCGGTTTACCTGAGAAAGATCCGGCAGGTGCTCCGGGAGGAGGCTTTCCGGGAACTCCTTCAGGAAGCGGTCATGCGGTCCAACGGAACATCGGCCAAAAACCCCGAGGACCTGCTCCGCATGCTCAGAACCTGTGACCCCGTCCAGGGGGAACGCCTCGAGGAATCTCTTCGGTCTTTCCGTTTCAAGCTCGTCCTCAACCAGCTTCGCAAACAGGACAACCCCCAGATCGGGACGCTCGTCTGCCGGATCTGCGAGAAACACCTGGGGCTCCGGGTCCAGTTCCTGGGAAACATTCAGCACGACGATCGCGTTCACGATGCCGTATGCCGGAAGGTCCACTTCTTGAACAAGTACCCCTACACCCAGACCGCCACCGATCTCCGGGAGTTTTGCCAGCGTTTCCTGGCCGAACGGGAAGACAATCCCCCCGCGGGTCCCCCCGTCGAAAGGCCGGGGGAAACCATCCGGATAACGGCAAATGGCTGAACCCATGAAACCCTTCGAAGAACAGAACTATTACGAAATGCTGGATCTGCCGACCTCGGCCTCCCCCTTCGATGTCCGGCATGCCTACAAAACGGCCCTTCAGATCTACGGCGAAGATTCGCCCGCCAGTTACTCCTTTTTCTCACAGGACGATCGGGCCGGAATTCTCGCAAACCTGGAGAGGGCCTTCCTGACGCTTATCAACGACCAGAGTCGGATGGAGTACGATCAGGGGCTCATCTCGGCAGGCTTTATGGGCGAAAGCGAGCAGTATCGAAACGGCCCGAAAACACCGATCCCCCTCTTTGACCTCGAGGAGACCTGTCATATCACCCGCACGGTTTTCCCCCACACCGAAAAAAAGCTCTGCCACCCCGCAGAAAACCCCGTCGTGCGGGAAATCCTGTCGAAGGATTCCCTAACCGGGCAGGACCTGAAGCAGATCCGGGTCGCCCTCGGCGTCACGCTGGAGCAGGTCGCCGAATTCACCAAGATCCGTAAGAGGCTGCTCGGCGCCATCGAAGAGGACCGCCATGAAGAACTGCCTTCGTCGTTCCATCTGAAGAGTTTCGTCAGGACCTACGCGGACTGCCTGCGGCTGGACGCCGACGGGGTCGCGGCGCGATACCTGCAACAGGCATCCGCCCCCCGGTGACGCGGAACCCCGTCGCAGAGCCGCAAGGAAAACAATAGATTAGGATGGCAGCAAGCCCTCTCGCCGCACGCCCCGGGGCTTCTTTTTGTTTGACACCCCTATTCCTATTCCCTATACTTCCCCGGTAAATTCCGATTTTCATGGGAGAATTCCTTGGATACAAGCAAGGTGGCCATCATCGGTCCCGGCAGACTTGGGACGGCCCTCGCCTACATGCTGGGCAGGGACAACAAGAAAGTGACGATTTACTACCATGACGCCGAGCTCTGCAGGCAGATCAACGAGGAGCGCCTGAACCCGAAGCACCTCACGGAGGATCTCGTCAAACTCTGCGGGGGCATTGAAAACGTGCCCAGGTTGACAACCGGGGTAACGGCCACCAGCGATCTCGAGCAGGTCATTTACGAAAATGACTTCATTTTCCTGGCCATCACCATGAACCGGCTGGCCGAGTTTCTCGATTACATGAGGCCGCTCATCGGCAAGAAGCGGGGTAAGACCTACCTCCTGTCCCCCATCAAGGGGCTTGTTTCGGACGAAAAGACGAAGGAGCTCATCACACCCTCGCAGATGATCAAGGGGGACCTCTTTCACCTCATGCACAAGTTCAAGGTGATCGTCATCGGCGGGCCTTTTTTCGACGTCGACATCGCCCTCGGCAAGCCCGTGTGCCTGACGGTGGCGGGGCCCCGGATGCTCAGCAAGGTCGTCCGGAAGGAAATTCTGCGGTTGAACCGCCAGGAACTGACCTCCTATTACAACTTCGATGTCGTCGGCATCGAAGCCTGCGGCGCTCTCAAGAACATCGCGGCGAACATCAAGGGGGTCACGGACTCTCTCAACCTGGGCAGTTCCATGCCGGGAACGATCTTTGCCCGGTCTGGCGTGGAAATCCGCGCGCTGTGCGCAATCCTCGGCGGGAGTTTCCAGGCTTTCTACAGCCAGGCGGGCGTGGGGGACCTCTATGTCACCATTTCCTCCATCGCGAGCAAGAACTACCGCTACGGCAGGTTCTACCACGAACTCTATGACGGAAACCCCATCCAGACCAACATGCGCGTTCTCCAGAAAATCGACGGCACGCCCGAAGGGCCCAACACCATCCGGAACGTGTACAAGTACCTGGACAAGAAGAACATGTACAGTCCCCTTTTCTCCTGCGCCTATCACATCTTCAACGAAAGAATTTCCAGGGCGGAGTTCAAGGAAAGGATCATCGAGGCGATTCAATTCGACCGACGAAACAAGGAGTACATCGGGCCCGTCTCGAGGCTTCTCTATCGGATATTCCCCAACTGGTGGTACCGCCGGGACCGGGGTATCTCGTCCTACTTCGGGACCTGAGCGGTTCCCCCTCTCAGGCCGATCCGCTCCGTCTACCGGCTGTATTCCTCCTCGAGACCCTTCAATCGATCGACGTACTCATTTCTTCGGCTGAGTCCCCGATAGTTCAACAGATCCTCTTTGAGTTGACTGACGGGCGGGAGGATGTCGATGTTGAGGCGGTTGAGGTTATCCCGGTTGGCCCGGTCGATGATGAGGATGGCGTAGTAGGTGACGATGATGCGCGTCTTGGCGTCCCGCCGCCACAGGTAGGATTTTCCCGAAAGGGTCGTCAAAAAGAAAGCGGCGTAATCGTAGAGGACCCGGTCGGAGGTTTTGATCTCGGTGTTTCGATACTCGACCCCCTTGGTGACCCATTCGTAAAGGAGCTCCGCGGAAGGCTCGAGGATCTCCTTTTCATTGGCCAGGATTTCGTTGATGAGGCCGATATTTCCGCTGCCGATGAGCCGCTCGAAATGGGTCAGGTTCAGGCGGAGTTTGGCGACGTCTTTTGTCTCGCCGCTCACGATGGGGGGGCTCGCGGAGAGTTCGGCCAGCATTTTAAGAAAAAACTTGTACGTCCCCTCGGGAAGACCGTGGGCCTTGATGTACTGACGCTCATCGAGACTGTGGAAAAACCGGGTCACGTCCTGCTGAACGGCCTCGAAACTCCTGTCCCCGTTTTCCGGATGATAGGACCTCATCTTTTTCCGGTAAACACCTGAACGATAGCCCGGGAAAGCGCCTCCTCGATCGTCATTCGACTGGGCCATGGTGACGGACGGCCGATTCGTAAACACCCGTGCAAACCCGTCCCTTTCCCAGAGAAAGAGGACGGCAAGACCGGCGGCGATCACCAAAATGCCGCCGATGCCCAGGATCAATTTCTTTTCGTCCAAGTCGACCCCCATGGAGCTGAACTTCCTTAAAACGACAGATTCTTCAATAAAAACTGGAAAGGCTCTGCCCCCTGGAAAGGCAGCAATTTCTGTGCCGCGCGCTCAGGCTTTCGACGGTCCCGGAGACCCGACCAGGGGCTCGATTGAAAGCGGGGGATGAAGGGCTTCGTTGGCCTTCCGAAGCCGCTCGTCGGACCCATAAACGGCGATCGACGCGGTCTCGAGGGCCGGGAGAAGACAACGCCCCGCGGCCTCGAGAAACGAATCGGCGGTGACGGCAAAAACGCCCTCCCGGAACTTCAGGCGATCCCCGTCGCTGATGCCCGCGAAATGGCGGATCATGGAAACGAAGCCCTTCCCGGCCGGGTCCATCGGCCTGTCCAGGGCGCCAATGCTTCCGATAATCGCCCGCTCGAGGTCCTCCCTGTCGACCCTCTGCCGGGCCCGGCTGCCGATGACTTCATCGTAAACCCTCAGCGTCTCCACCAGGTGGGGATCCCTGTAAGAAAGGAATGAAAAAAACCCGCTCATCGGATCGTACTGCGACATGCCCCCGTAAGCGCCCCCCTGCACCCTGATGCGCCTGTAGAGGTCCCCCTTGGAAAGTTCCCGCGAAAGGACATAGAGAACCGGGGACACAGGGTCCGCATAGGCGGGCGCCCTGAGGACCTTGGCCACATAACAAACCTGGGCCGGGACGGCAACACCCGCCGAAAGAGGTGACGGCGCGACCGGCGCCGGGATTACAGCGGGACTTCCGCCCCGGAGCCGCTGGAGCATCGGTCCCATGTTATCCTCGAGTATCCGAAGCCCATTCGCATCGGCGGTGAGGTTCACCGTCAACCCGCCCAGCCGGAAGATCCGTTCGCGAAGGGTCTCGACTCTACCGACGAGATCCCCCTGGCCGCCGGCAAAGGAATCCGCGGCGGCGGCGAGAACCTGAAGCTGTGACCTCCCGTGCCACAGTTCATCGAGGTAGGCCGAAAGGGAGTGGGCGGCTGCCGCGCTTCTCTGCGCGAATATATGCCCCGATGGAATGACGGCGGCATTCATGCGGTTTCTCATCTCGAAAAGAAGGTCCCGCATGCGGCTCGCGTCCGAGAGGTCCCCTTCAGTCAGAAGATTAAAGAGGATTTCGAGGGCCTCCGGGATGTTGCGATGAAGGGCCCTCACCCGGAAGATTATTTTCTTCCAGGTCTCCCCCCCGTCGGCGGTGAGCCCGGCCGCCAGCGTGCAGCTCACACCGCCCGTCTTGAGGGCGATCCGTTTTGCCGTTTCCTCGTAAGTGAAGCCGGCGGCCCCCATCCCCGTCGTAAGCCTCCCGTTAAGGGGAAGATAGGGCAGCAGGTCCGGAGGGACACCGGAAAGATCGAAGGCGAGGTCGAGGTAGGCGATGCCGTTGGTGAATATTTCGTGGCGAAGGACCGGGATGCCGGAAATGACCGTTCTCTCGACAGGGATCCGGTCGATGTCCCGGGGAATGTCCGACAGCTTCAGTTTCGGCAGTGTCGCAAGGGTTTCGGGGCTTTCGGGCTCCATTTGCATCCTCTGCAGCGCCTCGGCATCGCGGCGGATCTCTTCGAGCGCCTCTTTCGACAGGCCCGCCTTTCGGGCGGCCATCCTCCCGCGGAAGGCCTGAACCTGGCCCTCCTGGTAAGCGGAACTCGGTTCCATGACGGAAAGAAGCCTGTGGGGGTTCTCAAGGAACCATCGGCCCAGGAAGTGCTGGAAGAGGTCGGGCTCGCCTTCCCACCTCCGGCGGATCCCCGCGATAATCCGGTTGAAGCGAAGCCCCGAGAGAGGATCCCCTTCATAGAGCCAGGTGTGGTAGACGCGCGACATGAGTGAAATCGAGTACGGCAGGGCCCCCCGCACGATTTCCTTCCCGTGGAATTCCACCTGGTGAAGCGCCGCCTCGATGAGATCCCGGTCAAAGCCCTGTTCGGCGATTTTTCGGAGGGTCTCCATGACCAGGTCTTCGAAGCGATCGGCTTTGTCGGGATCCGTCCCGCGGAGTCCCACTGCGAAGGTGATCTGTTTCAGGTCGTGCTCGAGGCCGCTGACCGGCGAGAGATCCTCGCCCAGGCCCGAGTCGATGAGGGCTTTTCGGAGAGGGCCCGCGGCGGTCCCGATGAGGGCGTGGGCCGTGACCTGGAGGAGGACCGCCTCCTCTTCGTCCGTGTTCTCCATCATGAGCCATCCCATATTCAGCGCCGCTTTCCCTTCGGGCTTCTCGTCCCCGCCGATGGGAAAGAGTCGCCGGGACCTTCTTGGGGCGGCCCAGCGCTTTTGACTTTCAATGGTTGAATCCACCCCCACCCGTTCGAAGCCCTCAAGCATCTCTTCCAGAAAGAAGAGGTGATCCTCCACGGGGATATCGCCGTAGAGAAAAAACCGGGCATTCGCGGGGGCGTAGTAGAGCCTGTGAAAGTCCCGAAGTCGCTCATAGGTGAGAGACGGAATGACGTCGGGGTCCCCGCCGGAATCGAAGGCATAGGGGGTTTCGGGATAAAGCCCCTCCTGAAGAGCCTTGTACATCAGGGTGTCGGGCGAGGAATAGGCCCCCCGCATCTCGTTGAAGACAATCCCCGAAACGGTGAGGGGGCTGTGCGTATCAGCGGGCTCCTCGAAGGCGAGGTGGTGACCTTCCTGCATGAAGGTTTCTTTCAGGATTCGGGGTCTCAGGACGAGGTCCGTGTAGACCCGGGCCAGGTTGAAGAAATCGGCCCGCACCTGGCTGGCCACAGGGTAGACCGTTTTGTCGGGATAGGTGAAGGCGTTGATGAACGTCTGGAGGGAAGCGCGCGAGAGTTCGTTAAAGGCGTCTTTCACGGGGTATTTTTCGGAGCCCGCGAGGACGGTGTGTTCGAGGATGTGGGCCGCCCCCGTTGCGTCGCGGGAGGGTGTCCTGAAACCCACGGAGAAGAGGTTTTCCCGGTCGTCGGAGTGAAGATGGAGAACCTTTGCGCCTGTTTTCAGATGCTCGGCCTCGCAGGCCGTGACGCGGATCTCGGGAATTTCCTCGACCCGCACAATTCTGAAGCCGTGGAAGATCTCTCCGCCCCGGAAGGGCGGAGCCGGGCAACTGCCAGATTTATCCATGCAAAACCTCTTCGTGACGGGATCAACCGCGGGGCGGCGTCATTCAACGGCCGGTCTGTCTTGCCGCATAACTGAAAATTAGCTGAAAAACCCCGGTGAGTCAAGAAAAGGCGCGACGGGAGGCGGGATCCACGGCCGGCCACCGGTTGAAGGAACATGCCCCGCAGGACGCGGGAACAAGCTGCAAAAATGTAATTGACAACCCCTCTCCCGGATGATAATTACCATCGGCAAACCATTGCCGTTTGCCTTATGAGACTTCCTACACCCGACGAGATCGAGAAGAAAACGCTCCTGATCCTCCGCGTCC
This sequence comes from Syntrophales bacterium, assembly GCA_036725345.1. Lineage (GTDB taxonomy): Bacteria > Desulfobacterota > Syntrophia > Syntrophales > UBA2192 > JAPLJU01. The sequence goes on from DAIMEJ010000004.1 coordinate 150,883, forward strand.
TGAGGGATGCCCGTCAACCCCTGGGGGCGCGGCTCATCGCCCGGCAGATGGCCGACCGCGGCGTGACGATGAGCGAGCGCACGATCCGATACCACCTGCGGCTGATGGACGAGCGGGGGCTCACAAAACTGGCCGGGCGGCGCGACGGGAGGCTGGTGACCAAAGTGGGGCTGGACGAACTGGGCAACGCCCGGGTTCGGGACAAACTGGGACTTGCCATCTCGAGAATCGAGATCCTTGCCTTCAAGACCACCTTCGATCCGAAGGGCAGACAGGGGCTTCTGCCCGTCAATATCTCGTTCTTTCCGAAGGAGAGTTTTCGCAAGGCCCTGGAAGCCATGCAACCGGCCTTTCGAGCGGGTTTGTGCGTGAGCGATCTCGTCGCCCTGGCAGGCGCGGGTGAAAAACTGGGCGAGGTCACTGTCCCGGAGGGCAGGATCGGCCTGGCCACGGTCTGCAGCATCGTGGTCAACGGCGTGCTTTTGAAAAACGGGATCCCCATGGATTCGAAATTCGGGGGCATCCTTCAGCTGTCGAAAGGCAGGCCGATGCGATTCGTCGAGCTCATCTATTATTCCGGATCCTCCCTGGACCCCTCGGAAGCCTTCATCGAGGCCCGGATGACGTCGGTCAAGGAAGCGGCTAAGCGGGGCGAGGGAAGAATCCTGGCAAACTTCCGGGAAGTCCCCGCACCGAGTCGAAGCCTCGTGGAGAGCATTATCGCGGACCTTCGCAAAGCGGGCATCAACAGCGTGCTCTCCATCGGTGAAGTCGGTGAGCCGGTCTGCGAGGTCCCCGTGGACCTGAACAAGCTCGGCCTGATTCTCCTCGGCGGCCTGAACCCCGTCTGCTGTGCCCGCGAGGCCGGCATCGAATCGGAGAACAAGGCCATGTCCACCGTCATGAATTTCGAAGAACTGATGCCTTTCAAGTCCGCTACCGCCATGAAAAAACATACATGAAAAAATAATATCGCAGGGGGTATCGCATGTCCGTTATAAAGGAAGTCATTGACAAGGTCAGGAGGATGGATCCCGATCAGCCGGAGTTCCACCAGGCCGTGGAGGAGGTCATGGAGACCTTGGAGCCGACGGTCAAACGCCATCCGGAATTCGTCAAGGCCAAAATCTATGAACGCATCGTGGAGCCGGAGAGGATGATCATCTTCCGGGTGCCCTGGGAAGACGACAAGGGGAACGTGCGCGTCAACCGCGGCTTCCGCGTTCAGTTCAACAACGCCATCGGCCCCTTCAAGGGGGGGCTGAGGTTCCACCCCTCCGTCAATCTCGGGATCATCAAATTCCTCGGCTTCGAACAGATCTTCAAGAACTCCCTGACGACCCTGCCCATGGGCGGCGGGAAGGGCGGTTCCGATTTTGATCCCAAGGGGAAGTCGGACCGGGAAGTCATGCGGTTCTGCCAGTCCTTCATGCGCGAGCTCTTTCGTTACGTCGGCGCGGAGACGGACGTCCCGGCCGGCGACATCGGCGTGGGCGCCAGGGAAATCGGCTACCTCTTCGGTTACGACAAGAAAATCCGCAACGAGCACACGGGCGTCCTCACGGGCAAAAGCCTTGAATACGGCGGCAGCCTCGTCCGCCCGGAGGCCACCGGTTACGGCTGCGTTTACTTCGCCGCGGAGATGCTGGCCACGCGCGGCCTGGACTTCAAAAACAAGACCGTGGCCATCAGCGGCTGCGGCAATGTCGCCCAGTACGCCGTGGAAAAGGTCAATCAGCTGGGCGGAAAGGTCATCACGCTCTGTGACTCATCCGCGACGATCGTGGATGAAAAGGGGATCGACGCCAAGAAACTGGACTTCGTTCTCGAGTTGAAGAATATCCGGCGCGGCCGTATCAAGGAATACGCCGATAAATACAAGACGCTCTGCGTGGTAGGGAAGAATGTCTGGGAGGCGGTCCGGGAACATGGTATCAAGGTCGATATCGCCCTGCCCTGCGCCACTCAAAACGAGCTCGACGAAAAGAACGCCGCCGCCCTCGTGAAGCACGGCTGTATCTGCGTCGCCGAGGGGGCCAACATGCCTTCGACACCGGAAGCCATTAAAATCTTCCAGGACAGAAAGATCCTCTTCGGTCCCGGCAAGGCCGCCAACGCCGGCGGTGTCGCGACATCGGGACTCGAGATGAGCCAGAACAGCATGAAGCTGTCGTGGACGAGGGAGGAAGTGGACAGCCGGCTCCTCATCATCATGAAGAGCATCCACAAAGCCTGCGTCGAGACCGCCGAAGAATACGGTCGCAAGGGGGATTACGTGACGGGGGCCAACATCGCGGGCTTCACCAAGGTCGCCCGCGCGATGCTGGCCTACGGCCTGGTTTAAGGGGTCGAAACCGGATCAGGACGCGGTCAGTGTGTGACGAAAATCACGCGCGGTTTGACGGGGCAGCCGGTCCATCCCGCTTCCACAGGGACGGGAGCCTCATCCCCGATCTTTCCTTCGGGTCCATTTCTTCCAGGATCTCGTCGAAATGGACATCTTCTGCATGGCCGTCTATCCCGAGAAGGAAAAGGTCTTCTTCAACAGCCAATGGCTGGAGAGCCTCCCGAACAGGCTGCCTGAGCTGCTGCCGCGGGACAGCCGTTTCGCGGACTCCGCCCCTTGTCTTCCCTGAGGCACAGGCACGTCTGCATCTCACTTCTTTTTCCTGAGGGTATAACTGCGGCAGGCGGCACCTGAATCCCTGCAGACAACCACCGACGGGAGATCCCGGGATTTGAAGCCGATCACCCGGCAGCCGTAGGGAAACCGGGGGTCGTAGGTGATGAAAAAGTGCCTGCACTGGCGGCAATTGACGCTTTGGTCTTCCGGTGTCTTTTTCCGCATGGCCCGAAAACCGGCTTCCCGTGATACGGGACCGGTTTTTGCATTGTGAATTTCGGTCTTTTCGTGATAGTGGCTAAATATTCTTATCACAGTTGCGGCATCGGTGAAAGGATTGGGAAATATGGCAGGGAACAAAAGGAGACCCATCATAAACCTGATGGTGACCGGTGGATGCGGGTTCATCGGCAGCAACTTCATCCGCCGTCTTCTGAAAAAACCGGATTTTCAGGGAAAGATCGTCAATGTCGACAAACTCACCTACGCGGGAAACCCGGAAAACCTCGAAGACATCGCGAGGCAATTCGGTGACCGGTACGCCTTTGAAAGGGCCGATATCTGCGATCAGGAAAGGATCCTCGACATCTTTGCCCGGCATGACATCGACACGGTCTGCCATTTTGCAGCGGAGTCCCATGTGGACCGCTCCATCAGGCGCCCGGCCCATTTTATATCCACAAACATCGTCGGCACCTTCAACCTCCTGGAGGCGGCGCGGAGCCGTGGCGGAGACTTCAACCTGTTCCACCACGTGAGCACCGACGAGGTCTACGGGAGTCTCGGCAAGCGGGGTTTGTTCCGGGAAAAAACACCCTATCGCCCGAACAGCCCCTACTCCGCCTCGAAGGCGGCCTCCGATCATCTGGTCCGGGCCTACAGTCACACCTACGGCCTCCCGGTGACGATCTCGAACTGCTCCAACAACTACGGACCCTACCAGTTCCCCGAAAAGCTCATCCCCCTCATCATCCTGAACGCCTTTGAGGGGAAACCCCTTCCCGTCTACGGCGACGGACGCAACATCCGGGACTGGCTCTACGTCGATGACCACTGCGAGGCCATCTGGGCAATCATGAAATCGGGTCGCAGCGGGCAAACCTACAACATCGGCGGCAACTCCGAGATGGAAAACATCCGGGTCGTGGAGATGATCTGTGACATCCTCGACGGGAGGGCAACCGCCCCCGACGGAAAACCGCGCCGGGAACTGATCACTTTCGTCAAGGACAGGCCGGGCCATGACCGCCGCTACGCCATCGATTTCGCCAAACTTCACCGTGAACTGAAGTGGTCCCCCGCGGAATCCTTCGCCTCGGGACTGCGAAAGACCGTCAAATGGTACATCGAAAACAAGCGATGGGTAGATCGGGTCAGAAGCGGAGATTACCTCAAGTGGATCGAGGAGCACTACCGGTAAAGGGGACAGGCTGCTTTTCCTGTTGATCTGTATCAACCGGAACCTGAGTGTCGCCTATGGGTTGGAAAAAGCGATTTGCCCCTCTTTAACTCTATTCGCCATCCCTTCTGACATGCGTTGCTCAGCCGCAGGACCCTTCAAGGCACGATCCGTAAAAAATCCACTGCAAAATGGCGTGAGGGACTGACGATATGTTAAGATTTTCCAAACCACGACAGAAAACATCATCACCTCGTTGAAAGATCTGCAGCACCATGGGTATTGCCGGAGACATCGTCATTATCGTTGTTGCCGCCCTGGCGGGAGGGCTGGTTGCCCGGGCACTCAAACAACCCCTCATCATCGGGTATATTCTCGCCGGCGTGGCGGTGGGGCCCTACACCGGCGGCGTGACGGTATCTGACGTCCTCAATATCGAGAAGATGGCGGAGATCGGGGTTGCACTTCTGCTGTTTGCGCTTGGATTGGAATTTTCTTTCAGGGAATTGAAACCCGTCCGCAATATCGCCATCATCGGCACGCCCATACAGATCGTTTTGACGACGGCATACGGTTTCGCCATCGGGCGAATGCTGGGCTGGGAGTGGGTCCCGTCGCTGTGGTTCGGGGCCTTGATCTCGCTTTCCAGCACGATGGTGATTCTGAAGACCCTGGAAAACCTGGGCATGCTCGGCACATTGTCCAGCCGCGTCATGATCGGTGTGCTCATCATCCAGGACCTCGCCGTCGTTCCGATGCTCATCATCCTGCCCCAATTGAGCGCGCCCGGCGCCGGCTTGCCAGCCCTGGCCGTTTCAGCCCTGAAGGCCGCCATCTTCCTCGCGATCGTCATCGTCCTGGGCACGCGGATCATGCCCCGCATCATGAAGACCATCGCCGACTGGAACTCCCGGGAGCTCTTTCTTGTCGCCACCACGGCCATCGGGCTGGGGATCGGCTACGGCACCTATCTGTTCGGCCTCTCCTTCGCCTTCGGCGCCTATGCGGCCGGCATGCTGCTCAGTGAATCGGAATACGGGTACCAGGCCCTGAGCGACATCATCCCCCTTCGGGATGTCTTCAGCCTCATTTTCTTCACCTCCATCGGCATGCTTCTGGATCCGCAATGCCTGCTGCAAAACATCGGCATGTGCCTGTTGCTGGTTCTCGTCGTTATGGTGGGGAAAGGCATCATCTTCGCTTTTCTGAGCCGGGCCTTCCGCTACCGGAACATCATCCCCCTGGCGATGGGACTGGGACTCTCCCAAGTCGGAGAATTTTCCTTCGTCCTGGGCCGGGTCGGTGTCGACACGCACTCCATTTCTTCCGACTTCTACGCCCTGATACTGAACACGACCGTGGTGACCATGGTACTGACACCTGTGCTCGCCGGTTTGACCGCGCCGGCCTATTCCTTTTTCGGCCGTTGGTTCAGGCCGACCCCCTTGCAACCTCTCCACTTCCCGAAGAGAGATTTGAAAGATCACCTGGTGATTGCAGGCGGGGGAAGAGTCGGCAGGTATGTCGCCGGCATACTGCACCGCCTTGGAACCGCCTTCCTCATCATCGAGTGGAATTCCAGGCGGGTGGACGAGCTGAAGGCGCTGGGCTTCCCCGTTCTCTTCGGGGACGCTGGGCAGGAGATCATCCTGGAGGCGGCTGAGGTGGGTAAAGCCAGGTTGCTTCTTATCACGACACCGGTGACCCTGATCTCCCAAGTCATCGTGACGCACGCCAAAAAGCTCAATCCGACTATCGAGATCATCGCCCGGGCGGAGGGCATAGAAGAAATGAAGGGACTGCACGCTCGGGGCGTTGCCCTGGTCGTGCAGCCGGAGTTCGAGGCGAGCCTGGAATTTGCCCGCCAGGCGCTTCTCAATCTCGATATCCCCGTCGAAGAGATCGACAGGTATACCGACGAAGTTCGTGACGAGTTGTATCGGCCCATCTACTCTCAAACGAAAGAATAAAAAAAGGCCCGAGTGTGATATTTCATGGTGCGCGGAATATTCTAAGCCAAAGCACCCCAGACAGACAGCCGAGCCCCATGGTGGAAAAAGCCAGCCCCCAGGCCATGATGCCGTTGCCGGCGAAGTCGAGTACGGCTCCGAAGGCCAGCGGCGACAGAAAGGCTATCCCGAAACCTATAAAGGTATAGACAGCAAGCGTCATGCCCTGGTAAGCCGGCGGAGACACCGAAACGAGTCCGGCTGTGAGGGCTCCGCTGTCCAACAAGACCGTTATGCCATAGAGAAAAGACAACACAACAACCAGGTGGAAGTCGAGGCTGGCGCTGAATCCGATGATGCATCCCAAGATTCCCGAACCCACCATGTAAATGGTGAGGGTTCTTTGACGCCCCCATCGCATGGCACCCTCGTTACCGAGGATGGTGGCCGGAACACCAATAAAAAAAATGATCATGGCCACGCTCTGCGGACTCAGGGGAAATACAAGGCCCGGATGGAAACTCAGGCTGAAGACAAGGAAGGCGACGATCCAGGAGCGGTAGCCGCAGAGTTCCCAACAGTGCGCACCGTAACCCAGAATATAGCCCATAGCGGGCCGGTTCCCCAGGACAACCTTTAAGTCATTTCTCGAGAAATGGAGAGCAGCTTTCGACCCCAGGGGTTCCCTCGGCGGGACGAGAATGGAGAAGATCAGAACTGCCGCCAGGGGCCCCACGGCGAGGAGTTCCGCCCCTCGGCGCCAGCCCAGCAGGGGCTCTAAGAACCCTGCAAAGTAGACGGACAGTGCCGTCCCTACGGCATAGGTTGCCGTGTAGAAGGCGATATAGCGGCTCTGCTTCGGGCCCGTCACGTTATCGCTCAGCGCTTTGAGCCCCGGCATGTAGCTTCCCGCCAGGCCGATGCCTGCCAGCAGGCGAATAACAGCAGCCGACCAGAGGCCATCCGCCAGCCAGCCGAAAAGGAATATGGAGAGTCCTGCCAGGAAGGCACAGGGCAGGTAAATCCGTCGAGTGTCAACCCGGTCGGTGAGACTTACGAAAAAAGGCGCGGCAACGGCGTAGCCCGCGAAGAATACCCCGCTGATCCAGCCTGCTCCGGTGTTCGAGATCCCCCACTCCTTCTGGAAAGAAGGGAGCAGTGCCGGGAAATACATGGTCCCGGTCATGGACAGAATTTCGGCCAGACAGATGAAAAAAACAAAGCGTGTTTCGGATTTCACCATGGGAGAGTTCAGCAACGACCCTGAATCAAAGACACATTTCCGTCCTGAAAGATGACTTTTTCAATCCCCCCCATGAAGGGCTCTTCTCCATATGGGGTGTGTCGTTGGAGTCACCCCGAAAGACGTGAGAATGGCCGACCACAGAGTCAAGTTCAGGTCGAGATGTTTGCTTTGAATGCAAATCGGCAATGGTCCTGAAAGATGCGGCGGTAATACCTGGACTGTCAAGGGGGGTGGCCTGCGGAAATGGACACCCCCTATTCTTGACGGGCCGGGCCAGGGATGAGGAACGGCATGACCCGGGGGAAACGAAATTCGAAAATGCTATCCGGGTAGTAAAAAAAGCATGGGAACCGGGCAGACCATGCCGTTTGTGACCCCTGTTCAGCGGTCCGGTTCTGTCATCAGCTATCCCGTTAGTAGGTGCTCGGAACCTCCGAGATCCCGAGCATTTGCCTTGCCTGCTTCGGCGTTGCCACCTCGCGCCCAAGTTCTTCGGCCAGCCGGACAACCTTCTCCACGGCTTGAGCATTGCTCTTGAGCAACTCGCCTCTCCTGTAAAAGAGATTGTCCTCCATGCCCACACGCACATGGCCCCCCGTCAGTATCGAGAATGTCATCATCGGTACCTGGTTCAGTCCGACCCCGATAGTTTGGAACATGGAATCAGCCGGCAGATTGTCGAGCATATTCACATAGTTCTTGATGTTCCCGGGCACCGCGAGGCCGCCAAGATAGGTCGAGAATATAACGGAATACCAGTAAGGTTTTTTCACCAGGTTCTGTTTTATCAAATTGTGCACGACATTGATCTGCTGGGGGTTATAAATCTCCAGTTCCGGCTTGATGTTTCTTTCCATCATCGCCTTCGCAAACAACTCCGTCTCCCTGAAGGTGATCGTGATAATACGATCATCCAAAGGAATCGCCTCGTCCCGACCGGACAGGGGGGGCTTCCTTGCAGGAAGAATGGCTTTCAAAATGATGGGGCCGCAATTCAATGAACACAACTCGGGCTTTGCTTCCAGGGATGCCATCCGCTCTTCCCTCGTCATGTCAAACCCGCCGCCTGTTGTATTGTTGATGATGATATCCGGGCAACGTTCCCTCACCATCCTGTTGATGTTGAAAAAATGCTCCGTTTTGGATGACGTGACAGCGTACCCTCTCTGTGGATCCCGGGCATGAATGTGAACGGCTGAAGCCCCTGCCTTGTAAACAGCATAGGCTTCGTTTGCCTGTTCCTCCGGCGTTTCCGGGAGATTCGGATTGGCTTCCTTGCCGATGACACCCCCGGTAATGGCCACAGAAATAATCAAAGGGGGCATCGTCCCGTTCTTTACCCTCTCCTCATACTCAACAACGTTCTTATAATCCCACACGTAGTCGCTGTATTGCATCGCGCACCTCACCCTATCTTTTGAAGCCTGTTCTCTGTAACTCCGGATTAGATTAAAAATTAACTTTGCCTATACCTTTCAAACCCAGTATCTTTCGAGATTCGTCAGGTGTTGCCGGCTCTATGCCTAACTCTCTTGCAATCCGCACCATCTTCGCCACCTGTTCGGCATTGCTCGTGGCCATTTTCCCCTTCTCGAGATAAAGGTTGTCCTCCAGCCCCACGCGGCAGTTGCCCCCCAGCAAGAGCGACTGCGTGCAGATGTTGAACTGCGCCCGGCCCGCCACACAGACGGAAAACTCGAAATTCCCCGCCCCGATGAGCCGGTTCGTGTAGTCCACCAGAAACATAAGATTCTCCGGGCTCGGCGTAATCCCCCCGAGGACCCCCATGACGTACTGGATGTATACGGGCGGCTTCACCTGGCCCCGCTCGATCATGAAGGCCACGTTGTTCACCATCCCGGAATCATACACCTCGAACTCCGGCTTCGTCCCGTTTTGCTGAAAAATGACCGCAAACTCCCGCATGCTCTTGAAGGTGTTCGGAAAAATGAAATCCTCCGTAAAGGCCAGATACTGCTTCTCCCACTCAAACTTGAAATCCTTGAACTTGTCCAGGGCGTGGAAGAGGGCAAAATTGATGCTCCCGCCGTTGAAGGAGCCCAGCTCCGGCTTGAAGGTCGATACGGGAATGAGCCTCTGCTCGGCCGTCATCCCCAGACCCCCGCCCGTGGTGATGCACACCACCATGTTGCAGCGGCTCTTGATGGAGGTGATGATCTCCCTGATGAGGTTGATGTCCGGCGTCGGCCGACCCGTCTCGGGATCCCGGGCATGAATGTGGCATACCGCCGCCCCCGCCTCGTAGGCCCGCACCGCGTCGTCGGCAATCTGTTTCGGCGTGATGGGCAAATAGGGGGACATGCTCGTCGTGTGGATGCTCCCCGTGATGGCCGCCGTGATGATGGCTTTCTCTTTCATGGTTTAGACTCCTTTTCGGATGGTTTGGACTACTTTCTGCTATTTTGAACGTCTTTCATCACCCAATGCCGCTTTTTCTGTTTCCCGCCTTCCAGGCGCGTGTGAGGGGGTAAAACCCCTCCCACACGCGCAGGTTTTATTTCCTCAATGCATAAATCCCAGATAGGTGACGCTGGCAACCAGAATGGTCCACAGGCATATCACCAGGCCATAGGGAAGGATATCCCTGAATGTTAAGCGGAAGGCGCCCAAGAGGGGCAGGGCCCAGAAAGGCTGCAGGAGATTGGTCGTTAGATCCCCGCTTGTGTATGCATTGATCACGTAGTTTACGTTGGCTCCCAATTGCTGGGCCGCAGGGAGAATGTAGGGCGCTTCAATGACGAACTTCGACCCGCCGGAAGGCACAAAGAAGTTCAGGAAACCCGAATAGACAAAAACGATCCAGGGGAATGTTTCCGGTGTGGAAATCGCCACAAACCAGTCGGCGAATATCTTGGCCAGTCCGGAGTAACTGATCATCCCGAAGATACCGGCGTAGAAGGGGAACTGGATGATGACACCGAACACGGTCGTTGCGGCCTTCCTCACGGACTCCATGAAAGCAGCAGGCGTTCCGTGCAAAAGGGCTCCTATGACCAGGAACGTGAAATTAAGGGTGTTCAGGTCCAGGTTGGCAACGCCCTTGGTATAAAAAAACTTCCCGACCCAGAACAAGCCCGCCAGACCGACGATCCACATGAACACCGGCGACCGGTCCCAGCGCTGGGCCGGCGTCATTGCCTTCTTGTCGGCGGGCGGCTTTGGGCTCTCCGTGAACTCCTGGATGATGCTTTCGTCCGCCTCGACGGCTTTTTTGGGCAGAAGTAGATAAAATATCACGGGGATCGAAATCAAAAGCACCAGGTTCATGATGAGAAGGTAGGGGTCAAAGGTTGTCTTGCTCAGGGGTATGACTCCGACAATTTTTTCAATAAAATGGCCGGGGGTGGCCACCAGGAGCTGGGCGGCCATGGATGGACCATTGGCGATCACGATCCCTGCATAACAGGCTGCTGCAACGGCCGTATAGTGAAGCTTCTTGCCCCTCTGGGCTACGACCAGTTCACGCCCCAGCATGATGCCTACCATGTAGCCGACACCCCAGTGCACCCACCAGAGAAATCCAACAAGAAGAGTGTAGGAAAAAATGGCCTGCCCGGGTGTCTTGGGTATAAGGGCCAATTTTTTCAACCAGTTTTTCACCAGAGGGGAATCGGCAACCGTAAACCCCGTGATCATCAGGACGCACATCTGCATGGCGAAGGTCAGAAGCACCCAGAAACCCTTCACCCAGTGATCCACGATCTCGATCGGGCCCGATTTGGTCAGACCCAGAGCCATGAAATAAACCAAGACGCTGAGTACGAGAACGAAAACCATGGAATCCGGGATCCAGCGCAGACTCCACTCGGAAAAACGAGCGATAAAATCTTTCTTTTCAGCACTACCTGTTTGAGCACTCATGTCACAATGAACCTCCTTTCCTCCTGTTGATGTTTAAAACATGATACCTAACCGCGCTTACCTGTATCTCAAAAAAATTATCTTTTAGGGGGTTTTCCCCTAACCGACCGGTCTTTTAATCATGTCATGAAGCCGCACATTCACTTTTTGTCGATCCCTCAAATCTGTCAAAACAGCCGGTCGTAAATCAGTCCGGAACGCATCATTTGTCAATCCGTCAGATATCCTCCGCAGACATTCCATACTTGACCGGTAATAAAACTGCTTTTATCGCTGCCCAGGAAAACGGCCAAATCGGCAACCTCTTCCGGTTTGCCAATTCGTCCCAGGGGGCATATGAGGGGCCGTGTTGGCGTCATTGACTTAAATTATCAAACGTACTATGGTCTTGCTCGCGAAATACAAATGATCAATCTGAGATTTGTATTTTCAATACGGCATTATTTCAATCCCCGTGATTCAGTGATCTGAATCAACAAAAAGGGGGGTTTTTACATCCCTATAAATGGTGAGTATTATTATGAGCAGGCAGGCCTTCAACAATTTCATGAGAATTCACGAAAAAGACATCGTTCGAGAATTATACGATCGGTTAAATCAACGTCCCCAGTCGAATTATCAGGATTTTTTTCTTCGGACCGAGGAAGGTCTTCAACGACTCGAAATATGGGTACATCTGGTCATCAATGCGATAGGGAGCCAGGCGGAAACACTGTTCCGTGACCAGGAGAAAGTGGCCTATACTCGTGCCGTCGAGGGATTTTCGTTCGAGGACATCTCTCACGTCTATCTCATCATGCACAGCATACTGAACGACATCATCAGGAAAGCCGGCAGTATGCCCCCTTTTCATCTTCATGACGTCTACAGTGAAATGCGGGAAAACATGTTCAGAGGCCACCACATATTGGCCACGATGTTTCTTAAAACACGGGAGGAAGTCATCAGCGAAAAAATGTATCACCTGAAATCCCTGCACGATTTTACAAGGGCCATGATCGAGAACCTCGAGGTGGATGAGATCGCCGGCATGATCGTGGAAAAAAGCCGGTTGCTCCTCAAGATGGACAGGAGTTTCATGGTCTTGTTTCAGGACCATCGCGTCAAAGGTGTTTTCTCTCATCCCGCTGGAACAGTGGACGGTGAGATCTTTTCCCTCATGGAAAGATCGTATAAAGCAAAAAAAGCTCTGTTCATGGATGTAGAGGGCAACATCCACGAAAACATCCGTCTTTCAAGATCCATGCGGATTGTGACCGTTCCCATTCAGGGGCACAACCGTTTCTATGGCATTCTCGCCCTCCTGACAAACGAGCAGGGGAAAAGCCTTTCCTTCAGCCAAATGGATCTGCTCCACCAGCTGCTGAACGTTACAGCCATAGCCATGGAAAATTCCTACATGTTCATAGAACTGGAAGAAAGACAGAAGGAACTTCGGTTTCTCACGGAAAAATTGATCACCTTGCAGGAAGAGGAACGCCGGCAGTTGGCTGCAGATATTCATGACAACCTCGCGCAGGCCTTAACGGGAATGGGTTATAAAATCCAGGTGTGCAGAGAGTTGATCAACAGAAATCCGAAATTGCTGGCGGAGCAGCTGGACAACCTGACCGGAATCGTTGACGACGCAACGAGGCAATCTCGAGAGTTGATGTCCAGCCTGCGTCCCGATTTGCTGGACGACATCGGTCTCGTGGCCGCACTCAGGAAGTTCATTGAAAACTTTTCGCGGGATACGAATATCAAGATCAGGACATACCTGCCCAGACATATCCAGTTGCCTTCGGAGATAAAAATATGCCTGTTCCGGGTTGTCCAAGAGGCACTATCGAATGTCTACAAACATGCAGATTCGAAAACGGCGGAACTCAGAATCACGAATACAAAAGGTCTCATTCGTTTAATTGTGTCAGACGAGGGTAAGGGCTTCCGGAATGTTTCACGTCCATCCGGGATGGCGGGCATGAACAAGATGGGCCTTCTCGCCATGCAGGAACGTGTCGAGGCTGTCGGCGGCAACCTGTCGATCGACTCGAGGCCCGGATACGGATGCCGCCTGCGGGTATCTATTCCGATAAAATAACAGGGAGCGGATGGAATGAAAAAAACAAAGGTCATGATCGTTGATGACCATGTTATCGTCCAGGAAGGCTTGAAGCAGCTCCTGGAATTGGACGGTGATATTGAAGTTATTGAAATTGCCAGTAGCGGATTTGAATGTATGCAAGCACTTGCAAAGAAAACAAACCCTGACATCATCCTGATGGATATCAAGATGAAGGACATCAGCGGGATAGAGACCACCAAGCTCATCAGCAAGAAGTATCCCAATATCAGAGTGATTATGTTGACGATTTATACCGATGACCAATACGTCACGGACGCGATCGGCGCCGGCGCCAAGGGCTTCGTCACGAAGGATGTAAAACGAGATGAATTAATCAAGATCATACATCACGTGATGAGAGACGGATCCTTTCTGGATCCGAAGGTCACAGGATGCATCGTGGATCAGGTCAAAAAGGGAACCAAAGCCGGCCGGGCAGTCAATACATCTTACTTCACTTATAGGGAATTGGAGGTTGTCAAAGGGTTGGTGGCCGGTCACAAGGATGATGAGATAGCGAAATTATTGCATCTTTCAAAACATACGATCAGATCTCACATAAAGAATATTTTTCGAAAATTAGGGGTATCTTCGAGATCTCAAGCGATAACCAAGGTCATCAATTTGAAAGTTGTAAACCTTGAATGAGCGGGCATCATCGGGTGTGTCTTTATACACGCTCATCCCCCGGGAAAATACCTCTCTAATACAAAAAGTCAATGCCGCGTTAAATATTCCTTTCTCTACTTTCAGCCCTCATTTCACCAGCCGCGCGTCCGCGGGGTCCGTGTTGCGGAGGATCTCCGCCATCGCCTCGTGGATGAGGCCGTTGGTGGCAAGCACATGGGGTGAACGGAGAGAGAATTCCCCGCCGAAGATATCAGTGACCCGTCCACCGGCCTCCAGGACGAGGAGCCGTCCCGCCGCCATGTCCCAGGGGTGGAGCTTCAGCTCCCAGAATCCGTCGAAGCGACCGGCCGCCACGTAGGCGAGATCGAGGGCCGCCGCGCCCGCGCGCCGGATGGCCTGAGCCCTGAGGGCCAGGACGTTGAAATAGTTGATGTTGTTGTCGGCGTTTTCACGGATATCGTAGGGAAAACCCGTGGCCAGTAAACTCCTGGTGAGCTCCCGCGTTTTTGACACCTGGATTGTCCCGCCGTTGAGAAAGGCCCCCTTCCCCCTCTCGGCCGTGAAAATCTCATTCATCATCGGGTTGTAGACAACACCCAGGATCGTCTCTCCATTCTGTTCGAATCCGACGGACACGCAAAAAACGGGGTAGCCGTGGGAGTAGTTCGTCGTCCCGTCGAGGGGATCGATGATCCAGCGGCAGGCCGAGCCCCGCTGGATGCCGGCGGATTCCTCGGTCAGGACGTCATGGTCGGGGTAGTGCGATCGGATCCTCGAAAGAAGCATTTCCTCGGAGAGCCGGTCCGCCTCGGTCACGATGTTGATCTCCCCCTTGTACTCGACGCGGATGTCATCCCGGAGTTTTTCCTTCAGGAAATCTCCCGCCTCGCGGGCGATGGAGACGGCAAAATCGCGGATGTGCTCCATAGACGCTTCCCCGGCTTTTTCCGGAACCATAAAACAGCACCTTCTCCGCCGGGAGAAGGTGCATGTGTCAGGGATGGATGGTCCGATAATTACGCTTCCATACCCTCCAGGAGGGCCATGCAGTTGTAGCCGAGGACCTTGTGGTTGTATCCGCCCTCGAGGATCGCAAAGTAACCGCCACCGCAGCTCCGGGCCGCCTCTTTGACCAGTCGCCCGATGGTCGTGTAGTCCTCCCTCTTCAACACCCCTCCCCAGTCCTCCCTGGCGTAGTCGAAACCCGCCGAGATGCCGATGATGTCCACGCCTTCCTTCGGGAGGGCCTTTTCCACCTGCTTCACAAAATCGACCGAATTGGACGAGGAGGGATTGACGAGGGTCACGTATTTTTTCTCGCCCAGGAGATTCACCGTCCCGTCGCCGAAGTGGAGGTCAATGTCCAGGACGAAAGCCTTCTTGATTTTCCCCTCGCGCTTGAGCTTGTCGATGGCGATGGCCATGTTGTTGAAAAAACAGAAACCCCAGGCGCTGTTCGCCGAGGCGTGATGTCCCGGCGGACGGATGAGACCGAAGCAGGGCTCCTTCAGGCCGATGGTGGCCGCCTGTATCGCGCCCCCTGCTGCGAGGGCGGCAATCCTATAAAGCCCGACGCGCTCTATATGCTCGATGTGGCTCTTGGTGTGCAGGGCGGCTATGTCGTCGCGGCTTGCGGGGAGGGCTTCCACGAAAGACACTTTTTTTTCGATGACGTCGAGGATGGCCTCGATGCGTCCCTCGGACGCTGCAGGGTCAAAGGTGTAGGACTCCAGGAAATCCTTGTGATATACGACTTTCATCGGCTGCCTCCTTGTCGGGTTCTGACTCTTCCCTCCTTTTTTTAATCCCTTCGGACCTGCCCGTCAACCCCGATCTGCGAAAATATGATTTCAACGATCTTCGTAAAACCTGATGACTCGCAGGAGCCTTATGGTGTTGGGTGAGGCCGGAAGGGTTTCGAGTTCCTCCGGGGCGACCCACCTTGCCTCCACAACGTCATCGCGGGCCACCGGTTCGCCGCTTACATAATAAGCGAAGACGTCCACGACCACGTAGTGATACCGGATTCGCCCCTCTGCGTCGCGGTCGATGAGGTCGAAGGTGTATACGGGCTCCCGCGCCTGGATACGGATCCCCGTTTCCTCGAGGATCTCCCGCTCCGCCGCCTGCTGGATGGTTTCACCCAGTTCGATCATCCCGCCGGGCACGGCCCAGAGGCCTTTGCCCGGGGGAACACCCCTCTTGACCAGGAGAATCTTGCCCTCCCGGATGACGATGGCCCCCACACCCACTCGCGGATTTTCCGTGTAGCTTCGTTTCGACATACCGGATACCTGACTTGCCGCTCTCCGGCGCGGTAGGGTCTTCAAGAATGTTTCACTGTGGCTGGAATTTGTATCAGACTTCAGGACTGCATTGCAAAGGCTTCTTTTGCCGCCCTCACAAAGGCAGCCAGCTTCCGAGCGTCTTTTCGTCCGTCGGGACCTTCGACTCCCGTGTGGGCATCGACGCCGGCCGGCCGCACCCGCAGAATCGCCGCTTTCACATTTTCCGGGCGAAGCCCTCCGGCGAGAATGACGGGACGCGGGGAAAGTTCCACGAGCCTGCGACTGATCGTCCAGTCATGGGTCTTGCCCGTGGCACCGCTGGCCCCCGTTTCAGGGTCGTAGGTGTCGGTGATGAAAGAGTCCACGTGGGGCGCGAATTTCAGGAGAGCCTCCTCCAGCACGGCAAGGTTGTCGGCTTTGACGATGAGGCTTTTGGTGACGTGAATCCGGGGGCGGAGGCGCCGGAGACTCGGCATCTCCTCGAGGTCGATATCGCCGTGAATCTGGACACTGCGGACTCCGAGCTTCGAGATCAGTTCCGCAATCGCCTGCGCACGGTTTTCATAGGTGATGAGGACGGCTTCCGCTGGAGGGGGGATCCCCCGGATGACGCTCGCGGCGGCCTCCACCGTGATCTCTTCCCGGTGGGGAAAGATCCCAAGGGGGAAACCGAGCCGGCGAACCCCGGCCGTGACGAGCATCCGGGCTTCCTCCTCATCGAGGATGCCTGCGATCTGTATGAACCCTTGCATGGGTGTGAAGGGAGCTACTTCCCGCTCCCGGAAGGTGAGGATTCGGGCAGCGCGGGAACCGCGAGGGCTCCCTGGTATTCGACCATGCCCTCCTTCAGAACCTGCATGCGGGCGGAAAAGTCACTGAAGGTCTGCCAGGTGACGGCGATGCCGATGACGACGAGCAGGACAGAGGCGACGATCAGCACCCTCGCGCGATTCATCGCTTTCTCGCCGTCGATGATCTTCATGTCACGGATCACCCGCGTGCCGGGCGGCGGCATCTGCCCCGAACGAAGCACCCTGAGGGCGAACCACAGCAGGTACGCCCCGACCGCCGCGATGGCCGCAACCGAAATGACCAGCCACACATGGATAAAAAAGAGTATCCGATCAACGGCGGTGTCGATGTCCTCCTGGGCAAGGACCCTCAGTTCCTGCAGATAATCATAGCTCAGTTTGAAGACGATGATCCCGACAATCGCAACGGCCACGTAAAACAGGATGACCTTTTTCTTCAGCGCCGCGTCGGCCTTGATGACCTTTTCCTGCGTTTCCTCCATCGGATTTCCCTCGATTGTGATGTCTGCGAATCTCGGGGTAAAAATATGCAAGACCGCTGCCAGATCGGGCCTTTGCCTCCCTAGAAAAAGGCGGATCAGGGTTCGTTCAACATGAACTCAAAGCGGCGTATCTTCTGCGGATTCGGATTGGAGTTGAACACCTTCTCGACAAAGGCGACCTTCCCGTCGCCACGGCTCAGGATGACGGTCGAGGACCGGGTCCCGTAGACGGGGCTGACGATGAAAGGGGGGGCAAGGATGCGCTCCCACTCCAGGCTCACCCCCGTTCTAGGCAGCAGTTCATCGGGGGGGCTGCTTCGGTCGGCGAGGATGCCAAAAAGCGCGTCTTCCCTGACGGTTTCAGGATCTGCAAAAAGCGCTTCCAGAGACTTTTTCCCTCTTTCGACCTTCGGCCAGGGCGTATCCAGGAGATGATTGCTCAGGCCGTAAAGACCGGGGGAGAGACCCCGCGGGCCGCCTCCGCGGTTCGAGACATAATACATCGATGAACGGTCCCCGGCGAAGAGGCTGAAGCCGTTGTATTCATCAGCCCTCGAGGCAATGTTGCGGACATATTCGCCGGGCGTCTCCGAACCCGTGAGAAAGTTCGACACGAGATGCCCCCGCGACGGGGCATCATGTCTGTGGGAACCGGGATCGCGATAATTGGTGATGGCCGCAAAACGACCCGTCCTTGTGATGCCGAGCCAGGTACCACCGGCTATCAGATCCTTCCCCCCGAGGACGGAGGGGTTTTCCTTCCAGAACTCGGCCGGCGCCGACGGGCGTTCGTAAAACTCGTCCCGGTTGGCCGCGATGACGAGGTCGTAGGGGGCTCTGTACTTGTAGGCGACAAAGATCAGGCACATAAATCGCTCCCGACTTTTCCGCTTTCGAAGGCCATTGGAGCTGTCTTTACCGCCGGCCCATCAGGACAGCCGTTTCCGCACGGCCTCCATAACCGCCGACATGACCTCCCCGGCCTTCCGGTTGATGACCTCATCGGCCATCATGTCATAGGAGGTCGCGGTGAGATTGACGATCACAACCCTGCCGCCCGCCTCCTTCGCGTAAACGGGCATGTACGCGGCAGGATAGACAACGAGGGAAGACCCCACGGCGATGAGGAGATCACACTCCCGCGAGTGGCGAATCGCTTCGCTCAGAACGGCCGGCGGCAGGGACTCACCGAAAAAAACCACATCGGGTTTCAAAATACCCTCGCACTTCTCGCACAAGGGAGCTCCGCTTGCCAGGTCGAGTTTTTTGCGAATCTCCGGCATCGTGTAGCGATGATGACAGTTGAGGCACACGGCCCAGTTCATGTTGCCGTGAAGCTCAAAAACCTTCCCGGGGGAATTCCCCGCCTTCTGGTGCAGGTTGTCGATATTCTGCGTGATGACGCAGGAGAGTTTTCCTGTCTTTTCGATTTCCGCGATGGCGATGTGGGCCGGGTTGGGCCGGGCGTCAACGATGATGCCGCTTTCGATGAGAAGACGCCACTGCTTTGCCCGCGTCTCGGCGCTGAAGAGAAACCTCTGGATGGTGAACTCATCGGGATCGAAGCGGTCCCAGATGCCGCCGGGGCTTCGAAAATCCGGGATGCCGGACTCGGTGCTCACACCGGCGCCCGTAAAGACAACGACCTTCTTGGACTTGGCAATCATATCGGCCACGAGATCGATCCTGTCTTCGATTGTTTTTATGTACATATCCCCCCCATTTTCGATAGGAAATTCAAGTGCGCATTAAACCATAAAATGACCGTGTTGTATAGCCCTTCGGGCAGGGGCTCAGCGGCGGCCCAGCCGGCCCGACAGGGAAAAAGCAAGGACATAGAATAAAAGAGCCGCGATCACCACGGTTTGGAAACCAAGAGAAATGGCGACGAGAACGGTTCCGACGGCACCGATAACGGAGAAAAAGCCGTTCACGCCCCAGGCCCAGGGTAGAAGCCCGGGTGCCCTCTTCCCGAGAATATGGAGACCGTAGGGGAAGGGAATGCCCATGGGAACCGCCAGGGGTGCGATGAGCAGACTGCAGAGGGCGCAGCGGGCCCAGAGGGGCAGAAGGGGGATCTTGTTTCCCAGAACGGGGTCGGAGATCAGGAAGACCGCGGCTGAAAAAATGATCAGTGCGACAGCGGCGCCCACGTGTCCCCGATTCACCTCCCGCAGCCTGCCGGCGATCGCGCTCCCGATGCCCGAATAGGCGAGGAAGGACCCGATCACAACGAGGGCGGAGAAGACAGGGTCGAAGAGGTAGCGTATGAACTGCTGGAGGAAAGACATCTCGATGAACATGTAGGCAAGCCCCAGGGAGCCGAAGTAGATGAAGCACGGAATCCGCCCGGTTGCCGTCGACGGCCCCGGAAAGGGCAGGGGAAGGAGGATGAACACGAAACTGACAACCGTGAGAAGCACAAGGGAAACCCATACCAGGATGTAGCCCCAATCCATGTAGGGGACATAAAGGCGGCCCCCTTCGCCGAGGTAATATTTCAGCATGCCGGGGCGGAAGGTGTGTGAAAAAAAGGGGCTGTCATCCCTCGCCGGGCGGATATCGAAGGGGTAGTCCCGGAAGAATCGGTCCCCCTGCCCCGACAAAAGCGCCCGGGCGGCCAGATAAAAATAATCCGGCTCTACAAGGTTGAAACGGTTCGTCTCCTCCTGCCGGATGCCGGGGTAGTAGCAGAGGTCGAAGAGGCGGGTCCTGCAGAAGGCCTTCACGGCTTCAATCTCGGCCTTTTGAAAAGCGCCCTTCTTGACAAGGATCGTCACCGTCTGCCAGCTCCGGATCATCACGAGTGATCCTGCAGCATCCTGCCCGCCCTGCGCGTCCAGGACTTCGACGGCCGTTGCGAGAAGCTTGATGCCGCCGCGCGGCGGGTTTTCAATCCATCGCGAGAAGCTGAGGATTCCCCCCGGCTCGAGCCTGTCGAGGTACAACCGGAAGGCCTCCCCTGTGAAGAGATAGTTCTCGTTCAGGGCGTAGACGCCGGCCGCGGCCGTCCCCATGGACTCCAGAAGGGCGACCTGGATGAGGTCGTACCGCTCCCGCGTCCGCTGGAGAAAACCCCGTCCCTCCTCCACATGGATCTTCACGTTCTCCAGGCTGTAAACACCGCCGCTTTCGTCCGCCAGGGAACCTTTCATGAGCCGGGCAATGTCGCCGTTCATTTCGGCCGCCGTGACGTTCTTGGCCCCATGGTGACGCGCATTGAGGATTTCCGTTCCCGAACCCGCGCCGAGGACAAAGACCCGCGGCATAGACAGAAGGGCATAGGCCAGGGAAGCCGTGCGGCAACCCATGAAGTCGAGTTCCCCGGGTGTCCCGGAAAGGCGGTTGATCGCCCCGACGGTGTTGCCGTCCCAGAAGAGACCCATCTGATGGGGAAGGGGGTGAGGACAGTTCAGGCTCAGGTCGGGAAGGTAGTGATAGGCCGGGCTCGAGACGACCGTCACGAGCCCCAGGGGCCCGAAGATCTCCTTCTCGCTTTTCACCCCCTGCAGCCGTTTGGCCTGCGAGAGGTCCTTGTAGCTGCTCATGGAAAGCGGAAGGTGCCTCAGTGCCGTTGCGTAGAGGATGATGAGAATCCCGAGCAGGGGAAAAACAAGCCATCTCTTCCGATACGCTGTCACGATGAAAGCGGCCGCAAGAAGTATTATGGAAATGGCGAGGATGATCTCATGAGGTCCCAGCCCCGCGAGGGTCAGGAGGATGAGGAGGCCCCCCGCACCGGAACCCAACAGGTTGGCGAAATAGGTCCTGAAGGCAGCACCGGGATGGAAAGTGAAGATAAGACCGATGAAAAGAGCCCCGAGGAAAAAGGGGACGAAGAGCGCAAGGCCGAGCAGGAACAGGCTGAAAACCTCCCCCCACTGCCACGCGATGATCAGGGGATTGAAATCAACGGCCCTCGTGAAATAGAGATTGAACCACAGGGCCGCGAGCATGAGAAGCGGCAACAGAAAGAAAATTGAATGAAGCTTCGATTCAAGTTTTGCCCTGAAGAGGCAGATGAAGGTGCCGCTGGATCCGAACCCGAGGAGGGCGACACTGATGATCAGATAGGCGAAGTGATGCCAGTACTGAATGGAAAAGAGCTTCACGAGGAGAATCTGATAGCCGATGACAACGGCGGAAACGAGGAAAACGGCGGCCTGGACTCTATAAATGGACAGGGATGATTTCATAGTCACCGGCAGAGGAGATGAAGACATCTATCAGACTAAAAGTCTGGGAGTTTACCTTAAGGCCTTTTCCCGACCAGATGGACCAGACAGCAACTGTCTTAAGATTCAAGTTCTTTTTCATAGGATTTTTCATTG
>DAIMEJ010000005.1:0-170701 GCA_036725345.1 Syntrophales bacterium
GCCTCCCGGAGGCGACGGCCTCGAGCAGAACGTTCGACAGCCCCTCGGCGCTGGAATGATTCAGTACGACATCGGCCCCGCCGTAGGCGGAACGCATGGCCGTCGGCGGGATCTCCGGTATCCAGCACGCAAAGGCCCTGAGCCTTTTTACCTCTGCCTCGAAACGGCGGGCGTAGTCAGCTTCGAGCGCCGGCCCGGCGAAGACCGCGCGTATCTTCGGTCTCAGGGCATGAAGCGCCTCAAGCGCCCGGACACACTCGAGGTTCCCCTTCACGGGGCGTATCCCGGCGGGCATGAAGAAAACGAAGTCCTCTCGCGCCCACCCGCAGGCCGCCCTCAGGTCATAGTCCGTGTCTCCGAGCCACATGAATGCTTTCGGCACCTGGGCCACCTTTTCCGCCAGATCCGGCAGGAGTTCCTTCACGCGCACCAGGGTGCCCTCGCCCTGGGCGATGATCGCCCGGGAGAAACGGCAGACCCTGAACACGGTCTTCCTCTGCTCTCGATCCTCGAGGGCGCCGTTGATGTCCGTCCCCGCCGGCGAGACGACGAAGGGGATATCCCCGTAAATCGCTCTTACGTCGGGATGAAGAAGAAGCCTGCCGGAGTGGAGGGCGTGGTGACCGTGAAAGAGATGGGGCCTGAAACGGCCTATTTCTTCGTGCAGCGAGGCCGTGCTGGCCTGCCCGGCGGACAGGACTCTCACGTCAAGCCCTTTAGAGACAAGCGAGCGGCGCCAGCGCTCCGCGGTGATCGCGTTGCCCGTCACGCTTGGAAGGACCGTGGGTGTCAGTATGAGAACTCGCATGAATTCGCTTTCTCTACGCCTCCAGGAAAGACACGAGGTCCACACCGCAGCGGGCGAGCGCGGCCTTGAAGCGATCGTTTACAAGAGCCTTCAGCTCTCCCAGTCTCTCCGGCGTCGAAAAGTACGAAAAAGGGCCGTCGTCGCCGGCCGTCTCTCTCCCGGGATGGACCATCAGCTCCGTCAAACCGGCGGGGAGATTCACCAGGACTTCCTCCAGGAGTTCGACGGTAAGCCTACCCTTGAGATATAGACCCCTGAAGGCGTCCGTTTTCTTAACACGGGTCCCTTCAAAATGCACGCGGGCTTCGGCGGCCAGTGCGCTGAATATCCGCGCCTCCTCATAAAGCCCGTGATATTCAGGCTCCGGGCTTCCAGCGGCGACAGGCACCGGTTCATCGGGCATCCTCACCCACCGGATACCGTGGCGCTCCGCGAGCCGCAAGGCCGACGGGGTGACGGCCGGGAAAACGTGAACGTGCTGGTGGCCGTCCATGTGGCGCACCTCGATGCCCGCATCTCGAAGGCGCGCGAGCTGCGACTCCATCTCCGCCGCGATTTCCTTCTCCAGGTCCGCATTCCCCCGCTGCATCAGAAGCTTCTGCGCGGTGATCTTGCCCGGGAAACCTCCATCAGGACCGACGAGTTGCCGGTGGCCCGCCGCCAAGGGTTTTCCCTGGGACAGGTTCAGGTGGAACCCGAAGGAGACTTTCCTTTTCTTCAAAGACCTGATACGGGCGATCGCGTCCTCCAGTGCAGGCCCGTTCGCCAGCAGGCTCGCGCTCGTCACCACGCCCGCCTCTATCGCCTCGAAGATGCCTTCGTTCCGAGGCCCATCGGCACCGAGATCGTCCGCGTTGACGACAAGCCTCCTCATCATGGCCGGATCCCCGACGCTCGTATGACCTGATTGCGGAAAACAAATCTCCCGTCACCCCTGTCGGAGAACTCGGATCGTTTTTCCGATCGAAGCTTGAGCAAATAATCGAAGAGCCCTTTTTCCACGGTGTCGTACTCCCCGGCCTCGAAAACCCGATCCGTCTCCCTGACGAGAGACACGTCCCGGAATTTTCTACGGAGGGCCCGCCACAGAAACGGCGGGTTGGCAAGTGTGATGGCGAGCATCCACAGCCTCCCGCGTCCCGGCTCCAGGAATGCCGGCGCTCCCTCCAGTATGTGCAGAAGATGCTTCGTCCCGTCGGCACCGCCGTAGCGCGGTCCGAAAGGCGTCGGGCCGGGGGTTTGCGGCGGTGTCGCGATGATGACATCGAAGCGCCGCCCACGCTCGAGGGCTTCATACCAGGACCCCGGACGGACCTCGACACGGTCCCCGACGCCGTTTCTCCGGGCATTGCGAAGGGCCGCGGAAAGGGCCAGGGGGTCTACATCCGTTGCAACAACGCTTCCCGCGCCCAGTTTTGCCGCCGCGATCGAGAGAAGGCCGGACCCGCAGCCCATTTCCAGGACGGTTTCCCCCTGCCTGACATCGAGGAGTTCCGCCAGAAGCAGGCTCGAAGCCGGCGGCCGATGAACGCCCCTTGGGACTTCAAGAAACACAGCGCCCGTCGGGAGATCGACTCGTATCGGCTGATCCCTGTCCGCGGGCACAGCCCCGTGACGCCGGAGGGCCGATGCAAGGATCCTATCCACCAGGGCGGGGTAATCGAAGCCCGCCCAACGGGCCGAAAGGGCGAGGGCCTCGAGGGGCTCAAGGCTGGGTGTGGCGTTCGCCTCCAGGAAGAAGAAAGTTCCGCCCGGTGACATCCGGACGTCAAAACGGGCATAATCCCTCAGCCCGAGTGTCTTAAACGCCCGGCACGCGAGATTCCGGAGCTCGGCGGCCTCCCGCTCCGTGAGCCGCGCCCTCACGGCGTCGTCCCTCTCCGGACCGGGTTCCGTCATCTTGTAGGCCTGCGTGAAAAGCCCTCGCGTCCCGATAAGCCACTCCAGCGGCGGCAGGACCTCGGGCCCGTCTGGGCCCTCGAGGAGCGCCACGGCAATCTCACGCCCCGGGATGAATGTCTCCACGATGACGGGCTGACCGAACCGTTCCAGAAGGCCCGTCAGTTTCACACGCGCCTCCTCCGGCGTTTGCGCAAGGTGAAGGCCCCGGCTCATATGTTCGCAGACCGGCTTGAGCACAAGGGTCGGCACGAGCCACTCCGGCAGTTCCTCGTCTTTTCCGCTCACGACAACCCCCGGCGGCGTGGTGATGCCGGCCCCGGTAAGCCTCGCTTTCGTCGCCGCCTTGTTGTCGGCAAGCGCCAGGGCCGCAGAGCCCGATCCCGCGATTCTCGCACCGTGGGTCTCGAGGATCAGGCGGGTCAAGGGACGATACAGCCCCCGACCCCTGAAGGTGTCCGTGTGGTCGATGATGAGGTCGGACTTCGAGACAAGTTCCGGGGCCCTCCGTTCAATATCTTCGGAGTCCGCGAAAAGGGTTTCATGGCCGAGGGCACGGAGCCCTTCGGCAACAGCCTCGGCGCAGCGGCAGGGTGAGCCGACGGTGTGGACGATCCCGATGCGCATCAGACAAAGATAAGGCCGGGCGGGAAACCGGTCGTCGACGGGTTCATCCATCGCTTTCCCTGACCCGGCTCAGCATGAAAGTTTTGTTCAGAATGGACCCCGTGATTCTTCAGGTCCGACAAGCCGCCATAATCATGGCGAATACTACCCCCCGGCGGGACGGTTTGTCAAGGAGACCCGTCGGGAACAGATGGCCGTCACAGCAGGCTATTCGCCGATGATCTTGACCAGGACCCGTTTGCGCCTTCTGCCGTCGAACTCCCCGTAGAAAATCTGCTCCCAGGGGCCGAAATCGAGCTTGCCGCCCGTGACGGCGACCACCACTTCCCTCCCCATGACCTGCCGCTTCAGGTGGGCATCCCCGTTGTCCTCGCCCGTCCGGTTGTGACGGTATCGCGAAACGGGCTCATGGGGGGCGAGTTTCTCGAGCCACTCCTCGTAGTCCTGGTGGAGACCGGACTCATCGTCGTTGATGAATACGGAGGCCGTGATGTGCATGGCATTGACGAGCACCAGGCCCTCCCGCACGCCGCTCTCGGCCAGACAGGACGTCACCTGGGGCGTGATGTTGATGAAAGCCCGGCGTCCCGGCGTGTTGAACCACAGTTCCTTCCGATACGACTTCATACCCACTCCTTGGGGTCAGGCTTTGATAATTTGATATTTGTCACGATCCTGAACCAGCGCGTCTTCCAGTTTTTCTATGAGCTTTGCGAACGATATTTCCCGCATCAGCCGTTCTTCCACACGTCGAACCCCGCAACTCAACGTCGCCGGATCTTTCCTGAATTGACTCGCAATCACGGAATTTGCATAACCGAATATTTTCCGTCCCAGATATCCAACGACCGCCCGCCCCAACGCCCCGTCCCTGTTACGGGTAGCACTATAAAACAGGATCCGATCTATTTTTAATATACAGGCAACAACCGCTATGAGCCTGTCAATGGATATCTCGTCTCTGTAGTGCTTTCTTCCTTTAAAAGCCTGCCGCGCGCCCTTAATGAACTCTTCGTCACCGAGAAATCGCTGATCCTGAATTTTGTAAAAGTCATCAGCCTTCTCATCCTCGATGCGGGACCTCACAAAACGGTCATAAGCCTTCCGAGCCCGATTTTTGCGGTCATCGAAAATTCTAAGAAGAAATTCTTCGTCTACTAAATTCTCTTGTTTTGAACCCATATAGACTCGGTAACTGGTCCAGGGATACTCCAACGGGTCCTTCACGAGTCCGCCACGGACGGGATTCAAGTGGATGTAGGCCGACAATTCCAGAAAATATTTATCTTTATCGCACAAAATAGCCTTGTATCTCCCCTGAAAAAGATGCCCCTCTTTCCCATGAAGATAATTGAATCTCTTTGCGTACCGAAACTGCACAACTTGCATGATGCGAGCTAAGGGGACATCGCCAACCTCCATGAGCAGATGAGCGTGGTTTTTCATCAGCGCGTAAGCGTAAAGGTTGAAAGGGTGACGCTCTTTATAGTCTTTCAGAAACCTCAAGTAGAGTTGACGATCTTCGTCTTTCCAAAAAATATCCTGGCCGCCGTTGCCGCGAACAATCACGTGATAGAAAGCACCGTGAAAGTGAATTCTTGGTTTTCGTGCCATGCGCATGCATAGCATAAAAACCAATCGTTGAAAATATCAAATTATCAAAGCCTGACCCCATTTGTTGGTTGATAAAATGAAGGGGGGGTGGTATTTTATATGAAAGTTTGCAAGGAGGTCGAGAATATGAAACTTAAGAGAGTTTTGAGAACATCGGCAGTGGCGGCGGCGTGCCTGGTCCTGGTGCTCTGCCCGGCGGTTTCTTCCTACGCGGCGACGGCGAGGGAAATCGACGTGAGCGTCGACGTGTCGCTCGACCGGTTCCAGAAGGAGGTGAAAGGCGCGCAGGCGTTTATCAAAAGCGCCAAGGGTCTGCTTATCCTCCCGAAGGTCATCAAGGGCGGTTTCTTCGTCGGCGGTGAATACGGAGAGGGGGCGCTGCGCATCGGCGGAAAGTCCGTGGCTTACTACAACATCGCCTCCGCATCCTTCGGGCTCACCTTCGGCGGCCAGCAGAAGGACATCATCATCGCCTTCATGACGGATGAGGCCCTCAACAAGTTCCGCAGAAGCGAAAACTGGGAGGCGGGGGTGGACGGCAATATCGCCGTCCTCGACGTCGGCGTCGGCGCCGAGATCACCACGGAAACGATCAAAGACCCCATCGTCGGATTCGTCTTCGGTCTGAAGGGGCTGATGGCCGACGCGTCCTTCAAGGGTTCAAAAATCACCAAGTTGAAGAAGTAAAGGTCTCCCCGCAGGGAGACGGTCTGAAAAAGAATACCCGGATGGAGCATTTCTATCCGGGTATCCTTGTTTTTTAAACGACTTTCAGCCTTGAAAAAATCAAGACAGCTTCTGCGCGAGGCCCTGCTGAACCTGTTTTGCCTCGCTGACGACGCGCTCGATCACTTCCTTCACCGTCGGGACGTCGTGGATGAGGCCGGTCACCTGCCCGACGGGCAGCACGCCCTCATTCAGATCCCCCTCTTCCGTCGCGATGCGGATCATCTTGAAGGCGTTCGCCAGATAGGCCATCTGGATGGCGTTTTTGTACCCGGATGCCAGGACACCCGCCAGCACCCTGGTGAAGGGAAGGTTCAACTGCCGGGTGATTTCCTTGGAGTTGGCAAACGAAGCCGGGATATTGAGCCCGCGTTTTATCGCCCGCTCCGCCGCGTCCGTCTTCATGACCCGGCACCAGATCCCGTCAAAACGCTTTGAATAGAGGGTGTCCGTCACGTCTTTTTCGATGGAGAGCTTCTTGTAGGTGTCATGGAGCGGACTTTCCTGCGTGGTCATGAGCCGCGTCCCCATGGCGACCCCCTCCGCCCCCAGAGCCAGGGCCGCCGCCAGTCCCCGTCCGTCGGCAATGCCGCCCGCGGCGATGACGGGGATCTTCAGGACGTCCATCAGGCTCGGGATCAGGACCATCGTCGTAATGGCTTCCCCGTGAGCGGCAGCCTCGTTCCCCGTGGCAATGACGGCGTCACACCCGTAATCCTGGGCCCGCTTCGCGTGGCGGGCGTTCACCACGGTAGCCACCACCTTCCCGCCGTACTCATGGGCTTTCTTGGCAATCCAGTCTCCCTTCCCGAGAGCGAAATTGATGACGGGGACTTTCTCTTCCAGAAGAACCTTTGCGTTTGCCGCCGCGCCCGGAAACATGAGAGAGCAGTTGGCCCCGAAGGGTTTGTCTGTGAGCTGCCGGATCTTCCGGACGGCTGCCCGCGTCTCCTCCACACTCAGGGGGCCCGTCGCCAGAATACCCAGGCCTCCCGCGTTCGAGACGGCCGCCACCATCTTGGGCACGCTGATCCAACTCATGCCGGACAGGATGATGGGGTACTGAATGCCAAAAAGCTCCGTGATCTTCGTCTTCATGTTTTCCTCCACCCTCAGCGGTTTGCCTGACTGCCCTGCCGCAAGCCGCATTTCTATACCCCAATGAACAGAGGCGATCAATAGCATTTCTTGCCGCCGACGGAGGCCTCCAGTTCCTTCAGCACCCTGATCTTTTCCACAACCGTCACGAGGATATCGGCCGCCGCTTTTATTTCCTTCGCCGTGTTTCCCCAGCCCACGCTCAGCCTCACGGTCCCCTGGGCCACCCGGGGCGGCACGCCGAGGGCCGAAATCACGCGGGAACTCTCCCGCCTGCCTGAAGTACAGGCAGACCCCGCCGAGTTCGAATTATGACCTGGGCGTCTAAAACGCAAGAGGGGCGAACCAACCCCGGTTACTTCCATGATGAGTTGCAGGACGTTGGAGTGAATCGTTTTTCTCACTCAAAATTCAACATCCAAAACTCATAATTAGCGAAGCTATGAGTAGCTTCGCAGGTAGCCATTGATGTATTCTTTCACCTTCTCCTTGGACCTGAAAATACCGAAGTGGCCCTCGCAGAGGATGTCGGCCTCGAGCGCCAGGAGTTTTTGCATCGATTTCTTCCACATTTCGACGTCGGATTTGAAGCTCGGCATGAAGGGACCGTGGATGTCCTGCCCGAAGAGAATACGCTTGCCGCCTCGGTCGAGATAGAGGGACAAGGAACCCGGTGTGTGACCGGGCGTGTGAAGGCAGTGAAGCTCCTCTTCGCCGAACCGAAGGATCTCATGCTCCCCCTTGAGCCGCAGATCGAGCAGTGTGGGCGGGAACTCCGTTCCGTACCAGTTGGCCGCCGTCAGAACGGGGTCACCGCGTTCCATGGCGTCGGCGTCGAGGTCGTGGGCGACCAGTTTGCAGCCGAACCGGGCCCTGAAGTCCGGGGCCGAGCCTATGTGGTCGATATGGCAGTGCGTGAGGATGAGATGCGAAATTTGCTGCGGTTTGAAGCCGCATTTCTCGATATTCCTGACCAGGTTTTTCGTGCTTCTCCCGGCCCCGGCATCGATCATGACCGCCTCGCCCCTGAAGTCGATTATGAAAACGGCGGCATCGTCGGGCAGGGTGACGTCCGGCCCCCCGATGAGATAAATCCCGTCAAATATGAGTTCCGGCTTCGACATGGTCGTCTATTTCATTATTATGGTCTGTTCAGTCTATTCGTTCTATTCGGTCTGTTCCGTTTATGGCATGAAGTGCCAGGCTAAAGGCTTATGGCAAAGGGGGAAAAGCTTATATCCACAGCTTCTTAACTTCTCAACTTCTGACCTTCTCGTCCATCAGGTCTGTTCAGCCATTTTCGCCATCAGGCAAAAGGTCTGGACCTGCACCCTGAAACCGGAACCCGGAACCCAATTCCCTATCCCCTATACTTCCAGTGATCCGATCAATTCATTGACGTCGCCCATCCCGTGGCGGATGAGGTAAGTCTCAATCCCCTCCAGGATATCCATTGTGGCGCCGGGGTTGATGAAATTTGCCGTCCCGACCTGCACGGCCTTTGCCCCCGTGATCAGAAATGCGAGGGCGTCCTCCGTTTCCACAATCCCCCCGATCCCGATAACCGGTATGGAGACCTTCTTTACCACTTCCCAGACCATCCTCAGGGCCACGGGCCTGACGACAGGCCCGGAGAGCCCCCCTGTGACGCGCTGCAGATGAGGCACCCTTCTTTCAATGTCCACCGACATGCCTATCAGGGTATTGATCAGCGACACTGCGTCGGCCCCCCCGGCCTCGCAGCACATGGCCAGCTCGGCGATGTCCGTCACGTTGGGGGTGAGCTTCATGATGACGGGAAGGTCGGTCACCGCCCTGACCGCCCGCGTCACTTCGCAGCACAGGTCAGGGTCACAGCCGAAAACGAGACCGCCCTTCTCGACGTTGGGGCAGGAGATATTGACTTCGAGGGCATGGACGCCTCTGGCGCGTCCCAGGATCTCGGCAACCCTGCTGTACTCCTCCAGGCTTTCCCCGAAGATGTTGACGATAACGGGGACATCGTAGTCCCGGAGGAAGGGGAGCTTGTCGCGGATGAAGGCCGAGACGCCGACATTCTCGAGGCCGATGGCGTTCAGCATCCCGCCCTCGGTCTCCATGATCCGGGGAGGCGGGTTGCCGGGGCGCGGCTCGAGCGAAATCCCCTTCACGACAAGGGCTCCCAAACGGTTCAGATCCACGAAGGAGGCATACTCCTCCCCGTAGCCGAAGGTCCCCGAAGCGGTCATGACCGGGTTTCGAAGCTTCAATCTCCCTATGGACACTTCCATGCGGGGATTCATTTTACTCACAAGCTATCTCCAGACAATCTCATTAATGTCAAAAACGGGGCCCTCCATGCAGACGCGCCTGTAAGGCTTCCCTCCGTCTTTTGTCTCGACGGCGCAACCGAGGCAGGCCCCCACGCCGCAGGCCATCCGCTCTTCCACCGAAACCTGGCAGGGAATGGGATGACACCCGAGAATCTCGCTCACCCTTTTGAGCATGGTATGGGGGCCGCAAGCGTAGATCACGGTGCGTTCCGGCGGGTAGTTCTTCAACTCGCCGTCAAAGAGTTCCGTCACGGGGCCCCTGAAACCCCTGCTGCCGTCGTCCGTCGCAAGCCGGACCGTGCCGCACGATTTCCGGAGGGTCCCGAGACCCGTGAGAAGGTCGGCCCGTCGGGCACCGTAATAGAGGTCCAGGGTGACCGCAGACGGGAGCTTTTTGCGGAGCATGCGCGCCAGCGGCGCAAGCGGGGCAATCCCGATCCCGCCGGCAATCAGCACGATCCGGTCACGGCCCCTGACCAGGCTGAAACCCCGCCCCAGCGGCCCGAGGATCTCCACGAAATCCCCTTTTTTGAGCAGGGCGAAAACCGCGGTCCCCCGGCCGGCAACCCTGTAGAGGAGTTCAATTTGGTTTTCACCTCCTCTTTTTTCCTGTGCGTAGACGCCAAGAGGGCGACCCAGGAATGGAAAGGCGCGGTCCTTGACGCGGACCAGAACAAACTGCCCCGGCGCGGCCTCCCGAAAAGCCGCGGGCATGGCGATGGACATCCGGTAATGATCTTTCGCCACTTCCCTGTTCGAGAGAATCTGACCGGTGTGTAGTTTCCGGAACCTGGGCATGTGTCCTAGGGACGCTCCTTGTTCAAATCGGCCCACATGACGAGCGCGTCTTCGCCGCTCTCGGCGTAATAGCGGGATCGCACGCCTTGAACGGTAAAACCGAATTTCTCGTAAAGCCTTCTCGCCGCTTCGTTGGATGCCCGCACCTCAAGCGTGCACCGGATCGCCCCCTCCGCAAGGGCTTTCTCAAGCGCCGTCCCCACGAGCCTCGATGCGATCCCCCTCCTCCTGAAGTCCGGCTTCACGGCGAGATTGTTCACGTGAATCTCGTCGTAAATGACCCAGTAAGTGATGTACCCGACAGCATCCCCCCCCGTTTCTCCCTTCGACTTCGCCACGAGGCTCCTGGAGAGGGCAAATTCGAGCTCCTGCCGGAAGAGGGCCTCCGACCAGGGCACCGGGAAGGACGCTCGTTCTATCTTCATGATTTCCGGGAGATCGGTCCCGGACATTTCCCCAATGACGATGTCCCCGGTCCCTCTTTTCTTGACAGTCATACGGTCATTCAAAATACTTTATTTCAACTCACGTCCACAAGAACTCTTTTGCCGCGGACAGGAGCAGGAACACCCCGCAGAACAGGGGGATTGCCCCCCGGTGCTGGATCGTGTTCAGGGCGACGCCGATTCCGAGAAGCGGCAGAAAAAAATAGGTGTAATGAAGCATCCTGAGGACGCTTGAGGGCAATGGGGGGAAAATGATTTGCGTTAAGAAAAGACCGGCAACGGCGGCGACGAAGATAAAGGCCGTCGCGAGGAGCCACGTCCGCAGGATTGCCCGGAGATGATTTCTTGAAACGGCCCGGATGTTTCCCGCTTTCACCTCTTCCAGGACCTCCCTGGCGAGCCTGTCGTTGTAATGGCGAACCCAGACATCCATCCGCTGCCCGAGAATGCCCGCCGGCAGATAGAGGAGAACAGAAAAAGCCATAATCTCCTGTGAGAAAGGGCTGAGTTCCCTGCCGCCAATAGCCGCCCCGGCCGTCACGAGGACGGCGACGATGGTGTCGTGGGGAGGAACGTATGCACCCACGGCAAGGCGGTCGATCCACAGAAGTTCGACGAGCGCCCCCGATACGAGACCGATGTGCGGTTCCCCGAGAACCAGACCGATGATCGGGCCCGCCACGACGGGCCTTGAAATCATCATCTGGAGCGTGATCCTCTCCAGGCACAGGACCCCGCCCAGGAGAGATAAAATGGCTAAGTCGACCAGCATGCAGCCGCTCTACAGTGACATTGTATTGCGTTTCTTCTACTGTCGTGCGCGCCTGACGCTGTCGCCGGCACCCTCGATATCAAGACGGTCGCACTTCTGCATGACTTCCCGGAAGTCGAGGGCCTTGTCCTTCGGGAGGGACTTCAATTCCACCTTGACCCCCGATTGTGCAAGGCGGTTCATGTCCCGTACATCCTTTGCACAGAGGGAGATGGACGTCGTACAGCGAATCACACACTCCTCCGTGTAAATGTTCCCGACGTTCAGGCGGTCAAAACGGAAGCCCCCTTCGTAGGCCCGGAGCGCATCGGCAATTTTGCTGAAGAGGACAATGGATTTCTTCTGACTCTTTTCGCTGATGACCTGGCTCTTGGGAAATTCATTCACACTGTAAACGGAGAACTCGACCTGGCGGGGCACAACCATGCGGATGACGGTTTCACGGAAGAAATCGGAGGCCACATCGTCATTGACGACGATGATACGCCTGGCACCGAGAAAGGGAAGCCACGTTTCGAGAATTTGCCCGTGAACCAGCCTGTTATCCACTCTCACCAGGACGAAATTCATTGCTCAATCTCACCGAAGCGACAGAGGGTTTCACCTCAGGGACGGGGCACGCGATATGGGCCGGCATTCACTTGTTGCCGCCCACCTCCCGGTTGAGCACCTCACTGGCCAGGTAAATATTTTTCTTCCCGTATTCCCTGATCACCGAGGCAAACTCCCCGAGATTCTTTTCCCCTTTGAGATCAGACACTTTCAGGAGCATGGGCAGGTTCACACCCGTGACGACTTCTATCTTCCCGGTTTTTAAAAAGGAAAGCGATATATTGGAAGGCGTGCCACCGAAAAGGTCCGTCAGTATGAGAACACCGCTTCCCGCGTCGACCTTCTTGATGGCCGTCATGATTTCCTTCTTGATGTCCTCCATGCCCCGTGAGGCGTTGACCGAAATGTGCTGGACGCCTTCGAGACGGCCCTTGATGAGCTCCGCCGCCTTGATCAGCTCGTTACCGAGGTTCCCATGGGTTATAACAAGGACGCCGATCACCGGACCCTCCGAGGTCAAGAATCAGTGCCGAAACTAATGGATCAGCCTAAAATTGTCAAGGTATTAAAATCCCTGACGGATAAATCCGGCGTCGGCAAAAGGGATTCCCGCGGCCAGGCAGAGCAGCCGCCTTTTGAACCTTGACTTAAACGACACATTCGTCTTAAAAAAACAAAAATCCGGGTCGGGCAAAAACGGAAGAAAGGCAGTCATGGCCGTCAAAAAGCACATCCCCTGCCCCCGCTGCGGCGGGCCGGTCGAAACATACCTGAACCCCGTCCCCACCGTAGACATCATCATTGAAATGCCGGACGGGGGGATCGTCCTCATCAGGAGAAAGCACAATCCCGTCGGCTGGGCGATACCCGGCGGGTTCGTCGACTACGGAGAGTCCCTGGAAGAGGCCGCCCTCCGGGAAGCCCGGGAGGAAACATCCCTCGAGGTGACCCTGATCCGCCAGATGCATACCTACTCCGCACCGGACAGAGACCCCCGGCAGCACACCATCACGACCGTCTATATCGCGAAGGGAAATGGCGTTCCCGCCGCCGCCGCCGACGCCGACGCGATCGGGGTTTTCAAACGGGACAACCTGCCCCGGCCCCTCATGTTTGACCATGCCCGAATCCTGAAGGACTACTTCACAAAAGACCAAAGCAAGTTGTGAGTTGCGGTTTGTGCGTTGTGAGAAGATTCCCCGGCTATCGACGGAATGACCGAAAAGACGTGATGGACGGGAAGATCAGGAGTTGGGAAGTTAAGAAGCTGTGAATATAAACCTTTACCCCTTTGCCGTAAGCCTTTAGCCTGGCACTTCATGCCATAAACGGAACAGACAAAACGACGGAACAGACCGAATAGACCGTAATAACGAAACCAACGAAATAAACGAGATTAACGAAATAGACCGCTATGACCTCCAACACCCTCACCCTGACATCGACAGGCCGCCTCGCTCGGCATCTTCGCCACCGCCACAGGCTGGAGATGCTGTCGGCGGGTCGCAACGCCTGGGAGACCCTTCAAGCCCTGCACCTCAACGCCTGGCTGGAGGAGTACTGGGTCTCATCGTGGCCTGAATCACTCCCCGCGCCCCGGCTTCTGAGTCTTGCGACGTGGCGCAATCTCGCCGTCGAGATACCGCCGCCGGAGCCCCTGATCGCCGACATCGCTCTTCACAAGAACCTGGACGAGAACTACGGTATCATGATCCGTCACAGGCTCGACCCCGCGGCCGGGGACGCCGTCACGCCCCTTGTCGCCTGGCGGCAGGAAATCAGCGCGGCTTTCAGGAGGTCACTTGCCGAGAGGGGTTACTTCCACCTGTCCGAACTTCCTCTGCGAGTCACGAAGGCCCTGACAACGGGGGTGCGCGGCCTCCCCGGGAAAATCAGGTTTCTCGGTTTCGAATCCCCGGCGCCGGTGGAGGTGGAACTTTTTGAAGCCCTTCGAAAACGCACGTCGCTCGTCGTGGAGGAAGACCGAAAGCGCGAGCCCGAAGGCCTGGAAGCCCTTCGTCTTCCCACGCCGGAGCAGGAGGTCATTTACCTGCTGGAAAGACTCGTGGAGGACGCACAGGACCTCCCCCTTCACCGAATCGGCGTCGTGTCGCCCGATCTCGACGCTTACGCCCCGCTCCTGGAACAGGGGCTGAGAGACATTACCGGCGTACCGCCTACGGCCGATGCCTTCTTCTTCAACATGACCCTGGGAAAACCACTCCTCGACTTCCCACTCGTCAGGGCGGGGCTTCTTCCCCTCCGTTTAGCCGCGGAGGGCGAGAAAAGGGAGCTTTTTCTCACCCTGTTGCTGAGCCCCTTCTACGGGCACTGGAAGGGGGTCCGTCACGAAATCGCGCGGGCGGACAGGACCTGGCGTGAGAGGGCCGCTGAAAGCGGACTCTCCGAACTTCTTGCGATCACGAAAAAGGCTCACCCCGATCTTCATGAAAAAATCACCCGGGGCGTCGCGTCGTCGCTCCTCGCTTTCTGCCGCCACCCCTTCAGCGAAGCCAGGACCGTGGGAACATGGATCGATTCGCTTGAATCCCTGTGGTCGACCCTTTCCTTCCCGGTGCTATCCGGCGAGCAGGACCAGATCGCCTGGCGCAATCTCAGCGACACCCTCTCGGGCCTGAGGGCGCACCTCCCGGGCGTCAGGATGTCCGGAGCCGAATTCCTTTCATGGGTCAGGCATCTGTTGCGCGAAACGCTGTCGCGCGAGGGAGCGTCCGAGGAGGCCGGCATCCAGTTCCTTGGTCTCGTCGAATCGCGCGGGCTCGACTTCGACCGGCTCTACGTCCTCGGCATGACGGACCGCGGCCTTCCCCAGCCGGTCCGTCCCCTGCCTTTTCTGGAAAGCCGTGAACGAATGGCCGTTCTCGGCGGCACAGCGGAGAGCCAGTACGCATTCGCGGCGCGGGCCTACTCACACCTTCTGTCCCTGGCACCGAGGGTCACCCTCCTGAGGCCGGAGCAAAAAGACTCTGAAATACTCCTCCCCTCCCCTTTCTGGCCTCGTCAAGATGAGGCCAGAAGCGTCAACATCTGGTCGGAGCCGGGCCGGGCGTGGATGCGCGTCCGCTGGCTGAAATCGGCCTTCGAGGGGTTGCCGATGCATGACGCACCGCCGGGAGCCCCACCCGCGGGACAGGACCCCGGTGTTGCGACCGCCGGCGAACCCCTTCTCCCCGCGGAGCTTTCGGTCGCGGAGGTCCAGGCGGCCCTTTCCTGTCCTTTTAGGTATTTCGCGGAAATACTGCTCGGCATCAAGCCGCTCGAGGAAGTCAATTCCGCCGTCACGCCCCTGGAACGCGGCACGCGTCTGCACCGCGCGCTGCACTCATTCACCGGAAAACTCCGCGAGAAAACGCTCGACTTCGGGGCAAACCGCAAAAAGCTCTTCGCGATGCTCGAAAGATGTGTGGATGAGACCCTGAAGGACGTGCTTGGGAAACCCGAGTGGCAGCTCGAGCGGCGCCTCTGGCTGGGGAGGGAACCGGGAGGGGGGGAGAAGCCGCCGGGGATCCTCTCCGCGTGGCTGGAGGCCGAGATGGAGCACCTGGCCGGCGGCTGGAGAATCCTGGGGGAGGAGCTGATATTCCACAAACTGAAGGGCCGGGACTGGTCCTTCGAGATTCGGGGAAGGATGGACCGCGCGGACGTCCACGACTCCGGCGGAATCATCGTCTGGGACTACAAGACGGGGAATCCCCCCGGAGCGAAAGAGGTCCTGGAGCAATACAGGAAGGCGCAACTGCCCCTTTATCTGCTGGCGATCCGCAAGGGGATGCTCTCCCCCGCGGCCTCGTCCGCGGGGGACAGGGGCCTTTCGGCCGGATACATCCGCCTGAAATCGGCAGGGAAGATCAGGATGGCCCCCCTGGGCGCAAAGGGGTTTTCATGGAAAGAGTGTCTCGACCGCTGGGAGCGGACGATCGCCGCCCTCGGCGACCTCCTGAAGAAAAACGATTTCCCATCAAAACCCTACCCTGTCTCCGAACCCGGCGCGCAACCCGATTGCCTTGCCTGCGCCTTCTTGACGCTCTGTGACAAAGGCGTCACCGGCGAATGGAGGGCGCAGGAGGAGGATGAAGATGAGACCTGAGCTCCCCGACGCGAGGCAACGCCAGGCGGCCCTCGACACGACGCGCAGCCATCACGTGGAAGCGCCGGCGGGATCGGGGAAAACACTGCTGCTCACCCTGCGATTCCTCAAGCTTCTCGGCGAAGTCCGGCACCCGGGGGAGATCATTGCCCTCACCTTCACGGACAAGGCGGCCGGGGAAATGCGCGATCGCATCATCCGCTATCTCAAGATGGCACGCGATTCGGCCACGCCCTCGGGGGAATTCGAGGCCGGGATTCTCGCACTGGCGGCGGGGGCCCTGAAAAAACAGGAACGCTTCCTCCCTATTCTGACTTCCTCGAACGGCCTCAACGTGATGACCTTCCACAGCTTCTGCTACTACCTCGTCAAGAGGGCGCCCCTGGAAGCCGGGATCTCCCCCGACTGCGAGGTCCTCGGCGAACAGGACCTTCCGGTATTCCTCGAGGAGGTTGTCCAGCGGGTGATGAAAAACCTTATCGAAGGGCCGAATAACCGGCCGGAGCGAAAAGCCCTGGAGGGGAGGCTCCTGGCTCACAACAACACCTGGGTGGGGCTCAAGGAGGAACTGAAGGCGGTTATATCGAGCCGGGATCGCTTCGGGGATCTCATCCGTGAGATCAAAGAACCCTCCGCTTCCACGGTGCGCGACACCCTGCAGAGAAGGATGAGGGCGACGGTGGAGGCCTTGCTCGAAAACCTCTCGAGGGGCTTTCACTCAAGCACCCTGGGCAGAAACTGGACACCTTTGATCGATCACCTGAAGTCCCGGTCGGCAAAGGCATGCTATCGGCTGCCGCCGTCCCCCCCGGGTACCGGATGGGAAGCTCTGCCGGCGTGGAGGGACCTTGCCGAAACCCTTCTCACCAAGGCGGGAAGGCCGAGAAAGTCCTTGGGCCCCGCCGGCGGTTTCTACGGCGGCTTCGGCAAGAGCCCCTGGGGAGAAATGATCGCAAATCTCGATGAGGACCTGTGCCGCGCGCTCCACGAGGTCCGTTTTCTCCCCGGGGGCAATGAGGAACCCACGGACGTGGAGGCGCTCAAGGACTTCATCCTCCTTTCCATCCACTGCATCGTCGCCTACGACCAGGCCTGCGCGCAGAGGCATGTCATGGACTTCATCGGCCTGGAGGACGCGGCGCTTCGCATCCTGAGGGAGGATGAACCGACGGATCTGCACCTTCACCTCGACTGCCGGGTGAGACATCTTCTCGTCGATGAATTCCAGGACACGAGCCGTAACCAGTGGAATCTCCTCCAGCGGCTCTGCAGCGGATGGGAGCCCGGCGACGGCCGCACGCTCTTCATCGTCGGAGATCCCAAGCAATCCATTTATGCGTTCCGCAAAGCCGAGGTCCGGCTCTTTATGGAAGCCCGGGAAGGTCTTCGCCTGCCGGGCCGGGGGCACCTGCCCCTCCAGTCCCTTTTGTTGAAAACCAACTTCCGATCCCGCCGGCGGCTGATCGAATGGTGCAACGATCTCTTCGGAAACACGGTCATGGTCCGTCCCGATGCCGATGCGGACGAGGTCCCCTTCAGCACCTCGGTCCCCGCACCGGGAGCCGCCAAAGAGGCAACGATATTCCTGAACCTTTTCACCGGCGACACGGAGACGGCCAAGGCGAAGGAGGCGACGTGGCTGGCGCGGGAAGCCAGGAAACTCATCGCGGAAACGGACGGGCGGAAATCGGTGGCCATCCTGCTTTTCACGAGAAACCGGCTTCACCGCTATCTCCAGGCCTTCAAGGCGGAAAGCATCCCCCTGCAGGTCAAGGAGGGGCTCCTTCTCGCGGAACGGCCGGAGGTCCTGCACCTGATGCAGATCGCCCGACTCATTGCGCGGCCTCATGACGACGTGGCATGGGCTTCCCTGATCCGCTCACCCTGGAATTGGTTCGGGCGCGATCTTCTGTACCGGGTTTCCCTCGAGGACCCTGTCGGCTGGCGGGACAAAATACTCGCCGCCGCGGAGCGGGAGCCGCAGATGAACGCCCTGCGACGGGCGATTGAACACGCTCTCCAGCGGGGCGGAAGGGATCCCCTCGGACAGGTCGTGCGGGATTTCTGGGAGATGCTCGACGGACCCAGGGTCACGGCCGCCCTTTACGGCATGGCGGGCATCGCGAATTGCCGACAGCTTTTCCAGGTGCTCGAGACCGTCGAACAGGGTGTCCCACAGGAGACGCTGACCCGTCTGGAGACACTTTTGAAGTCGCTCTATGAGCCTGTCGACCCTGTGACCGCCCGCTCGCCCGTGACGATGATGACCGTCCACGGGGCCAAAGGCCTGGAGTTCGACATTGTCTTCATCCCCTTCCTGGACTGGCGCCCCCTGTCGAGCGGCGGACAGGTCCCGCCGGCCTATCTCCTGGAGAGAATGCCCGGCGCCTCAGGCCGGCATCTTGTGGCCATGGGAACGGACCGCCGGACGGGTGAGCCGACACCGCTTTTTCGAATGCTGAAGAAATTTCAACAGGACCGCCGGATGGGGGAAGCGAAGCGGTTGTTTTACGTCGCGGCGACACGGGCCAGGGAGGCGCTCTTTCTGAGCGGCATTGCCGGGTTGAAAGACCGCGGGCTGAGGGCGGCTGGCGGAAGCCTCCTCGAGTGGGTGATGGATCACGAAAAAATCACGGGCACCGAATTGGCAAACATTCAAAGTCAAGCAGCCAAAGCGGCTGACATCGCCGTCGACCCCGATTCGAAAGGGGATTTCCCCCCGGCACGAAAAACCGCATTTGTACCGCCCGAACCCCTTCCCTTACACGCGGAAAAAATACCCTATGTCATAGAAACACCCTCCACCGTCCACGGCGACAAAACCAAACTGACGGGCGAAGGCATTGGTCGGTCCCGCGAAAGCCCCTCGCTGGCCGCCCGCGGGATCGTCACACACAGGATCCTGAACCGGGTCATCGGCGGCGGGTCCAGGCCCTCCCGGGTTTCCGTCGAAAAAGCCCTGGCCCGAGAAGGGGTTGCCGGCGAATCGGTGACCCGTCTGGCGAAGGAAATCCTGGAGGAGGTTTCAGCCGTTTTACAGGATCCCATCGTCTCCCGCCTCCTCAAGAGGGAAATGCCTGTCCTCCGAAGTGAATGGGCCGTGGAGGATTCAGCGGCTGACAGGCGGATCCGCTCCGGCATCCTCGATCTTGTCGCCTACGACGGAGCCTTCTGGTGGATCATCGACTTCAAGACATCGAAACCGCCGGACGGGAATATCGAAGACTTTGTGAATGGCCAGACAACGCTCTACAGACCGCAGATCGAGGCCTACCGTGTCATGCTGCAGAAAGTGGAAGGTGTTCGTGCGGAGAACATCAGGGCGGGGATTTACCTGACGGCGCTGAAACAATGGATCGAAATGAAATTTTAATATTAAATTGTTGAAAATACTCATGATCCAAGTTTGCCCCCTTCGTAGGCAAATTGGTGAAATGCCTTTTCCGAACAGCACTTATGAGCTTTTTCAACAGAAATATCCACAAACATTCCACAGGCACTGTGTATAGGAGGAACGCTAAAAATAGTGCAATAATAGCAATGGTTTATCAACAAATTTTTCGCCGAAAAACCCGAAGAGAGAAAGACGAGAACAGCCCTTGATTTTCCCGTCCCTTTTCCGTGAAAGGAAAGGCGTGTCTGCCTTTCATGACCGGCGGCATTAAAGATCATTGCCCCCCAGTCATCTTCACAGTCTCACACTAATATTGCACCGCAGCCATTGATTTTGACGGCTGATCATCCTCGGGGATGGAGGTTGTTCACAACTCAAAAACTGCCTGGAAATACCTCTTTGCGCACATAAACACTTTTTCCGCAGATGTGACATCGTGCGGAGCGGGAACACGTGGGTATTAACATTCATTTTTTGGCCATTCTGCGCCGCGGGGTGTTGACAAATTCGAATTGGCGGTTACTATAAGGGCAAAACTCCCATGGGCGGCTTGGTCTATCTATGTACAAATGCAAGAAAAAAATTATTTTCATAACGGATCCGTGTGCCGACACGACCTGTGAGTGGTGGCTTAAAAACGAGATGTTCTGCAATTGCACCTGGGTGGCGTGCAATTACGGTCCCTTCACACTTGAAGAGGTCGGTGAGATGATGGGTGTAACCCGCGAAAGAATCAGGCAGATTGAAGCGAAGGCATTGAGAAAGCTGCAGCACAAAAAGAGACGTGATCAGCTGAAGGATTTTGCATCTCCGAATTACGAGAAGGAATTGCTTTGAGATTCCGGGGGCGCGCCGGCTGTCGATGAACGGAAAGCTTCCTCTGCTGCGGCAGGGGAGGCTTATTTTTTCTTTTTCTTCTTCATTTCTTCCAGCACTTTGTTCATGTTGTCCCTGCTCTCCGACCGGGAGAAAAGAAGTGCTGAAATCTCGAATTCATGTTCCAGGGCGGATTTCCTGTCCAGCCTGGGCACCACGTCCGAAACCTTTTTCACCGCTTCGATGGCCTTCGGCAGTCTCTTGGCCAGTTCCCTTGCGATGGTCTTCGCCTCCTCCATAAAAGTATCGGGGGAAGCCACCTTGTTGACCAAGCCGATCCTCAGGGCCTCTTTCGCCCCGATTGGCTCCCCGAGCATCGTAATCTCCTTCGCCTTGGCCATGCCGACGATGCGGCTGAGAGGGCCGAAGAGGGGGTTGAGCCCGAACTTGAGTTCCGGGTGACCGAAGATGGCACTTTCCGAGGCGACGATCATGTCGCAGACGCTCGCGAGGTTGAACCCGCCACCCAGGGCGATACCCCCCACCGCGGCAATGACAGGCTTCGGAAATGCATATATTTTTTGAAGGTACCGGCTGACGGCTTTGAAATAATCGTCGACTTGATCCTTCGTGAGGGCCGCCATCTCGTTCAAGTCCATGCCTGCCGAGAAGACGTACTCCCCCCCCGTCAACACCACCGCACGGACGGATTCGTCCCTCTCGAGTTCGATAAAGCAGGCCTCGAGCTCCTTTTTCATTTCCCTCGTCAGGGCGTTCATCTCTTTCGCGCGGTTGAGGGTCACAACGGCATAACCCTCCTGCCTGGACACAAGGACCGTCCTGTAGTTCATAGATATTCCAAGCCCCTCATTTCGGGTAATCCACGGTTTTCTTGAGTTCCTTTCCCACCTTGAAGAAGGGGAATTTCTTCACCGGGACGTCCACGCCCGTACCCGTCTTGGGGTTTCTGCCCCTGCGCGGCCGTCTCGTCCTCACGGTGAAATTGCCGAAACCCCGGATCTCGATGCGCTCACCTCGTTTCATGGCATCCGTCATTGCGTTGAACATAATATCTACGGCATAAGCCAGATCCTTTTTGGAGTAATCCCGAAGCCTCTCGTAAAGTTTTTCCGCTAAATCTTTTTTCGTCATTTGGAATCAGTCCCCTGTCGTTTGATATAGATAACTGAAGCCAACGCCTTCTTCCATCAGCTCCCTCTTCAGGACGGACACCATTTCCTCCAGCATGTACCTCCAGACCGTGAAGCGCTCCTCCTTCGGATAGATGAGCTCGGGTTTTCCCTCGATGCCGGTGAGCTTGGCGGCCACGTCGGCCGCAAACTCAATGTCACCGAGATAATCCACCAGGCCGAGCTGCAGCGCCTGGCGGCCCGTCATGATGCGGCCGTCCGCGATTTCCTTCAGCTTCT
Organism: Syntrophales bacterium; assembly: GCA_036725345.1. Classification (GTDB taxonomy): domain Bacteria; phylum Desulfobacterota; class Syntrophia; order Syntrophales; family UBA2192; genus JAPLJU01. The sequence continues at coordinate 21,401 of DAIMEJ010000005.1, forward strand.
CCTTCGGCAAGCCACGGCTCGTCGATACCGTGTCCAGAAACTGGTCGTGGATGTCGTCGAGCACGCCCTGGAGCAGCGCCTTCTCCTCGGGAGACATATCCCGGAACGGGGAACCGGTATCCTTGTATCGTCCGCTCTTGATGACCGACGATTTGAGTCCGATCTTCTTGAAAAGATCCTGCACGTTCGTGAAATGCATGATCACGCCGATGCTCCCCGTGACCGTTCCGGGGTTGGCCACGATCTTGTCGGCGGCGCATGCGACGTAATAGCCGCCCGAGGCCGCCATGGAACCCATGGACACAACGACCTTTTTCTTTTGCTTCACCGACTGGACCTTTTCGTAGATCTCCTGTGCCGGCGTCACGCCGCCGCCCGGGGATTCTATTCGCAGCACAATGGCCTTGATGCCCTCGTCCCTGGCGTACTTCTCGAGCTGGTTGAGAACCGCCTTGGAATCCAGGATCATCCCCTTCAGAACGACAACGCCGACCTTGTCCCTCAGGGAAAAGGCCGGTTTCTCTCCCGTCAGCGAGGCCATGCCGTAGACGAACAGAAAAAACAGGACCCCGATCAGGCAAAGCAGGAGAATCCCGAGCAGAACTGGATGTTTTCTCATGTTTGAAACCCGAAAAGCTGCGGCAGGGGCTTACACGTCGGTGATTTTGACGTCCGCCAGGACCTTGCCCAGATTGGAAGTGACGCTCTCTTTGTTGTTGATATACACCTTGGTCGGTGAGGATTGGTCCGTGTTCGACTCGTAATCCCGGATGCTCAAGCGGATCTTCCTGGCCTTCGGATCGACATTCTTGACCACGGCCGTGACCGTGTCGCCCACAGCAAAGAGTTCCGAGGCCGACTTGACCCTCCTCGTGCTCAGCTCCGAAATGTGAACCAGGCCTTCGATGCCGTCTTCGACTTCCACGAAGACACCGAAATCGGTGATGTTGGTCACCTTGCCGGTGACAACGGAACCGACACCGTGCCGGATGCCGAACTCTTCCCAGGGATTGGTTTCAAGCTGCTTGATACCGAGTGAAAACTTCTCGTTCTCGGCATCCACGTTGAGGACTACGGCCTCAACCTCCTGGCCTTTCCTGTATACTTCCGACGGATGCTTGATCCGCTGTTTCCAGGATATGTCGGATACGTGAACCAGGCCGTCGATTCCCTCTTCCACCCCGATGAAGATGCCGAAGTCGGTGACGTTTCTGACCTTTCCCTTGATGACCGTCCCGGCGGGATATTTCTGCTTCAGCGCAATCCAGGGGTTGGGCGTTGTCTGCTTCAGGCCGAGGGAGATGCGTTTGTTTTCGGGACTGACGTCCAGAACCATGACCGATACCTGGTCCCCGACGGAAAGGACCTTCGAGGGATGTTTGATTTCCCGGGTCCAGAACATCTCGGAGACATGAACGAGCCCCTCGACGCCCGGCTCGAGTTCCACGAAGGCGCCGTAATCCACAATGCTCACCACTTTCCCCTCGATCATGGCCCCCACGGGATAACGTTCCCGAATCGTATCCCACGGATTTGCCGACAACTGTTTGAGTCCCAGCGACACCCGCTCCTTCTCCCGGTCGAACGAGAGCACCTTGACCCTGATCTTCTCCCCGCGGTTGAAGGCGTCCGACGGGCGGGTGACCTTGCCCCAGGATATGTCGGTGATGTGAAGAAGTCCGTCGATGCCGCCCAGATCGATGAATATACCGTAATCGGTGATGTTCTTGATGACACCCTCCATCACCTTCCCTTCCTCGATGATTTCCAGAAGCTTCTTGCGCTCCTCACCCCGCTCCGCCTCCAGGATGGCTCTTCTGGAGAGAACGACATTGTTTCGTTCACGGTCGTATTTGATGATGTTGAACAGACAGGACTGACCGACAAAGCGGTCCAGATCCTTCACGGGACGAACATCCACCTGGGAACCGGGAAGGAACGCAGGAATGCCGATGTCCACGGAAAGACCCCCCTTGACCCGCTCGACGATGGTGCCCTTGACGGGTATATTGCTCTGGTGGGCTTGGATGATCTTGTCCCAGACTTTTATGCGAGCCGCCTTGTTTCTTGAGAGAATGAGTTCCCCTTCTTCATTTCGCCGCTCAACGAGGACTTCTATTTCGTCCCCGACTTCGACGCCCACACCCCCCTGATCGTCTTTGAATTCCACGGCCGGGATCTGACCCTCCATCTTGGATCCCACATCCACCATGACGACATCATTGTTGATCTGAACGACGCGGCCCCTGACAATTTCCCCCCTGCGTATATCCTGAAGGCTCTGCTCATAGAGCTCCTTAAATACCATTTCCTCTTCTTTGTCCGCCGGCTTCGGCTCCTTCCCTGACGATTCCGGATTGATTTTGTTGTTGACATCGTTGACCATGAAACAATACCCCCTTATTTTGAACTCGCATCAAACCTAGAGCACGTAACACACTGATGACAAAATATCAAGCGATTTAACCTAAAATGGAAAGCCGGAATTTCTTTGCAAATTCGAGTGGTTCATTTTTCCCGCTCGATGATTTTCAACATTCTTTCGATCACCTCGGACGGCGTCAGGTCCGACGAATCAATCAAAATCGACCCTTCGGCGGGCCGCAAGGGAGCCACCTCCCGATCCGTGTCCTGACGGTCCCTCCGGATCACCTCCTCGCGGACGTCCTCGAGGGGCATGCCTTGACCCTTTGCGACCAATTCCAGATATCGCCGGTGGCTGCGTTCCTCCACGCCGGCCGTCAGAAAAAATTTGAAGTCCGCAGCGGGGAAAACCACGGTTCCCATGTCCCTTCCCTCCGCCACGACGGCGCCTTTCCCGCCGGCTTTTCGCTGCAGCAGAAGAAGGGCCTTCCGAACGGCCGGAAAAGCGGAGATTTTTGACGCCATCATGCTCATTTCCGGTGTGCGGATCCGGTCCGAGACATCTTCGCCGTCCACGCAGACTTTCATGACGCCATCCTGATTCCGCACATGGATGCGGATCCGGCCGCACAGGTTTTTCAACCCGTCACCGTCGTCAGGTCGAATTCCGTTCCTGGCAGCGCTGTAGGCCACGGCCCGGTAGAGAGCCCCCGTGTCCAGATAGGCGTAAGAGAGCCTCTCCGCCAGCATCCGGCTGACGGTACTCTTTCCCGAACCGGCGGGCCCGTCCACGGTGATCACGAAGCGTCGATTCAACTCTCCGCCTCCCACTCCAAATGGTCCTCAAAAGCCTTCAGAAGACCGACACGGAATCTCATGGGGCGATACAGCGCGGCGGCCAGAAGGACCCCAAGGGTGTCAAAGAGGACGTCATAGAGACTCGCGGTTCTGCCCGGCACGAAAGACTGGTGAAATTCGTCGGATGCCGCGTAGGCTGTTCCGGCGACCAGCGCAAGAAGGACCGCCCAACGCCGGATGAACCGCCCTGGAGATGTCGCAAAGACCCTCATGATCAGGTAGCCGAAGATGAAATACTCAAGCGCGTGCAGCAGCTTGTCGGCGCCGACGACCTCCGAGAGAATTTCGGGCGTCTTTGAAAGCGATGAAAGGGCGAAGATAAGCGTCGCAAACACCACGGCGGGCAGATGATAACGGACAAACCTCTTCTTCATGGGTGATGATGTCGGTACCTCCGATCCGTCTGATTTAAAGCGGATCCTTGGCTTTTGCCGACTTCTTTTTCTCGTCCTGTAATTTCCGGAGCCGGGTAAAAAGAGGGCCTTCCTCCCTCCACATCCAGCAACTGTCCTTCAGGAGACCCGGGTCGTATTCGGAGGCCCGTTCACCCGTTGCGCCCTCGCGCCTCCGGCTGTGATAAGCCCAGTAGCCCTGTAGGGCTGCCGATCCCATTGCCAAAATCAGGTTCGTCAGGTGAAGACACCCCTCGACGCCGCCCAGGAGGGCCCTCACCTTCCTGGTAAATCCCGGCTTAATCTTGAGTCCCATCAGTTTCTTCACGAAGGTTTCGATCTCGCGGCAACCGTCAATCGGGACATCGTTCATGACCGCCGTGGCCTCCTTGACCTCAAGATCCGGCAGGGCAAGATCCAAGCGTACCGTCATCCGATGAACGATCCCCGGATCGAGATGCTGATCGCGCGAATAATAGTAAAAAGGGAAAAAACGCTCGTCGGTGAGTATACCCTCGATCTGGATCATTCCGTCATCCATTTCATAGGAATTCACGGTGATCACACGCGTGTGAATCTTTTCCTTCTTCCCCAAATCGATTCCCCTTTTCGATAAAGAAACTTGCTCTAATCATTCTGCCAATGCACCCCGCCTGCGCGGCAGCCGGGTGACCGTCCCTTTTGAACCGCCGTCCCTATAGCACATTAATCGGCCCTCAACAAGAGAAAGAGGGCTTTTTGTAAACGCTCACCGGCGCAGAAATTCACGCGAATTCATATCGTTTCTCGAGGGTTACCTGTAGCACATGACCGTGACCTGTCCATGGCTGCTTGATTATAGATCAGAAATCATGGTAATAATGCCAAAATGAAGTCCACCGGGAACGCCATGTGTTTCAAAAGTCGAATCACCAGATTTATTCTGGTCTTTCTTGCCTTTTGCAGTGCCGCTCTGTTTTTCCCGCTCGATGCGGGTGCGGAATTGACGCTGGAAGACGAGCGGAAACTCGGCAAGGAAATTTACGATAAGCTTGCCGGCCATGACCTTTTCCTGAAAAACCCCCGGGTGACCCGCTACGTCGAATCCGTCGGGTACCAAATCCTCGCCCAGAGCAAAAGGGTCCCCTTCGATTTTAAATTCTCCGTCATGAAGAGCAGCGCCATCAACGCCTTTGCCACCCCCGGGGGATACGTCTACGTCAACACGGGGTTGATCCTCGTCGCGGAGAACGAGAGCGAATTCGCCAGCGTCATCGCCCATGAAATAGCCCATGCCAACGCGAGACATATCGCCGATATCATCGAAAAATCCAAGAAGGTCAACGTTGCCACGCTGGCCGGGGTCCTCGCCGCGGCCGTCCTCGGGGGGGGAAGCCCGGAAGGCATGGCCGTCGCCACCTTCTCCCTGGCGGCGGGAACGAGCATGCAGCTCAAGTACACCCGTGACAACGAGGAAGAGGCGGACCGGTTCGGCATGGCCTACCTCACCGGCGCCGGATACGACGCCCAGAGCATGCCGGACTTCCTGAAGGTCATGCGACGCAATGAGTTCTACTCCAATTCCATCCCTTCATACTTTCTCACCCACCCGGGGACCGACGAAAGAATCCGCTACCTGGACGGGCTGATTCAAACACGTTACAACCGGAGGGGCCACGAGGACATCATCGGGGGATTCCGTCGCATTCAGACGATCATTCGTCTTTCCGACAAAAATGAGCAATCCGCCCTGGCGTATTTCAAGAGCGAAGCGGAAAAGAACCCACGGGACGTGGATGCCCTCCTGGGTCTTGCCTCGACGCAGGCAAAACTCGGGCGGATGGATGAAGCCTTCACGAATTTCAACCGCGCCCTTCAGGTGTCGCCGAAGGATCCGGATGTGCTCCGGGGGCTCGGTAAAAGCCTCATCGATTCGGGAAGGGCCGCCGAGGCCGTGGGTGTCCTCGAGAAAGCTTACACCGTGGACGAGAATGATCTGGAAACCGCCATGGGTCTCGGACGGGCTTACGAGCAGACCGGAAACTACCAGGCGGCCCTTACCGTCTTTAAAAAAGCGGCAATAAAAAATCCCGACAATGAAAATATACCCTACCACCTTGCCACCAATTACGGGCACCTCAATAACCCGGGAGAGTCGCACTATTTTTTCGGCATTCACTTCATGAAAAAGAAAAAAACAGACAGCGCCCTATTTCATTTCCGTGAGGCGCTCAAGTATGCTCCGCCCGGGAGCGCCAGGGCAGCGGACCTTCAGAAGTATATCGAGACGCTGAGCAAGAAAGAGCCCCCTAAGGCCGCCAAACCGCAGGAGGGGCCTAGGAGACCGCGATTTATGTTTCCGCGCTCCACGAATTGAAATGACCGCCTGAGAAAGATAGATTGAGTCGCTGTCTTCGAACCACCGGCATCCGGCCGATCGGAGACAAAAAATCTTCAGGCCGGGTCAACTTTGTTGGACTTATCCGGACATTCATTGTCTGGGTACCCGGCCGGGATGATGCCATGGGAGGTGCCAGCATGAGAAATACACTGACTGTGATTCTGACCCTTTTTCTCTCGACGGGCGTCGTTTACGCGGCCGCCGGAGACATCGGTTCAGCAAAGGAAGCCAAGGCCATGGTGCAAAAGGCCGTTGCCTACCTGAAAACGAACGGTCCCGAAGCCGCCTTCCCGGCTTTCAGCGATCCGAAGGGTGAATTCTTGGACAGGGACCTCTACATCTGGGTTGCCGACGCGAATGCCGATATGACGTGCGTCGCGCACGGCGCCAGCGCTCAGCTCGTCGGGAGAACACTGCTGGATTTCAAGGACAGCGACGGGAAGCCCTTCATGAGAGAAATCCGCGAACTCGCCAGAACAAGTGAGAGCGGTTCGGTCGATTACAAGTGGTTCCGCCCCGGGACCGGGAAGATCGAACAGAAATCGGTCTACTTCGAAACGGTCGGCCATTACATTGTCGCCTGCGGTTACTACAAGTGAAACTCGACCTCCAAATGGGGGACAGGCAAAAAACAATTGACCGCCGGCGGGGACTTCATCTATAGTCGTTCCCGGGCTTGAAAAAGTCCTTGTCACCTTGAATCAAGAAGAAAGGGGGGATGGAGGCACCCGCGGGAATAACTGGGTAAAAAAATAGAAAAAACACTGCTTTTAAAAAATTTAAAATGGAGGGAGTCTGATGAAGAAAGTATTTGCAGCGTTGCTGATCGTCGCACTGGTTGCCGGCTTTGCCTACGCCCAGGCCGCTAAAGGCACGGCGGCCGAGGCCAAGGCACTCCTGGACAAGGCCGTTTCATACTACAAGGCCAATGGCGAGGCGAAGGCTTTCGCCGCATTCAATGACCCCAAGGGGCAGTTTGTCAACAAGGACCTCTACATATTTGCCCTCGACATGTCCGGAAAGATCCTCGCGCACGGGGCCAGTGCAGCACTGATCGGCAAAGACATGAGCAAGACACCTGATGCCGACGGCAAGCTTTTCATGAACGAAATGGTCAACGTCGCCAAGACGAAGGGCAAGGGAACCGTCGATTACAAGTGGGAAAACAAGGTCACCAAAAAAGTGGAACCCAAATCATCCTACGTCGAGAAAGTCGCTGCCAACGTGGTCCTCGGCTGCGGATACTACAAATAACACCCTGAGAAGCGCCTGAAACCAAAAGGGCCGCTCCCCGGATCGGGGGTGCGGCCCTTTTTTATCCGCAAGCCCTCATCACAACGACGGGCTCCTCGGGGTGAGGGGCGCTACAGGTCTCCCGCCCCCTTCGTGATTTTTCTTCCCGTTTCCTTGTTCATTTTTTCCGTGATGGGTTTATAGGCGTAGAGGGCTTCCCCTTCGTTCAGCATGGTCTTGAATTCGATGGTGACCAGGACCTGCTTGCCCGACCACGCGTAAAAATCCTTACCGAAAACATTCTCGCCGTCTCCATAAACCTCGACAAATGTTTGCTTCAGGTCGAGATAATTCATCAGCCCCTTCACACGGATCGTCACCTTGAAAAAATCATCCCGGTAAAAGCCATAGGTAATGCTTTCGATGACGGCTTTCCCGATCTTCAGCTTGTCTTCGGGCCTGACATAATACTTCTCATCTCCTTCAACCCGGACAAGTTCCATCCCCGGCAACCGGGTGATTTTTGTTCCCCACCTGATTCCCCGGAAGCCTTCCGGTTCATTCTGGAAGCTCGGCACTGGGGGAGCCTTTTGAGAACACCCGAAAACAGTCATCACCAGGAGCACCGCGATGGCGACCGCCCCTATCCTGTCTTTCACCACTGACATTTTTCCCTCCCGGATTTTCAATCTTCCGACCGACAGCGGTTTCACGAATGAGACTATACACCATTGCCTTTGCAATTTCGATTCCAATAAAGACAAAAAAAGGGCCGCAAGCCAATAAACCCGCAGCCCTTTTACTTTATTATGGAGGCGGCAACCGGATTCGAACCGGTGAATAACGGTTTTGCAGACCAATCTTTAGTGTTTAAACCTACCTGATTTCAATAACCTTTCCACCCTGCCCTTTTTCCCGTGTTGTGAAAATTGATGGGACTTAATTTTTCGAATGATTAATCTAGATGCTATTGCTTTAATTCTTTATTTTGGATTAAATACCATGACTCATTGGTTAACCAACCCCAATAATTATATCCAATTTCTGATATTATGAATCGATCATTCGGTAATTTTTCATGCAATTTTTCAGCAATTGTTTTTGCATCGTATTCCGACAACAAATAAAAACAACTTCTCATGTCATATCGCCATGTGATGATTTCTTTTATTGAGTTGATAATATTCACCAACTCATCTCGTTTTTCTATTGATCTATTGTGAACTAATAAATAGACCTTTCTCATTGTCCCCTATACTCAATCGTTGGCGTTTGTGGTGTCTCAATGACTTTAGATAAATCAATAGCAGATGGAGATGGTTCACCCTTTTGTTGCATCAATTCTAACGATATTTTCTTTAATTGATATTCTTCTGATTGCAATTTGTCTCTGTCAAAAATCAATAAAAATAGAAAGCCGAAAACCGCAGTGGCAGCTGGTAAACTCATCAAAATTATAAGCCATGTCGGAGTAGGTGCTGCTAACCAACAGCTCAAGAAAATAGCCAGCGGTGTAATTATAGCGCATAGCCATAAGATAGGGTTTAAGGCGCTTCGGACGGTAAGTTTTCCGCCTGCGTCTATTACCCTCGTTAAGATCTGCCCTCTATCCATATATCCTTTAAAATTAAAAAAATAATACTTAGCTTTATTAAGAAGAGTGTTTTATATAACAAAAACTTTGAAATAATTCATGTTAATTTTATTATGATTTTATGAAGAGGGCATTATCTTTTTAATCCCCTTTTGAATTTAAATCCCCCCCTAAAAGTACATTAACCGCCGAAGTGCTTCCTCAAGAAGAAAAACTTTCTTTGACACTCTCCATCACGATAAGTTTAGTTTTGGAAATGTTATCTAACAATTTCACCGCATTTAGTTTATGGCCCGGAAGCGGATGCTGATACCTCAATGCCATCTTAATCGTCTTGTGTCCCATGATTTCCATGATCGTTTTCACATCAACCCCCGCCATGCCGAGCCGTGATCCGAAAGTGTGACGAAGGTCATGGAACCTGAACCGAACCTCTTTCAGTTCACCACGGACATTTTCGAAACGCTTTAACCCCGCCTTGTCTATTGCCGTCCAGAAGGCGTTAGTGAGGACGGTCAGCCTTTCCCCCTTTTCGTTGCAGAAAACATATTCGGATTTCTCGTCTTCGATGCGTTTTCTCAGGATAGCGATCGCCGTTGCGTTGATCGGCACATTGCGGCCCTCTGTGTTCTTGGTCACGGTGACGCTGACATAACGATCCTTCAGGCGCACATCCTGTACCCGCAGGTTCATGATCTCCCCGAGCCTCATCCCCGTATTGAGGGCGAATGTGACCATGCCCGGAAGGTACTTCTCCCGTTGTGGTCGATCCTCGCAAGCCTGAATGAGCCTCTTTTCCTCTTCCGGGGTCAGTACCCACATCTTCTCGTTATCCTCTTTGAGCATCTTCACCCTGACAAGGGGATTGTGATTAAGCAGTTTCCACTCGACGGCCTTGTTGAGCATGTTCCGAAGCGTGGCGATGTCCCTGTTCACCGTCGCGGGGGCCTTCTTCCCTTCCCTTCTCGCCTTCCTGAATTGCTCCACGGAAAAGGGGGTGATGTCGCCGAGCATCTTCCCGTCGAAGTGCTTTTTCAGGGTGTCGATCGAAACCCCGTTGCGCTTCGCCGACCCCGGCTTCTTGTTTGCCCCGGCGTACTTCATGTACCGCTTCGCGAAATCATCAAAGAGGATTTTCTTGATCTTCGGCTTCCACTCCCCCTGAATGACCTCTTGCCTGCGTATGACGAGCTTCTCCTTCGCCACGGTCCTGCTCACCGGGCCGACACACTCGCTGTACCGCCTGCCGTCATAAACGAAATCTATGTAGTGACTTTTGCCTCTTTTATAGACGCCCATATAATCACCTTCCTTCTTTTTCGTAACTTCATCATATCTTGTTGTTTTTTTCAGCTTTGTCCAATCTGTCTAATTCCTTTTCTAATTCATCCAGTACTCCATCTAAATCACTTTTATTCATGCGTGCTTGCTTGAGTGCCTCCCTATGCGATTTTCCTTCTCTATAAATGTAGAACAGAATCAACGGCCAGAAAATGATACCCAACAAAACAAAATGTAAGTTCCTTAAATCAATCTTTCTGTCAAAACCATGAGCTTGCGATTGTCGAATCTTATAATAAACAACTAATACCCCTACGATTAACCATCCCAAGACAACCTTTGTCATGGCACTGTCCCCCTAAATGCTTTGATTTCAAAATTTATCTTCTTTCTGTGAAACCCCTACCTATACAAAAAAGCCTGAGACCTTCCCCGGAGCATAAGCATCCGCCCAAGCGTCGCCGCCGTGGGGATCTCAGGCTTTCTAATCTTGTCCTGTTTCATTGCTTATGCCTCGGGAATTTAGTTTTATAAGTTATATAACTATATGCACCTATTAAATCAAGAAAAATTACGTTGCGGATAATACCGCGTTTCGGTATAAAAGGCCATGTCAACCGAGTTGCCAAAAATCATTTTTCACCTTGATGAATCGTTACTGAAGCGCCTTGATGATTTCCGTTTCAAGCATCGCATCAATTTCAGGTCCGCCGCCATCCGACGCCTTCTCGAAGAAGCCTTGAAGAAATACGAGAAACGCTCGATGAAGAAAGGGGGATGATATATTGAGGAAATATTTTACCCTTCTTTTCATATTTGCTGTCTTGACACCCACTAATCTTTTTGCGGCTGATTTCTATCTATATCTGGATAACTGCAAAGCCACCGTGGGATACCTCGTCGAATCCAAAGAAAATATCAAAACAGTTGATTTTGATGAAATGATCATTTCGTGTAGTAGAGTATCCCAGACAATTAAATGCGAAACGGTTTTTTTTGAAGGACAAAAAGCCATTCAAGAGAAAAAGTTTGAATACTTCGTTGAGTTAGATTCTCCGCCGATTCTCATTTTCACCGACACAATACGGAGCGACTATTTCGTGGTAGATCTTAATCAACACGCCGTGACAATGGTTTCACGAGTTTTGGGTGAAAAATTTGCAGGATCTAAAATTTGCACGGGCCTATATTTTACTGAGAGTGAAAGAAAATTGTTAGAAGAGAAGAAGCCCCGCACTCCTACCCCTACCCGCAAAAAATAATCGCCCTGAATCAATCCTGCGAAGCCCTGAATAGGCATTGACGCCCTGTCCCCGGAGTGGTATCAAATTCGACATGGATATTTCAGACCGTGATGACAATATAATCACCCTGCTCGCCTATTATCTGCACCTTGATGCGCTTAAAAAAGAGGGCCTCCTTGACAATGAATTGTTAATTAAATTTTATGAAAATTTAACTGACGAACAAAAGATGCATCTTGTTTTCTTCCAATACAAACAAATATCACTTGCTAACGAATGGAAGAAATTTCTTGAGAACCCCGAACCTAATATCAGCCGTTCCGAAGCCGTCCGTCGCACCTTTGATGAAGCCATGAAGAAATTCGAAGAACGGATAAAAAAAACGGAAAAGTGAGCCTCCTTTCCGCCCTCACCGCACCATAAACGAAAGAATCCAAAAGATCACAGCCGCCGTCACTATAAAGCAATAGACGATCCCCGGCGGGCTTTTGATTAAGTCTCTGAAAGTCTCCATGTCATTTCTCCGTTGATCCGTTCTGAATGAGGGCGATCACGCTCGACCTGAAGATACGGATCATCTTCCCCGTCGGATTGATGCCCCTGATGATGCCCTCGTCCTGCCATTCATAAATTTTCTTGATGGACACCCTGAAGAAAGCCGCAACCTCTTTCGGCTTCAGGAGATCACGATCGGGAAGCCCTTCGATGCTTTTCAAAGAGTGCGCCGCCTTCCCCTGCCAATCTTTTTTTAGGGACGGCCCGGAAGAAAGGGGAAAAAACCGGGCCATCCCCCGGAAAAGAGGTGACGGTATCGCCTGCGCTAACAAAGGGATTTAACCCCGCGCGGCACACAGGCGATTTTCCGCGCCCGTCATCACGGTCAAGACGCCGCGCTTAACTTATGTGAGGATCGCGGCCCACGAAAGCGAATCCGATCCGTTTGCGGGCGTGATCGCCGACTTCCAGATCGAAACGCCGTCCGCACGCAGGCAGGCCCGCCACGAAATCAAGTCCTCGGACCATCTCGCGCTGTTCGTGCTTTCAAGCGTCACTTCCTGCCTCATGGCGAGGATATACTGCGAGAGATCGGCGCAGACCAGATCGCCCTTTGTCCCGAGGGCCGAGAGCCGATCGGACACGATCAAAGGCCTGCCTAAAATGCTCATCGCAAAATCGCCCTGAATGTTCCCGCCCGAGATCGGCCAGATCAGGCCGTTCGCATCGTCCTTCAATCTCAAAATTTGCAGAAAAGCCCCCGGAGAGCATATCCAGACAACATTCGTGAGAAGCGGGGGCCAGATGCGCGAGAGCATCGCGGTGATGTCCGCATATCCGATCGCTCCCGCCGTCGCCCTCGCGATGCTGACCGCCGAGGGGGAGTCGATAACGCCCAACGGCTGACCGACGCCGCTCCCGACGAGGATCGCCTTGTCAAGACCCCCGGCGATCGCCTGCACAAGAGCGCCGCCTAACTGTGTCCCGAAGTCGATCCCGTCCTGCACAAGCTCCCTCGACGCCGAGGCATAAACGATCAGTTTTTTCGGAGTGAGAAGGACGCTCGTTAGTTCCGGGGACACTTCGGTTGATGCCGTGGCCTCGGCGGTCCATGTCGCTTCGATGTTCCCGACTTCTCCCGTGGTCCGGTCGAAAGAGTTCCACAGGGGGAAGTTCGTGTCGCCTGTCACCGGGACGGTTCGGACATACTTTGCCGTCACGCTTTGCGCCGCGATCAGGTTGACAAGGGCCGCGGACCAAAATTCTGGCACAAGAAAACCTCCCAGAACGCCCCCGCCTGCGATGTTCGTCCTTCTCTCGACGGTCCCGGTCGCCACGGCGTTGCAGAAGTCGCTGAAGCTGTCATACCCACCGCGATCCTCGGACGGCCCGAAAAGCCGCCGATAGTCAAGGCCGATCTGACCGAGCCGGGGGATCGGATCGAGCGATCGGGTTGTTTTGGGCTGATGAAGCCGTCTGATCGGCTCATTATCCCTGCGATCCAGTTCGGCGAAGATTTCCTTTTCCTGTTTTTCGAGATCGCGGTATTTCTGATCCTCGGCCTCCGACAGTTCCCCGGCCTTCTCGCTGTCCGTGAGAATACGGCTCATGCGATGCAGGATGTCCCCGCGATTCTCCCTCAATTCCGCGTCTGACATTTTCTTGAAATCTGGGTTCGTTGTTTCGGTGCGTGCTTTCATTTATCCTCCATTGAAGGTTGAATTTGCCTTCCACACCGACCACAAAATAAAAAACGGGCGTTGCCTTCCTTATCCCTCCTCAGAGGGGGAAAGCACGCCCGTTTCAATTTCATGGCGGCTTCTATGTTCTTTTTTATTCATATCACATCCTGACCTGATATTCAATCGGAATCATCATGACGCCGCTTTTTCGGCATCTCATAATCATAATAGGCGCGGGGCTTCTCGTCGGCCTTCAGGGTCACGAACACGCCGGGGAGCCGGGGCTTCCCCGCAAGGCCCATGAGATAGGCGCGGTTCGCAAACCATCTTTCCCTGCGCTCGGAATCGTCGCGGAAGGGATAGCCACCGCCCAAGTGCCAGCCAGCCAATAAATGCGCCGTCTGAAACGGGGTCAGACCGGAATCATTCAGGCGTTCGATTTTTTTCTTGACGGGCTTCCTCGGCATATTCTGATCCTCACTTATAAAGTCCCGGCGGGCGGCTCTCGGGGATGCTCCCGAGATCGATCGCGATCTCGCGGACGGCCCGCAGGAATCCGATCCGCGATTGCTGAATGATCTTCGTCCCGGGATGCTCCACAAGCCCGCCGTATCGGTTCCTGATGAACATCCCGTCACTTTCGATCGCCTTCATCGCCTGATCCTCATCGTCGAGAAAAAGGCACGCCCGCTCAAGACGGGCGAGATCGTGAGCGTCCCTGATCTCAAATTCTTTAAGAACGGCTATCCAGAATTTTCGGCCCGCTTCCTTCAGGGTCGAAGGCGGCTCCGGTTTGTCAATCGTCATACATACTCCCTCAATCGCTTTGAACAGGGTGAAAACGCACTAAGCGGACAGACCGGGAGCGTTATACGACGGAAAGTTTTTCGAAAGTCGATGCCCCCCGGCGTCATTGAATAAGCCTCGGTTTCCCGTCAATGCCCTGTTCCTCAAGTTCCTGTGCGGCTCTGTCCACAAGATATTGCCCGATGATGCCGACGATCCCCTGAAGCGTTATCGCCGCGTTTTGCAGGCCTTCGAGATCGCCCTTTGCCATGAAGCCGTTCACCCACGCCGCGATCCGCTCGACCTCTTTTCGGTTCTCACGCATGAATTTGTCTGGTTTGTCCATGTTCGTTCCTCTCTGTTTTTTTTAGATTCGCCCCGGCCCGATTCCGTGCGCTCAGACAAGATTTCCCTTGTGGTTATCCTTCCCGGCTCGGGAAAGGGACACTCGTTGAACATCTGCGCCCCTGTGCGATAATAGGACGCAACGGCTCAAATTGAAGTTTTGCCCCCCGTGGATTCCGAAACCGGATATGCTGACCCTCGGGCAACCGGATGTCATCAACGATATACCGGACCTTCTTCAGAATGACATAGCCGTCGATGCCGCCCTGCTCTTTCCACATCGTCATGTGAATTGTCGCCGCATACTCGCTCTGTTGTTTTCCCTTTGCGGTATTCACGCCCTCGTCCTTCTGGATGGCGACCAATACCACGCCGCTTCCGACCCTGCTTTTCATCCGTCTTAGATAGGTGTCCAGATTCGGATAATCGTCCGGGCTGAATTGAAACCAATCCAGAATGTTTATGGCGTCGGGGACGATCAGGTCGGGATAATCGGCGGCAGGACGGGCGACTTCTTCACGGAAGTGGAAACGCCAATCATTCATCAGGCGGTGAAACCGTGGATCGGCTTCCTGTTCGAAACGGCGCAGATAGATGTTCACCTCATGCCGATTCAGTTCGGTCGATGTATAGACAATCCGGTGATCGTGGTCGTTCAATCGGATGAAGTTAAAGAAATAGGTTGATTTCCCTGACCCCGGCTCACCCGCAAGGACGATGAGCGAACCGGGATGGATGTCGGCATATTCGTGAAACCCGCCGGGAAGGGCGAGGCTGATAGGCTCTACCTGCTCTACATTCCGATAATCCACGAAACCGATGTGCGACAAAACCCGCCGATAAGCCCCGGCCCTCTGCGGATGCCGTTCCGCATCGCCCCTCTGCACGGCACGGTGCAGATATGTTTTCGTCCTCACCGTCTTAATTCCCGTCCACCGGGAAACCTCGTCAATGGTCGTCCACTTCCCTTCGTTTGCGAGGCAATCCAGAATCTTCCCATAATCAGAAGGCTGTGACCTGAATTGTGACTTCGAGTGACCGTCACAGGGTTGCTGTGACCTGTTTTCGTCGGCAGTTTCGTTCAAGTCCCCGAAATCATTAGAGGCGGCATTTTTTTCGGGCGTTTCGTCAGCCTGTGACCTGCGTGCGTGCGTATTAAAAGATATATTTATATATTCCACATGTGGTGACTGATCCTCTGCGGTATCATCGCCGGGAGCTTGTGACACATTTTGTGACAGGTAACGCCTTGCCCTCTTGATCTCATCGGCAAGCCAACGGTGACGGCCCCCGCCCTTCCCCCGGTACTTCAGGCCGCAGGGATAATTCTCGAAGATGTGATAGACGGCCCCCGGCTCTGCGCCCTGTGACAGCATGGAGCATATCAGGGCGAACCCCGCTTCGGATCGCGAGGGGTACTTCCCGATCGCCCCTTCCGTGACGAAAGCCCGAAGGTCATCCGAAAAAGTGAAGTCCTCGGGATCGACCTCGACGGGGTTGCCCAGTTCCATGTCGTTGTCGCCGTCGGCTTCCTCGTCTGCGGCAAGGCCCAGAAACCACTCGGGCGCCTCGGCGATCCGCACATCGAGCGATATTTCATACAGCTTCCCCGTGTCCGGGTGAACAGAGCCGGGAGCGACCACGCATCCCCCGTCGGCCCTGATGTCGAAGCCGTGTTCCTTGAACGTCCGGTTGCGGTATCGCGTGCCGTTCTTCGGGTAGCGGAAGTAGTAGTGAAACTTTCCCGATCCTGTCATGACCTCAAGCGTGGTCGGGAGTCTCCACTTCTGACCCTCGGCGTACTTCCGAAACCGATCAAGATCGTCAATATCGAGAACGATCAGGCCCGATGCGGGACCGCAGGCGATCCCGGCGTTCTTGCCGATGTACTCACAGCCGTGAAACGGCCTTTGCTCCCTGCACCACTTCTGCCAATCGCTTTCGAAGGGAGCCTTGCCGATGAGCGGTATTAGGGAAAGGTCTCTCTCGTCGTGTAGCTCCCGCCACAGCAAGGGCGATTTATTTTCTGCGAGTGTTCCGACCTGCTCGGGCGTCAAGTCTTTCCACTTCCTTTCCGGTTGTTCGTTCATATCCACCTCCGAAATGGATGTCCGATAGTCAAGGCGCGGGGAGCGGGTCGGAGTTCCCGCCGTCAGCCGATCGAGCCTACCCCGCACCCATTTTGCCGTCACGATAGAAGCCGCTTTTTGTCTTGTTCGTTGTCTGATTCGTGGCGATTTCTATCTCCGTCCAGTTCTGCAAATTGTCTCAGGAGCCGAGCCTTCCCTGCGTCAAAACTAAGCCTTGCCGATGTCCCTTCGTATATGTCCGAATTGAAAGTTTCCCTGCGAACAACCAAATGGTCTATCTGGTCACTCAAGCGCGGCATCATGTCGGCAACATACTGAATGAATGAACCGAACGGTTGTATTTGATAAAGCTTTCCGTCTTGCCCTGTGTCGGTTGTCTGTTCTGCTTTCTGTTCAACGAAAACATCCATCCGCCTGATTATAATTTGAGCTAACGTTCTTGCCCGTTCAAATGTAGCTTCCTTCCAATTCTTCGGCGGCTCTTTAGGAAGGATCAAAAGAACCCGTTCAAGCGTTTCAATATAAATCTGCGCTTCAAGGCTATCTTCTATCGAAGATGCTTTGCTTTTCGATTGCTCTTTTCTCTGCTTTTCTTTCTCGTAATTTATGGCATTGATAACGGCGGTCTTTGTCGGGATGTCCTCGTTCTCCCTCGCCTGCGCTTTTATTTTCTCCACCACAGCCGGGTTCTCGGAAATGGCTCGGGCCTGATGCGCTCGCTTATGGTCTATGCCTTCGGGAAGCACTTTTGATGGTGTACCCTTCGGGACACCTTTCCGTCCGGTCATCGCTTTATCCCTGCTCGGCAATAGCTCACCGATGCGGCCTTCAATATCGAGAAGAAGTTCCCCCGCATCCTGACCGTCTTTCAGCGTGGCCTTTCGCTGTTCTTCTGCCATACCTAACTTGTCCATCGCCTTGACCTTCGCCCGGTAATAACTGACAGCCGCTTGCCCAATGAATGACAACGGCACAAGGTCATCCAGTTTTCCGGGCAGTAGCTTCTGCGCCTTCACCAGTTTGAAAATCTCTGTGGCTTCTTTTCCCTTCATGGTATGCCCCCTTCTTTTTCTTTTTTTATTCCTTGACAACCTCGTTGAGCTTCACACCCGGCGATGCATCGGCCCACGATTCGATTTCGTCACGGAAAAAAATTAACCGTCCACCCGCCTTCCTGAATGGGATCCGTCGGCGAAGCACAAGGTTCCTGACGGCTCCCGGTGTCCGGTGGAGATAATTGCTCACATGCTGTACCAACCAAATTTCACGCATCGGGAAAGATTTCCTTCTCGTCGCAGGTGAGAAGCTTCGCCCACTTCCTGCGTTGCTCTGCCGTCAGAACCTTCCGTCCCCGCAGGACGCGGGACACATCGGCTTCGTGGATTCCGACCTCGCGTGCAAACTCCCATTGTGACCCGTGGGTTTCGATGATCCGGGCCTTCAGCTTCCTGTTCACATCCTTCATGGCTCGCTCCTATGCTGAAAATAAAAAAAGCCGCCCACGCCAAACGGCGTGAACGGCCTTCCAATTGCGAATTGTGTTTTTTAAAGAGCCATCATTGCAAATGCCGCTTCACACGCATGGCGGTGTCAACTAACTGCGCTGGGACGAAAAGGGTAATCACATCTGCGATGATGTTCTGAATAAATTTTACTGTGTTATTTCTGAACGTCAACAAGAAAATTGCTTATGCCGAAAATACTGCCCTATCTGATGCATCTGATGCATGGAAAGGTGTTGTGAAAATTACTGTGACTCGGGAGGCGAAAAGCGGGTTTTTTGTGCTTTACCGTACTTTCTGTGATACTCATCGAGAAAAAGAAAAAGGGTCGCAAGTCATTGATATACCTGCAACCCTCTGACTTTATTTTGGAGGCGGCAACCGGATTCGAACCGGTGAATAACGGTTTTGCAGACCGCTGCCTTAGCCACTTGGCTATGCCGCCGTAAATGTCTGGAGCGGGCGAACGGATTTGAACCGTCGACGTCTACCTTGGCAAGGTAGCACTCTACCGCTGAGTTACGCCCGCTCGAATAGAGGGGATTATTAATAGCAAATCGGCGCATCTTGTCAATAAAAAATTCTCGAGGGTTCGACGGGCCTGAATGAATCGGGTTGCGCCTCTTTTCAGAGGCGCAACCCGTGCGACACACCGCCCATGACCGCGTTTTTTCCCCTTGAAAAATGCGGGCTTTTTGGTTATAGAATGCACTCATTCGGGCGGTTAACTCAGCGGGAGAGTGCTACCTTCACACGGTAGAAGTCACTGGTTCAAATCCAGTACCGCCTACCATGAGACGGCCAAAGGGGCCGGTCCTCACGGACCGGCCCCTTGCATTTTCCGCCGTCACGATATATGGAACGGGCAGTCACGGGGCCTTTATGAATCTCCGGAAGGAAATCAAATATTACCTCCTCAACAATTACCTGACGTCTCTCGCCTATCACGTCTGTAACCTTTACGTGCGAACCAACCGTGTCACCATCGAAGGTGAAGAGGTCATCCGCGAACACTTCGAGAAGGGCGGAAGCGCGATCTTCGCTTCCTGGCATCAGCGTTTCTTCGGCGGCTTCTATGCCCCCTGGATTCTGAAGATGACCCCCTGCATCATGATCAGCGCAAGCCGCGACGGGGATTTTGTCTCGACCGTAGCGAGCCGGATCGGCTGGATCCCCGTCCGCGGGTCCAGTTCCCGGCGCGGCAAGGAGGCCCTGAAGGAGATGATTGAAGGCGTTAAGACCCACCGCTTAGGCGGTCACATCGTCGACGGCCCTCAGGGACCGCCCCGCATCGTCAAAGCGGGTTTGATCACCCTGGCACAGCGGACCGGCGCCGCCATCTTCCCCATTTACATCACCTACGAAAACCCCCATGTCTTCGGCAGCTGGGATCGCTTCATGGTCCCGAAACCCTTCAGTCGCACCCTCGTGCGCGTGGGTTCCCCGTTGTACGTCCCGCGGGAAACACTGAGCAACGAGCAGTTCGAGAAGATCCGCCTGGACATCGAGCAACGGATGATTCAGGGTTATGCCGAAGCGGATTCCTACTGGAAGCAATAAAAGACCGGGGCAATAGCAGGGCTGCACCTCCCGTGCAGCCTAAAGGAAGGTGTTTTTGTAGAATTTATGGAGGTAATCCGCGGCGGACACGATACTCAGGGCCAGGGCGAGGTAGAGAATGGCCATGCCCACCCCGTGGGCGTCGATCCCCAAGAAGGGGTAATGGATGATCAGGGCCGAGACGGCCACAATCTGACAGAGCGTCTTCTTTTTAGCGAGCGGGCTTGCCCCGATCACTTGCCCGCTCACCGAGGCAATGGACCGGATGCCGTCGACGACCAGATCCCGGATGACCATGACGGCCACGATCCATGCCGGTATCCGCCCGATGGGGATGAGGAGGATCATGGCCGCGCTTACGATAATCTTGTCCGCCATGGGGTCGAGGAGCTTCCCGATCTTGGTCGTGATCCCGTAACGCCTTGCCACGTAACCGTCCAGAAGATCCGTCAGGGCCGCCAGAATAAACAAAACGGCGATAAAGAGGCTGAGCGTCGGGTCGGGGGAAAGCAGGAGAAGAAAAAGCACGGGGATGACGGTGACCCGGAGCAGGGTGATCGCGTTCGGGAGGTTGACGACCTTCCTGTGCTCCGTCTCAAGCGGAAGTCCGTCGAAAAATCTTTTCAGCGTGTCGAACATATGAGTCTATGGCCCTCAGGGCCAGACACAGGGTTCAGGGTTAAGGGTTCAGGGTCCAGAGTTGCAGTTGGATGGTCATTGTTCATCTTCACAACTCAAAACTCAACCCTCAAAACTGATAACTGAAAATAACGCAGAGCGTTATTTTCTGGGTATTTTCTTCCAGTCCGACAGGAACTTTGCAATCCCCGCGTCCGTGAGGGGGTGTCTCGCCAGCTGCGCGATCACGGCAAAAGGGATGGTGGCGATGTGGGCCCCCATCAGGGCGGCCTCCACGACGTGACGCGGGTGGCGGACGCTGGCCACGATGACCTCCGTCTCGAAGTCGTAATTTTCGTAAATCATCAGGATTTCCTCGACCAGCCCCATCCCGTCGTGGGCCACGTCGTCCAGCCTCCCCACGAAGGGACTGACAAACGCCGCGCCGGCCTTTGCCGCCATCAGGGCCTGAACGGGGGAGAAGACGAGGGTCTGGTTCACCCGGACGCCCATTTCGGAAAACATCCGGGTGGCTTTCAGGCCTTCCGTGGTCATGGGGACCTTGATCACGACCTGATCCCCCAGCCCGGCGAGTTTTTTCCCTTCATTGACCATGCCGGCGGCATCGAGGCTCACTACTTCGAGGCTCACGGGGCCCTTCACGACACCGAGGATGTCTCTCACCACGTCTTCAAATCTTCTTTTTTCCTTCGCGATCAGGCTCGGGTTGGTGGTCACGCCGTCCACCATCCCCAGGCTGATGCCCTCCCTGATCTCGTCGATGTTGGCCGTGTCGATAAAAAATTTCATTTTCCCCTCCGCTCGCGACTGGAGCTCCGCCCTCGCGAAAGCGCCGCCCCATCGCTATTTTTCGCCCGCCTTGTACTTCTCAAAACACCCCCGGCTGCAGAAGTAAAGCGTTTTGTTGTCGACGGAGGCTTTGAAGGCTTCGCTCTCCGGGATGTACCTGCGGCAGCACGGGTCCTGAACCAGATCCTCGCTCCTGACCGGTCCGGGCGGCCGGGCGAAACGGTCTTTCCTCCGGGCGACGGAGGCCGCGAAGTTCCTGACGAGAAGAAAAACCAGGAACAGCAAAATGGTCAAAAGGATAATTCGAAGCATGTTTTTCGCTGGCTCCTCGAGACGAAAGGTTTCCGGCATTCAGCGGGGCGGGGTTTTTCCTATCGGCCTGTCGCGGCCGCACCCAGGGGAATCACGGTGCTTATATCGCTCAGCCTCTCGAGAAGACCCCGGATCGAAATACCGTAAACCGGATGAATTACGTAGGGTGCGATCTCCATGAGCGGTACGAGCACAAATCGCCTCCTGTGCATCTCGGGATGGGGTACGCAAAGCGTCTCGTCCCGAATGACCCTTTCCCCGTAGAGAAGGATGTCCAGATCGATCACCCTGGGTCCCCCCTTGCCGGCCCTGACGCGCCCCATCCGCTCTTCGATGCCCTGCAGAACCCCGAGGAGGGCATGGGCTTCAAGCGTCGTCCTGACCTCGACCACGGCGTTGATGAACCAAGGCTGGTCTATGATGCCGACGGGCTCCGTCCGGTACAGAGAGGACCTTCTGAGGACTTCGGTCGTTTCACCCGCAGAGAGGCGGTCAAGGGCCTCCAGGCAGTTTTGAACAGGATCACCCGTATTGGAGCCGACCCCGATGAAGCATACAACCTTACGAGAACTCACGTTCAATTCTATTCATGGCCTCTTTCAGTCTGTTGTCCGGCACGGTCAGGGATATCCTGACGTACCCTTCACCATAATTACCGTAGGCCGTCCCCGCCGCCACCACGACGTGCGTTTTTTCAAACAGCCGGTCGGTGAACTCCAGGGCGCTCATTCCTTTCGGCGTGGGAACCCAGAGGTAGAAGGTGCCCTTCGGCGGCTTGAACCGGATGCCGATCTTTCGCAGCGTGCCGACCACCAGTCTGCGTCGCCTCCTGTATACCCTGATCATCCTGTCGATGTTGGCATTTTCGGCTCTAAGGGCGTGGATGGCAGCATACTGGATGGCGTTGAACACTCCTGAGTCGGTGTTTTCCTTGACCTTGCTGATCGCCGCTATGAGATCCCTGTTGCCGAGGGCCATTCCGATTCTCCAGCCCGTCATGTTGTAGGGCTTCGAAAGGGAGTTGAGTTCGACCCCCACCTCTCTTGCCCCCTGCGCGGAGAGAAAGCTCAGCCGCTCCTGGCCGTCAAAAACCATCTCGCTGTATGGGTTGTCATAACAGACGGCGATGTCGAAGTGCCTGGCAAAGGCCACGACGTCGTCGAAAAATTTTCGTGTCGCGCAGGCCCCCGTCGGGTTGTTCGGGTAGTTGAGAAACAGGCCCTTCGCCCGCCGGGCGACATCGGAGGGAATATCCTCAAATTTCGGGAGGTAGTTGTTTTCGGCCAGGATGGGGACGGAACAGGGTTCCCCGCCCGCCATCAGGATGCTCGCCCGGTAGGCCGGGTACCCCGGATCCGTCATGAGAACCGTGTCGCCGGGATTGATCGTCGCCAGGACGAAGTGATGGACACCTTCCTTCGATCCGATCAGGCCCAGGATCTCTTCGGCGGGATTCAGTTCGACGCCGTAGCGTTCCCGATACCAGCGGGCGATTTCCTGCCTGAAGGTCAACATGCCCTTCTCCTCGTCCGTGGGGTAGCGGTGGTTTTCCGGGTCCCGGGCCCGCAGGCAGAGTTCTTTGATGACTCCCTTCGGGGTCGGCTCCACGGGGTCGCCGATGGCCAGAGAGATGACATCGACACCGTCGGCCCTGGCCTTCGCGATCTTCTTTCTCAGCTCCATGAAGAGATAGGGGGGGATTTTTGACAGCCTGTCTGCAATCTGCAAAGCTCTTCTCCTCCTGTCGGGACGTTCACAGATCCCCTCCGGGATCCCGTAACTTTCTCAACAACGACCGCGGCGCCCTGTCGCGCGGACGCCGCGGTCGTTGTTTTCCTGAAGAGGGCTTTCGGTACCCGCTATTTGCCGCGAAGGCCCAGGACGTCCTGCATATCATACAGGCCGTTCTTCTGGCTGATGACCCATTTGGCGGCACGGATGGAGCCTTTGGCGAAGTTGTCCCGGCTGTGTGCCCGGTGAATGAACTCGAGGCGCTCGCCGATCCCGCCGAAGATCACGCTGTGCTCCCCGACAATGTCCCCGGCTCGAATGGTCTGGATGCCGATCTCCTCCCGGGTCCTCGCCCCGATCATCCCTTTCCTTTCATAGACCGCCGTCTTGTCGAGGTTTCTCCCCAGCGCCTCGGCGATGATCTGGGCCATTCGCATGGCCGTGCCGCTGGGCGCGTCCTTCTTGAGGTTGTGATGGGCTTCCACGATCTCCACGTCAAACTCGTCCCCCAGGATGCCCGACACATACTCCAGGACCTTGAACATGACGTTGACGCCCACGCTCATGTTGGGTGCGAGCACGCAGCGGGTGCCGGGCGCCAGCTCCCGGATCTTTTTCATCTGGTCGGCCGTGAAGCCCGTCGTGCCGATGACAATGGGCGACTTGTGCTTGACCGCTACTTCAAGATGCCGCAGGGAAGATTCGTGATGGGTGAAGTCGATGACCACATCCCCGTCGCGGATGCACATCTCGAGATCGTCGGTGACGGCAAATCCCGTTTTTCCCAGGCCGAGGGCCTCCCCGAGATCACGGCCGATCAGGGGATGCCCCTGTTTCTCAACCCCGCCGGCCACCTGGATCCCCTCCGTCGTGGAGATGAGGCTGATGACCCTTCCTCCCATCTTTCCGCCGGCACCTGACACGATTGCCTTGACCATAGAAACTCTCCTTTCCACATCCCGTTGTTCTGTCGGATGGAATCCCGGCCCTATTTAATGAGGCCGTAATTCTGCATGACTTTCTTCAGCTTATCCATATTGGCATCGGAAAGCTTCCAGAGCGGCTGCCGGACCTCGTACTGGATCTTGCCCATCAGCGAGAGCGCGGCCTTCACCGGGGTCGGGTTCGTCTCGATGAAAAGCGAGTCGATCAGGGGGGTCATCTTGTAGTGCAGCGCTTTGGCCTTTTTGAAATCTCCCGCAAAGAAGGCATCGACCATGGCCGCCATGTCCGCCGGCGCGATGTTCGAGATGACGGAGATGATCCCGTGGCCGCCGAGCTGCAGGAGGGGGTAGGTGAACCAGTCGTCACCGGAGAGCACGGCAAAATCGGGGCCGCAGAGTGTGATGACATCCTGCATCTGCCGAAGGGAGCCCGCCGCTTCCTTGGTGCCGACGATGTTCTTGATCTTCGAAAGCCTCGCCATGGTATCGGGCGTGATATTGACGCCCGTCCTGCCGGGGATGTTGTAGACGATGATGGGGATCGGGACCTTCTCGGCGATGAGCTTGTAATGCTGGTAAAGGCCCTCCTGGGTCGGCCGGTTGTAATAAGGGGCGACCATGAGGACACCGTCGGCGCCTACTTCATGGGCATGCTTGGTCAGCCTGAGGGCTTCCGCCGTGCTGTTGGAACCGGTCCCCGCGATGACCGGGACTCTTTTCTTCGCAGCCTTCACGGTGATTTCGATCACCCGGTCGTGCTCCTCGTGGGATAAAACGGGCGACTCGCCGGTTGTGCCGCAGGGAACGATACCGTCGGTCCCGTTGGCAATCTGGAACTCGATGAGTTCCCTTAACGCTTTCTCGTCCACCTTCCCGTTTTTGAAAGGCGTCACAATCGCTACGATGGCTCCCTTGAACATAAGACCCTCCCTTTTCACGCTTTGCTTAGCCTGCTGTATTTATTAATAATTATGGCCTTCATCCCAGAGGTTACCCTCGTAAACCACCCGGGCCCCGCCCTCCAGGTAAACATTTTTGAATCCCTCGTCCGTTTTCGAGAAATAAATCTTCAAGGTCTCGCCGCTTTTTACCAGAACATCAACGGGTTCGTCAACCAGACCTTTCCATGCGGAAATGAGGGCCGAAGCCACGGCGCCCGTTCCGCAGGCCAGCGTCTCATCCTCCACCCCCCTCTCGTAGGTTCTGACTCGAATCCGTTGGCGATTGAGGACCCGGACAAAGTTCGCATTCGTCCCCGCCGGCTGGTAGGCCTCGTTATACCGTATGAGCCTTCCGTCGGAAAAAACATCATGGCTTTCGAGGTCCCGGATGAAGGAAACAACGTGAGGCACGCCGGTATTGACGCTGCTGACGGGAAGGGTTCTCCCGTCCAGGCGGATGGTGTAATCCACCCTGAGTTCCTGCGGGTCCGTGAGCCGGAGTTTCACCTGGTCACCTTTCACTTCGGCATCGATGATGCCCGCGCCTGTGACGAAGGACATCTTCTGGCCGGCGATGCCCTTGATGAAAGCGAAACGCGCCGCGCAGCGCCCGCCGTTCCCGCACATGTCGACTTCGCTGCCGTCGGCGTTGAAGAAACGCCAGCTGAAATCGGCCCTGTCCGACTTCCGGATGACAATGAGGCCGTCGGCGCCGACGGACACCCGCCTTTCGCAGATCTTCCGCACGAAATCCTCGAGCTTGCCGACGGAGAGTTTCCCGTCCCGGTCGTCGATCAGGATGAAATCATTTCCGCTGCCGCTCATTTTGAAAAATTCAATCATGAAATACCTCTCGGCC
The DNA here is from genome assembly GCA_036725345.1 of Syntrophales bacterium. GTDB lineage: Bacteria > Desulfobacterota > Syntrophia > Syntrophales > UBA2192 > JAPLJU01. Next base: position 47,422 of record DAIMEJ010000005.1, read on the forward strand.
CCGTGTATGGAGCTTCATGCGACGGGCTTTCTTTTAGGATTTGGCCTGATGCCCGATGCCCAGTGCCTGATGCCTATTTGAGGAACTCCGGCACTGCCTCGCCCCGGACGAGGTCCCCGTAGTTCTCTCTCTGCCGGATCACGAAAAACTTGTCATCCTGCACGAGGACCTCCGCAATCCTGGGTCTCGAGTTGTAGTTCGAGGACATGGTGAAACCGTAGGCGCCGGCGCTCATCACGGCGAGAAGTTCCCCCCTGTCCACACGGGGGATCGACCTGCCTTTGGCCAGAAAATCACCGGATTCGCAGATGGGTCCCACCACGTCGGCCACGATGGATTCCCGCCCTTTCATGACCACGGGCTGAATCAGGTGATAGGAGCTGTAGAGGCTCGGCCGGATGAGGTCGTTCATGCCCGCGTCGACGATGACAAAGTTCTTCTGACCGGTGCTCTTGTTATAGAGCACCCGGGTCACGAGAATACCCGCATTGCCGACGATCACCCGCCCCGGCTCCAGGATAAAGGTGCATTCCAGATCCCCCGAGGCACCCATGATAGCTTTCGCGTATTGCTCCGGATGAGGCGGCAGTTCGTCGTTGTAAGTGATCCCGAGTCCCCCGCCGAGATCGAGATACTGCACCACGATGCCGTCTTTCCTCAGAAGGGTAATCAAGTTCTTCAGACGGTCCAGGGCGTCCACAAAGGGGGTAAGTTCCGTCACCTGGGAACCGATGTGGCAGTCCACGCCAATCACGTCGATGTTCGAAAGACCCTTGGCCCTCCGGTACTCCTCCCGGGACTTTTCGATGTCGATTCCGAACTTGTTCGATTTCAGGCCCGTCGAGATGTGCGGGTGGGTCCTGGGATCCACGTCCGGGTTGACCCGGAGCGCAATCCTCGCCCTTGTCCCCAGCTCGCGGGCGCGCTCGTTGATGATGCCCAGTTCCTCCGACGACTCGACGTTGAACATCAGGATGCCGGTTTTCAGGGCATAGTCGATCTCCTCCAGCGTTTTCCCCACGCCGGAATAGACGATCTTCTTCGGATCCACGCCGACCTGGAGGGCGCGGTAAAGCTCCCCACCCGACACGATATCCACCCCGCCCCTCAGCCGGGCGAAGATCCTCAGAATGGAGAGGTTGGAATTAGCCTTCACGGAGAAACAGATGATGTGCGGCACCTCCCCGAAGGCCTGATCGAAGACGCGGAAATGGTGGGTCAGCGTCCTGTGGCTGTATAGATAAAAGGGCGTGCCGACCTCGGAGGCGATGGCCTCGACGGAAACGTCTTCGCACCGGAGTGTCTGCTCCCTGTAATTGAAATAATCCATCTTTCCTTCCCCGAATGAACGACCCCCAGACCGTCACAGGCCGGCGAGGGTCTGAACTTTGGTGAAACTCTGCGATGCCGGTTTATCCGGGGGAATGGGATCCCCCTTCTTGCCGCAACTCCAGCCCATGAGTAAGAGGGCACAGAGAACAACAAGCCACAGAACGTTTTCCCTACTTTTTCTTCTCCGCTTCAATTTCCCTGATCCTTTTAACGACCTCTTTCTTCGACGTTCCACCCGGGCCCTGCCGGGCGCTCACGGAGTTCTCCACGGTTATCGCCCGGAAGATATCCTTCCCGAAGCGGGGATGATATTTACTGAACTCCGCGAGGCTCAGGTCCGAAAAACGCCTGCCTTTCTTGAGGCAGTCCGCGACGATTTTCCCGGTCACGGCGTGCGCCCGTCGGAAGGGCACACCCTTTCGGACCAGGTAATCGGCGATGTCCGTCGCCGTGGAAAATCCATCGGCAGCAGCCTCCTTCATCCTCGCCCGCCTGAAACTCAAATGCCCGATCATGGCCGTGAGAATCGACAGGGAGGCCTTGACGGTGTCCACCGTGTCGAAGAGGGGCTCCTTGTCCTCCTGGAGGTCCCGGTTGTAAGTCATGGGGAGCCCCTTGAGCACCGTGAGGAGGCTCACGAGGTTTCCGTAGACCCTGCCGGTCTTGCCCCGGATAAGTTCCGCCACGTCGGGGTTTTTCTTCTGGGGCATGATGCTGCTCCCCGTCGTGAAGGCATCCGATATCTCGACGAAACCGAACTCCCCGCTCGACCAGAGAACGAGATCCTCGCAGAGGCGGCTCGTGTGCATCATGACAAGCCCGGCGCCGAAAATGAACTCGGCGACGAAATCCCGGTCCGAGACGGCATCCATGCTGTTTTCCGAGAGCCTCGGGAACCCGAGCAGCCTCGCGACGTAACGCCGGTCCAGCGGAAGGCCCGCGCCCGCCAGAGCGGCGGAACCCAGAGGCATAACGTTGATCCGCACGAGGCACTCTTTCAACCTCGCGGCGTCCCGGTCAAACATCTCCCGGTAGGCCAGGAGATAGTGCGACAAAAGCACCGGCTGGGCCCGCTGCAGGTGCGTGTAACCCGGCATGATCGTGTCGATCTCCGCCTTGGCCTTCCGGAGGATGGCCGACTGGAGTTTCCCGATGAGCCCGAGGACTTCCCCCGCCTCATCCCTCAGGTAAAGCCTCATGTCGAGGGCCACCTGGTCGTTGCGGCTCCGCCCCGTGTGGATCTTTTCGCCCGCGGGACCGGCCTTCCTGATGAGGGCCTTCTCCACGGCCATATGGATATCCTCGTCTTCAGGCCCAAAGGCGAATTTCCCCGATTCGATCCTCCGCCGGATACCCGCGAGGGCCGAGAGGATCCTTTTCTCTTCCCGGGTCGACAGGTAACCCTGTTTTCTCAGCATCCGGCAGTGCGCCATGCTCCCCTCGATGTCGTACCGGTAAAGCCGCCGGTCAAAGGGGAGCGAGGCGGTGAACTCCTCCACGAGCCTGTCCGTCTTCTCCCTGAACCTTCCACCCCAGAGTTTTTTCATTTTTTTCAGTCTCTCCGATCATGAAAAAAAAGGACCCGGCCTGCAGGGCATCCGCTATTTGTTCATAAGAGAGCGGATACGAAGCCGCAGGGCGTTCAGCCGGATGAACCCCGTGGCATCCATTTGATCGTAGACCTCGCTCTTTTCAAATGTGGCGAAATCCTCCCGGTAGAGGGAATAAGGGGACTTCCGCCCGACGACAATGACGTTTCCCTTGTAGAGTTTGAGCCGCGCGGCGCCCGTGACGTTTTCCTGCGTCTTGTCGATCATCGTCCGCAGGGCCTCCATCTCGGGCGAGTACCAGAAACCGTAGTAGATGAGCTGCGCGAACTTGGGAATCAGGGAGTCCCTCAGCAGCATCACCTCCCGGTCCATGGTGATGGATTCCACGGCGCGGTGGGCCGCCCACAGAACCGTTCCCCCCGGCGTTTCGTAGACACCGCGTGACTTCATGCCCACGAAACGGTTCTCCACCATGTCCACGCGCCCGATACCGTTCGCACCGGCGACGCGGTTCAGGTGCTCGACGAGCCTCGCCGGGCTCATCTTCTTCCCGTCCACCGCCACGGGATTTCCCCTTTTGAAGTCAATCTCGATGTAGGTCGGTCTGTCGGGGGCCTTCTCCGGTGAGGCGGTCAGGACGAACATGTCCTCCGGCGGCTCCGACCAGGGGTCTTCCAGGATTCCGCCCTCGTGCGATATATGGAGAAGATTCCGGTCGCTGCTGTAAGGCTTTTCCTTCGACACCGGCAGGGGAATGCCGTGCTTGGCCGCGTAGTCGATCATCTGGTCCCTCGACTGGAAGGGCCACTTGCTGTCCCGCCAGGCGGCGATGATCCGGATGTCCGGTTTCAAGGCCATATACGTGAGTTCGAACCTCACCTGGTCGTTCCCCTTCCCCGTCGCGCCGTGACAGACGGCGTCGGCTTTCTCCTTTTTAGCGACCTCGATCTGCCCCTTGGCGATGATCGGCCTTGCCAGGGAAGTCCCCATCAGGTACGTTCCCTCGTAAATGGCATTGGCCCTGAGCGCCGTGAACACGAAGTCCCGGGCGAATTCTTCCCTCAGGTCCTCGATGTAGACCTTGCTCGCACCCGTTTTCCGCGCTTTCGCCTCCAGCCCCTCGAGTTCCTCCTTCTGCCCCAGATCCGCACAGTAGGCGATGACCTCACAGCGGTAAGCCTCGATAAGCCAGCGGATGATCACGGACGTGTCCAGACCGCCGGAGTAGGCCACGACCACTTTTTTCACGTCACGTTTCAATGCTTCTTACCTCCTCCCATGAGAATTTCCATGATCGCCTTCTGGACATGAAGGCGGTTTTCCGCCTGATCGACGATCACGGACTGGGGGCCGTCCATGACCTCGGCGGTGATTTCCTCGCCCCGGTGAGCAGGCAGGCAGTGCATGACGATGGCGTCGGCCTTTGCGTGACCCATGAGGGCCCCGTTGACCTGGTAGGTCTTGAAGGCCTTCGCCCGGGCTTCCTTCTGGTCCTCCTGGCCCATGCTGGCCCACACATCGGTGTAGACCACGTCGGCGCCGCTCACCGCCTCCCGCGGCTCCCTGAAAAGGTGGATCCGCCCGGGGGCTTCCCTCATTGCCCGGCCCAATATCCCCGCGTCCGGATCATACCCGGCCGGACAGGCGAGAGAGAGAACGAACGGGAGCCTCGCGGCGGCCTCGACCCAGGTGTTGGCGATGTTGTTGCCGTCACCCACGTAGGCGATACGGAGTCCCTCGAGGCGCCCTTTTTTTTCACAGATCGTGAAGAGATCCCCGAGTATCTGGCAGGGATGCAGGAGATCGGTAAGCCCGTTGATGATGGGGACCGTGGCGTACCGGGCAAAGGTCTCGACGACGGACTGGGCATAGGTCCGGATCATGAGGCCGTCGAGGTACCTCGAGATCACCCTGGCCGTGTCCTCGACGGATTCCCCCCGTGCCAGCTGGATGTCCCGGCTGTTCAGGAATACCGCTATGCCGCCGAGCTGGTAGATACCCACCTCGAAGGAAAGCCTCGTCCTCGTCGAGGACTTGTCGAAGATCATCCCGAGGGTCTTTCCCGCAAGGCGTGCGTGGGGAATCCCTTCCCGAAGCAGCTTCTTGAGCTCCGCCGCTTTTTTGAAGATCTCCTGAAAATCCGGGGGCTCCAGATCGTAGAGACTTAAGAAATCTTTCTTCATCAGCCCTCCAATGCCTCGTCCAGGATGCTTACGGCCCGGTCCACGTCGTCCTGTGATATCGTCAGGGGCGGGACGAACCGAAGAATGTGCTCCCCGGCGCAGTTGATCAAAAGGCCCTTCTCCAGGCACCTCTGGACGATCGACGCGCCGTCGATCGTGAGATCCATCCCCACCATGAGGCCCATGCCCCGGACTTCCTGGATCATGAAATGTTTCTTCTTGAGTTCCCCCAGCCGCTCCCGCAGGTAGGCGCCCACCTCCAGGCTGTTGTCCAGGATGCCGTCCTCCAGAAGCGCCCGCAGGACGGCGATGCCGGCGGCCATGCCCAGTGGATTCCCCCCGAAGGTCGAGGCGTGCGTCCCGGGTCCGAAGGCCGAAGCCACCCGATCCGTTGCCAGAAGCGCCCCGAGGGGGTAGCCGTTCCCCAAGGCCTTCGCAAGGGTCATGATGTCGGGTGTGATCCCGAAATGCTCGTGGGCAAAGAGCTTCCCCGTTCTCCCCATGCCCGTCTGGACCTCGTCGAGAATGAGCAGTATCCCTTGATCGTCGCAGACCCGCCTCACCCCCTCCAGGTAACCAGGTGACGGCATCTGGACGCCGCTCTCACCCTGGATGGGTTCCACCATGACCGCGCAGGTCCTCTTCCGAATCGCCTTCTCCAGGGCCTTCACGTCATTGAAGGGAACATACCGGAATCCTTCCGGCAGGGGGGCGAACCCCACATGGAATTTTTCCTGCGCCGTGGCCGTGATGGCGGCCAGCGTCCGGCCGTGAAAAGAGCCGCGCATGGTGATGATCTCGTACCGGTCTCCCTTCAGGTTGTCGTGGGCGTATTTCCGCGCAAGCTTGATGGCCGCCTCGTTGGCCTCCGCGCCGCTGTTGCAGAAAAAGACCTTGTCGGCAAAGGAGTTTTCCACGAGCATCCCCGCCAGGTGAATCTGCGGCACCGTGTAGTAGAGGTTTGAGACGTGCGTCAGGAGTTCCGCCTGCTGCCGAAGGGCAGCGACAACTTTCGGGTTCGAATGACCCAGGCTGCAGACGGCAATCCCGGCCACAAAGTCGAGATACTCTCTTCCGTCGCTGTCCCAGACCCGGGCACCGGAGCCCCTCACCAGGACGACGGGCTGCCGCCGGTAGGTGCCGATGATGACCTTATTGGCCTGATCCATGAATTCTTTTGTTTGCACTTCAACGACCCCTTGTGGTTCCTAAACCACGATCTCCGTACCGATGCCCCTGTCAGTGAACATCTCCAGAAGGACGGCGTGTTTGAGCCGGCCGTCCACGATGTGTGCCTTCCGGACGCCGCCTTTCAGGGCCTTGAGACAGCATTTCACCTTGGGATACATGCCGCCCGAGATGGTCCCGTCCTCGATGAAGCCCAGGGCGTCGTGGTCGGTCATGGTGTTGACCAGGGCACCTTTCTTATCCAGCACGCCCGGCACATCGGTGAGAAGAACCATCTTCTCAGCCTCCAGGGCCGCGGCGATTTCACCCGCGACGATGTCCGCGTTGATGTTGTAAGTCTCTCCCTTCTCACCGGCGCCCGTAGGCGCAATGACCGGGATGAAGCCTTCGGCGGTCAGGGAATTGATCAGCTTCGCGTTGATTTCCCGGACCCTTCCCACCAGGCCGATATCGATAATCTCCGGCGGTGTGTCTTTCGCCTTGTCCTCGCTCAGGTAGTATTTCTCCGCCCGGATGAGGTTCCCGTCCTTGCCGGAGAGCCCCACGGCCTTTCCGCCGTGATGATTGATGAGACCGACGATTTCCTTGTTGACTTGCCCGACGAGTACCATCTCGACGATGCTCATGGTTTCCTCGTCCGTGACGCGCATCCCCTGAACGAACCGGGACTCCTTGCCGAACTTTTTCAGGGTGGTTCCGATCTGCGGCCCGCCGCCGTGGACGACCACGGGGTTGATGCCGATGTATTTCATCATGACCACGTCCATGGCGAACATTTTCTTCAGTTCCTCGTCCACCATGGCATGGCCGCCGTACTTGATCACGACGGTTTTATTGTAGAACCGCTGGATATAGGGCAAGGCCTCCAGCAGGATGTCCGCCCGCTCCACGGATTTCTGTATGCTGTCCACCATGCTCTTTCCTCGCTCAGGGTCACGGGTTCCGGGTACCGGGTTCAGGGCCTTTTTGCGTCATTCTCACCACTCACCACTCACCACTGTTATAGGATGTACCGGCTCAGGTCCTCGTCTTCGATGATGTCCTGAAGTTTTTCCTTGACGTACTCGGCGTTGATCGTCACGTCCTTCTTTTTCATCTCCGAGGCGCCAAAAGAGATCTCGTCCAGAAGGGTTTCCATCACCGTGTAGAGTCTTCGGGCGCCGATGTTCTCCGTCCGTTCATTCACCAGGGAGGCCACCCCCGCGACCTCCGCGATCGCGTCTTCCGTAAAGGTGATATCGATGCCTTCCGTTGCAAGCATTTCGATATACTGCTTCACCAGCGCGTTCGAGGGTTCCGTCAGAATCCGGACGAAGTCCTCCTTCGTGAGCGAATCCAGCTCCACGCGGATGGGAAAGCGGCCCTGCAGCTCCGGGATGAGGTCCGAGGGCTTGGAAGAACTGAAGGCCCCCGCCGCGATGAAGAGGACGTGATCCGTCCTCACCATGCCGTATTTCGTGTTGACCGTGGATCCCTCCACGATGGGCAGGAGGTCCCTCTGGACACCCTCGCGGGACACATCGGGCCCATGGGCGCTGTTGCTCCCGACGATCTTGTCGATTTCGTCGAGAAAGATGATCCCCGACTGTTCCACGCGGGTGAGGGACGTCCGGACCACCTTGTCCATGTCGATGAGCCTCTGGACCTCTTCCTCGATGAGGATCTCCATCGCCTCCGGAACCTTGACCCTTCTTCGCTTCATTTTTTTCGGGAAGATGTTTCCGAACATCTCCTTGATGTTCAGGCCCAGATCCTCGACACCGGAAGCGGAGAACACCTCGACAAAGGGGCCCACCCGGGTGTCGGCCACATCCAGATCGACGAGCCGGTTGTCCAGTTCCCCCCGACGAAGGAGCTGCCTCAATTTCTCGCGGGTATCCTGTCTCGCGACAGCCCCATTCGAATCGGCCTGCTCACGCTCTTCCTCGGGGAGTTCCACCTTCCGCGTTTCCGTTTTCCGGTGCGGGAAGAGGATATCCAGGATCCGCTCCTCGGCCAGCTCTTCAGCCTTGAAACGGACCCTTTCCATTTCTTCCGACTTCACCATGTTGACGGCGATCTCGACGAGATCCCTGATCATGGAATCGACGTCACGCCCCACATATCCCACCTCGGTGAACTTGGACGCCTCGATCTTGAGGAAGGGCGAATTGTCGAGCTTGGCCAGCCTGCGGGCGATCTCCGTCTTTCCCACGCCGGTGGGCCCGATCATGATGATATTCTTCGGCGCGATCTCGTCCCGGAGATCCTCGGAAACATTCTGGCGTCGCCAGCGGTTCCGGAGGGCTATCGCCACGGCACGCTTCGCGTTATTCTGACCGACAATATACCGGTCGAGTTCAGCTACGATTTTCTTGGGGGTCAGTTCTTCCGATGACATCCTGTTTCGTCCCGCAGGCTCCTCTGTTTCATGTGGCACGGGCCATGGGCCCGATCCGTTCAACGCTTGTCACCCGGCGCGCATCCGTCAGGGTTTCTTCTTCGTCCTGTGAACCGGCGGCTCCGGCGGTTCCGCCGTGTCCAGCTCCTCGATGGTCACTCGGTCGTTGGTGAAGATGCACAGGTCGGCGGCGATTCGCATGGCCTCTTTCGCGATTCCCGTGGCATCGAGGTCCGAATGTTTGATGAGCGCTCTCGCCGCCGCGAGGGCGTAAGGACCGCCGGATCCGATGGCAGCCACGTTGTCGTCGGACTCGATGACGTCGCCGTTGCCCGAGATGATGAGAAAGTGCTCCTTGCTGACGGCCACCATCAGGGCCTCCAGGTGCCTCAAAACCCTGTCCGTCCTCCAGTCCTTGGTCAGTTCCACGGCGGCTCGAAGCAGGTTGCCGTTGTATTGATCCAGCTTCTGGTCAAACCGGTCAAAAAGGGTAAAGGCATCGGCCGTCGCGCCGGCAAAGCCGACGATCACCTGGTTGTGATAAAGCCGCCGGACCTTCCTGGCACCGTGCTTGAGCACGGTGTTGTCCAGGGTGACCTGACCGTCACCGGCCACCGTGACCCTTCCCCTGTGCCGCACCGCAATAATCGTCGTGCCTTTCATCATCATTTTAGTCCGTCTCGTCTGTCTGGTCTATTTGGTTCTTTCGCACCACTTTGCATTTTTCACTCATTACTGTCTCTGCCGTCACTTCGCCCTCGGGTGCGACTTGTCGTACACCTCCATCAGGCGACTCACGCTCACCGCCGTGTATTTCTGCGTCGTCGACAGGCTTTCGTGACCGAGCAACTCCTGAATGACACGGAGATCCGCACCGGCGTCGAGAAGGTGAGTCGCGAAAGAATGCCGCAGCGTGTGCGGCCCGACCCGTTTGTTCACCCCGCTCATGCGGATGTATTTCTCGACGATCCGGGCCACGCTTCTTTCCGTCAGCCTCGTGCCCAGCCGATTCACGAAAATCGGGGCCTCGAGGTAGTTCTCCGCCCTGGCCCGGACCAGCGCTTTCCGTTTCTGAAGGTACGCCGAAAGGGCCGAGATCGCCGGCTTCCCCACAGGAACGATCCTTTCTTTCCTGCCCTTTCCCTTGACCTTCATGACGCCCTGGCCAAGATCGACATCCCCGAGATTAAGACCCGTCAGTTCTCCAACCCGGACACCTGAAGAGTAGATGAGCTCCAGGATGGCCCTGTCCCGTCGTCCCGCCGGATCGTCCCCGAAGGCCACTTTCAAAAGCGAGAACACCTCGTCCACCGAGAGGCTGACCGGCAGGTACTTATCCCTTCGGGGCGACTGGACCATTTCGGCGGGGCTCTGCCTCACCCTTCCCCGCCGCACGAGGAAATTGAAAAAGGATCGAAGCGCCGCCACCTTCCGGGACACGGTGCTCCTTTTCGTCTTGTTCCGATAGAGGGAACTCAGAAAGGACCGGATGACCATGTGGTCGATCTGGTCCAGCCTCCCCCTCGGCAGCAGCTCCTGCCCCTCGAGAAATCCCCTGAACTGATTCAGGTCAATGAGGTAATTCCGCTTCGTGTGAGGGCTCAGGTTCCGCTCGCTTTCCAGGTGGACGCCGAACTCCCCGATGAGCTTCTCCAGTGTGGTGTCGCCTTTTGTCATTTCACAAAAAGAAGTGCCACGAAAACACACAAGGGAGGACCTCACATCGGATTCAGGGCCGGTTGTTCGTCCGTGTGTTCTTGTGGCAGATATTTATATCACGAGCCTGATCCCGGCGTAGTAACAGCAGCAGGCATTTGAAAAGTTATTGTCGAAAACCCTCGTCCGTCCGTCCCTGAAGGATATCTTCACGTATGAGATGCCGCCGAGGACCATGGAATTCCACTCCTCGACAACGACGCCCATACCCCACTGGGGATAACGTTGATGGACGACCTTGTCGCCCATCTTCAGATAAATTTTCCGGATCTCTTCCATGACCGACACCCTGAGGGAAAGGAAACCTTCGGTCCGCCGGATACGGTCCCCGACAAACTACATCTTGTACTTCCCGAAATCCTCGTCGGAAAGGTTTTCCAAAAAATCCTTCAATTCCTCCTTCTTGAGTTTGTCCAGTTCTTCCCCCTTCTTGACAAAATCGATGCTCCGCGACTTCTCGATGACCTGTTCGGCAATATAAATCGGGGCGTTGACCCTGAGCGCCAGCGCGATGGCATCACTCGGACGAGAGTCTATGGTCACGACCTTGCCGTCCTTCATGAGGTGGATCAGGGCGAAGAAGGTGTTGTTTTTCAAATCGATGATTTCGATCTTGATGACCTTGCCATCCAGAATCTTCACCATCTCCCTTAGAAGGTCATGGGTCATCGGACGGGAGAAACTGATCTTCTCGAGCTCCGTCGCGATCGCGCTTGCCTCGAAAAGCCCGATCCAGATGGGGACCGCCCTTTTCCCGTCCAGGTCCTTCAGGATCACAATGGGTGTGTTCGTCAGGGGGTCTATCGTCAGACCCGAGACCTTCATTTCAACAAACATTCACAACCTCCTAGACGCTTGATCCATCCGCCGGCTCGCCGCGAAGCGAATGCTGATAGGCCGCCGAAATACGAACGGAAACGGTCCGGCCCAGACAGTTTGACCGTGAGCCGAAGTTCACAATCCGGTTCGTCCGCGTCCGCCCCGTGAACTCCCGCCGGTTCTGCTTGCTGTATCCCTCGACGAGCACGGCCTCCGTCCGCCCGACACAGGCCAGATTTTTCTGCAGCGTGTGCCTGTCCTGGAGGGCCTGAAGCTCCCGCAGCCTGAGACCTTTCTCCGCCTCGGGCACTTTCCCGTCCAGCTGCGACGCCCCCGTTCCCGGCCGCGCCGAGTATTTGAAGGAAAAAAGACCGTCGAACCTGATGTTTTCCATCAGGTCCAGGGTGGCCCGGAAATCCTTCTCCGTCTCACCGGGGAAGCCGACAATCATGTCGGAGGTGATACTGATATCCGGACAGGCCTCCCGGAGCCTTTCCACCTTCGCGAGGTATTCCCCCATCGTGTAACAACGGTTCATCCGCTCCAGGATCCGGTCCGACCCGGACTGCACCGGCAGATGGATGTGCTCGCAGACTGTCTCGACCTCCTTGAAACAGCGAATGATATCCCCTGTGAGGTCCCGGGGATGAGAGGTCGTGAAACGGATTCTCTCGATACCGTCCACCTCGCCGACGGCTCTCAGAAGCGACGCGAAGTTGTGACCGTTCCCGAGGGTCTTGCCGTAGGAATTCACATTCTGACCGAGCAGGGTCACCTCTTTGACGCCGGAGGCGGCCAGGAGCCTTATCTCCGACACAATGTCCCCGAACTTTCGGCTCTCTTCCGCGCCCCTCAGATAAGGCACCACGCAAAAGGCGCAAAAATTGTTGCAGCCTTGCATGATGGTCACAAAGGCCGTGACGGTTCCCCTTTCGGGAATCGTGACGATGCCGGTGGAAGACACCGTCTCATGGAAAGCCGTCTCGACGACGGGTGACCCCGTCCGCTCAACGGACGCGATGACCGACGGAAGTCTGTGAATATTATGGGTTCCCAGGACAAAGTCAAGGCCTGGAATTTTTTTAAAGAACTCACCGCCCAGCTGCTGGGCCAGGCAGCCGCTCACCCCCAGGATGAGCCCGGGCTTTCTTTCTTTCATCCCCCGGTACCGGCCCAGTTGACTGTAGGCCTTCTGGTCGGCTTTTTCCCTGATGCTGCACGTATTGACGATGATGAGATCAGCCCGCTTCGGCTCTCGCGTCGGTTCATAACCGTGCCCCCTGAGCAGTTCTATCATCTGCTCGGAGTCATGGACGTTCATCTGGCAGCCGAAGGTCTGAACATAAATTTTCCTGGTGCTCAAGATCTCAAAACATCCAAAAAATATGAATACTTCCCTGATGGAAACCTAATACATGGAAATGCCATAGTCAACAGATATTTCTCACCCGCTCAGGCAGATGCCGATCCTGCCGATGTTCCCGGGCCGACGGGTGAAATTCCACGCCGAAAGAAAAAAGGGTTCCGCCGTTTCGGCGGAACCCTCCCGATTGCTCAGGGTTCATAAGAAATCACGACCGCGGACGCCTTCGTGACGGCTGCTGCGCCGGTTCCTTGAGTTCCTCGACCTTGACGCGGAGGGTCATTTCTTTCTTGTCACGTATAACCCTCACGGGAACGACCTTTCCGATGGGGGTTTCAGCGACTGACTTCGGCAAATCGAGGACGCTTTTGACTTCCTTCCCGTTGAAGGCAATGACGACGTCACCTCGCTTCATGCCCGCCGCCGCAGCGGGACTCCCCGTCGCAACTTCGCTCACGAGGGCGCCCTTCGGCTCTTTCAGCCCGAAGGAGGGCGCCAGGTCCGGCGTGACGGTCTGCGTGGACACACCGATCCAGCCGCGTACGACCTTCCCCTTCTGCATGAGCTGGGCAACAACGGCCCTGGCCATGTTGCTCGGCACGGCAAAACCGATGCCCTGCCCGGCCGCCACAATGGCCGTGTTGATCCCGATGACCTCTCCCCTGAGGTTGATGAGGGGCCCCCCGCTGTTTCCCGGGTTGATGGCGGCATCGGTCTGGATGAAATCATCGTAAGGCCCCGCGCCGATCACCCGTCCCGTGGCGCTCACGATTCCCTGCGTGACCGTCAGGGCCAGCCCGAAGGGGTTTCCAATCGCGATGACCCACTCCCCCACCTTCACATCGTCCGAATCCCCCAGGGGAAGCGTCTGGAGATCTTTCACGGCTGCGGCCATCTTCAGGAGAGCGATATCCGTTTTCGAATCCCGTCCGACGACCTGAACCGGCAGTTCCCTGCCGTCGGCCAGTTTCACGCGGATCTCCTCTGCGCCGGCAACGACATGGTTGTTCGTGATGATGTGGCCCGCCGCGTCGATGATGAAACCGGAGCCGAGACTCCGCTGCTTCCTCTCCCGGTCGGGGATATCGCCGAAGGGCGACCCGCGGAAGGGACCGAAGAAATGCTGGAAGGGGTTCCCGGGCGTCCGGACCGTCCTCGACGTGCTGATATTGACGACGGCGGGTTTGACGCGGTCTACGAGCTCGACGAAACCGGCGGTCGCCCCGACGGCTTCGGCTGCCGCCCTTCTGGCGGCAAACCCGGGCTGGGGACAGGCCGGCACCGCCATGACGGCCATCGTCAGGGCCGCCGAAACCAGGGCGTGAAAACTTCTTCTCTTCATCCTGTTACCTCCTCAGAGAAAATCAAAAAGAGGCGGCATATATAGTCAAAGGTTCATCATTTATCAACAATATTGTTTCAGCGGGACGAAGCGGTATCAGGCGCTCATCCGCAGGGTCCTTCGATGGAAGCTCAACAGGACCCCGCATTTACTTCTTTTTCTTCCCCTGCTCCTCACCGCCGCGTACACCCTGTCAGGGTTGCCTCCCGCCTTGAACAGCATTTATCAAATGTTCTCCCTCCGGACGCCTGCGACATAGAGATGACAGATGCCGAACGTCAGCGGACGAACCTCCAGCACATCGAATCCCTGCTCCTCCACCCGCCGCACCACCTCCTTCGGCGCGGGGAAGGCCTTCACCGTATCACGCAGGTAGGCATAGGGCTCCCGGCTCCCCGATACCATTCCGCCGATGAAGGGCAGGAGCCGTTCGAGATAAAAGAGATAGGGACGTCGAAAAAGGGGCTGACCCGGGAGGGAGAATTCAAGGATCGCTATTTTCCCCCCCCTTTGCAGGAGTCTTCGGACCCCGCTGAAGAGCCTTTTCCAGTCCGCAATGTTTCGAATGCCGTATGAAACCATGGCGTGATCAAACACACCGTCCCTGAAGGGCATGGCGCAGGCGTCCGCCCGAACCGGGAAGTAACGGACCCCGCGGTGTTTTTTTTTGTTCTTTCGCGCGGCCACTGTAAGCATCAAGGGCGACAGATCGATCCCCACGACGGAGCACTTTTCTCTTTTCATCGCCGCGAAAGCCAGGTCCCCCGTGCCCGTCGCGATATCGAGGACGAGGTCCCCATCCTTCATGCGGAGGGATTTGACCGCCATCCTGCGCCACATGAAATCAATGCCGAGCGAGAGAAGATGATTCAGAAGGTCGTAGGACGGCGCAACCCTGTCAAACATACCCGCCATGGTCTTTGCGCCCCTGTTCTCCATCCTTTTTCCCCGCCTGAAAGAAATTCCCGTTAATGACCGATCAAAGTGACAAAAAATCAGAGTAATAGGCTAATATATAATAATACCGAATGCTTAGAAAAAATAAAATGGGGCGTTGTCCCCGATTTCCTTCTGTGCTATTAGGACGCAACCTGAAGGACAAGCAAAAAAATTAGGATTTTTCTCGTAAAAATGAAAAATTTTCTTGCCTATATATTGTATTAAGGTTAAAATTCAACCACAACATATTGGGGTAAAGCATTCTTATTTCTAAAATTCGAAAAAAAGGAGGGGTGAATGCACATCGAAATACGCAAGCGTGACGGGCGTTTAGTCAAATTTGACGCCCAGAAAATCACGAATGCGATCGCCAAAGCCGGCGCCGCATCCGGCGAGTTCGACGAAGAAACCTCAAGAAAACTGACCATCAAGGTTCTGGCCTGCGCCGAAAGACTCTTCGAAACGGACATCCCGAGCGTTGAAGAAATCCAGGACATCGTGGAGGAAATCCTTCTGTCCTCGCCCTATCGCAGGACTGCCAAGGCTTATATCATATATCGTGAACAACATGCCAGGCTTCGAGACATCACCAACAAGATGGAAGTGGACCTGGTGGATCAATACCTGAAGAAATCGGACTGGAAAATCAACGAGAACAGCAATATGGACTACTCCCTCCAGGGGCTCAACAACTACATCTCCTCGGAGGTGAGCAAGGTCTACTGGCTCAATGAAATCTACTCCCCCGAGATCCGGAGAGCCCACACAGATGGCGATTTCCACATCCATGATTTAAGCCTCCTTTCCGTCTACTGTGTGGGCTGGGATCTCTATGACCTCCTCAACGAGGGGTTCCGGGGCGTCTCCGGGAAGGTGGAAAGCCGTCCGGCCAAGCATCTGCGGAGCGCCCTCGGGCAGGTCATCAATTTCTTCTACACCCTGCAGGGCGAGGCGGCCGGGGCGCAGGCCTTTTCCAATTTCGACACCCTCATGGCCCCCTTCATCCGCTACGACGGCCTCCAGTACCGGGAGATCAAGCAGGCCCTGCAGGAATTCATCTTCAACATCAACGTCCCCACGAGGGTCGGTTTCCAGACACCCTTCACGAACGTGACCCTGGACGTCATGGTGCCGAGTTTCTACCGGGACATGAACGTCATCATCGGCGGGGAGGCGCAGAAGGAAACGTACGGTGAATTTCAGCACGAGATGAACCTTTTCAACAAGGCGTTCTTAGAGGTGATGGCGGAGGGGGATGCGAAGGGAAGAGTCTTCACATTCCCCATCCCCACCTACAACATCACGAAGGATTTCGACTGGGACAACCCCGTCCTCAAGGGGTTGTGGGACATGAGCGCGAAATACGGCGTTCCCTACTTCTCGAACTTCGTCAATTCCGACATGAACCCCGAGGACGCCAGGAGCATGTGCTGCAGGCTCCGCATCGACAACCGGGAGCTGGAAACGAGGGGCGGGGGCCTCTTCGGGTCGAATCCGCTGACGGGTTCCATCGGGGTGGTCACCGTCAACATGCCGAGGATCGGCTACCTGAGCAAGACCGAAGAGGATTTCAAGAAGCGCCTCGAGCGTCTCATGGTCATGGCCAGGGAAAGCCTGGAGACGAAGCGCAAGGTCTTGGAGAAATTCACCGAGGGCAATCTCTACCCCTACACGAAATACTACCTGCGCAACATCAAGACCAAGCTCGGCGCGTACTGGAAGAACCACTTCTCGACGATCGGGCTCGTGGGCATGAACGAGGCCTGCGTGAATTTCATGGGCAAGAACATCGGGTCGAAGGAGGGACAGGAATTCACGAAGCGCATCCTCGACTTCATGCGGGTGAAACTCAATGATTTCCAGCGGGAGACGGGCAACAACTACAACCTCGAGGCGACACCCGCCGAGGGCACCTCCTTCCGGCTGGCCCAGATCGACGTGAAGAAGTACCCCGACATTTACACGGCCACCGGCCGCGCCAACGGGAAGGCCGCCTTCTACACGAACTCGACACAGCTGCCCGTCAATTACACCGACGACGTCTTCGAGGCCCTGGACCTGCAGGACGACATCCAGAGGCGTTACACGGGAGGCACCGTTTTCCACACCTTCATCGGCGAGCGGATCCAGGAGGCCCAGGCCGCAAAGGTTCTGGTGAAGAAGATCTGCGACAATTACCACCTGCCCTATTTCACTTTCTCGCCCACCTTCAGCGTCTGCCCGAACCACGGCTACCTGAAGGGTGAAATCGCCGCCTGCCCGCAGTGCGGCGATGAATGCGAGATCTATTCCCGCATCGTCGGATACCTGCGTCCGACGAAGCAGTGGAACAAGGGCAAGCAGGAAGAGTTTATGATGAGAAAAGCCTTCAAGTTGTGAAGGCGCACGCGGCAGACCGTGGAAAGCGTTTCCAGGTTAACGACTCATTAACCCCTTGAGGACGCTGCGGCACCGGATCCAGGGCGCCGCAGCGTTCGTCGTTTCGCGGAAGACCTCTTTACCCGAAATACCTCGGCTGGATCGCATCCCGGAGCACTTCCCCGTCGAAGCCCGCGGGCGCCTCTCCGGAGCGGGCATAGTGGTAAAGCGCCGCCTGGAAGATGCCCTGGAGGGCCGACTGGAAGACAGAGAGGATGATCAGATAAAGGGCCGAAAGCACCATCAAGACTAGCGCCAGAGCCCCTTTCCCCGAAATAACACTGAAGACGTAAAATGCGGCGGCCGGCAGGCTCAGAACACCAAAGACCAGCCCGAAGCTGAACGTGCCGATCAGTTCCTCCCCCCAGGTCTTCTTCAGCAGATGGACCGACCGCTTGTAGGCTTCGACGGGCCCCTTCCCTTCATTGACCAGGACGGGGATGACGAGAAAGCTCGTGACGCTCCAGGCCATTCCCAGAAGGCCTGCGACGATCCTGCCGAGCAGCCTCGAGCGCTCCGCAATGGACCTCAGGATGAGGCCGACGGTTGCCGAAACCAGAGCCCACCCGGCGATTTCGGAAATAAACGAAAACGCCGCACGCAGGCCATCCGATACGGTCGGGTCCCCGCCGTTCATCCGGAGGGTGGCGCAGACGATGATCGCGCAATTGAAAAAGATGATGACAAAGTAGCAGATGAAATAGAAGAGAAAGAGGATGACCGAGTTGACCGCAAGCGACCCTTCCGATAAAAGGCTTCGGCCCGAGATGCCCAGGGCTATAATCGGCGCGATAAAAGAAGCGACCACCAGGATCAATGCCACCCCGGAAATGACCGGGAAGAGGAGGATTTCCCTGTCCGCTTTCAGAATCGCCCAGGAAGCCTTCATAAGCTGCCACGAACTGGCGAGTTTTTCCATCGTCATGCTCCCTGTGGAATAAATTTTGTTTTGCTTCCGGGGGCCTTCTCTGGTACTCAGATAACGCGTTGCAAATATCAATCCATATCGTATTCAATCATCCCGCGGGAGTCGTTCGATGAAAAGAATCCTCATGACCGTGACCCTGTCTCTGATCGTATTTTCCGGCAACGCTTTCGGACAGGCCGGCGCGCCGGCCAAGGTGATCCCCATCGAACGCCTGCAGACGGCGAAGCTGGCTTCGACGGATTACCCCTCGAAAGCCGGGGCCGTGAGGTCCGTCATTCCCGGGCCTCTCACGGGGGACAGGACTTTCGACGCAAAAACGCAGAAGCTGGCCTCGAATTACGAAAAGGAACTGGGCAGGCTTGACGCCGTCATGCAGGCAGTCTCCGTGGAACTTCGGAGAGACCAGGCCGATCGGAAGAAATTGAGCGGCCTTTCCAGGAAGGTCGAAGGCCACATGAAAGCGCTTAAAAAGAAGCATTCAGAACTGAAGACCCACCTGACCGGGGCCATCACCTCCGAGAAAAGCGGCCGCCCGGCCGTCACAGCGGCCTACGAAAGCTTCGACCGGAAAGCCGGCGAGTTGTACGGCATCATCTCAACGATCGGGAACAACATGAAGGGTCTGTAAACAGCGCAAAATCCTTTTCCCGCGGCCGAATCAGCTTCCCGATCCGGCAGGCGATTCGGCGCTCGAACCGTAAAGTTTCTTTTTTGAAAATCGCATTCAAAAAACAGGGAGAAGAAAAATGAAACCGTTCAAACATCTTTTCACGCCGGCGAAAATCGGGCGTCTGGAACTCAAGAACAGGATCGTCATGCTCCCGTTGACGACCGGGTACACCGAGGCGGATGAAACCGTCGGCAATCGATTCATAGACTTTTTCGAAGCGCGGGCGAAGGGCGGCGCAGCCCTGCTCATCGTCCCCTTCTCCCCGATCCGCGCGGGCTCGCCTGTGGAGCCCGGGATGTACGACGACCGGTTCATCGCTTCCGCCAGGAAACTCACGGGTCGAATCCACGGCGGCGGTGCGAAGATCGGCGCACAGTTCATCATCTCATACCACGTCGTCTTCGGGAAAGGCGCCCCTGAGGTTGTCGGTCCGTCACCCGTGATGAACCAGATCATGCGCTGCATTCCGAGGGAACTGACGGTCGATGAAATCCGCTACATCACCGGCGAATACGGCCGGTCGGCCCGTCGGGCCCGCGAGGCCGGTTTTGACCTCGTGGAAGTCCTCGTCGGAGGCGGGTACCTCCTGAACCGCTTCCTCTCCCCCATCACCAACAAAAGAACCGATCTGTACGGCGGGATCCTTGAAAACCGGATCAGGGTTACGCTTGAAGCCATTGAAAGCATGCGGAAAGAAGTCGGGGCGGATTTCCCGATCGGCGTCCGCATCAATCTTGAAGAGCAGATGGAAGGCGGCCACACCATTGAGGACTCGAAGGAGGTCCTGAAAATTCTCGAAAAGGCGGGCGTCCAGGTCATCAACGCCTACACGGGCTGGCATGAATCACCCGTTCCCACCGTCCAGGGTTTTCTGCCCAAGGGAGCCTTCGCCCGGCTCGCCCAGAAAGCAAAAGGCTGGGTCCGGATACCTGTCATCGCCGCCAACCGCATCAGCGACCCCTTCGTGGCGGAACAGATCCTCGCCGACGGCATGGCCGACTTTGTCGGGATGGGCAGAGCCCTTCTCGCCGACCCGGAACTCCCCAACAAGACGCGGGAGGGAAGAATCGACGAGATCATCCCCTGCATCGCCTGCTCCACCTGCCTGTCGGAAATCGTGACCACCTACCGGAAGTGGGGCCAGCCAACGGCGACCTATTGCACGGTCAACCCGGCGGCCGGAAGAGAGTCGGCCTGCAGGCTGGAGCCTGCCAGGACACCCAGGAAGGTCCTCGTCATTGGCGGCGGTCCCGCGGGGATGGAAGCGGCCAGGACAGCCGCGACAAGGGGCCACCGGGTCACCCTCTATGAAAAAGGCAAGGAGCCGGGCGGATGGCTGCTGGTCGGCTGCCTGCCGCCCCACAAGGGGGAAATCGGGAACCTGTCCAGGAGCCTCGCGGTAAGGGCCAGGAAGGCGGGTGTTGACATCCGGCTCAACCGAGAGGCCACCCCGGAAACCGTGGAGGAGGCAAAACCCGATGTGCTGATCCTGGCCCTGGGGGCCAACCCCCTGGTTCCGAATATCCCGGGCGTAACGGGCGCCAATGTCGTCCTGGCGGAAGACGTGCTGACCGGCCAAAGGACGGTGAATGGATCCGTCGTCATCATCGGGGGCGGCCTTGTGGGGTGCGAGACGGCCGCATTCCTTATCGAAAAGGGCCAGGGTATCACGAGGGTCGCCGTCGTCGAAATGCTGGAGCGTATGGCGGAAGCCCTGTCGGCCGCAAACCGCCCCTTCTTCCTGGCCAGGCTGAAAAAACAAGGCGTCGACCTGAGGACCCGGACTACCGTGGAGGAGATAACGGGCAAGGGCGTCAAGGTGAGCCAGAATGGATCCTCCGGCTTTATCGAGGGAGACGCCGTGGTGCTGGCCGTAGGACTCAAGGCCGAGGCGAAGGCGATGGAACGTTTCACGGGGAAAGCGCCGGAAGTCTACTCCATCGGAGATTGCGTCAAACCCCGCATGATCAAAGAAGCCATCGAAGAGGGGTTTCTGACGGGCAGGAAGATCTGACGATTGACCGGCGGGTTCGGCGTCCCCGTGCAAGCCTTCATGGTGAAGATGCGCTCCCCGGACAGGGGAACGTGAAATTTCACACTGTCTTCGGGGGGATGTGATACCGAACATGGGCCCGAGGCCGTTGAAAGACCTTCAGTTTCGACTCTTCCTGCCGATAGGATTCCTGTGGTCATCCGGAAACGTGATGACGATAAGATCTCGTATTTTCGAGAGGAGGTGATTGGATGAAAAACAATCCTGTGAAATACATGATGTATCTATCGGCCTTTTTGTTCGCCATCCTGTCTTACCAGGCCATCGCTCATGCGACCCTCTACAAGTGGGTCGATGAAAAGGGCGTCCTCCATATGACCGATACGCCGCCCGACGCCGCGACAGCCCGTAAATACGTCGTCGAGAAGACGGGGGCCGATGAATCAGGCACAGCCCAGGCCGCCGAAAAGAAGGACGTGAAACCCTCCCGGCACGAGGTCGTGATTTACACCACACCCACGTGCCCATACTGCAAATACGCGAAAGAGTTTCTTTCGCAAAAAGGCGTCTTTTACACGGAGAAGGATGTGTCTGCTGACCCCGCGGCCAAAGACGAGATGATGGCCCTCACGGGCAAGGATGCCGTTCCCGTCATCGTCATCGACGGTGAGCCGATCGTGGGGTTCAATGCACAGAAGATCGAGGAGAAACTCGGCCTCGTCAAAAAATGAGTATGAAGGGCATCGGCACCGGATCAAGGACAGTCCCGGGCGGGTCTGTCCTTTTTTTATCCGGCGCCCCTCCCGTCACGCCCCGCAGATCACGGAGATCTCTATAGAGGCATCCCTCGGGAGCCTGGCCACCTGCAAGGTTTCACGGGCAGGGAGAATGTCCGCAAAATAGCGATTGTAGACTTCGTTGAATTTTGCGAAATTGCCCATGTCGCTCAGGAACACCGAGGCTTTCAGAACGTTCCGCAGTGTCAGGCCGCCCGCCTCGACGACGGCCTTGATGTTCTCGAGAACCAGGGTGACCTGCTCTTCGAAGCTCCCCCGCGACATCTCGTTCGTTTTCGGGTCGATGGGGATCATCCCCGATACAAAGAGGAGATCGCCGAATTTGACGGCCTGCGCGTAAGGGCCGATGGCCTTCGGGGCCCCCGGTGTGCTGACAATCCTTCTTTCTTTTGCAGACATGGCATTTTCTCCTTCTCGGTTCCGTCCATGAAAGTCGGAAACCGGGTTGCGACATAGAGACCCCCCCGGATCGACCCTCCCGGGGATCTCGACCACGAGACCTCCTTCTGCACCCGGGCCGAAAAACCCGGCGGGCGGGATCATTTCATCAGCTTCTTCGACTGCCCGACGTACTCTTCCTCGGTAATCGTCCCGTCACCGTTGGCATCCCAGTACCTGCAATTCTTCTCTGCCGTCTTTTTGTCCTTCCAGACGGCGTAGCATTCCTGGGTGCTGAGTTTCCCGTCTTTGTTGGTGTCGGCGGAAGAAAGGATGGATTTGAAAGCTTCCTTTGTCAAGGCATCCGAGGGACCGGCACCCTGCTGTGCGGCCGTGATACCGGCAGCCACACCGAAGATGAAAACCATTAAAAAGAAAAAAGCAGATGCAGTAAAAACGGACTTTTTCATACGCGCCTCCTTTGCGAGCATTTCGGCGGTCCCACGATCCCCTTCCTTTCTAGCAGCCGCGGGCGGGATTTGTCAACGGGATTGCCGGAGGCGAATGCGGGTCTTCGACCCCTCAGCCGTCCGCACGACGTTGACAGGAACGGCGGCGGTCTGCTACCCTGGCGGCGATAGAGGCAGGCCGTTTTCTCAAGCCCTGCCGCGCTTTTCACGAATCATCCATGGCACGATGGGCCTTCGATAAAAACGTCTTCGCCTTCCGCGCACCGAAAAGCAGGGGAACCCGAGCGCTTTTTTGGGCAGGTTTGTCCGTAAGCCTCTTGATCTGGACGGCGGCCGTCCTCCTCCCGGCGGCATCCGCCGTCAGCCGGGGAGAGAACGCCGGCACGGACCGGCTGGGGGAAATGGTCCACGACGGCCGGAGCCGCTCCTACCTCGTTCACCTCCCGAAGTCCTACAACGCGAAGAAAAAATACCCGCTGGTCCTCATCCTTCACGGAGGCGGCGGCAACGCCCGCCTCACGGCCCAAATGACCGGTTTCAGCGCAACGGCCGACCGGGAAGGGTTCATCGCTGTCTATCCCGACGGCACAGGGCTGATAGAGGGTCTTTTCCTCACCTGGAACGCCGGCAACTGCTGCGGTTTTGCCCTCGACGAGGAGACGGACGACACCGGATTCCTCAGGGCCCTTCTCCAGAGGCTCAAGAAAGAACACGCCGTGGACCCGAACCGGGTTTTTGTCACGGGCTTCTCCAACGGCGGGATGATGAGCTACCGCCTCGCCTGTGAACTTTCCGGCGCGATCGCGGCCATCGCACCGGTCGCCGGCGCCATGAATGTGGAATGCAAACCGGAAAGACCCCTTTCCGTTGTCATTTTTCACGGCACGGAGGACGGCCATGTCCGCTATGACGGGGGGGAACCCCTGGCCCTGGCCGACTGGCATGACCGCACCGACCGGCCGGTAAAGGAAACGGTTGCCTTCTGGGTAAAGTTCAACGGATGCCGCCCACAGGCGCAGACGTCGGTGAAGGGCCATGTCCAAATGGAAAGATACAGCGGCTGCCGGGAAGGTACCGAGGTTGTCCTCTACACCATCAGGGGTGAAGGACACTCCTGGCCCGGCGGCAGGAGATGGGCTCCCTGGGCGGCCGTCCCGACCCGGGAAATATCGGCAACCGATCTCATCTGGGAATTTTTCACCGGTCACCCCAGAAAGGACTGAGCGGTCGCCGGAGGCCTTCCAGGCTTCGGCCCGTTGATGGGGGAAAACCCGACGGAAGGAGTTGACACGTCCCGGCCGTTTTCCTATACTGCCCGCAAATGAAACAACAGGGGCTTCCGGACTTCTCGTGCCCCCCTCACCATGAATATCGGCGGCTTGCACAAAGTTTCCCTCATCGATTACCCGGGCAAGATCTGCGCGGTCATCTTCACGCAGGGGTGCAATTTCCGGTGCGCCTACTGCCACAACCCCGAGCTCGTGGACCCGAAATTGTTCGAGCCCCCGATGCCGCACGAGGAGATCTTCGGTTTTCTCGACAAGCGCCGCGGAAAGCTGGATGCCGTCGTCGTCACGGGCGGGGAACCCACGCTCCAGCCGAACCTGATCCCTTTTCTGAAGCGCGTGAAGGAGATGGGCTACCTCATCAAAATCGACACGAACGGCGCCCTGCCCGAGATCCTGGAGAATCTCATCGTCCACAGGCATGTGGACTATATCGCCATGGACATCAAGGCCCCGCCGGAAAAATACTCCCGCGTGACCCGGGCGGAGGTCGATGTCGAACGGATCAGGCGAAGCATCGACCTCATCACGACCTCGGGCATTCCCTGCGAATTCCGGACCACGCTCGTCCAGTCGCTCCTCGACCAGGAGGACATTCGTAAAGTCGGCGACATGATTAAAGGCGCCAGGCGGTTCGTCCTCCAGAGGTTTGTCCCGTCGAAGACGCTCTCCTCGGATTTCCTTCAGGCGTCCACGTACGCAGACCGCGAACTGGAAGTCTTCAAGAAAGACCTTGAATCGCATATCGAGGATGTCGTTATCCGGTAGAATCTGCGACCGGTCAAATCGCAGGCATGAAAAAAGCGGCGCTGCTTTGACAGCGCCGCTTTTTTTCACACCCGAAAACGTGCCGGGAGGTCTTCTGAATGCCCGGCCTTTCGGCCGCTTGCCTTTAAATCATGATCGCCGAGGTGGCCTCCTCCAGCGTCGTGATGCCGGTCTGCACCTTCTGGATGGCATCCTCTTTCAGGGTCTTGAGTTTTTCCGACTTGACGGCGGCCTGCAGGATTTCCTGCTCAGACCAGCCCTTGATGATCATTTCCCGGATCATCTCGTCGATGACCAGAACCTCGAAGATACCGATTCTCCCCTTGTACCCCGTGTGGTTGCAGGCCTCACAGCCCTTGCCGTAAGAGAACGTCAGGCCTTCCCTGTCCGTGAGACCCCAGAGATCCAGGACCTGCGCGGCCGGCCTGTATGACTCACGGCACTGAGGGCAGATCGTCCTGACCAGCCGCTGGGACACGGAAGCGAGAAGAACAGAGGCGACCAGAAATCGCTCAACGCCGAGGTTCAGAAGGCGCGTGATGGCGCCCGCGGCGTTGTGATCCTGAAGGGCACTGAAAACGCGGCAACTGAGGGACGCCTGCATGGCCATGGCGGCTGTTTCGGCCTCCCGCAACTCGCCGACCATGATGACATCGGGCGCGTGTCGCATGACGGATCTCATCCCGTCGGAGAAGCTCATGCCCGCCCGGCGGTTCAGCTGAATCTGCGAAATGCCCTCGAAATAATACTCCACGGGGTCTTCGACGGTCATGATGTGGGTGTCGGGCCTTCGGATTTCCTTGAGCATGGCGTAGAGGGTCGTGGTCTTCCCGCTGACGGCCGGCCCGCAACAGAGGATCAACCCGTTCGGCCTGTGGAGGACCGACTCGAGCTTGTCCCGCTCGGCCCGTGACATCCCCAGGCGGGAAAGATCGTACATGTCATCGCTGACATCCTGGAGGTTCAGGATGATGTTTTCCCCGTGGACAGCCGGGATGGAGGAAACCCGGATGCCGTATTCACGATCCTCCATCTTCACCGTAAATCGGCCATCCTCGGCAACGTTCGCCGCAGCCATTTCCATCTCGGCAAGCTTCCTGATGCGGGAGACGATGGGCAGGAAAGTCGATTTGGGCAGGTCGGTGACCTCGCTCAATTTCCCGCCGATGCGGAGCCGCACCTGGAGGTTGCTGGCCTGCGGGTTGAAGAGGACCTCACTGGCCCCTTCCTGAATCGCGCGGGCGATGATGGAGCTCACCAGTCGGACCACCATCTTGTCTTCCGCCCATTCCTGACGCGCGGCTATTTTTCGATCCCCCCTCTCGGAAAGGGTGATCTCCTTCTCGGCGGCCCCTTCCGAAACATTCACGGCAGCAAAGGCCTGTCGGGTCTCGGGTGAAATAACGGGGGAGTTGTACAGGCTGTTGAGCAGCAGGTCCATTTCATTTTCCGTGCAGACGACCCACTGCGTCTCTCCCTCAATGGCCAGCTTCAGGGTCTCCAGGGCGGCCGTGTCCGTGGGATCCGTCACGGCAATTTTAAGGACCCTGCCCTCCATGCCCAGGGGGGCCGCCCTATACTTCCTGGCCATCTTCACGGGGACGAGGTGGGCAAAACCGATATCGAGCGGATGACGATCGGGCGAGTATTTGTCCAAGTTGAATTTCAAGCTGAAGAGGTCCACTATACCGTCCTCCGACACCCACCCTCTTTGAATCAGCATATCTTTCAGTTCCTGGCCGGTTTTCGACCGTTCCGCAAGGGCTGTCTGAAGCTGGGCCTCGTTGAGGAGATTCGCGGTGACCAGGAGGCGTCCGAGATCCATTTCAGCGGCAGGCACCCTCCCCTCCGCATCCGGCGTCTTATCGAGAACCGCCGGCTCCCCGATGGCCTTCACAAAGTGCGGGAAGTCTTCCAGCTGCAGCGTTTCTCCTTTCGCCACGGCTGCCGCCCTCGAGAGAAGGTTTTCCATCTCCGTGACATTGCCGGGCCATGCGTACTTGAGAAAAGCGTCCATGACGTCCGTGGAGACGGCGACGACATCTTTCTGGAGGTCGTGGGCTATCTTCTTGAGCAGGTAGTCCACCAGAAGAGGGATATCCTCTTTCCTCTCCCGGAGGGGCGGGATATCGATGCTCACGACGTTCAAGAAATAATAGAGATCATCCCGGAATTTCCCCTCCTTGACGAGGGCAGGGAGATTCCCGTTCGATGCGGCAATAACTCGCGGCCGCAGCTTGATTTTTTCCCTGCCCCCGGTCCGCTCGAATTCCCGCTCCTGCAGCACCCGCAGAAGCCTGGACTGCATGTTCAGGGATATCCCGCCGATGTCGTCCAGAAAGAGCGTTCCGTCATCGGCGGCCTCGAACTGACCGTATTTCCGGCTCTTCGCGCCGGTGAAGGTGCCTTTTTCGTAGCCGAAAAGATCCAGCTCAAGAGACATCTCCGATTGGGATGAGCAATTGATGGCAATGAAGGGCCGGTTTCCCGCCGTGCTCTTGTGGATCACGCGCGCAACCAGCTCTTTGCCCGTTCCCTCCTCGCCCTGGATTAACACAGCCGCGTCGGCGGGCCTGACCTTCGCGATTTGATCGCATATCAACCGCACGGCCTTGCTCTGACCGATGACGTCGGGATAGATTTCCCGCGGTTCCACCTTGCTCAGGAGGTCTGTGACCTTTTCGAAGACCACTTTGTATTCCTTGATGTCGTCCCCCTGAGGGGTCAGGGTGTTTCTCGCCGGCGTCTTGGCGAAAACGGGCAATTCAATGACCCTTTTGATGAACCCCCGGATGGGCCTCATGACGAGCCAGGTGATGACGAGAGCGATGGCGAAAGCGAAAAGTGCGATGGCGATCCCCCACACTCTCACATATTCATCGGGATTGGTGAGGAGTCGGAAGATCTGATAGGTCATGATGACCGCAATGAGCGAGATCCCGGTGAAGATGAGCGGGATGAGGACATAGAGGCTGATTTTATACTTCGACTTTTTCATAAGGCTGCCTTTGGACCTCCCGGAAAAATGCGGCGCGGGTCCGCCATGGACGGTACCGCCTGATTGGAGCAGGAAGACGTCTCCACTATCCTCCGAGGATCAATCAGAGACGCTTCTCGTATCTTTCACCTGCATTTGAAACTTATTTAACAATTTCTGCAACAATTGCAATAGGTTGAAAGTATGAATTTTATTCGTATTTTAATGTAATCACATTTAATAATAAAGTGTGAACTTATACCACATTCATCCGCTCTGATCCAGCCTGTCGTGCTCGAGCGAAGACCCTTGTCAGAGGCCAATCTCCGCGCCTAACGGTCCGGTCAGGGCCACGGGCCGACCATCTACGAAAAAAGTATTACCCGATCGGCCGCCCCCGGCCCCTTTCCGCGCATCGCCCCGGATCAGGGGACGTAATGGGTTGACAATTCGACAGCGTTTTTCTACCCTGCCCAAGGATCCGGCCTGAAACGCCCGTGCCGGGTTACCCGCTCTTGTCGAGGAAAAAGGATCCTGCACGATCATGACCGAACGAACCCAAAAAGCCGTTTTGGGCTGGGCCATGTACGACTGGGCCAATTCCGCTTTCGCCACCACCGTCATGGCCTCCTTCTTCCCCATCTTCTTCAAGCAGTACTGGAGCGCCGGCGCGGACCCCACTGTCAGCACGGCGAATCTGGGGCTCGCCAACTCCACAGCGAGCGCCTTCATCGCCGTCGCGGCGCCGGTGCTGGGCGCCATTGCCGACCGGGGGCAATCCAAGAAAAAGTTTCTTTTCTTTTTTGCCTGCATCGGAATCGTCATGACCTGCTGTTTCTACTTCATCCCGAGCGGACAATGGCAGGTCGCCGCCGTCGTTTATGTGCTCGCCATGATCGGCTACTCGGGGAGTTTCATTTTCTACGACGCCCTCCTCACCACCGTCGCGGCGGAGAAGGATACCGACTTCGTCTCTTCGCTGGGCTTTGCACTCGGGTACCTGGGCGGGGGGATCCTTTTTGCGCTGAACGTCTGGATGACACTGAAGCCGGACACCTTCGGACTCCCCGACGCGGGAGAGGGCGTCAGAATCTCCTTTCTTACCGTGAGTGCCTGGTGGGCCCTTTTCTCCCTGCCCCTTTTCCTCTTCGTCAAAGAGACGGGCCGTCCGCAGGATCGGACGACGGCGCAGGTCATTGTCGAGGGTCTGCGCCAGCTGGAGAGCACCTTCCGCGAGATTCGCCACCTGAAGATCATCTTCATCTTTCTTGCCGCCTACTGGTTTTACATCGACGGGGTGAATACCGTCATCGTGATGGCCCTGGATTACGGATTGTCCATCGGGCTTCGGCCGGATGACCTGATCGTGGCGCTTCTCATGGTCCAGTTTATCGGCTTCCCCTCGGCCATCGCCTTCGGGAAAATCGGGGAAAAGATCGGGTCGAAGACGGCTATCCTGATCGGCATCGCCGTCTATCTCTTCATCACGGCCTACGGCGTTTCCATCGGCACCAAGGAAGAATTTTTCGTCATGGCCTGTATCATCGGCCTCGTCCAGGGCGGTGTCCAGGCCCTGAGCCGCGCTCTATTCGCCCGGATCATCCCCGTCGACAAATCAGCCGAGTATTTCGGTTTCTACAACATGATGAGCCGGTTTGCCACCATCAAGGGACCGCTCCTCATCGCGGGGACCATCTACCTGCTGAGGTCTATGGGCTATTCGGGTCTGCTGGTCTCCCGGATGAGCATCCTGTCCGTTGCCATCCTCTTTCTGATCGGGGGGGTTCTCATCTCCTTCGTCGATGAAAAGCGGGGAAAGGAAGAGTCAGCGTACCTGGCGCGAACATGAGAACGGCGTGCAGACCGAGGATGGCGTCGCGTATGAACTATGAACAAGGGGTGGTTTCTATTTTATCTCACAACTATTTCCTGATTCCCGATACCTGCACCAGGACCTGACGTTTTCTCGGCCGGTTGTCGAAATCCAGGAGGATGATCTGCTGCCACGTGCCCAGCACCATGACGCCCCCGACAACGGGAATCGTGAGCGACGGCCCCAGGAGTGCCGCCCGTACGTGGGCGTATCCGTTCCCGTCTCCCCAGCGGGCATCATGACGATAGGACAGGCCCTCCGGGGCGACCCGGCTGACGGCCTCTTTCAGATCTTCGATGACCCCGCCTTCGTACTCGATGGTCGTCAGAGCCGCCGTGGACCCGGGCACAAAGACCAGGACCTGGCCCTCCGCGATACCGGACGTCTGCACCTTCTT
Source organism: Syntrophales bacterium (assembly GCA_036725345.1). Lineage (GTDB taxonomy): Bacteria > Desulfobacterota > Syntrophia > Syntrophales > UBA2192 > JAPLJU01. The sequence goes on from DAIMEJ010000005.1 coordinate 77,189, forward strand.
CGACACGGGCTCCGTGATGTCGATCACATCCGTCCGGCCGGTCGTCGAAAATGTAAGACGCGCGCTGTGGTATTCCATGTCGACTTCACGCTCCTTGACGCAAGGGTTGAATATGACATATTAACCACAGCGGATAGGGATGTGCAAGTTGGACTTGTTTTCAACCGGATTATTTGGTAGTCGAAAGAAAGCCCGCGGGACTCGAACACCGGCGGGGTGAAGGCATTCGCAGATGAACAAGAAACAGGTGATGGAGCAGGCCAGGGAGGTTCTCAGGACGGAGGCCGAGAGCATCCTCAATCTCATCCCCGGCCTCAGTGATGACTTCGTCCGCGCCGTGGACAGGATCTTCAAGATCAAGGGACGCGTCATCGTCACGGGTATCGGGAAATCGGGGCTCATCGGAAAGAAGATCGTGGCGACCCTCACCAGCACCGGCACTCCGGCCCTCTTCCTCCACCCTGTGGAGGGCCTTCACGGCGATCTCGGCATCGTCACGAGAGACGACGTCCTGCTCGCCATTTCCAACAGCGGCGAAACGGGCGAGATCAATTCTCTCGTCTCCCGTACAAAGGAAATCGGCACACCGCTCATCGTATTTACGGGGAACCGCCATTCAACCCTCGCCCGCTGCGGGGATATCGTTATCGATGTCGGGGTCAAGAAAGAAGCATGCCCCTTTAACCTGACACCGACCTCCAGCACGACGGCGGCGCTCGCCATGGGGGATGCCCTGGCTATCGCCCTGATCGGAAAACGAAAATTCCGGGAAGAGGACTTCTTCCGCTTCCACCCCGGCGGTACGCTGGGGCAGAGGCTGCAGGCACGCGTGAGGGACATCATGATCAGCGGGGACGGGATCCCGAAAGTCCTCACCGGAACGTCTGCCCTGGAGGCCGTGGAAGAGCTCGACCGCAAGAACGTCGGTTTCGTCATCGTCACGGACAGCAGCAACCGCCTGATGGGCATCCTCACGGACGGCGATATGCGCCGTTACGTGAAGCGGGGGGTCAACTTCAAGGAAAAGTTCGTCGATGATCTCATGACAAAGAAACCGAAGATCATCGGCGAGAACGAAACGCTCGCCCGGACGGTCGAACGCATGCAGAAGGACGAGATCACAGCACTCCTTGTGGTGGATGAAAATCGCGTCCTGAGAGGATATATCCACCTCCACGACATTCTCGGCAGAGGTGGCACGATACCGATCACAATTCCAAACTCCGCCTGAGAACGACGCGGGCAACTTCCACAGATGCCATTCTGGGTCCTGCCCGGGGAAGTCAAATCGGACGGTTTCCGATCAGATCCATTTTTTCTTTCTGAAGTAATAAATCATGATCGCCGCCACGGTGATCATGATCGCCCAGGCGAAGGCGTATCCGTAGCGCCACTTGACCTCCGGCAGGAACTCGAAATTCATCCCGTAGACACCGGCGATGAAGGTCAGCGGGATGAAGATTGTCGCAATGATGGTCAGGACCTTCATGACCTCGTTGAGCCGGTTGCTGATGCTCGACAAATAGATATCGAGCATCCCCGAAAGCATGTCCCGGTGGGTCTCGATGGTGTCCATCACCTGGATGGTGTGCTCGTAGACGTCGCGGAAGAAGATCTCCGTCGTCTTGTGAACCAGGGAGGACTCGGACCGCTCGAGGTGCAGAATGACCTCCCTCAGGGGCCAGACGGATTTTCGGAATATGAGCATTTTCTTCCGCAGCCTCTGGATGCCTTTCAGCGTCTGGGGCCGCGGGTCCGCCACCAGCCTGTCTTCGAGCGTTTCAATCTCCTCCCCGAGCTCTTCCATGATGACGAAATAATGATCGACAACGGCGTCGATCAGAGAGTAGGCCAGATAGTCCGTGTCGCTCCTGCGGTGACGCCCCTTCCCGGACCGGATCCTCTCGCGGACGGAGTCGAACACGGGGCTCTCCCGCTCCTGGAAGGAAATGACCACGTCCCGGTTTACGACGAGGCTGACCTGCTCCGCGCGGATTTCGCCGTTTTCCCCCTCGCTGCTCAGGGTCTTCAGGACGATGAAGAGGTAGTCGCCGAAATCCTCCAGCTTCGGTTGCTGGTCCGTGTTCATGATATCTTCGAGCAGAAGGGGGTGAATGTTGAAGTGGCATCCGATCTTTTCGATCACGTCCTTGTCGTGAATGCCGTCGATGCTGATCCACGTGACGGTCGGTTTACCCTTGTAAGGAAAGGCCTCGTCAACGGACCGCAGTTCTTTTTCCTCCACGCGGCTTTCATCGTAGTCCATGACTCGAATCTTCGGTTTCTCGACCAGCCGCTCCCCGATGTGGACCAGTGTGCCCGGGGGCAGGCCGGCCATCCTGGATGTCCTTGCATCTTTTTTCTTCGGCATCGGCCACCTCGTTCTCCGCTCCCCCGGGCGCAGGGCGCGCCGGGGTTGTCGGGGCTTCCATGATGTTGAATAGAGGCTCGTCCGTCAGTGTGTCAAGAAAAATTCCTGTCCCCGCATCCGCCCGGAGAGTAAAAAAACCCCTGTCAATCCGATAGTTACTCAGTGTAAAAAATTTGTGGTATGAATTTTGCTCGTAATTCGTTCTTGAGGACCTGACCGCTCGACGGCAGGTACCTCTGAACATCTGATGGGAGACCTAAAATCCCCGAACCGCCCGAGTCACCGGCCGATATGGAAACCATCGCTCTTCAAAAATTCGGCGAATTCCAGGTCGAGACCCATGAAGACCTCGCCCGTCTGAGGGAGATCGAAACTCAGATTCTCGACAAGATGAACCTGGGTTTCTCCCCCGAAGTCATATCGATCCTCGACGATGAGGACGCCCGCCAGGAGGACATCGAAAAGATCAAGCTGAAGCTCCGGCAGGATGTTCTCTCCCGTCTGATCGGCCGCGCGAATCTCGTCTCGCATTTCGGAAAAACAAAAACAGGGGAGTCCCAGCAGTTTCTGAACGTGGTGATGCGGCTGGGCATGAAACCGGCAAAAGTCTATATCCTGGCTTTTTCCCTCTATTTTTCAAGTCCGGAACTGGAGGAACTGGCGGCCAGGAGTTTTTCCATGTCCATCATCGGCAGGATTCTCGCAAGACAGCTGGGTTTGAACGCGCTCGACCAGGACCGGGTGGAACTGGGCGCACTGCTGCTCGAAATGGGCAGAATTCCGATCGTTCTGTACGAAAAGCAAAACCATCAGAAGCTGGGGGGTGATTTCACCACCAGATACCACACTTATTTCGGCGTCCGGATGGTGCAGAAGTATTCGCTCCCCGATTATCTCGCCGGCGTCATCCTCAACCGGTCCTTCGGCATCGACGGGAACGGTTTTTCGGCAACGGCCGTCGTCGATCTTGCCCACTGCGTCGTGGAACGAAGTTTCACGCGTTCGGGAAAATTTGTCGTCCAATCCCAGAGCCAGGTCGCCAGCCAGACCGACGAGACCCTCCTGTCCACCATCAGCAACGCCTTCCAGACCATCGGATTGAGAAAATACCTGGAAATCAAAACGCCTTCCAGGCCCGCCGTCAGATAAGGCGAAGGAAAAGGCCCCTTATCCTCCCCGTGGTTTCTGCACCAGGGCACCATAGAGCCGGGGCCGCCGGTCAGCGAAGAGGTTGTTGTGCTCGTTGAGCTGTTTATCCCGCGCGGCCGCTGCATCCACCTCCGCTACATGGACCTCGTCGGTCTCCCGTCCGGCCCGGTAAAGGACATTGCCCCGGGGATCAACGATTTGACTTCGGCCGGTGTACACGAGCCTCTTTCCTCCCCGCTCCTCAGACCCCGTCCGGTTGCAGGTCACGGCAAAGACCCGATTTTCGAGACACCGGGTGACCATCGCGTCCTGGCAGTAAGGCAGCACGAGATTGGCGCTGTGGCAGATGACATCGGCGCCCTTCAGAGCCAGGACCCTCGCCGTCTCCGGGAAGAACCAGTCGAAACAGACCATCACGCCCACACGGCAGGACCCGATCTCGAAGACTTCCGGTTCCTCTTCCCCGGGATGAAACCAGAGCTTCTCCTCGAAGAAGAGATGGATTTTCCGGTACGTGGCGACGTGGCCTCCGGGTGCGACCAGAACGGCGGCATTATAGATTCGGTCTCCGTCCCGCTCGGCAACCCCCGCCACGATGTGGACCCCGGTATTCTCGGCCAGCCGGGACAGGGCTTCCGTGGTCCGCCCGCCGGGGACCTCCTCGGCAAGGTCCTGCACCTCTTTCCGCGAGGTGAAGAGATAGCCCGTGTTGAAGAGTTCCGGAAGGACGAGCAGGTCGGCCTCGACGCTTCCGATGAGGGAGGCCACGCTGGACAGATTTTTATCCACCTCCCCGAAGGCGGGATTGAACTGGACAAACCCGATCTTCATCTGACACCTCCCTGGCATCTGGAATTTTCCGCTCACGTATATACCAGCATCGCCCGGGCCTGTCGACGGAATTCAAAAAAAATGCTCCCCCATCCGGCCCGTTGACGCTGATATTCGGGTATCAAAAAAAATCCCCCTCCATCCCGTTTCCGGAAAAGAGGGGGACAATTTCACCCAGGGGCGAGGTTCGAGAACCGAGGACCAGAAGTGGCTTTTCTTTTCCCTGGACCCGATACCCCATACCCGGGACCCTGTCTTTACACCATTTCGTAGATCCCCGCCGCACCCATGCCGCCGCCGATGCACATCGAAACGATGCAGCGCTTGGCGCCGCGTCTGCGGGCTTCGTGGATGATCTGCGCCGTGAGCTTCGCTCCCGTCGCTCCCAGCGGGTGGCCCAGCGCGATGGCGCCGCCGTTGGGGTTGATGTCCCCCTGGCGCCAGCGATCTTCTATCCCCAGCTGCCGAACGCTCGCGATGGCCTGCGACGCGAAGGCCTCGTTGATCTCGAAGAGGTCGATGTCCGCGAGCGTCAGTCCCGCGAGCTTCAGGACCTTCGGGATTGCGACAGCGGGACCGATCCCCATCTCCTCGGGGGCGCAGCCGGCCACGGCATAACAGATGAGCCTGGCCGCCGGTTTGACACCGATATCCTTCGCCTTCTCTGACGACATGAGCAGGGCAAAGGCGGCGCCGTCCGTCATCTGCGAGGAGTTGCCCGCCGTGACGGATCCGCCGTTTTTGAATGCCGGTCTCAGCTTGCCGAGATCGGCCGGCGACGTGGGCCAGCGAACACCGTCGTCCATGCCGAAGGTATAGGCCTCCCGGACCCGCTTGCCGGCCTCATCCTTTTTGTAACGGTAAGCCTGGATCGGGATAATTTCCTCCTTGAACTTGCCGGACTGGATGGCCTCCGCGGCCCTGCGGTTGCTCTCAACGCCGAAGGCGTCCTGGTCTTCGCGGGAGACCTTGTAGTGGGTCGCCACGTTTTCCGCCGTGATGCCCATGGAAACATAGGTGTTCGGCCGGTCCCCCCAGTCGGGGTCGGGGCGGAAGACGCTCCCGCCCATGGGGATGTGGGACATGTTCTCCACGCCGCCCGCGATGATCACGTCGGACCACCCGGCTCTGATTTTCGCTGTCGCGTCCGCTATGGACTGAAGCCCCGAAGAGCAGAACCGGTTGATCGTCATCCCCGAAGTGGTTATCGGAAGCCCGGCACCGAGGGTCAAGACCCTCCCCATGTTCATGCCCTGCTCCGCCTCCGGGAAGGCGCACCCGACAATCAGATCGTCCACGTCTCCGGGCTTCAGCTGGGGCACCCTTGCCATGAGCCCTTTCAGGACCTGAATCCCCATCTCCTCCGCCCGGGTTCCGGCCAGCCCTCCCCTTCTGTATCGTCCGCCCGGACTTCTCACCGCATCGATAATAACGGCATCTTTCATGATTAACCTCCCTTGTTCCGTGAACCCCTCAATGGATTGAGGCGTTTTCAGTCGTTCTATTTAACGGTCAAGAACCCTTTCTAGTTCCTCAGGGGCTTGCCGGTCTTCAGCATGCTCATGATCCGGTCCTGGGTCTTCCCTTCGCCGCAGAGGCTCAGGAAGGCTTCCCTTTCGAGATCCAGGATTTCCTGCTCGGACACGAACGTCCCTTCCGGGCAGTCGCCGCCCGATATGATATGGGCGAGCTTCTTGGCAATAAAGACATCGTAGTCCGACACGTAATTGCCGTGCCTCATGTTGTAGAGGACACCATCGGCGATGCCGCGGAAATTCTCGCCCATGACGGGGATCAGGGCGGGCGAGGGTTTGCGATAGAACTTCGAGAGCCCCAGCACGACCTGCTTGGCATCGTAGATCTGCTGATCCCGGTTCAGCGATATGTTGTCGGACCTGCGGAAGTAGCCGAGTTCCATGGCCTCCATGGCGCTGGTCGCCACTTTCGCCGTACCGATGTTCTCAAAGACCTTCTGGTAATAGCCCTGGAGGTTGAGCCCCGTGGCAACGACGCCCTCCGGGATCCCCTCGGTGACGCGCACCATCAACTCCTTGGTGCCGCCTCCCGCCGGGATGACCCCAACACCGACCTCCACGAGGCCGACATAGGTCTCTCCGCAGGGCTGGCAGCGGGCCGCGTGCATGGAAACCTCGCAGCCACCGCCTAGGGTCAGGCCTGCCGGCGCCGAAACGACGGGTTTCGAAAGGTACTTCATCCGCATGTTGGCCTGCTGAAAGTCATTGACCAGTTTTTCGAGGATGTCCCAGTCCCCCTTCTGAATGGCAATGAGGACCTTGAAGATATTGGCGCCCGCAGAGAAGTTGCTCCCCTGGTTGCCCACGACGAGCCCCAGAAAGTCTTTCTCCACGATGTCGCAGCTCTCGAACATCATGGCGATGATGTCGTCGTCGATGGCGTTCATCTTGGTATGGAACTCCAGGCAGGCCACGCCGTCGCCGATATCGATGAGACTGGCGCCGGCGTTCGCCTTGATGACCTTCTTTTGCTCTTTCAAAGGCGCGAGGAAGATCATCTTCGGGCTCTCGGGTATCTTGACGTATTTTTTCGTCTTGAAGTCGTAGGCATACTTCCCGTCGGCCTTTTCGGTGTAGAAGGAACCGAAGCCCCCCTTCAGCATCTCCTCGACGCTTGCGGGGACAGCTTTCTTGAGGGCCTTCATCACTTCGACGGCCTCTTTCACGCCGACGGCATCCCAGGTCTCGAAGGGGCCGAGTTGGTGGTTGTAACCCCACTTCATGGCGTTGTCTATCTCGACGACGCTGTCGCTGATCTCGGGAATCCGGTTGGCCGCGTAGATGAAGTTGTTGCAGAGGTACTCCCGGATGAGGTCGGCCGCGGCGTCCTTGGCGCCGAAGACCATCTTGAGCTTCTTCTCGAAGGGGACTTCGGCCTTCTTCGCTGCGCCGACGGACTCGTATTTCGGCACCTGCGGCGGGACGTACGACATGGTCTTGTAATCCAGAACGAGCTTGAGCTTCTTTCCCTTTTCGTCCTTCGTCTTCTTGTAGAAACCCTGCTTCGTCTTGTTCCCGAGCCATTTGCGCTCCAGAAGCCCCTTGATGAATTCGGGGGGCAAGAAGAGATTTCGCATCTCATCCCCGGGCAGGGCCTCGTAGAGGTTTTTCATGACGTGGAAGGCCGTGTCCAGCCCCACGAGATCGAGTGTCCCGAAAATGGCGGAGCGGGGACGGCCGACGGCCGCGCCCAGAATGGCGTCAATCTCCTCGACCTTCATGCCTCGCTTCACCATGAGGTCGAAGGCGTTGGCCAAGTCGAAGACACCGATGCGGTTGGCGATGAAGTTGGGCACATCCTTGCACATCACGATCCCCTTGCCCAGCCGGTCCTCCCCGAAGCGGGTCATGAAATCGATGACTTCCCTCTTCGTCTCCTTCAGCGGGATGATCTCGAGGAGTTTCATGTAGCGGGGCGGGTTGAAAAAATGCGTCCCGAGGAACCGCTCTTTCAGCTTCGGGCTGAAGCTTTCGGCGATTTCGGCGATCCGGATGCCCGAGGTGTTGCTCGAAACGATGCAATCGGGTCCCACGATCTTCTCGACCTTCGCGAAGAGGTCCTGCTTGATTTTCAGATTCTCGACGACGGCCTCGATGACCCAGTCCACGCCGGCGAGCCACTTCAGGTGATCTTCGAAGTTGCCGACCCTGATCATGGACGCGTTCTTCGCCGTGAAGAAGCTGGCCGGTCTCGATCTCAGCGCCCCGTCGAGCCCCTTCTGGGCGAAACTGTTCCGCCAGGCCGGACTCTCCTTCGTCAGGCCCTTTGCCTTGTCCGCATCGGTGAGATCAAAGGGGACGATATCCAGGAGCACGCATTCGATGCCGCAGTTGGTCAGGTGGGCCGCAATGGCCGCGCCCATGACGCCGGCACCCAGTACCGCTGCTCGTTTGATTTCGTATGGCATGATTTTTCCTCCTCATTTATTTTTTCTGGAACCCTGCACAACGGGTCATGGTTTTCAGGCACTGAAGGACTCTTCGGCCATTTCAACGGGAGCCCGGTCGCCGACCTTGACGGCCTCGCACCGCGCCTTGATGGTGGAGAGGACGTTGACGGCGAAAAATCTCGCGGCGGAAACCTTTCCCTGGTAAAAGGCCACATCGGGCACCTGGTGGACGAGGGCCCTCTGTTTGCCCACGGAGCCCTTGGCGCCCTTTTCCGCATAGATGGTCTTCAGCCTCCGGGCGGCGATCTCGGCCTGCTGCATGAGCAGGGAGCCGATGGCGACATCCCCGAAGAGCTCGAGGTAGGGCTGGGCATAGAGAATCGGGATGAGGAAACCGGCGCCCTTGCCCAGACGGAAGAAGTGCAGGGTCAGATCCGTCATGGCGTTCCGGGCTTCATCCAGGTACTGGCAGGCCTGTTTCAGTTCCTCGAATTCGCGCCCCGAAGAGATGATCGCGTTGAGGATCTCGACCATGCCGAGGAGGTGCATGCCCTTCTTCATGCCGATTTTCCTGCCCACGAGGTCCAGGGCCTGGATGCCGTTCGTGCCCTCGTAGATCGCCGTGATCTTGCAGTCCCGGAGGTAATGCTCCACGGGATACTCGGAGCAGTAACCGTAACCCCCGTAGACATCGACGGCTTTGGAACAGACGAGGAAGGATTTGTCGGAGATATAGGCCTTGCAGATGGGGACCAGGACCTCCACCATCCCCTGCCACTTTTCCTTCTCCTCTTTTGTATCAGCCGATTCTTCCATGTCGATGCAGAAGTGCGCGTAGTAAAGCAGCGCCCGCATGCCCTCCAAATGGGCCTTCATCCAGAGGAGCGTCCGGCGGATGTCCGGGTGGCGGATGATCGGGACGGGGCGCGCATCGGGGTTTTTCATTTCGAAGATCTCCGTCCCCTGGATTCTCTCCATGGCGTATTGAACGGCGTGCTCATAGGCCGCCGAGGCGCAACCCAGGGCCTGATTGCCCACCTCCAGTCTCGCTTCGTTCATGAGCTTGAACATGATCCGCATGCCGTCACGTTCCCGGCCCAGCAGCTCCCCGACGCACTGGCCGTCTTCACCGAAAACAAGCGTGCAGGTCGCCGAGCCCTTGATGCCCATCTTGTGTTCGATGTTCCCCGTCTTCACGTCGTTGAACTCCCCGATGGAGCCGTCCGGCTTCACGCGGTACTTGGGAACGGCGAAGATGGATATGCCTCTCGTCCCCGGGGGATCCCCCTCGATCCTCGCCAGCACGGCGTGGACGATGTTGGGGGTGATGTCGTGATCGCCGCTCGAGATGAAGATCTTGTTGCCCGAGATGCTGTAAGTGCCGTCGGGAAGCTTCTTCGCCGTGGTCTTGAGGGCGCCGACGTCGCTGCCCGCCCCCGGTTCCGTAAGGCACATCGTCCCTCCCCACTCCCCGCTGTACATTTTGCCCATGTACTTGTCCTTCTGTTCCTTCGTGCCGAACGCTTCGACGAGTCCCCCCGCTCCGTTTGTCAGACTCGGGTACATGACGAAGGAAAAGTTGGCGGCGTTGAAGAGTTCGTAGCAGGCCCCCGTCACGACGACGGGCATGCCCTGCCCTCCCACTTCGGGGCTTCTCATCGCGTTGAGCCACCCGCCTTCCGCGAACTTCCTGTACGCCTCGTGGTAGGACTTGGGGACGAAGACCTTCCCCTCTTTGAAGGCCGCGCCCACTTTGTCCCCGTCCTCGTGGGTCGGCAGAATGACCTCGACGGCCATCTTCTCGGCCTCGTTCAGCATCATGTCGACTGTTTCCTTGGAGTAATCGGCGTAAAGTTCACGGCCGAAAAGCTTCTGAATGTCGAGCTGTTCATATAGAATGAAATCCTGGTCTCTCCTGTTTACCAATGTGTTACCCATGGAAGCCTCCCTTCGATCGGTTTTTCTGATTTAATCATTATTGCTCTGTTTCCACGGCGGTGGTCAGTCCCCGCAGAAAAACATCCAGACCGCCGCTGACCGTTGAACGGACTCTCTCCTCCCGGGTTTCCTCCCGTCCGGTGAAAAGATGCAGGGCGATGACGCCGTTCAGAAGGCCCCAGAGGGCGTTCCGGCACTGCCGGATGTTCCGGCAACCCGGGAATTCCCCCCTGTCAATCCCGTACTGGAAGATCCGCTCGATGATGCCGATGGTTTTGTTGGTGTTGCGGATGATATGGTCGTTGATCTGCTCGGAAATGTTGAGCGGGTTGGGCTGGACCATGAACATCATGAGAATCCGGAAGAGTTCCCGTTCATTCAGGAAGAAATCGGTATAGATCCGGGCGAAACGGTTCAGGACCTCCGACGCGCTGTCCCCGCCCACGAAGATGTCGGCAACGCGTTCGTGAAATTTCTCGATGTCCCGGATGAGAACCTGGGCATAAATTTCTTCCTTGCTCTTGAAATAAAGGTAGATGGCGCCTTTGCTCAGCTGGGCCCGCTGGGCGATGGAGTCCACCGTCACGGCCTTGAATCCTTTTTTCATGAAATCCCGGCGTGCGGCCTTCAGGATGGTCTCCCGCCTCCGTTCTTTTTCCCGGTGTCTTCTTCCCTCAAGTCCCAAAATCTCCGACCTCCCGCCCGGCATCCCTTCGATTTTGAACATTGGTCACTTTGTGACTGATGGTCAATTACTACACCCCCTCCGGGCGTTTGTCAAGAAAAATGTAAGAATATTTTTTTTGCTTGAATCCTCAAGGAATTCGCGCCTGTTTGCATGATAAATTCATGGAATAATTTTATTGACTAATCCCGTCTGCCTGTGCTAGTCACCAATGGATTTAAAGATCAAGGAAGGCCTTCCAAGCCGCCAATCCCGTACCGCAGAAAAAGGCGTTCCGGATTCAACGGGATGATGTTTTTCTTCGGGAAGGGCCCCGGAAAAGAAAACGCACCCTCAGGAGGACGCCGTGACCCTGAATGATGTGAAGGGTATCCTGGATGCCGAAATCCTCGTCGGCGAAGACCAACTGGGCAAAGAGGTCAAAACCGCCTTCAGCGCCGATCTGATGAGCGATGTTCTTGCCTTCGCAAAGCCCGAAAGTCTGCTCCTCACGGGTCTCACCAACCCGCAGGTTGTGCGGACGGCGGACATCCTGGACATATCCGCCATCATCATGGTCCGCGGCAAGCGGCCTTCGGAGGAAACCATGAAGCTTGCGGAGCAGCTCAAGATCCCCATCCTCTCGACGAAATACATCCTCTTCGAGACCTCGGGTCGTCTCCACCGCAGCGGCATCGTCGGTTGCATCGAAAAAGTCGGCAGCGACTAGTGGGGGCGGTGGTCCATGCGCTGTGAGAAATCTTTCTCCGTAGAGGGGGGAAACTTCGCGGCGGCGGGCAATGTGTCCAGCGCGATCAAGGGCATACTGAAGGAGATCGGGCTTCCGAAGGATACGGTCAGGCGCGCCGCCATCGTTTGTTACGAATCGGAAATCAACATCGTTTCCTATGCCAAGAAAGGACAGATCGTTCTTCAAGCCGACAACCGTTCCGTTCAGATCGAGGCCATGGATGAAGGGTCCGGGATAGCGGACATCGAGCAGGCCATGAAGGAGGGTTATTCGACGGCATCGGCCCAGGTCCGGGAGATGGGATTCGGCGCCGGTATGGGCCTGAGCAACATGAAACGCTACTCCGATGACTTCTTCATCTCCTCCGAGGTGGGCGTGGGGACCTATGTTAAAATGGTTGTTGTCAACCTGGACTTGAAGCTCAACCCCGATCACCCGCAGTGGGTTGAAACCTATACCTGAACGTACAGCCCGGTCACCCGCGGCTGTCGGAAGCAGACGTGAGGAGCCATGGATCTCGCAGCCATTGTCAAGGCGTTGAACCTCAAGGTCCGATGCGGCGAAAAAGCCCTCAACCGGGAGGTCAAAGGCGGCTACGTGGGCGATCTCCTGAGCGACGTCATCGCCAACAGCCAGGAAGGCCATGTCTGGATTACCCGCCAGGTCCATCAGAACGTCGTGGCCGTGGCCTCCTTGAAGGATCTCGCTGCCGTCATACTGGTCCAGGGGACTGAACCGGCCCCGGAAGCCCTGGAAAAAGCGGCCCGGGAAGGCATTCCAATCCTGGTTGCAGCCGAGCCGGGCTTCGAGGTCGCCGGAAAGATCTACAGATTGATTGCACCCTAATCCGAACTATCCGGATGGCTCTTTCATATATCGTTTCTTGTTCGCCGGGGACAAATTGAAGAATCACAAGGCTGGAAGTCCATGATCAGGGCCTTTCGCTGCGATCTGCACATGCACACATGCCTGTCTCCCTGTGCCGACCTTGAGATGTCACCGAGAGCCCTGGTAAGGAAATCGGTCGACGAGCGTCTGGACATCATCGCCGTCTGCGATCACAACGCATCGGAAAATGTCCGGTACACCGTCAGGGCCGCTCAAGGAACGAACCTGCTCGTGCTCCCGGGCATGGAAGTGACGAGCAGCGAAGAAGTTCACGTGCTGGCGCTCTTTGAAACCCAGGAACGCCTGCTGATGCTCCAGGATATCGTGTACGCCAATCTGCCCGGCAAGAACAACGAGGAGGTCTTCGGCTGCCAGGCCATCGTCAACGACCTGGACGAGGTGGAGGGGCTGAACGAGAGGCTTCTCATCGGCGCCACCGGAATCCCGCTGGATCAGGTCGTCAAGAGGATCCACGAGTTGGGAGGACTCGCCATCGCCTCCCACGTCGATCGGGAGGGTTTCAGCCTGCTGGGGCAGTTGGGATTCATTCCGGCCGACCTTCCGCTCGACGCCGTGGAGGTGTCTCCAAGGACGGGGCTGAAGGGCGCCAGGATTCGATTTCCGGAACTCGCGGCCTATCCGCTCGTGGAGTTCTCGGACGCTCACCGCCTCGGGGAGGTCGGCAAGGGGGTGACGGAGATTTATCTGGAGAGGGGCACCCTGGCCGAACTGAAGATGGCATTCGAGAAACGAAACGGCCGTTATATTCAGGAGTGAGGCGTGCTCGAGCTTGCCATGCATATCCTGGATATCGCGGAAAACTCCGTCAGGGCCGGCGCGCAGCTTGTCACGATACGAATTCTGGAGGACCTGGAGAAGGACCTCTACGTGATGGAAATAGCCGACGACGGCAGGGGGATGAACGCCGAGGAGCGGCAAAGGGCCCTCGACCCCTTCTACACGACCAAGAAAGTCCGGAAGGTGGGGCTGGGTCTTCCCATGCTGCAGAATGCCGCAAGGAACACTGGAGGCGAATTCCGGCTGGACTCGAAGGTGGGTGGAGGGACGACGGTCACGGCGAAATTCGGGCGAAGTCACATCGATCGACAGCCCCTTGGAAACATCGCCGCCTCCCTCATCAGCCTGATCCTCGGAAACCCAGGCGTGGATTTTGTTTACGACCACCGGTTCAACGGGCAGCGCTTCACGCTCGACACGCGGGAACTGAAAAAAGAACTCGATGAGGTGCCTCTGGGCCATCCGGAGGTCACCCGATTTCTGCGGAGGAGCATCAACGACGGTTTGAAAGAGATCGGCGTGCAGGACCTAATTTCTGAGTAAGCAAGGAGGATGAAGTTCATGATACCGGACAATGGAGATCTTCTGAAGGAGTTCACTCCGGAGCAGGTCGCAAAACTCGACGCAATCATCGCAAAATTCAAAGGCAGACCGGGTGCATTGATCCCCGTTCTGGAAGAGGCGCAGCTGGTCCTGGAATACCTGCCCGTCTCTGCCCAGCGGAGGGTCGCAGCGGGGCTGAACCTGCCCCTGGCCCAGGTGTTCGGCGTGGTGACTTTTTACTCATTCTTCACCATGAAGCCGCGGGGTCGACACACGGTTCGCGTATGCCTCGGGACGGCCTGTTACGTGAGGGGCGGCAAGAGCCTGGTGGAAACCGTCTCGAAGGAATACAAAATCGCGGAGGGTGACACCACGGCCGACCGCCGTTTCACCCTGGAGACGGTGCGGTGCCTCGGCGCCTGCGGCCTGGGGCCCGTCGTCGTCATCGATGAAAACGTGCATGGAAGAGTCAAACCGATCAAGATGAAAGGCATCCTGGAAGAGTACAAGTAAGGGGCAAACGGTCAAGGTCCGAAAAAACCTTTTGCCCTCCACCCATTGCCCGGATCGAGCGAGGAAAGACGTATGACGAAGATCAAGATAGAGGATCTGAAAAAGATCAAAGAGCGGGTCTCCTCGGAGACCTCACCGAGGGTCGGTGTCCACCGCGCCAAAGTCACGGTTCACATGGGAACCTGCGGGATCGCAGCGGGGGCGAGGGGGGTCATGAACGCACTCATGCATGAAATCGAAGAGTCGGGCGCCGCGGACGTCATGGTGACCACCTCGGGCTGCATGGGGATCTGCAGCCGGGAACCGCTGGTGACCGTGGAGATCCCGGGGAAGGAACCGATCAAGTACGAAAAAATGAACGAAAACAAGATGAGGCAGGTCTTCAAACGTCACATCATGGAGGGAGAAATTCAGTCTCCCTTCGTTCTGGCAAAGGGCGCCGAGATCGTAAAGTAGAAACCGTCCCGTTGCCGGTCATGACCTGTCCGTTGTTATCCGTGATGAAGGAGGTTAAGTCTTCATGAAGGTTTTTCGATCGCACCTGTTGATCTGCGGAGGAACCGGCTGCCATGCCTCCGGAAGCATCGAGGTCAGAAAGGCCCTTGTCGGAGAGCTGGCCAAGCGTGGCCTTTCGGAAGAAATCAAAGTGGTGGAAACCGGCTGCAACGGTTTCTGCGCCCAGGGCCCCATCATGGTCGTCTACCCCGAGGGGATCGTCTACATGACGGTCAGGACCGACGACATCCCCGAACTGGTGGAAGAACATTTCATCAAGGGGCGTCCGCTGGAGAGGCTCTTCTACAAGGTACCGGTCACGGAAGAGAAAATCCCCACCATGCAGGAGATCCCCTTCTTCGCCCTCCAGGAGCTGAGGGTCCTGCGAAACCGGGGGCTTATCGACCCGGAAAACATCGACGAGTACATCGCCAGGGACGGTTACGCCGGCATGGCCAAGGCTCTGAACGAGATGACCCCCGAGGACATCGTCAAGGAGGTTTTGACCTCGGGTCTGCGCGGAAGGGGCGGCGCCGGATTCCCCACGGGGCTGAAATGGCAGTTTGCCTCCCGCTCGCCGGGGGACATCAAGTACGTCCTGTGCAACGCCGACGAGGGGGACCCCGGGGCCTTCATGGACCGCAGTGTCCTCGAGGCGGACCCCCACGCCGTTCTGGAGGGGATGGTGATCGCCGCCAAGGCCATCAATTCGCACCAGGGCTACATCTACTGCCGGGCGGAATACCCGCTGGCGATCCACCGGCTGAACATCGCGCTGCGGCAGGCACGAGATTACGGCCTCCTGGGCACGGACATCCTCGGAACGGGCTTCAAGTTCGACATCGAGATCTACCAGGGCGCGGGAGCCTTCGTCTGCGGAGAGGAGACGGCCCTCATGACCTCCATTGAAGGGAAGAGAGGCATGCCGAGACCGAGGCCCCCCTTCCCGGCCATCGCGGGCCTCTGGAAGAAACCGAGCGTCCTCAACAACGTGGAAACCCTGGCCAACATCGGCCAGATCATGCTGAGGGGCGGTGCCTGGTACGCCAGCGTCGGCACCGAGAAGAGCAAGGGGACCAAGGTCTTCGCCATGACCGGTGACGTCAACAACGTCGGCCTCGTCGAAGTCCCTATGGGGACCACCCTGGGGACGATCGTCTACGACATCGGCGGGGGCATCCCCGGCGGAAAAAAATACAAGGCGGCGCAGCTCGGCGGTCCCTCCGGCGGTTGCATCCCCGTGGAGCACCTGAACGCGCCGGTCGACTACGAGAGAATCACCGAGCTCGGGGCCATCATGGGCTCGGGCGGCCTTATCGTCATGAACGAGGACAAGTGCGCCGTCGACATGGCGCGCTTCTTCATGGACTTCTGCAAGGACGAGTCCTGCGGCAAGTGCATCCCCTGCCGCGAGGGAACGAAGCGAATGCTCGAAATCCTGACGAATATCTGCCAGGGCAAGGGCAAGGAGGGGGACATCGAGCTGCTCGAGAACATGGCAAACGTGATCAAGGATGCCTCCCTCTGCGGTCTCGGTCAGACGGCTCCGAACCCGGTCCTGTCGACCATCCGTTACTTTCGCAACGAGTACGTGGCCCACATCCGGGACAAGAAGTGCGAGGCGGCCGTCTGCACGGCCCTCTTCAAGTCTCCCTGCCAGCACACCTGCCCGATCGGCATGGACGTGCCCTCCTACATCGCCCTCATCCGGGACAACCGGTTGGAAGACGCCTACAAGGTCCTCCTGAAGACCAACCCCTTCCCGTCCGTCTGCGGCCGGGTGTGCGATCACAAGTGCCAGTCGAAATGCCGGCGCCAGACCCTCGATGAACCCGTGGCCATCAAGTTCCTCAAGCGCTTCATCACCGACAATGTCCGGCGGCCGAAAATCGAGCCCGTGGGCATCACCCGGAAAGAGAAGATCGCCGTCATCGGCGCGGGGCCCTCGGGACTCACCTGCGCGAGGGATCTGGCCCTGCGCGGTTACGGGGTGACGATCTTCGAGGAACTCCCCACCGCCGGCGGCATGCTGAGCTGGGGCATTCCCTCCTACCGCCTCCCGAGGAACATCCTACAGGGGGAAATCGACGACATCCGCAAGCTCGGTGTCGAGATCCGGTACAACACGCGCGTGGGGCGTGACATCCCCTTTGAAAAGGTCGAAAGGGAATTCGACTACATCTACATGGCGCCCGGCGCCCACAAGAGCCAGAGGATGGGCTGCGAAGGGGAAGACATCAAGGGCGTCTGGGGAGGTGTCGAGTTCCTGCGGGACTACAACTTCAATGAAGAGGCCTGGCACAAGGGTGAAAAAACCCTCGGGACCAGGGTGGCCGTCGTCGGGGGCGGGAACTCCGCCATCGACGCCGCCCGCGTGGCCCGCAGGCTCGGCGCCGATGTCACGATCCTGTACCGGCGCCTCCGTGAGGACATGCCGGCCGCCGAAGAGGAAATTGTGGCGGCGGAGCACGAGGGGATCAAGATCGAGTACCTCGTGGCCCCCACCAAGGTCGTGGGAGACGGCAACAAGGTCATCGGCGTCATCTGCCAGCGGATGAAGCTCGGCGATTTCGACCGCAGCGGCCGCAAGCGGCCTGTCCCCGTGCAAGGAGCCGTCTTCACGCTGAGTGTCGACGCCGTGATCGCGGCCGTCGGCCAGACACCGGACCTCTCCTTCGTGCCGAAGGAATCCGGGGTCCCCGTCAACAAGTGGTCCTGTTTCGACTGCATCGACGAGACGACCTCGCAGATGAAGAACCCGAAGTTCTTCGCCGGCGGCGACGCCGTCACCGGGCCGAGCACGGTCATCAAGGCCATCGCCGCGGGTCACCAGGCGGCCGACGACATCGACGCCTACATCCGGAAGCAGAACGGGGAGCCGGCCTACAAACCGCCCCCCGAAGAGCAGATCCAGATCCCCTTTATCGTCGAGGAGGAGACGCAAGAGCGTCCGCAGGCCCACATGCCGGAACTGGAGGCGGAATACAGGATCCGCAATTTCGCCGAAGTGGAGCTCGGCTTCAAGAAGGATGCGGCCATTCTGGAGGCGAGCCGCTGCCTTCGTTGCGACGCGGAGCTGTAACAAAAGGGACGTCCATTTGTCCCCCTCTTTTCACACAAAGGAAGGAGGGGGATTTTTTTGCCCGGGGGGCTCCTCGGAAGGCCCATTCTTCCTGTGGACAAACATTCCGAAATGGCATTATAGTGCAGCCGGAACGACGAGTTAGGGTTGATGTACCCGCAACTATTATTCTGCCGTCCGGTCACACCCTGCGAAGCGTAATCATCCACGTCATCGAAGGAGGAAAACGTATGAGGAAGCTAAGCCTTTCACTCGCCGTCATTTTATCTGTCATTTTTCTGGCCGCAGTGCCTCTCCTTGCCGCCGATCCGACCCCCTTTCCGGAAGGCATGAAGATCGTGCCGCCCGACAGGAACACGGTTCCGGAAAAACTGGCTGAATTTTCAGGCATCTGGGAGGGGAGTTGGAGTTGGCAGCTCGGCAGAAACCAGCCGGCGGCACTCGCCGTGGTGAAGCTCACGAAAGATGAGGCCGTCGTGATTTACAGCTGGGGAAGGCTGCCGGACGTCCCGCAACGTGCCACCACCGGGATTGAACCTGGACGGACTAAAGCGCTGGCATGCCCCGTCGAAAAGTCGGCCGATGGTCATTACGTCATCACCTTCAATTTGCCGCGTGGGGGCAGCCTGAAGATGAAGCAAACGGACAAAAAGGACCTCATCCATGTGACGAGAGCGGGGGCGGGGGGCATGTCGGAGGACCAGACCCGGCCGTTCACAAAAAAGAAATAGCAAGGAACAGTGCTTGAAACGGTCACTCAGGCCGGTGAGGCGCAGATCACCTCTGCGGACGCCGGCCTTGCTTGTTGTGGCCTTGCTGAAAATCCCTTTTGACGAGGTGAACAAACATGGCATTCCGGGTAGACCCCCTTTCCCTGGCGGACCGATGGGCCGTCGTCGACATCTTCAACTATTACATCGAAAACACCTTCGCGGCCTTCCCCGAAGAGAGGGTGACTGACGAATTCTTCGACTGGCTTCTCAGGCTGTCGAGGGGCTATAAGGCGCTTTCCGCAAAAGACAAAAACGGGCGGGTGATCGGCTTCGGCCTGCTCCGTGCCCACAGTCCCGTGCCCACCCTCTCGAGAACGGCGGAGATCTCCTACTTCATCCTTCCGGAGCACACCCGGAAAGGCATCGGCGGGGCCCTCCTTGAAAAGCTCGTCGAGTCGGCGCGGACCAAAAAATTGACCTCGCTCCTTGCCTGCATCTCGTCCCTCAACGAGGGAAGCATCGCCTTCCACCGGAAAAACGGGTTTGTCGAGTGCGGGTGTTTCCGGGGTATCGGCATTAAAAAGGGGCGGGTCTTCGACGTCCTTTGGATGCAGAAAATGCTCTGAACCGCCGCCTTCGACACCGGCGACTTGCGGAAAATCGAACAGGGCGACTCCGTGCCTCTGGCACGGGCCGATGAAGACACCCTCAGCACCGGCACCGCTGAGGAGACCCTCGGACACCTGGACCGGATCGTGCGGAAATACTCCGGCTGATCCGACGACCCCTTTGAACCCCCGGGGTCAAAACCCCATCATCCGTCCCACGATGAGTTTCATGATCTCAGTGGTTCCCGCGAAGATCGGGTAGACGCGGATATCCCTGGCAAAGCGGCAGATGGGATATTCTTCCATGTATCCGTACCCGCCATGGAGCTGCACGCAGTGGTAAGCCACGCGGTTGGCCATCTCGCAGACCCATGCCTTGGCCATGGAAACCCTCTTCACGATGTCCTTCCCGGCGATGAAATCGGCAATCAGGACGTCCACGTAAGTCCGTCCAAGCTCTACTTCCGTAGCCATCTCCACGAGTTTGAAGGTGTTGTGCTGGAAAGAGCCGATGGGCTGGCCGAAGGCGGTCCTTTCCTTGCAGTACTTGACCGTCATGTCGAGCATCGCCTCGGCCATGGACTGGGCCATGATGCTGGCGGCCAGCCTCTCCCCTTGCAGTTTCTGCATGAGATAGTAAAAGCCCTGCCCTTCCTTTCCGAGGAGGTTGGAGACGGGCACCCGGCAATCCTCGAAGACGAGTTCGGCCGTGTCCTGGCTGTGCAGCCCCATTTTCTCGAGCTTCCGGCCCCGCATGAAGCCCGGGGTTCCGTCCTCGACGCAGATCAGGCTGATCCCCTTGAAGGGGGGGTCGGCCTTGGGGTTCGTCTTCGCGACCACGATGACGAGGCGGCTCAAAAGGCCCAGGGAGATGAATGTTTTTTGCCCGTTGATCACGTAATGGTCGCCGTCGCGGACGGCCGTTGTCCGGATCGCCGAGAGATCGGAGCCCGTGTCGGGCTCCGTCATGGCGATGGCCGTGATGGTCTCCCCCGAGGCACAGCCGGGGAGCCACTTCATCTTCTGCTCCTCCGACCCGAAGGTGTGCAGGTAGGGTACGATGATGTCGCTGTGCAGCCCCGAAACGAGACCGCTGGCGCCGCAGTAGCCGAGTTCCTCCATAATGATGACAGAGTACTCGTATCCCGCGCCCATGCCGCCGTATTTCTCTTCGAGCCATGGACAGAGAAAACCGTTCTGTCCCATTTTCAGCCAGATATCTCTCGGGACCATACCGTCCTTCTCCCACTGCTCGAGATTCGGTATGACCTCCTTCGCAAGAAACTTCTTGAAGGCCGATCTGAATATATCATGCTCTTCACTGAAGATGCTTCGTCCCATAATTCCTTTCTCCCGGATTTACTGTTTACCGTCTTATTGTGTGCCCCACGGGGGCCTGAAAAAGAAGGCCCAGGCATCCCTCACCTGCCTCGTCCCGTCATGCTGGAGGGCCACCTCCCCGGCATCGACGGGCACGGGGGGAAAACCCCTTCGCACCGTACCCCCGTTCGAAGAGATGATCGATAAGCGTGACGGGACCGATTCTCACGCCCCGCCCGAGCCCCGGGGCCAGGTGGGGCGTTCTCGGCATGTTCTCGGCGCCCACGGACATGCAGGTTTGCGCCTCGCCGGTCCGGATGGCCCCGACGCCGAGGTTGATGCTCGCGATATCCGCCATGGCGGAATCAAAGCGGCCGAAAGACGCTCGCACTGCTTACAATGACAATGTCGTCCTGGTGCTGCCTGTCCTGATGGTCGTCCTGTGTGTGACGGCCCTGAATGGGCCGCGCCTACCACGTAAAAAGTCTCCGGTTTTCCTTCGCGGCCTGGACGAGATATGGGGCGGGCCTGAAACGGTCTCCCCATTTCTTCTGCAGAGACTCCAGGTCCTGCACGACACTGCCCGCGCCCCGCTGATCGATGTAATGGAGCGGGCCGCCCCGGAACGGCGGAAACCCGATACCGAAGATAAGGCCCATCTCCGCGTCGATCGGATTGGTGAGAATATTTTCTCCCATGCAAAACGCAACCTCGTTGATGAGACACAAGACCACGCGGTCCCGGATCTCCTCCTTGCCGAGAGAAAGGGTCTTTCTGTTCTTGAAGAGCCTGTAGGCCGACTCATCCACGCCCTTCTTCTTCCCGGCCTCGTAAAGATAGAAACCCCTCTGATTCTTTCTCCCCAGACGCTGGTCCCGGACGGTCAGTTTCGCCAATTCGCCTATGTTGCTGAAACGAGAGGGATAGGCCGCCTGCATGATCGCAAGCACATGGTCCCCGACGTCGTGACCCACTTCGTCCAGAAGGGTGATGGGGCCCACGGGCATGCCGAATGTCGTCAGGGCTTCGTCGATGGCCTGGATGTCGGCCCCGTCGTTCAGGCAATGCAGGGCCTCGGCCAGATAGGCGCAGACCGCGCGCGTCGTGTAGAATCCGTAACAATCGTTGACAACGATGGGGAGCTTTCTCGTGGCGTGCGAAAACGCCACGGCCGTCACGACGGTCTGCTCCGATGTCTTCTGTCCCCGGATGATTTCCAGAAGCGGCATTCGGTTCACCGGTGAGAAGTAGTGGAGGCCGATGAAGCGCTCCGGCCTCAGGGAGGCCTTTGAAAGCTCGCTGATGGCAAGAGACGACGTATTGGATGCAAAGACCGCCCGGTCCGGGAGGACCTTTTCGATGTCCCGGATCACCTTCTGCTTGATCCCCATGTCCTCAAAGACCGCCTCGATGACAAGGTCCACATCGGCGAATGCGGCGTAATCCGTGGATTTCGTGATGCGCGACAGGACCTCGTTCATCTTGGCCTCCGCCATTCGTCCCTTGTCCACCTCGGCTTTCAGGATGCCCCGGATGGCGTTTACGCCTCGGTCCAGCGCCTCTTCACTGACGTCCTTGATCACCACCTGGCGCCGGGACAGAACGACACTGTGGGCGATCCCCGAGCCCATGAGTCCCGCTCCGAGAACGCCGACTTTCTTAATCGGTTCGGGCTTGATGGAGCGGTCCTTCGAGCCGTAGACCTTGGTCATGGCGTTTTGCATCATGAAGAGATCGATGAGATTCCGGGCTTCGTTCGAGCACAGGATGTTGCCGAAGATCTCCTGCTCGGCCTTGAGGCCTGCCTTGAACCCTCCTTTCGCGCCGGCTTCCATCGAATCGATGACCTTCATGGGGGCGGGGACGAAACCCTTCGTGGCCTTCATCGTCATCTGCCGGGCGCCGGCGAAGAGCTGTTTCTGAAACTCAGGGGTTTTTTCCTCCGCCGATGCCCCGTAGCGGAAATCGCCGCTGAACCACGGCCTCGCCACGGGCGCCCCCTCCCCGATCTTCCGGAGCAGGAACTCCTTCGCCTTTTCGTTGAAATGCTCGGCTGGAAACACGGCGTCCACCAGACCCAGTTTGAGGGCTTCCTGGACCCTCAGGGTCTTTCCCGCCGTGGCGAGCTCGAGGGCGCTTCGGATGCCGACGAGGGCCGGAAGCCGCTGGGTGCCTCCCCCGCCCGGGATGACGCCCAGTTTCACCTCCGGCAATCCGACCTGCACCGCCGGGATGTCGGCCGCCACGCGCCACCGGCAGGCGAGCGCAAGCTCCAGGCCCCCGCCGAGGCAGACACCGCCGATAGCCGCGACCGTCGGCACTTTCAGGGCCTCGAGGCGGTCGAAGGGGACGTGGGCCGCCTTCGCGAAATTCCGGCAGTCCTCCGGGGTTTTTAGATCGAGCAGCCACTTGATGTCGGCGCCGGCGACGAAGACACCGGGCTTGCCGCTCTCCAGGACCACGCCCCGGACTTTTTCGTCCCTATCGATCCGGCCCAGGATGTCGAGAAGTTCCTCCATGAACTGGGCGGACATGACATTCATCTTTTCCGTCGGGTGATTGAAAACGATGTGGCCGATGAGATCCTGATCGGCCCGATATTCCATTAGGGGTGGCATGATGATTCTCCTTTCACCGGTTGACGGCGCAGAGAAAGTGACAAACTACACCTGTTTCCCAAAATGATCGCTCTGTCTTATTTCGCCATGTAGAAGTTCTTCTTCAGGGCATTCCTCAGCTCACCGCGGAGATCGGGATGGGCGATGTTGATGAGCGCCTCCGCCCGCTGCCTTCGCGTCTTGTCCTTCAGGGAAGCGATGCCGTATTCCGTCACCACGTAGTCGGCAAAGGTCCTCGGGACGGTGATGGGCGTCCCCGGGGGCAATTCGGGAACGATCGACGAGGCCAGCTTCCCGTCTTTTAATTGCCGCGATGAGGACAAAAGCGTAATCCCCTTCCCCCCGGACGAATAACTCGCGCCAATCATGAAGTCGAGCTGGCCGCCCGAGCCGCTGACCATCCTGTGACCCAGGCCCTCCGAGGCGATCTGGCCCGAAAAATCGATCATCAGCCCCATGTTGATGGCCACGACATTGGGATGCTGCGCGATAAAGGCGGGGTTATTGGTGTAGCTCGCGGGGTAGAACTCGCATCGCGGGTTCTCCGCCACGTAATCGTACATGCTTTGATCTCCGATGCAGAACGTCGCGATGGTTTTCCCCCTGTGGAAAGGTTTCCTCGCGTTGGTGACGATCCCCTTTTCGATGAGCTGCGCGAGACCTATGGGGAACATCTCGGTCAGAACACCCAGGTCGTGCTTCCCGTTCAGGCCGCTCACCACCGCCTCCGGGATGGCACCGATGCCCATCTGGAACGTGTCGCCGTCATTGATGAGCTCCAGGACATGGCCCGCAATCTTCTGTTCCCTCTCTCCGGGCTGGGCCCGGGTGAAGGCGGGAATCGGCGTCGAGTGCTCCACGAAGAAATCGAATTCCGACACGTGGATCCAGTTGTCGCCCAAAATGACCGGCATCTTGTCGTTCACTTCTCCGATGGCGACACGCATCTTGCCGGAGGCTTTGCCCTGCTGTATGGTCTCCATGGAATAAAAGTTCGTCAGGCCGAGGTTCACGTAACCCTGCCTGTTCGGCGGGGTGACCATGACTGCAAAGACGTCCGTAATCCTGGAAAGTTTGCCCGCGGAGTCGGAGCTCGTTATGGGCAGAAAATCGGGCAACAACGTGGCGTTTATCTTGCGGATGGTGATGAGGCCGAAGGCCGGCCAGAAGTTGATATGCCCGTCGATGCTTGCCATGAAAGCCGGGTCGTAGAGCTTCGCCGGGCGCACCTGGACGGCGTCTATGATCTTGACGTCTTTCAGCTCCTTCCAGCGTTCCAGCACCGCGTTGAACATGTCGCCCGAACAGGCCCCGATGCCCAGGCCGGCAAGGAATGTGTCACCGGATTTGATCTGTTTAGCAGCCCCTTCCATGGAAACAACCTTTCGCCTGTATTCGTCTTTCCAGTCCATCTCATCATCCTCCTTTTGGAATCGTATTTTTCGGCGTGAAGCCGTATGCACCTGACCTCGGACTGGCCGGCCCATGAAGCCGATACCCTATCCCATGCGTGCCCGCAGGGGAACAGGGGCGCTTTCGGCCCCGTTGGACAGGTAAACGCCTGCTGTCAACGCCCTCTCAAGCCCCTCAGGATGAGTTCAATGGCGGCTTGACGGTGAGTCTCCGGTAATCTTTTTTCTCTTTCTCCATCCGGTTCTCCTGGAACTGTACGATGCCCATGAAGGCGTTCCAGATGATGATGGAGGTGATCCGGGAGTCGACCCTGCGAAATTTCCCCTTCTGGACAACATCGGCAATCGCTCTCTCGAGCTGGTAGAGATTGGATCGCATCAGGCCCGTGAGGTGGTCCAGCTTTTTCCGGGAGAGGAGCTTGGGAAATTCGGCGGCATTGTAACGGGAAACGAGGTGGCAGGTGTCGGGGTCCTTATCGCAGAAGTCGTGCGTGGCGTCGACCATTTTCTTGATCTTGATCTCGGGGTCCAGACGTCCGTCGCCGGCGATTCGGACGAGGCGGCTGGAGAGTCTGTCAAGGGCCGGTCCGACGAGCCCGTAGTAGAGGTCTTCCTTGCTCTTGAAATAAAGGTAGATGGCGGCTTTCGAGATCTCGGCACGGGCGGCGATATCTTCGATCGTGGCGGCTTCGAACCCCTTTTCATAGAAGACGGCCGCGGCACTGTCCAGGATCTGCTGGACCCTGGACTCCTTTTCTCCCTGCCTTCTTTCCGCGATACCCATGGGTGCCCCAGGGATCTATGGCGTTGTGGGGAGAAGGGTGATTTTTCTGAACGCGTTCAGCTACTAACCGGGTTCACACTGCGCCAAAAGGACCGCGCCTGTCAAGCGGATATTTTTCGGGGCGCGGGACGGGCATGGAAACGGGAGGTCAGCCGATCAGGGCCCGGTCGCCGACGGCTATTTTTTTCAGTTTCTGCCTGTCGAGGATCCGGATCCTCTTCCCCTTCACCTCGATGATCCCCTGCGCACTCAATCTGGCGAGGATACGGGACAGGGATTCCTGCTTCGCGCCGATGAGACTCGCCAGGAGACCCTTCTTGATGTCGAGATCCAGATCGTCGGACCCCTGTCTCCGTTCGCTCAGGTGGAGGACATAGGCGGAGAGGCGGGAGGGCACGTCCTTGAGTGACAGGTCTTCCATCTTCTGCGCGAACTCCCGCAGCCGGGCCGAGAGGGCCGCGAGCATGTTCATCGCGAGGGAGGGGTCCCTGCGGATCGTCCGCAGCAGCGCCTCACGGGGGAAAAAGAGAACCCGGGTGTCCTCGACGGCCTCGGCGTTCGCCGGATAGTGTCTTCCCTCGAAGACGGGCACCTCGGCGAAAGACTCTTCCGGCCCCACGACGTGCAGGACGAATTCCTTCCCCTCGGGAGAGAGCTTGTAGATCTTCACCTTCCCCGTGACGACGACGTAGAAACCGTGACCCTCCGCTCCGTCCAGGAAGATGGTTTCATCCCTGCGATAGGTCCCGGTCCCCGCGATTTCCGCCAGCGCCCGCAGCTCCTCGATCGGCAGACCCCTGAACAGGGGCAGCCGGGATATAAACTTGACTTTGTTCATGGCTTCTCTGTTTACCCCGTTTCCCGATGAAATAAAAGGATATTCCTCAGAGACCTCTCTGAAGAACCGGATCGTTTTTTGACCTGGGTCAAAGACTTTTCCCCCGTTCCGGGTTAAAAGGAGCGCGGGAAATCATCCATAACGTCAGGACGGTACAGGAGGAAAGCGATGTTTTGTTACCAATGCGAACAGACGGCAAAAGGCGAGGCCTGCACGAAGGCGGGGGTCTGCGGAAAACCGCACGACGTGGCCGCCCTGCAGGACGTTTTGGTCTATGCCCTCATCGGGCTTTCGGTCGCGGCTTCCGAGGCGAGGAAGAGGGGAATCAGCGATCGCGATGCCGATGTCTTCACGGTGAAGGCGCTCTTTTCGACGTTGACCAACGTGAACTTCGACCCGGGGCGTTTCATCCCCATGATCCGGAAGGCTGTTCAATACCGCGACGGGCTCATCGGGAAGATGAAGGCTTCAGGAGGAAACTTCGATCATCCCTCCGACACCCTGACATTCGAACCCGCAAGCACTTTGGGCGGGCTTGTCGAACAGGGGGAAAAGGTGGGACTGAAATCCTACCCCGCGGCCAATGCCGATATCCTCTCCCTCAAGCACACCCTGCTCTTCGGTATCAAGGGGGTCGCAGCCTATGCCGACCATGCCCAGATCCTGGGGCAGGAAGACCCGGCCGTCTACGCCTTTGTCCAGGAGGCGCTGGCGGCACTGGCCGAAAAAACGATCGGCCTCGAGGAGGCGCTCAGGCTCGTTCTCAAGTGCGGCGAGGTGAACCTGAGGACCATGGAGCTTCTCGACGGGGCCAACACGGGCGCTTACGGTCACCCCGTCCCCACGGTCGTATCCCTGGGCGCCAGGAAGGGAAAGGCTATCCTGGTCTCCGGCCATGACCTCAAGGACCTGGAGGAACTTCTCAAGCAGACCGAAGGCCGGGGGATCAACATCTACACACACGGTGAGATGCTTCCCGGCCACGGCTACCCGGGACTCAGGAAATACGGCCATCTGGCCGGTCATTACGGCACGGCCTGGCAGAACCAGGCGAAGGAGTTTGCCGAGTTTCCCGGCGCGATCTTGATGACGACCAACTGCATCCAGCGCCCGGCGCCCGCATACAGAGGAAACATCTTCACGACGGGCCTTGTCGGCTGGCCCGACGTGACCCACATCCCCGGAAGGGATTTCTCGCCGGTGATCAAAAGGGCCCTGGAGCTTCCCGGATTCCCCGCAGACAAAAACGGCAAATCGGTCATGGTCGGGTTCGCCCGCAATGCCGTGATGGGTGTCGCCGGCCAGATCATCGAGGCCGTGAAGGGGAAAAAGATCCGTCACTTCTTCCTGGTGGCCGGCTGCGACGGCGCCAAGCCCGGACGCAATTACTACACGAACTTCGTCGAACAGGTACCGCAGGACTGCGTGGTCCTGACACTCGCCTGCGGCAAATTCCGCTTTTTCGACCGGGAGCTGGGCGCCATCGGCGGCATCCCGAGGCTTCTCGACGTGGGCCAGTGTAACGACGCCTACTCGGCCATCCAGATCGCCGTGGCCCTCTCGAAGGCCTTCGGCGTGGGCGTCAACGAGCTGCCGCTCTCCATGATCCTCTCCTGGTACGAGCAGAAGGCGGTGGCCATCCTGCTGACCCTGCTTCACCTGGGGATCCGGGACATCCGTCTGGGGCCGTCGCTTCCGGCCTTCATCACGCCGGGCGTGCTGGACGTGCTCGTGAAGAACTTTGGCATCAAGCCGATCACGACCCCCGGGGAGGACCTGAAGGCCATCCTTGGATGACGACTCAAAGGGCCGTCACGGCCCCTATCGACACTTCGAATCCGCGGAGGAAACATGAAGAACAGGAGAAAGATCATTGAAATCAACGAAGCGCTCTGTGACGGCTGCGGGCTCTGTGTCCCCGCCTGTGCCGAGGGTGCCATCCAGATCGTCGACGGCAAGGCAAAACTTGTGAAAGACATATTTTGCGACGGCCTCGGTGCCTGCCTTGGCGAATGTCCCAGGGGAGCGCTGGCGATCATCGAGAGGGAGGCCGAGGCCTTCGACGAATCCGCGGTCCACGACCGCCTGGCCTCCCTTAAGAAAGGGCCGCCCGGTCTGAACCTCCACGAACACGCCGGCTGCCCGTCGATGATGATACATTTCGGATCGTCCCCGGAGAAAAAAAAGACGACGCCGGAAAGACCTTCCGCCGGAACGGCCTCGGCACTTGCGCAGTGGCCCGTCCAGATCCGGCTCATCCCGCCGTCCGCCCCGTTCCTGAAAAACTCGAGCCTCCTGATCGCCGCCGATTGCGTCCCCGTCGCCTACGGTTCTTTCCATGAAGACTTCCTCGCTGGACGAACCGTCATGCTCGGCTGCCCGAAGCTCGACGACTGGAAGTTCTACCTCGAACGGTTTACGGAGATTTTCAGGCAAAATGACATCCGGGACATCACCGTGCTCGACATGGAAGTGCCCTGCTGCTCGGCCCTTCCCCGGATTGTGAAAGAAGCACTGGCCCGTGCCGGGAAGGATATTCCCGTCCAGGAGAAAATCATTTCGATCAGCGGAAAATTAAAATAATCCTTCATCGACAGCCCTTTTTCTGGTAATATGCCTCAGCTTTTTGACTGACGAAAATCCCAACGGTTCGAAAAGCGGGTCATGGCCAGATACACCTACTATACCCTCATCTTGCTTCTCGCCCTACTGCCGGGCCCTGTCGACTCGGAACGACGGGCATTTGCCGTCACGGAAAAGACGATTCAGGATGCCCCCCCCGCGTCCCCGTCAGCCCAGGACCCCGAGCGCCAGCCTTCCGTCAGGAAAAAGATCCATTCTCCCCGTCACCTCGAAATGAGTTTCGCGACCCTGCGGGAAAGCATTCTCGTCACTTTCACCGGCAAGGTACCGAGGCAGTGGGGTGAAAACGTCATCGGCACGAAAACGGCAATCGACACGGACAAGAAATTTATCGCCCTGACCTTTGATGCCTGCGGCGGATCGAGGGGCAGGGGCTATGACGCCAAACTGATCAATTTTCTCAAGCGGGAAAAAATTCCCGCCACCCTCTTCCTCAGCGGAAAGTGGATCGACGCCAACCCCGACATCGCCAGGGAACTGGCGGAATACCCCCTTTTCGAAATCGCGAACCACGGGCTGAACCACAGGCCCTGCTCGATCAACGGGAAGAAAGCCCAGGGGATCCAGGGGACCAGAAACATAGACGAACTCATAGACGAAATCGAGCAGAACGCCAGAAAGATCGAAATCCTGGCCGGCAAAAAGCCGAAGTACTTTCGACCGGCGGCGGGGTTCTGCGACGAGTACGGCGTGAAGATAGCCAGCGCCCTCGGGTACGAGGCCATCGGCTGGAGCCTGGTGGGTGACGCCGGCGCCACTTACTCGAAAAAGGATGTCATCGAGGCGCTGCTCGGCGCGTCGCCGGGCGCCATTGTCATCCTGCACATGAACGCCCCGCAGGGAGAGACCGCCGAAGGTTTGATGGCGGCGATTCCCGAGTTGAGGAATAAGGGGTTCGAATTCGTCAGACTGGGCGGCCAGATCCTGAAATAACATTCGGGTCCGATCGCCGGGCCCGCGGAGTGTTTGATTTCCCCAATGCCGAAAAAGCCCCGTCGCACCGCGATCCTTTTGAAATTGAGGGTCCTGATCATCCTCATCGCTTTATTCTTTCCCGCCTTTCTTTCCTGCGCCGAAAAACCCGTCTTGACCCTCTGGGAGTCGCAGGGGATGGCCCCCCAGAGACTCAGGAACGTGGACCCCGACTTCGAATCCGCGGATTTCTGGGCGGCGCGGGCCCCTGAACCGCGCGCCCTCATCCTGACCCCCGAAGAAATTGAAGCGCTCAACCGGGCGGCCCTGAAATACCCCGCCAACCTCGTCGACATCTTCGCACTCCCGGAGCGCCTGGAGCGGTCGCATCTGCAGGACATGATCGACGACCTGGAGAAACTGAAGAACGGGCCTCCGGGTTATGACCACACGAATCACCCCCTGACAAAAAAATTCTATGACCGAATCGAATCGGTCATCGGGACACTGCCCGAAACCCTGCCGCTGCAGTACGGCGTCATCACTTCGCGGACGAACCTCCGCAGGCTCCCGACAAACGAAATTTTTCTGGACAAACCGTTCCGAGGCGGCTTCGACCGTTTCCAGTTTACGCTGGTGGAATGCGGAACGCCCGTGGCCATCTTCCACGCCACGAGGGAGCGGGACTGGTACCTGATTCAACTCTCCCACACGAAGGGTTGGGTCGAGGCTTCGCAGATCGCCACGGCTCCCAAACAGGAGGTCCTGGATTTCGCAAGGTCGAACCCCCTTGTCGTAACAGGCTCCCGCGTGGAAGTCTATGCCAACCCATCCCTCGACCAGCATGCCGCCACGCTTCAGATGGGCGCGACCCTTCCCCTTGAAAGCAGGAAAGTATCACACTGCCGCGTGACGCTGCCCGCCAGGAACGATGACGGCACGCTCAAGCGGGCCGCCGGGTACGTCCGCGCTTCCGACGATGTCCATGACGGCTACCTCCCCTTCACAATAACAAACCTCTATCGCCAGGCTTTCAAATTGCTGAACCACCCCTACGGATGGGGAGACCTGTACGAGGGGCGGGATTGCTCCCGCTTCATCATGGACATCTACCGATGCTTCGGTTTCAACATGCCCCGAAACAGTCTTCGACAATCCCAGTTCAACGGCAAGTACCGATCGGACATTCACGATCTTGAGGACGGCGAAAAGATCGAGTTTCTGAAAAAATACGACGGCCGGCCAGCGATTCTCTACATACCCGGCCACATCATGCTTCTTCTGGGTGTCATCGACGGGAAACCCTACATTATTCATAGCGCCTGGGCCTACAACGACGAGTCCGGGTTTTTCACCCGGGAGACGAAATACATAGGCCGGGTTGCCGTGTCCGACACCTCCCTCGGACAGGGCACCAGGGGTGGCTCCCTCCTGAAGAGAATCACTGCGGTGACCCCCATGGACGAGAAGGACAAATCTTTCCCGTAAATCCTCGTCATCATGAATGAATCAACAAACCTTCATGCGAAAGACAATCTTCATGAACTTTCATTTCCGCGAGGTGCTGACCAACCTCCTCACCAACCCGGCACTCGACCCGATCGCAAAGATTCCGGAGTACAAGGTCTGTGCCGTCAAGATCGTGGCCGCGTTACAGCGCGGAGCGCTGTTACGCAGTTCTGGGTTTTAAATTTTGAATGATGAGTTGAACTGACGGATTGAAAAGGGCGATCGTTCAGAAAAGAAAGGCGGGCTTCAAGCCCGCCTTTCTTTTAATCAAACATGAGGGACGGGATCACCCGCCCTATGTTTGTATTTCTAACTCTTCACTCACCACTACCCACTCGCCACTATTTTTACGCCTTGGCCTTGGGCGCCGGACGCTTGTAGAGCATCGCCAGGACGAAACCGCAAATCAGGAGGCCCGCCGCCACGTAAAGAGCCTGCTTGGGAATCTGGGCGAAGACGAGCGGTCCCACCACGCCGGCGCAGCCCCAGGCCGTCAGCATGATGCCGTAGACCTTGCCGATGTAACCCGGGCCGAAGGAGTCGGCCGCGAAGGGGGGCATCGTGGCGAACCCGCCGCCGTAGCACGCCAGCAGGTAGCAGGCGATGACGGTGAACATGAGCTGGTTGCTGATCTGGGGCAGGAAGATGTAGAGGGCCGCCTGGCTGGCGAACATGGTCATGAAGACCATCCTGCGTCCGATCTTGTCGGAGAGCGACGCCCAGAAGAGTCTTCCCAGGCCGTTGAAGATCGAGGCAATGGCCAGGATCGTCCCGCCCGCCACGGCGAGATCTGCAGCCGAAATCCCCGGCGAGCCGGCCTTGACGACATCCTGCGCCAGCGGCGAGAGCTGGGAGATGAGCCCGAGGCCGGCGGAGACATTCAGGAACAGCATGCCCCAGAGCATGAACCACTGTGGTGTCTTGATGGCCTCGTCAAACGTAAAGGAATCCGCCGCCGACACGGTCGTCGTCGGGGGCGTCCAGCCCTTGGGCAGCCAGCCCTTGGGGGGGTTCTTGTAGAACTGGGCCGCGCCGGTGACGAGGATCAGGAAGATAAATCCCCATATGTAGAAGGTCTTGGCCACACCCATGTCGTTGACCATTCCGGGGGCGATCTTGCCCATGAAGAAGGCGCCGGCACCGAACCCCATGACGGCAAGGCCCGTGATGAGACCGCGCTTGTCGGGGAACCAGCGGATCAGCGTCGCGATGGGCGTCACATAGCCGAACCCGTTTCCGAGGCCGCCGATGACGCCGAAGCCGAGCCAGAGCAGGAACAAGTTGCCCACCTGGTCGGCAAAACCGGCGAGCAGAACGCCCAGGCCGAAGAGGATGCCGCCGATGGTCGCCACAAACCGGGGACCCTTCTTGTCGACGAGGGTCCCGCCGAATGCCGCCGCCAGACCGATGACCGCCATGTTAATCATCATGGTGGCCTGCGTGGGTGTCTCAGCCCAGCCGTGCGTCATCATCAGAGGTTTTTTGAAAACCGACCAGGCATAGACCGTGCCGAGGCACAGCTGCATGACAATCGCCGCAATTGCGATAATCCAACGTTTGCTTTCCAGATTCTCGTTACTCATAACATCCCTTCTCCTCCCTTTTATAAAATTCAGTAAAAAAGGGGAAAGACACGCCGTTCCGGTTCTTTTCCCCTTTATTCCATATTGAGTGAAATGAACAACCTACTCTTCGTAACGGGTCGTGACCCTGTACCCGGCATCCCGCAAGGCCTTGCACAGGTCCTTTACATCTTCCGTGTTGACCCGGATCACTGCCAGCCGGCTTCCGGGATCCCCCTTGCTGACACTCGACACCATGGAGATGATCGTAAGCCCCCTGGCTTTGACGATACCCGCTATTTTCTCCAGCTCTCCCATGTCGCTCGGGACTGTGAGCTCGATTCTCGAACTGGGCGTTCCCATGCCCATCACTTCAAGGAGCACATTGAGCAGGTCGGAGGTCGCGATGATCCCGACCAGTTCCCCTCCTGACACCACGGGAAGGCTCCCGATATTGCGGCGGTTGATGACCTCGGCTGCCGCCTCGATGGGCGTCTCCGGCGTCACGGTGACCGGGTCCTTCGTCATGATGTCTCCGGCTTTCATCTCCGAAAGGAGATAGTTGAGTTCGTGAACCGAGAGGGTACTCGCCGGCGACGCTGAGTTCTCACGAATATCCCCGTCGGTGATAATACCGACGACCCTCTTCCCGTCAACCACCGGGACCTGGTTGAATTGATGTTCCTGAAGGATGTTCCTGACCGCCAGCACACTCGTTTCCCGTGTCACCGTCACGACGCTTCTGGTCATTCTCCTGCCGACGAACATGATGGATCCCCGCCTGGCCTATTCCCCCGGGGGAGAGACCTTTCTGGTCAATCTTCGCGTTTTCTTCTTGAGCCGGCTGATCCTTCTCTTGAGGTACAGTGCGTGGAGCCGGTCCCCCTTTTCCTTTAGTTCCTCTTTTTTCGACCTGAGTTCCCGGAGTTTCTTCTTCAGATCAACAATGCTTTCCGCGGGCTTTTCACGCACCGCCTTGAGAGGAACACCCTTGGCCTCCTTGATGGCCCTGATCAACTCCTCCTTTTTCATGGCACTGACGCCGGATATTCCCCCCATGTCCAGGGCCATTTCCCTCAATTCCTTTACGGTGTGTTTTTCCAGGGATTTCTTCTCTTCCATCTTCCTGTTCCTTTCCGGGGATGATAAAGAAAAGTTAATAAATACAGGGGTTTATCTTTCACGTTTTTCTGCCCTGAAAATGGTCGCGGGGAATATATCAGAGGGTCGGGGTAAAATCAAACCGAATGTTGATGGCCCGATGGTCGGGTGATTGAACGGTTTTACTCATAGGCGGCCAGCCTTCCCGTCAATTTAACCTTCTCGCCGCCCACATTGAAAACCACCTTGATGCCCAGTTTGTTGCAGAGGAGAAGTTCGGGGAGGTTGTCCGGTTTGTAATCTCCGCCCTTGGCAAAAATGGAGGGCTTCAGCATTTCAAGCGTCTTGCAGACCGTGAAATCCGTATCCATGCAGTCCACGACTTCGTCAACGTAACGGATACCCTGCAGGATCTCTTTTCTTTCGTTGTAGGGCAGGAAGAAGTAATGCTTCTTTTTCAGCAGCGTCTCGTCCGAGTTGAGGATGACAACCAGCCGGTCGCCGAGGCTCCTGGCCTCCCGAAAAAGACGAATGTGACCCACGTGTATGGGGTCAAACCAGCCGCTCGTGCAAACGGTGATCATGAATTTTCTCCCTTTATGTTCAGGAACGGCTCCGTAATCCGCCCGTCACGCGGTTATGCCTCAAGGCAGGACATCTACTCCTTCAAAGATCATGACAACCAGGTCCTCCCTGGCCACGGCCAGCCGCTTGCCGTCAGGGCTGTAAGACAGGGAAAGGACATACCCATAGGGGGCCTTGATCGTTTTCAGGGGAGTCCCGCCCGCGACGTCCCAGATCACGATGTCCTGATCAGCTCCCGTTGCCAGCCGCCTGCCGTCGGGGCTGAAGGCGAGAGAGAAAACGAAGCTCCCGACGCTGAGTGTCCGGATCTTCTGTCCCGTCCGGGCGTCCCAGAGAGTGACCGACTGATCGGCCCCCCCAGAGGCGATGACCTTTCCGTCGGGAGAGAAGGAGAGGCACCTGACCAGGCTCTTGTGCCCCGTGAGTTTCTGGATCGGCTTACCCGTCCGGGCGTCCCAGAGGTTGACGGCGAAATCATCGCTTCCCGTGGCGACCCGGGTCCCGTCGGGACTGAAGGAAACGGCGTTGACCGTGTAGCGGTGACTGCGCAGGACATGGAGGGATCGCCCCGTCTCCACATCCCAGATGACGGCCGTTCGGTCTTCACTGCCAGAGACAATCCTCCCGCCGTCGGCGCTGAAGGAGAGCGAGACGACAGCGGCGCTGTGGGCACTCAGGGTTCTGATCGACTTGTACGAGGGCACATCCCACAGGATGACGCTCCGGTCCCGACTTGCCGAAGCAAGTCTTTTGCCGTCACGGCTGTAGGCGAGGGAGAAAACGGCCTTCCTGTGACCCCTCAGCGTGTGGAGGACATTGCCTGTCGCGGCATCCCAGATGATGATGTTGTCGTCCATGGCCCCCGACGCCAGTGTTTTGCCGTCAGGGTTGAACGCCACCGCCCATACCCGGTCCCTGTGTCCCCGCAACAGTATGTAATCGTTCTTGGCGCCGTCGCTGCGAAAAAGCGACTGCGGCACGAGGGCTCGCAGGAAATCGCCCATCGCATCCACAACCCCCCTTTCCTCCGACTGCGCCATACCGGTTGCCGGCAGGCAGAGAAGAAGGACCGCTGCCGCGAAGAACATCGCGCTGAGTCTGAATGGGACTTTAATAAACTTCATTCTCCCTCAACGTCCGCCTGCTTTTCGCCCGACACCGCCATCGCTGCCGACGGCCGCCGCAAGGGGCGTGTCGTGTTCTTTATATATCTTCCTCGGCAGGCAGTTTCAGTTTTCGATTGACGTAGAGCGGGTCACCGGTTTTCAGCTTGTTAAGCTTCACCAGGGCGGCAACGGTGGTATTGTGTTTTCGGGCAATCTTGTCCAGCGTGTCGCCCTTCTTGACCACGTAGGTAACGGGCTGCTGTTTCGCCTGTGCCGGAGATCGGGCGGCCTGGCGTTTCTTTTTATCGGTGCCATTTTCCTCCGCGTACACCTTGACCTTCTGATTCACCATGAGCCTGTCCCGCGGTTTCATGCCGTTGACTTTTCGAAATTCGGAAACCGCCATGTGATGCTTCGCCGCAACCTTCTCCGGGCTGTCGCCCTTCTTCACCGTGTAAGACGTGAGGCCGCGTTTTGCCGCCGTGGAGGCTTCGACCTTTCCGTTGTCACGACCGACGGCGTAAACCCTCAATTTACGGTTCACGTAAAGCGGATCCTGCGGCTTCATGTCATTGAGGATCAGAACGGCCGCCACGCTCATGTGGTGTTTCTTAGCGATCTTGTCGAGGGAGTCGCCCTTCTTCACTCTGTAGATCGCGAAGGCGGGGGCGGATACCTCTTCATCCTCCGCGGGCCCCAGGGGGACCTTCAACTTTCTCCCGATGGTGATCCGATCCTTTTGTCCGAGCTTGTTCAATTTCGTCAGCTTTCCGACGGTGGTTCGGTGGCGAAGGGCTATGTCCTCCAGCGTATCGCCCTTCCGGACAATGTACGTCCCGTAAACGGGCGGGGGAGGCGATGCCGTCTCAGCGCTCTTCACTGCCCTGGGCGGTTCTTCCTTCCGGGTCACCTGCACGGGGGGGGCGGGTGAAGGCGGTGAATACGTCGAGGGGACGAAGGCGTATACGGAAGCGGCGACGGCTTCGGCCACTTCCTGCTGAAAAGCTGGCGTTCTCAGCAGCTGCTCTTCAACGGGGTGGGAGATGTAGGCCGTTTCGACGAGGACCGACGGGATGTCGGGGAGTTTCAACACTTTGAAGGGCGCGGCCTGAACGGTTTTGAAATGCAGGGTGTTGACGTCCTCTATGTTGGCGAGGACGACTTTGCCGAAGCTCCTGGAGAGGTTAAAGGTGTTTGTTTGAACCATGTCCAGCGTGATGTGGTCGGCCGCGTCGGTCGTGTCCTCGTTTTCCGACCCGCCGATGATGTCCGCGAGGTTCTCCCGGCTGGCCAGCAGTCTCGCCGCCTCGCTGCTGGCCCCGCGCGTTGAGAGCGCGTACACGGAACCGCCCCTGACCCGTCGGTTCCGCACGGCGTCGGCGTGGATACTGATGAAGAGATCAGCGCCGTATTCCCGGGCGATCTTGAGTCTTTTTTTGAAGGGGACATAGTAGTCGCCGTTTCTCGTCAGGAAGGCCCGGTAACCGGGTCTCTGGTTCAGGGTGTCCCTCAGCTTCCGGCAAATTTTCAGGACGATGTCCTTCTCCCTCGTCCCCTTCTTTCCGATGGCGCCGGGATCCTCGCCGCCGTGGCCGGGATCGATCACGATGATCTTGTCTTTCTTCACGGCCCGCTGCTGCAGGCGGTCTTCGCTCTCCTTCTTCTCCACTTCGGGCAGTTCGATGTCCACGACGATGCGGTCGGGTTTGTCGAGCAGCTGTTTGAGCTTGAAGATCTTCGTCTCCACGTTGTCCAGCAGGTAGACCTCGACCCGCGCGGCGTCCCCGGGGAGAGCCATGACCACAATCTTATCAATGCCGGGTTTGTTCAGGAAGGACTGGAGGGGGACTTCCTCGTCGACGACGGTGTTCTCGAAGTCGATGGTGATTTTCTTCCCCTCTTTGGAGACCGTGAATCTCGCCTCCTCGCTGGTGTCGAAGACGACGCGGGAATAGTCGGGCGCCGCCCAGTGTCTGACGTTCAGGATGTGCGTCACGCCGGCGGCCTGCGACGGGAGCAGGATCGCGAAAAACAGGAATACCAGAAACGATATGCTTGTGCCTTTCTTCATTCTCCAGCAAATTCCCATTACTTGAGCATATTTAACAAATTTGGCTTCGCTTCACAACCCCTAAGTTCATAAAATCCATTGACATCCGGGTCCCTTAATGACATTTACTGCATGCAAAATCTGTGAGAGAATGCTTCATGTTCATCAGGGAAGTTCTGCAGCAGAAAAATTTCACTCTTTCCTTCGAGGTCTTTCCGCCGGTTCGGGAGGGAAATCTCGAGAGCCTCTACGCGACGGTCGAGGACCTGAAGGCCCTGAGCCCCGATTTCATCTCCGTCACCTACGGCGCGGGTGGGAGCACGCGTGACAAGA
Organism: Syntrophales bacterium; assembly: GCA_036725345.1. Lineage (GTDB taxonomy): Bacteria > Desulfobacterota > Syntrophia > Syntrophales > UBA2192 > JAPLJU01. The sequence goes on from DAIMEJ010000005.1 coordinate 115,231, forward strand.
CGATCGAGATCTCTTCCAGGGTCAAGAACGAGTTCAAGCTGGAGGTGACGGCGCATCTGACCTGCGTCCAGTCGACGCGTGATGACATCGCGAAGATCCTCGACGAGTTCAGGAAGGAGCATATCGAAAACATCCTCGCCCTCCGGGGCGACCCGCCGAAAGGGGAGGAGAAATTCTTCAGGCCGGAGGGCGGGTTCGGTTACGCGAACGAGCTCGTGGAGTTCATCGGGTCAAGGGACGGCTTCTGCATCGGGGTCGGGGGCTACCCGGAAGGTCACCCGGAGGCGCCGAGCCCGGAGGCTGACCTGGCGAACCTCAAACGGAAGGTCGATGCCGGCGCCGATTTCATCATCACCCAGCTATTCTTCGCGAACGACGTCTTTTACAGGTTCCGGGACCGGGCGGAGCGTCTGGGCATCTCAAAGCCCATTATCCCCGGCGTTTTTCTCTTGCAAAATTACGGTCAGATGGTGAAAATTCCGGAACTCTGCGGGGCGACGGTTCCATCGAAGCTCGCCGAGAAGGTCTACAGGGTGAAAGACCAGCCGGGGGAGGTGGAGAAATACGGGACGGAACACGCCTTTCGTCAGGCGGAGGACCTCTTGAAAAACGGCGTCCGCGGGCTTCATCTCTACACGATGAACCGGAGCGAGCCGGCTATCAACGTGGTCAAATGGCTCAACCTGAAAAGATAAAAAAACGAACGGTGCGGGCGGTTAGCTCAGTAGGATAGAGCGTTGGTCTCCGGAACCAAAGGCCCCGGGTTCAAGTCCCGGACCGCCCGCCATTGATCCTTTATGGAAAGAGAGCTCTTCACGGGCTCTCTTTCTGTTTTCAGAGCTTTTTCTTACGGGTTTCCCATGATCGGAAATACAAAAACGAAGGGTTTTCCCCTCACTTGTGACGGGATAATCCTTCAGTCGATTTTTCTTGTTCTTTAAGGACCTTGCCCCATTTAAAACGCTTTCATGCAGGGATTTGCCTGCAAATTAAAAGGTTTTCAGATACCGCTCGATAAAAAGAATAGGCAGCAAAAGTGAGCCATATCAGTCAGTTATCCTCATGGAGACTATTCTGGAACAGTTATTGCGAAATAGCGAGTAATTCGATTGTGGATTTGACGAGATGAATTATCAAAGCGCCATATGGATAGAAGACGATGACCGGTACATTCCGGGAAACAATCGTGAACATGAAATAGAACCTTTTGAGTTGGGGGACCTTGAGAAAAAAGCAGCAAGGGCCCGGGAATACTTACAGATACTCGAAGAGCGACACAGTTTAGGCAGGGGACTGATTATCGGTGGCATCATTTCAGTTTTTACATGGATCGTCTTGGGGGTAATGCTAGCCAATATTTTGAAGTAGTAGCCACCAATTTCCAGATCATAAAGGAGGTGATCACAGGATGACGAGAAAACACGCAGGTCTTTGCATGATGGCTATTCTGCTGGGCCTTGTATTCATGTTCTCAGGTTGCGCCACAACAGGCGACCTGGAGAAACTTCAGGCACAGGTCAACGCGGTCAGCCAGAAAGCGGATCAGGCACTGCAGGAATCCCAGGCCGCGAAGTCCGCCGCACAGTCCGCGCGGATGGACAATATGAGGGATGCCGAGAGAATATCCCAGGCCGCCACGAAGGCGGATAACGCCGCCGCGAGAGCCGAGGCCGCTGCGAAAATGGCGGAGGACAACGCGAAGAAGACCGAGGCCATTTTCCAGAAATCCATGAAGAAGTAGAAAAACGGCTTCGACACGCGCGGGGCATCGCCGCGCAACGCGAAGTAAAAAAATAGCAGGTTTTTGCTGCCCTGCTATTTTTTTATTGAGTGATGATTTTTTGTCGTTACAATGGCCCCATGCGCCGAATCAACGTGTCAAGCTTATCCCGTGTGCTTCGTTTTATAATCCTTTCTATATTCCTGTCATCCTTTTACGGGTGCGGGGTCTGGCATAATGTCCGGGAGAAAGTCGCGTCATTTTCAAGTCATCCTGTGGAAAAGGTCGAGCGGAATGATTTTCCGGATACAAAGGGAGATGATGTCATCGGCCGGTTGGCAGTCGTCAGGCTTAAAAAAGGGGATACGCTGCCGGATGCTGCGAGACACTTCGGTTTGGGAATCGATGAAATCAGCGCGGCCAACCCGGGAATAGACGTGTGGGTGCCTGACGCCGGAGAACGTATCGTGTTGCCTCTGAGCTTTATCCTGCCCGACGCCCCCCGGAAAGGCATTGTCGTTAACCTGGCCGCCATGAGGCTCTTTCAATTCAAAGGTGACAGTAGATCCCTGATGATTTCGACCTACCCGGTCGGTATCGGTTCGGAAGATCGCTCAACGCCTGTCGGTCAAATGTACGTTAAGCGCAAGGAAATCCGACCGACCTGGTACGTGCCTGCCTCAATCCTTAAGGATCACCGGGAAAAGGGAGACCCTCTGCCGGCTACCGTCCCGCCGGGACCCCAAAATCCCCTCGGAGAACATGCCCTGTACTTAAACAAGGCCAATTATGTGATACACGGGACCAACAAACCGTCCAGCATCGGTCTCAAGGCAACCAATGGCTGCATACGACTCTACCCGGAAGACATAAAAAAACTCTACGAGAATACAAAAGTAAAAACACCCGTTTGCATCGTGAACCAACCTTACCTCGTAGGTCATCGGGACGGAGCTGTTTATCTCGAAGTTCATGCGGCCCCGGATGATGTGGACGCCTTTGAATTAAAGAAGATGTATGCAAAATTAAAGGCGATTGAAAAGAAGACAGGGCGTAAGCTGGATTGGAAAAAAGTCCGCGAAACGGTGGCTGAGGCCCGGGGGATTCCTGTTCCGGTGTTCGAGATGAGGCAAGGAAGTGATGGCGAGAGTGCGAAATGCCTGGAAGTGAAACACCCCGGCGAACTTTACGGAAGGCTGCGATTACCGGAAATGTCAATGAACGGGTGGTATCTCTTGGCCGCGGAGGTCTCCGATGAGATCCATGCTTCCAGGCTCGCTGCCATGATCAACCATCAGGGTCCGCCCATCCCCGCCAGGGTGATCCCGAAGGGCGATCGTTACCGCGTAATTGCCGGACCCTTTAATAAAAGCGCTGAGGCCAAAAACGCCGCCAGACGCCTGAAAGTTGACTTACAAGTAGAAGCACTGTTACTCGAACCCACAAAGAAAAGATGATGACTTCAGCATTAAAAGGTATCTATCCTGTTTGTGGTTATTGTTAATTTCCCGTTGGTCCAAACGGGAAAGGATCCCGAGTTTCAGAAATGGCTTGCCTGGTTGCCCGCCAATAATACCCTAGAAAAAAAGTGCTCTTCACGGGCTCTCTTTCTGTTTCAGGCGCTTCTTCTAATGGATTTCTAACGGTACAGACAAGAGAGAAAGCAGGGTCCGTAAAAACCCTGTTTTTTGTTTGATTAGAGCTCATCTAATAATATTTTCCTAGGAAGATAGAAAACAATGAATCGAAAAATAATGCATTCGTCGTATTTCTTTTTTCCTATTGCTGTGTATGAAATACTACAGGTGTTTCGATTCAATGTGTTTACAGACGGCAGAATGGTGCTATGCAGAAATTAAATGAACGCGTGGAGCCAAGTGCGCCCGTTCTGGTCATGGCTCATCCGGGTACACGGGAAGAGAGAATTTATTTAATAAGAAACGCGTACGTGACGGCATCAGGGGCGTGGTTTCACTGCGAAGAGAGACTCCCCAGGGGCACGTACATTAAAATAGTTTTTCGATTAAAGTATAGTCCCGATCAAAAAGCCATCAAGGTTGTACGCTACGGAAGAGTAGTCAATACCGGCTTCATGGGCTTTTCGGTTGACTTCGATTCTTAACTGACCAACCTGCGAAAAATGAAAGGAGTCCAGTAGAACAAAACTGATCGGCGCATGGCCGGGGTTGTGGCGAAACATCAGCGGGAATAGTTTAGCCGTATTGAATTCAAGGGGTTGGGAAGTATTCTCCGCCCCTTTTTTCTTTATATAACCTTTGCGCGCTTCCCGGGGAGGCGCCCTGAGTGATTCGGCGGGCATTTTATTGACTTGACATTGGAAAAAATATTTGGGAATATTTTCCCAATTCGCCAGATCCCCCACGACATGCAGCCGAACAAACACCAGATACTTGTTACAGCCGTCGCCCGACTCCTGAGGCCTCTCGTTCGAGTCCTGCTCCGGAACGGCGTCTCCTACGGGACGTTCGCCGATATCGCCAAGAGACAGTTCGTCGACGTCGCCAGGGACGAGTTTTCAATCGAGGGGCGCAAGCAGTCCCTTTCCCGTATCTCCGTCATCACCGGGCTGACGCGCAAGGAAGTCGCGCGGGTGAGCTCCCTTCGTCAGAGGGACGACGAGCCCAGCCGGGACCGGTACAACCGAGCCTCGAGGGTGATCGCGGGATGGCGGCGGGACAGGGATTTCCTGGATCGAAAAGGCAGGCCCATGGCGCTCACGGTGTCCGGAAAGGTAAAGAGCTTCCAGGAACTCGTCAGACGGCACAGCGGGGATGTGCCTTACCGGGCCGTTCTCGACGAGATGCAGACCGACGGGAGCGTGGAGCGCCTCGACGAGAACAGGGTCCGGTTGAGGGAGCGGGCCTACCTGCCGAAGGCCGACGAAACCATGAAGTTGCACATCCTCGGTGTCGACACTGCTTACCTGATCGACACCATCGATCACAACATGGGAAGGACCCTCGAACCTCCGAGATTCCAGCGCAAGGTTCTCTACGACAACCTCCCCGACGGGGCGCTCCGGGAGTTCAGACGCCTTTCGGCCGAGGCTGCCCAGGGTCTGCTGGAGAAACTCGACCGGTGGCTGTCGAGCCATGACCGGGACACAAACCCCGGGGCCGGCGGCAGCGGGCGCAACACCGCGGGTGTCGGAATTTATTACTTCGAAAAACCATGTGACGAAGAGGACCAGGGACCATGAGACCTCTCTTTCGACAGACGTTAAAGACTCTAATCCTGCCGATGGTCGTCACAGTCTTTCTTGCCGGTTGCGGCGGCGGCGGAGCCGACGTCGCGGGGGGCGGAATCGGCGGGACAGGGAATACCATCGCGTCCGTCGGCACCGTTGAAGGTTTCGGCAGCGTCATCGTGAACGGCGTGAGGTACGTCACGGGCGCTGCCGAGGTCTTTGTCGAAAACCGCTCTGTGGGGTCGGGAAATTCCGCGGTGATCCAGAACCTTTCGGCCGGCATGGTGGTCCGGGTGGAGGGGAGCATCGCGGAGGACGGAAGCGCCAGTGCCGATCGCGTGTATTTCAGCAGGAATTTGAAGGGCGCCGTAGAGAGCGTCGCCGACCTGGATTCCGTCTTGAAACAGGTCGTCATCCTCGGTCAGACGATCATCCTGGATGACCGGACCGCCTATAAAAACACAACGGCCGCCGCCATCGCGGTGGGAATGGTTCTGGAGCTGAGCGGCTACGACGACGAGTCGGGCAGGATCGCTGCGACCTACGTGAACCGGATTTCCGATGCGCTCCTTCCGGACGAAGAGGTTGAAATCAAAGGCTTGGTCCAGAACCGAAACACTCCAGCGCAAACCCTCGATATCGGCCTGCTCACGATCGACTACTCGGCGGCCGATCTCGGCGCCCTTCCCGGCGGCGCCCCGGAGAACGGTCAGATGATCAGGGCGAGAGGGACGCTGGTTACGGCCAACCGGCTTCTCGCCAGCCGCCTTGAACCGGAAGAGGAATTCGGATCGGGTGTCGTCGACTTTGTGTATCTCGAGGGCATCGTCACCGGCAGGCAAGGCCCCGGCGAGTTCGGCATCGGGCGCTACACGGTAATCACCGACCAGGGGACCGTCTACAGGAACCTCAAGCCGCAGGACGTAAACCCGGGCACGCGGGTCATCGTGAAAGGCACGCGGACAGTGCGGTCCGTTCTCGCACAGGAGGTCTCCCTGTCCGAGAGGATCCGGATGGAGTCCGACGTGAGCGGGGTCAACGGGGGCCAGGAAAGCCTTACGCTGACCGGGCTCGAATCAGCCCCGGTTTTAGCGACGGCCACGACGCGCTTTGTCGGGACCGCCCGGTCCCTGGACGAGATCGAACCGGGCGATCACGCAAGGATCCTTGGCCGAAAAACCACCGGCGGCAGCATCCTGGCATCGTCCGTCCTTGTCACTCCCGCTCCCAGTGACGCCGTGGCGCTGGCGGGCCCCGTTGATTCCATCTCTGGGCCATCGGTGTTCGTCCTGGGCATCGAGGTGGATACCTCCGCAATCCCCCCGGACGGGTTCAAAGGAGAAGGCGGCGGACCGGTCACGCCCGCAGAATTCTTCGGCGCGGTCGGGCCCGGGGACATTGTGGACGCGGAAGGTGTCTTGGAGGCCGGGGTTGTACGCTGGGACAGCATCACGCTCGAGTCGGGGAACTAAACGCGGCGACGAAGGGATCATCAACAGGAAAAAACGGACACGGGGTTCATGGCCCCGTGATTTCCGGAACCGAATACTCTGAAAACAACAAAAAGGAGGTTTGAAAATGCGACTCAACACAAAATCTTTGACGGCTCTGGCGGTTATCTTTCTTCTCGCCGTATTCACCGGCTGCGGTGGTGGTGGCGGCGGCAGCAGCAGCGGCAGCGCCACGGGGGGCACCACCGGGACGCTTTCCCTCTCCCTGACCGACGCCTCCACGTACGAGTATGAGGCTGTCTATGTGACCATCGAGCGCGTGGACGTGCATCTGGGCGGCGATGAAAATTTCTCCGGAAACTGGTAAACCGTCGCCGATCCCCGGAAGACCTACAACCTGCTTGAGCTGGTCAACGGAGCACTGGAAACCCTGGGCCTGAGCGAACTGGAAGCCGGGTACTACACACAGATGCGCCTGATCATCGGGAGCGAACCGGATGACGGGCTGAACATCCTCGGCAATCCGCATCCGCACGCCAATTACGTCATCCTGCCAAGTAACGCCACCCCTCAGCTATTCGTCCCCAGCGGGATGCAGACGGGCATCAAGCTGGTGAAGGGGTTTACGATCAATGAAAACGAGGTGACGGAGCTGATCCTGGATTTCGACGCGGCGAGGTCCGTCGTCAAAGCCGGGAATAGCGGCCGATGGATTCTCAAACCCACGATCAAGGTCATCGGCACGGAGGTCCTGTCTTCCATCATCCAGGGGACCGTTACTGATGAGAACGGGGAACCGCTGCCGGGTGTTTCGGTCAGTGCCCAGGTGTATGATGCCACCGCTGCGGATCCCGCCAATAAAGTCCTGAACGAGGGGTCGACCGTGACGGATGAATCCGGCTGGTTCAACATCCGGGTGCTGGCAGGCACCTACAATGTGGTGGCTTACAGGGAAACCTACAATTATGCCACCTTCTGCGGTGTTGACGCCGTAGCCGGGGCTATTCTGCCGCTCGACATTGAACTGACCCCCTCGGATGATGGGACCATGACAGGAACTGTTACTGTGGAGGGCGGCGGAAGCGCCGTCATCAGCCTCAGGGCCGACGGCTGTTCGGGCCAGATCGAGGTGAAGTCCATATCCGTCGACAATGGAGGGAACTATACACAGATCCTGCCCGCGGGCAGCTACGATGTGGTGGCATCTAGCGAGGGAAAAGTAACCGCAGTGTACTCAGACGTCGAAGTTATGGGGGGAGACACCACGACCCTCGATATTGACATCCTAATGCCGATGCCGTGATGTGAGTCACGGAAACGGGTTGTGCGAAGCCCGGGCGTTTGTGTCCGGTTAAAAACGGGAGGGCGGGGCCGCAGGGCCCCGCCCTCATTTTAAACGGTGCGGGGTCCGGTATTTCAGCGATTAACCTGCACCTGCCCGCACATTTTTCTACTTCACGAGGTGACGCGTCACCGGGTGGTCAGTGAACGAGCCGCCGCCTTTTTTCTTTCCATTTTTCACTTTAAATCGTATGATTGTCAAAAGCCGCCCTGCGATAAGGAGAGATTGAATATGGCTATCGCGAAGAGAGCAAAGCAACTCACCTTTACCCTTCCCAACAGGGTGGGGCTTCTCGCCGAGGTGACGTCCTTCATCGCCACAGCGAAAATCAACATCGAGGCCATCTGCGCCTACGGCAGAGGAGAAGAAGGCGTTTTCATGATTGTCACGGACCACAACGCCAAGGCCCGAAAAATCCTTACCCACATGGGGGCGGAGGTGAAAACGGAGGACGTCATCATCGTGGAGGTTCCGAACAAGCCGGGGCAGCTCCACGCGGCATCGAAAAAAATCGCCGCCGCCGTCGTGGACATCGCCTACGTTTACGCGAGCCCCTCGAAGGGAAAGATGAGCCTCGTTTTCAAGACGGACAATACCCCGAAAGCGCTGAAGGCCATGAGGAAGTAGTCATCGTCTTCCGCCAAGCGCCCGGCGTGATCCCAGTGGGGGATTCCGAAGACAAGAGCGCTGCTGTTTTCATTGATCAGGGAGGTCATGATTTTCGCAGGACCCGACACAGCGGCAAACCAAAAATCGGGGTCTGCGGAAGGGTTCCTCGTCGGCAGCAGGCAGCGCCGGGGACCGGGAGGTGCGGTTTCGCCTGCGCCGCGGGTCTCTGCAGCGGAGGGGCCCGCTTCCAACGGACGGTGAGCAAGATGCGAAGAAGGATCGGAATCTTTCCTGCCTTGATCGCCATGGCAATTTTTGCCGGGTGCGCCTCCACGCCCCAAATGCCCCCGGGCTTCGAACCGCCCCTGCAGCGCGTCAGCAATCCCTATTTCGATGCCAGCCTGACGCCGGTCGATGACCACTCCCTTTCGCCCCGGGCCGGTTACAAGGCCTTTCTTCTTTCCATCGAAAACAAGACCGGTGAATTCCTGGAAATTATCTGGAGCGACACCTTTTACGTCGACCCCAGGGGTGAAAACGGAAGATTCATGATGGATGAAGAGTCCAACTTCCGGAACAACCCCCTCCAGCCGGATATCGTTTTCCCTCGCGACGGGAGCGTCATCACCATCTGGCCTGAAAACCTCGCGCATTACTACGGCGGTCAGTTCTCACGCTGGGCCCACAACAACATGGAAACGGGCGAAAACGGCATCCTTCTCACGGTCCGGCTCAAAGAGCAGATCATCACGGAGAAAATCGTCCTGACGATTTCCTACCCGCAGGAACCGGCAGGCGAATGACAGCGCGGGCCTCCTCTCTCACCGCCCCCCCGGTTCAGTCCCCCTGACGACGGCTTCCACTCCCCGCGGCGGGAGAAAATAATTTCAAATTTACCCGGGATTGTATAAATATACCTGTCCTGATTCCGCCGGCGGACGTCAAAAGGAGCCTGAGATGAACTTCAGTCTCATCGTCAACGGCTCGGGAAGCGCCTCTCTGAAAAAAACTTTCCGCCCGCCAGTGGCGGGTGGCGTCGGACCCTAAAGATGAAGGAGCATCGACATGTCGTTTTCGCGCAGCAAATCCGTCACAAAAACATCGGGGGTATCAGCCCTCGACGGCTTGAAGCGGTATCACTCCATTCCTCATTTCAAGCTCGGAGGGGCTTACTGCCCCGGCGAAGAGTCGGGTTTTGAATATGGCGGCGCCGGCGGTGTGACTCTGGAATCTCTCTGCGGTGAGCCCTTGCGAGTCGCCTACATCGCCACGGGGACGCCGGAGCGTGACGAAAACGGGAAGATCACGAATGCCGTCATCATCAGCCCCTACTACTCCGGGGATTCAACCTTCATGTACTATTACTGGCACGACGGCCAGGAAGGGAACGCCTTCGCCGGCGGGGCCGTCGTGGGGCCGGGGAACCTCATCGACACGGACAGGTACTATGTTATTTTTCTTGATGCCCTGGGTCTCTGGGGGGCCAGCAAACCGAGCGACGGGCTCGGCATGAAATTCCCCCGCTACAACTACTTCGACTGTGTGCAGGCGAACCACCTCCTGCTGCGGGATGTGCTGAAGGTGGGCCGGGTGAAGCTCGCCACGGGCGTCTCGATGGGCGCCATACAGAGTTACATCTGGGCGGTCCTGCACCCGGGGTTTGTCGAGGCGATTCTGCCCATCGGCGGTTTGACGGCAATGAATTCAAGCACCCGATGGCTGTTCGATCTCATGACGGCAGCCATCCAGAGCGACCCCGCCTGGCGGGAAACGAAGGGTGACTACTACCACCTGCCCAAGGACAAGCACCCCAACCGGGGTGTGATGTTCGGGTGGTCGATCCTGCTCTACACGGGACTGAGTTTTGATTTCCGCGTGAGTCAGCCCTGGGCGGAGACCCGCAAAGAGGTGTTCTGCTGGGAACCTGACGGAAACCAGGGGGAACTGCTCCTCCCCCTTGCGGAAAACTACGACGCGAACGACCTGCTCCTGCGAAACCAAATCGGCGATGGTTATGACCTGACGGATCATCTGCATCGCCTCCGGGCCAGGACCCTCATCCTTCACGTGGCCAACGATCAGTGGCTCCGTTTGAGCACGGCCGAAAAAGCCCGTGACCGTATCAAGGGGGCCCGGCTGTGTTCTTTCGAGCATGAGTTCGCCCACTACGCCGTCTTCCGGGCACCCAACGCTTTGAGCAATGAGGTTCTTGCTTTCTTCAGGGACATCGGATTATGAATCGCCTCCCCCGGAATCAAGGGAGAAATGGATACGCAAAAAACCATTCGTCGGCCATGGGCCCACGGTCGTGATTTCACGCCCGCCGAAGGCCGTCGGACCCCTTCGGCCACTGCCGGAATGACCTGATCAGCCGAGCATACGCGCGATTCGGCGCCGGACAGGGAGCAGTTTTTCGCTGAAATTCCACCACGCCGTGCTTTCCGCGATGTGACCGGTCAGAATCTCCACAAGAAAATCAGGGTCTTCGATGAGCGGAGAGTGGCCTACTTTCTCCCTCGTCACCAGCTCCCCTCTTTTGAGCCCCCCGACAGTGCGCTCCAGGGCGTCCAACGGCACCAGGCTGTCCTCCGCCCCCCGGAGTATCAGCACCGGCATTCTCAACCTGCTGAGTTCCCCCTGGACATTCCAGGTCAGGAGGGATGACAGATGCCCGACGACGGCCTCGGGCGACATGCGGACGGCGTCGTCGACCAGCGTCTCGAAGTATTCATCCTGCCTTGCGTAGGGCGCCATTCGGACGAGGGCCCGACGGAGGCAGCGCCTGAGTATCCCGAGCTTCTGAAGCCTGCCATAAACGGCGGCAAGGCCGTCGGGCGAACGATAATCCGGCGGACCCGGGATGCCCGCAAGCAGAGCGGGCTGCTTTTCATCCTGATGTTCCTTTTGTTCGTCGGCTCCGTCCAGTTTAAAAACATCAATGAGCCAGGCAAGCCCCTCAACCTTGCCTTTCATGCCCTCCGCGGGGGCCGGCGCGACCAGCAGCATGCTGCGGACCATTTCCGGATGATCCAGGGCAAACTGCATGGCCACCGCGCCGCCCAGCGAGTGGCCGACGAGGTGAAAGGCGGGAAGACCGAGGCCCCTTGAAAACGCATAGAGGTCCGACGCCAGCTGTTCCACGGAATGTCCGACCCCGGGGCGGCCCGTTTCGCCGCAGCCCCGCAAATCCGGTGCGTAGGCCCTGCAGTTCTCCGGCAGACGTTTCAAAACGGGCTGCCACCAGCGCCAGGACCCGAAATTCCCGTGGAGAAGAACGAGAACCTTTTTCCCGCTGCCGCCGATTTCATAATGGATTTTAAGGCCCGGAACATCCAAGAAAGGCATGTCTTTCCCCCCTTTATCAGATGAGTGCCTGATCTTGTCAAAAGGTTGATCGAAAAAAGGCGGGACCAAACGGTCCCGCCGGTCATACAGCGAAATTCATTTTCCCCCGCCCGTGGCAGCTTATGATGCCGGGTTCGTTTCCTGTTCGAGGTCCAGTTGAAAGCGGACAGGACCCCGGCCGCCGCTGAAGCAGGTGTGAAGGGCGCAATCCGATGTCGGAAGCGACCAGGACGTCGCCATCGCACCGTGACCCTTCGGGAAAACCGACACCTCGGCGTCGACGAAATCAAGCGGTGCCAGCGCCGCCTCCCGGTCCACCAGGTCGTCACCCTCGGCAATGCAGATGAGCCATTTCACATTCTTCTCTTTCAGTCGCTTGAAGTTCAGCTCCCTTCCGAAAAGCCTGACCGGCAGCGTGCCGTCCTTCGACACGGGCTTCGTGTAAGAGTCGAAGCTCAGCTTCGTGATGCCCACGGGGAGATCGCTTCTCTCGTAGATCAGCCAGTAATTGAGCGCGGCCGCCGTCGCGGGTATCCGGACCTCGCCGGGATTCGAACCGTCGAACATATGGAGATCGCGGTAGAAGGCAAAGAGCGGGGCTTCCCGATCCATGCTCTTGAGCTTGTAGACCCAGCTCATGACCTTGCCGTCGACCACCCGGTTGCCGTTGGGCAGTTCCTTGACGGCGTACCCGAGGTCACGGAACCGCTCAGGGATGTGTTCCAGGTATTCCGTCAGCGCCCTGCTACGCGTGCCGTCCATGGGAGCGACACAGGTCACAAAGGCATCCACCAGGCCGTCGAGCTCGCCGGACAGCAGATTCAGCGCGGACACGAACCCGCCCTGGCAGTAACCGTTCAGCGTGACCGGCCTGCCATGCCGCCGCTTGATGACCTCGCAGAAGTGGCGAGTGTCGAGACAGTCATCCTCGCCCGTCATCGTCTGAACGGCCGGTGTGACTTCGATATCTTTGATGATCCGGATGTAGGTGGGTATGCCCTGGTTCGCGAAGCAATGCGTGTAGCTCTTGTCCTCCCCGGGGAGGAAACCGAGGATGTCGGCTCCGAGGACGTAGGGCGGGATGATGAGAACGGGTTTTCCCTTGGGCCGCACCTCGACGCCCTTATGGCGGGGCAGAACCTTGTAGAGGTAAAAGCGATCCGTTTCGGCAACCCTGACATAGCCGCCGTCGTTGAAGTGGAACCCGAAGTCTTTTTCAATATCCCGAATCGCCTCGGGGTACCCGTAAACGAGGCGTTCCATCAAGTTCGCGAGTCTGTGCGAGTAAGACGCTATGTCCTCGCCCTCGCGGTCCAGAATCGTGTTGAGGGAGGCCGAAAAGGCTCTTTCGGCCTCCCGGGCATGAAACTCGTTCAGCGCCTTGAACGACGTGAGCAGCGCTTTCCTGTTGGTCTCGATGTTGAACAGAAGGAGCTCGAGATAGTCTCTCGCTGTCTCACCGGGTCTGTGTTGGAGCACTTTGCACTGCTCTGTTCTGTTGAAAGAACGGGCAGCCACCCAGTAGGGACTCATGAAATCGAAGCAGTAGCCGTACAAACCGTTCAGGTACGTCTGTCCGGCTTTCAGAAAATCCATCCAGGACATGACCGCCTTGACATTGGCATCCGCCATGCGATCCGGCAGCAACAGCAGCGGACGGGACAAATCACTTTGGGTATCAGGCGTCGGCCAGAACATCGATGAACACCCCCTTCGGAACAGTGGTAAGATTCAAGTGTCGGAAAACCCGCTGACAACATGCTGGTCACATAATTTTCAATGACCCAAATCTTTATTGATTCATCAGTGACTTTTCTACAACAGATTTACTCCTTCTTCGACTTGGCGGCTTCGGCAAACATCTCCTCGACTCGCTTGAAGTTTTCATCCACGGCCGTCTTGAACTGCTCGCCGCCCTTTTTGAAAGACTTAATCCACTCGTTGACGGCCTTCTTCCCCTCGTCCGGGAATCCGGTCATCATGCCCATGTACAGGTTGATCATCTTCTCGGTCTGCTCTTGGAGCATCAGCATCGCACTGTAGTTGTTGTTGAAGGTTGATTTGTAAAAATCAAGGGTCTGCTTCACGAGTTTTTTGGGATCCATCATGGTTCGTACCTCCTGTCGGGGATTTTATATTTGCCCTCTATTTTAACCAGAAAAAGAGATTTGTCAAGAAAAATTTGTGCGATGCAACATAATTTTTTCGACATTATATAAGTCAGTAATAACAGCATGTTAAAGTGAGCATTACACATAGTGGTATCGCTTATAACATAATATTTATCGCAATGCAATACCATCTTGCGACGGCAGGCTCAACCGCGAAGGAGAATTGTCTTCTCCTGTGCACAGACGGGTTGACGGATGACCTTAAAGATGATGAAATAACCGGTAATTTCATCTCAGGGCAGGCGCTTCCAATTCGAGCTGCGTGGAAGAACGGTCATCGGCGCTTTCGAATGGAAAACACGGAGAGACCGTCATGTTCACTTTACCGAACTGCCTGAGTATTTTCAGAATGGTCAGCGCTCCCGCCCTGCTTTACCTCGCGTGGATCGGCCGGGCCGATATTTTTTTGCTCCTCCTTGTGCTGGCCCTCCTGTCGGACGCCGTTGACGGGACGATAGCACGGAGATACAAGCAGGTGACGGACCTCGGGGCAAAACTCGACAGCTGGGGGGATTTCTCCATTTACATGACCGTCCCCCTCTGCGTCTGGTGGCTCTGGCCCGATCTCATCAGGCAGGAGGCACCCTTTGTCGCAGCCGTCGTCGCGGGCTTCGCCGTTCCCATCTTCATCGGCTTCATGAAATACCGCCGATTGACGAGCTACCACACCTGGGCCGCGAAGTTCTCGGCCGTCGTCCTCAGCGTCGCCACCCTCGTGATGATCCTCTTTGAGGTTGCCTGGCCTTTTGAGATTGCCGCGGTCATCCTCGTCCTCTCCGCACTGGAGGAGATCGCCATCACGATGACCCTCCCCGAGTGGCGGTCCAATGTCCCCTCCCTCTGGCACGCAAGGCAATTCGCAAGGGAACTCCGGGGGTCGCGGTGAGGAGATGAATCGGTAAACCATTTACAGCCGTGCGCTCTCGTAGTATATTGAAAAGCAATCATGCCCGGGATAGAAACCTGTTATCCCCAGGAGGTCAGCCCATGAAAGACGACTGGAAAGAAAAACTTTTCTGCGCCGCGAAATGCTCCAAGTGCCGCAAGGACCTGTCACCCCGGAACCCGAGAATCCTCTCCGTTTACAGTCACAAGCCCATCTGCATGAGCTGCAAGAAAAAAGAGGAAAAGCGCCCCGATTATGAGGGAGCCTCCAAGAAAGTCATCGAACAGTGCATGATCGACACGGAAGTCATGTACAGCGACCCGGGGGGATACTGCTACAGCCACTTCTATCCCTTCAAGTGCAAGTAGAGGCGGTAGCACCCGAAGCCGGAAAGACAAGCATGAAACCCCCCAAATCCGATCTGGGTTTTCAGCCCTTTGAAAACCTCGACAAACGTCTCAGGAAGAAAACAGCCGATGCCGCGCCCCTGCCCGCGAAACCGTCCCGGGACAAAGGCATTCCACGCACCGAAACGGCGCCTGCGGCCGATGACGAGAAAATTTTTCTGGAGGCCATGGCAGGCGTAAAAACCCTGAGGGATGGAAAATATGTGGAGCCTTCGCCGCCTCCGGTCCGGGAGGTTGTCCCCAGGAACGACAAGGACGAAGACCTCGAAACCCTCACGAACCTCGTAAAGTACGGCGAGGGGTTCGTGATTTCCGACACGCCGGAATACATCGAGGGCACGGGGTACCGTGTACGGCCGGAGATCGCAAGGCGGCTTCACCAGGGAGAGTTTTCGATACAGTCTCAGATCGATCTCCACGGCATGAACGTGGAAGAAGCCGAGGCCGCCTTCGAGGAATTCCTGCGTGACTCCATCGACAGGGGCAGGAAGGGCATACTCGTCATCCACGGGCGGGGGCTTTCATCGCCGGCGGAGCCGGTGCTGAAAACCAGGGTCGTCGAATGGCTCACGACGGGCCCCTGGCGAAAATGGGTCACCGCCTATTCGAGCGCCCGCTCCTGCGACGGCGGCACGGGCGCGACCTACGTCATGCTGAGACAGCGCCCGGTGACGAAGCGGTTCAAAAGGCGATAAAAAAGACCCTTCGTGGACCCGGGTTCCGCCGCGTGAATAAAAAAAGAGGACCGGTATGACACCGGCCCTTTCGTACGTTCGATAGGGCAGATTCCGCTACCGGCTAGTCTCTGGGAATGAGAACGATTTCTATCCTGCGGTTTTTCGCCCTCCCCTCTTTCGTCTCGTTGTCCGCCACGGGCTGGAACTCCCCGTAAGCGGCGGTGGACAGTCTGGCCGCGTCTATCCCCCGGGCCTGGAGAAAGCGGGTGACCGTGATCGCCCGGGCGGCGGACAGTTCCCAGTTGGTGGGGTACACCCGGGCGAGCGCCCCGGTGATCGGCACGTTGTCCGTGTGACCCTCGACACGGATCACCTTGTCCCTGGCATCCTTCAGGACATCTACAACCTTCTGGAGGACGGCCAGACCCTCTTTCTTCACCTCCGCCTTACCGGAGTCGAAAAGAACAGCCTCCACCATGTTTACCGTGAGTTTGCCTTTCAGTTCCGTGATCGTGACCTGTCCCTGGGCAATCTCCGTTTTCATCTTTTCGATCATGGCATTGTATTCGCTGCTCACCTCCTGGACCTTCTGCTCCTTCATCATCTCCAGGTCCGCAACCCTTTCCCTTTGCTCGGCCACCTGGACGGCCAGTTCGTCCACCTTCGCCTTGAGGCTCTCGTTTTCGCCCTTCAGCTCCCTGTTCACCTGCTCCAGGGCCCCGAGCCGCCTGTTGAGGCTCTCCGTTTCCTCCACCTTTTTCGTGTAGGTGCTCTCAGCCACCATGCAGCCGTACGAGACCAAAACAACCGCAACAGCGATACACAACCGATAAGATTTCCCGAGCATCCCGGACCTCCTTTCAAGGTGAAATCGGATCGATGTTTTTCCCAGCCCCCTCACAGGTAGGGCTTCATGGCTTCATGGAAATACTGGGCCATGACCGTGTAGCCCGAATCGTTCGGGTGAATGGCATCATGCATGAGCTTCGGGTTCCCCATGATCCCCTTGAGGATATCGGGGATCAGCACAGCCCCCGTCTCTATCGAAACCTCCCTGTAGCCCTTCTCGAATCCCCTGCTCCAGATGGGCGCCTCGATCCCGCCGATGACGACCAGGGCCCCCTGATTCTGAATCGATGTGACAATCGTCTTCAGGTTGCTGAAGGCCTGTGAACGGTCCATGCCCCTCATGAGATCATTTCCGCCCAGCGTGATGAGAACGATCCGGGGCGCCCGGGACAGGACGTCCCTGTCCAGTCTCGCCAGGGCCGAAACCGTCGTGTCGCCCGATCGCCCCGCGTTGATCACCGGTCTGCCGATTCGCTTCGAGAGCTGAGAGGGGTAGTCCATGCCCGAAGAGGCCCCAAAGCCGGACGTGAGGCTGTCCCCGAAGCAGATGATATTTTCCCCCGCCAGGCGAATTTCACGGACGGGGGAAGCAGGGAAAAAGAACCGATAGGCGATAATTATAACAAGAACAGCGACTGTAAAAATCGCTATCTTTCTAAAGACAGAGGACAAAAAACGGTCTCCCGATCGGACGCCCCCGTGAGGCAGGGGGTCAGGCACTTCAAATTTAATTCATATCACTAAAATGAATAAAAGAAGACGTGACTCAGGTCAACAGGAAATTTGAACAGGCAAGCCGGGAGAGCGGGAGGTTTCATAATCACGAGGCGGCACCCTTGTAAAAATGATTGCTTTCTGCCGAAAGTTGTTATAGAAAACGCTTTTCAAATTCAAGAGAGGACTCCTTGCCCGGGCTTCGGGCCCTGGCTTCTGAGCCGAAAGGAGGTATGACGTTGAACAGGTACGATCTTGTTTTTATTACCCTTGCGGACCTCCCTAACGAGGAGATCGACGCCATTGTGGAGAAGTATGCCTCGATCGTCGCGAACATGAAGGGCGCCATGATCCGCATCAACCGGTGGGGGAAGAGAAAGCTCGCCTACCTGATCCGGAAACAGTCCCGCGGCTTTTACGTCATGATGGACTTTGCCGGCACGGGAGCCATCGTCAGCGAGCTGGAAAGAAACCTCAAATTCGACGAGAAGATACTCAAATACATGACGGTCAAGCAGGCCGACGATATCACCCCGGAGGCAATAGAAAAAGCTATATCCGGCGCGCCTGAGACGGAAGAAAAGCCCGCTGAAACCGCCGAGCAGGAGGCCAGACCGAGGTTCGCGGACAGAAGGGAATTCTCACGTTCGACCGTGCGAAGGCCCAGAAGACCCCGGGAAGAGTCGAAAGAGAGTGAAAAGGGAGGGAAAGAGCCCAAATGACCGCAGACGCGAATCGCAGAGAATCCAGGCCGAGATATGAACGGCGGGTGTATCATAAAAGGAAGGTGTGCCGTTTCTGCACCAATTCCGATCTGAAACTGACCTACAAGGATCCGGACATCCTCAAGTATTTCCTGACGGAACGGGGCAAGATCATCCCCAGGAGGATCTCGGGAAACTGCGCCCTGCATCAGCGCAAGATGACGGTTGAAATCAAGAGGGCCCGGAGCATCGCGCTTCTGCCTTTTATGGTAAGCGACACCTGAGCCCATAAGTCGCTGCAGCACAATCCCCCGTTATCCAGCCCGGCCTCGCCGCCACTTCCGCCGCGATGAATAAATACCGGTGTCACCCGGCACGCATGATGGCGGTCATGACGCTGAAGTCGGCCCGCTATGGAGGAACTTCAAGGCGCCGATGGGAGAGAGGAGGCCCGTCCTGGTCAAGGAATTCCTGCTCGGTCTGGGCGCAACGGCCCTTTTTTTCATCCTGCTCGCCCTGAGCCCCGCGCTCGGGCTGGCGGCCGGTTTCGTCACCCCTCTGCCTGTTGCCCACTTCTATACCCGGCTGGGAAGGCCATTGGGCCTCTTGTGCTTCGCCTCATCCGTTTTCGCCGCCTGGCTCGGCCTCCGGTACGCCGCTGTCGAGGCAGAGGCCTCATTCTTCGTGGTCCTCGGAGCGCTGGGTGTTCTCCTGCCGGAGTTCATGCGGCGAAACTGGGGCATTGAGAAGACCGTCATGGCGTCCGCGGCGTCCCTGCTGACACTGATCCTCGGGCTGCTGTTTTATTACAGCTGGAGACTCGCCACGCCCGCGACGCAACTCATCGAGACCCATATCAGCGAGAGCCTTCAGCAGAGTCTCCGGTTTTACGCCGAATTCGGCATGTCCCCGGACCAGATCGAATCCGTCAAGGAAAATGCCCATGAGATCACGCAGACGATCCTGGGCCTCTTTCCCTCCCTGGCGGTCGTCGGCACTTCTTTTTTCGCCTGGATCAACCTGTTGATGATGCGATCCCTCTTTCAGAAAACCGGTATCCCCTACCCCGATTACGGCGATCTGGCCCGCTGGAAGATTCCCGACTGGCTGGTGTGGTTCGTCATCGCCTCGGGGGGCATGATGCTCCTGCCGATGCCGGAGATCCAGATGGTCGGCCTCAATGGACTGATCATTTTTTTATTCGTCTATTTACTTCAGGGATTTTCCATAGTACACTTCTTCTTCAAAAAAAAGAGCGTGCCGAGATTTCTGCGCACGATATTCTATCTCTTTCTTTTTGTCTATCAGTCATTGCTCCTCGTCGTGGCCGCCGTCGGCCTCTTCGATATCTGGATTGACTTTAGAAAAATGAACAGACCGCTCAAGGATTCCACTGTCTAGGGACAACCTTTAGACCCGCTCAATCTCATCCCAAGGAGGCTTTTCATGAAGGTGATTCTGAAAGAGGATGTCGCGTCCCTCGGGAAAAGAGGCGACACAGTCAAAGTATCCGACGGTTACGCGCGCAATTACCTGATCCCGAAGGGGCTGGGACTGGAGGCGACCGGCAAGAATGTCAGCACCCTCGAGCACACGAAGAAGATGATCGCCCAGCAATCGGAAAAGGAAAGAAAAAAGGCCGAATCCCTGGTCCAGCAGTACGCCGGCGTCGCCGTGACGATCCCCTGCAAGGTGGGTGAAATGGACAAACTTTTCGGTTCCGTGACCGGAAAGGATATCGAAAAAGCGCTGGTGGAAAAGGGACTCGAAGTCGACAAGAAGCAGATCGTCATCGAAGACCCCATCAAGAGCCTGGGGGAGCACAGGGTCAAGATCAAGCTCTACCCGGGTGTCTTCGCCGATATTGCGGTAACCGTCACCCGGGCGGAGTAACCTGAAGGGGTGACCCGGGAGACCGGGCAGGGGCAGGGTATGAAAGACATCGATTCGTCGCTCTACAAGGTGCCGCCGCAAAACACCGAGGCCGAGCAATCGATCCTCGGGGGGATCCTCCTCGACAACCACGCCCTGAACGCCGTTGTCGAGATCCTCGGCGTCAAGGACTTCTACAGCGAGGCTCACCGGAGAATTTTTTCCGCCATCCTGGAGCTCTCGGACCGGAACGAGCCCAGCGACCTCATCACACTGAGCAACATCCTGAAGGAAAAGAAGCATCTCGACAGCGTGGGCGGGGCATCCTATCTGGCCACGCTGGTCGACAGCGTCCCGTCGGCGGCCAACGTGGCCCACTACGCCAAGATCGTCAAGGAAAAATCCATCCTCCGGCGGCTCATCGGGACGGCCACGGAAATCCTCAACAGGAGTTATCACGCCGGGTCAGAGGTGGACCGCATCCTCGACGAGGCCGAGCAAGCCATCTTCGAGATATCGGAACACAAGGTCCGTCCCGCCTTTTTCCCTCTGAAAGAAATCCTCAAGGACAGCTTCCGGACGATTGAGCGTCTGTACGAAAAAAAGGAGCTCGTCACCGGCGTCCCCACCGGTTTCGACAAGCTCGACGAGCTGACCTCGGGCCTCCAGAACGCGGACCTGATCATCGTCGCGGGCCGGCCCAGCATGGGGAAAACGGCCCTCGCCCTCAACATCGCCCAGCATGCTTCCATCGAGGCCGGGATCCCCGTGGCCATCTTCTCCCTGGAAATGTCGAAAGAACAGCTCGCCCTCCGGATGCTGGCCTCCGAAGCCCGCGTGGACTCGCAGAGGATCCGCAAGGGATTCCTCGGGGAATCGGACTGGCCGAAGCTCACCACCGCGGCGGGCAGGCTCTCCGACGCGCCCATCTTCATCGACGACACTGCGGCCATCTCGGTCCTCGAAATGAAGGCCAAGTCAAGGCGCCTCAAGGCGGAGATGGGCCTGGGACTCGTGATCCTGGACTACCTGCAGCTCATGAGAGGAGGAGGATACTCGGATACTCGGGAGCAGGAAATTTCCGAGATCAGCCGGTCCCTGAAGGCCCTTTCCAAGGAACTGAGCGTCCCCGTCGTTGCCCTCTCCCAGCTCAACCGCAAAGTCGAGGACCGGACCAACAAGCGGCCCCAGATGGCGGACCTCCGGGAGTCGGGCGCCATCGAGCAGGATGCCGATGTGATTTTCTTTCTATACAGGGACGAGGTCTATAACCGCTCCGACGACAATCCGGATAAGGGCATCGCCGAGGTAATCATCGGCAAGCAGAGAAACGGGCCCGTGGGGACGGTGAAACTCACCTTCCAGGAAAAATACACCCGCTTTGACAAGATGGCCTTCCACGCGGAAGAGAGCTTTTGAGGATCTCCCGCAGGCCAAAAAAAAAGCCCCGGGGTGTAGCCCCGGGGCTTGACTTTTCCTTGAACGGGATCAGGCGTTCACAGCCCTTGGATCGCCTTCCCAGGTCAGGAAGGCAAGCCGCATTTTCTTCAGGGCTTCTTTTTCCACCTGCCGGGCACGCTCGCGGGTAATCTTGAAGCGTTCTCCGATTTCCTGGAGCGTCTCCGGGGTCTCCGACATGATGCGGTTGCGGATGATGTAACGCTCCCTCTCGCTGAGCTTGGCCAGAATCCCCGCGATGTTGCGCTTGACCAGGGCCGTCTCCTCTTTCTTGATCAGGCTCTCCTCCTGACTCTCACCCTCGTAGGCGAGGACGTCCCGGTGGCTCAGATCGCCGTCCTCGCTGATGGAGGCGTCAAGCGACAGGTCCCTGTTGTTCAGGCGCAGGTCCATCTCTTCGATCTCCGTCTCCTTTACGTTCAGGGTCTCGGCGATCTCGGCGAATTCGGGGTTTCGGGTCGAAAGGTTCTGCAGCTTCTTCTTGGCCTGGTTCAGCTTGAAAAAGAGCTTCCGCTGGGCCTGGGTCGTGCCGATCTTGACCAGACTCCACGTCTTGATAATGAAGTTCTGCATATAGGCTCTGATCCACCACACGGCGTAGGAGATCAGGCGATATCCCTTGTAGGGGTTGAACTTCTTCACGGCGTGCATGAGGCCCACATTCCCCTCCTGGATGAGGTCGATGAGCTTCACCCCGTAGTTTCTGTACTCATGGGCGATCTTGACCACAAACCGGAGATTTGACGTGACGAGCCTCTCGGCAGCCTCCATATCGTTGTATTTCCTGAATCGAACCGCTAACTTGAACTCCTCATCAGACGTCAAGACCTGAAAGCGGTTGATCTCGGAAATGTAAATATCAAGGGAATTGATATTTGCGGGCACAGACATGCCTTTTTTCCTCCTTAAGTTTTTCCGAATCTATGATTTTAATAGGCAATTCGAAACTGTCAAGCTTTTTTTAATGGGTCCCGAAGAATAGATTGTCCGGAAACATATTGTTTTTCAATGCTTTTCCTTCTCTCAAGAACTATTCCTTTTCTTGACATCCCCCTCTATTGTGCTTAATTTAGGGACGTAAAACCCCGGTGTGGAATCGGCAATATATTGAAATCTTTAAATTTTACCCGAAACGGTCCCAAAACCCTGTGACCGCATCCACCGCCGACGGGGCGAAAGAAGTAATTTCGTTTTTTCTTATTTTCCGAATATTTGGATACTGACAAGGAGACGCCATGAGATTTGAGAAACTGACCGTGAAGGCACAGGAAGCCCTTCAGGAATCCCAGCGCATCGCTTCGCGGTTCCAGCACCAGGCCGTCGATGTGGAACATCTCCTTCTGGCCCTGCTGGGCCAGCCCGGAGGCGTCGCCACGGCGCTTCTGAAGAAACTCGGGGCAGACCCGGGCGTCATCCGCGGGGACCTCGAAAAAATCCTCTCCCGGCTTCCGAAGGTCACCGGGGGCGGCGACGGACAGGTATACATGTCCACGAGGCTCAACAAGGTCCTTGAAGCGGCTTTTGCCGAGGCGACCCGCATGAAGGACGATTACGTCAGCATCGAACACATCCTCGTTGCCATGGCGGACGAAAAGGAGGGGGTGGCGGGACAGATTCTGAACAGGGCCGGCGTGATGAGGGATGCCATCTTCAAAGCCCTCATGGACATCCGCGGGAGCCAGAGGATCACCGATCAGAATCCTGAAGAAAAATACCAGGCCCTCGAGCGCTACGCCAGGGACTTCAACGAACTCGCCCGTAAGGGCTCCTTCGACCCCGTCATCGGGCGCGACGAGGAGATCCGCAGGATCATGCAGGTCCTCTCGAGGAGAACGAAGAACAATCCCTGCCTCATCGGCGATCCCGGCGTGGGGAAGACGGCGATCGTCGAGGGCCTCGCCCAGCGCATCGTGAACGGCGATGTACCGGAAAGCCTCAAGAACAAGCGGGTCATCGGTCTGGACATGGGTGCTCTCGTCGCCGGGTCCAAATACCGGGGGGAGTTCGAGGACCGACTGAAAGCCGTCCTCAAGGAAATCCAGGACGCCCAGGGGGAGATCATCCTCTTCATCGATGAAATTCACACCGTCGTCGGCGCGGGAGCCGCCGAGGGCGCCATCGACGCATCCAACATGCTGAAGCCCGCCCTCGCCCGCGGCGAGCTTCGGTGTATCGGCGCAACGACGCTGGACGAGTATCGAAAGAACATCGAGAAGGACCCGGCCCTCGAGCGAAGGTTCCAACCCATCCTGATCAAGGAGCCCACGGTGGAGGACACCATCGCCATCCTGCGCGGGCTCAAGGAGAGATACGAGGTCTACCACGGTGTCAGGATCAAGGACTCGGCCATCGTGGCCGCGGCGACCCTGTCGGATCGCTATATCGCCGACCGCTTCCTGCCGGACAAGGCAGTCGATCTCATCGATGAGTCGGCATCGAGGCTGCGCATCGAGCTCGACAGCCTGCCGGCCGAGATCGACACGCTGGAAAGGCGTATCATGCAGCTCGAGATCGAGCGACAGTCCCTGAAGGACGAGACGGATCCGACGGCGAAGGAAAGGCTGGAGAAGCTGGACGACGAACTCGGAAAACTCAAGGAAAACCGAGACGCCATGAAGTCCCGCTGGTCCGCGGAGAAGGACCAGATCAAGAAGATCCAGGTCATCCGGGGACGGATCGAGGATCTGAAGAACGAGGAGGTGACCGCCCAGAGGGAGGGAAACCTGTCCCGGGCGGCGGAAATCCGCTACGGGAAACTCGTGGAACTCAACCGGGAGCTGGAAAAGGAACAGGCGGCGCTCGGCGAGGTCCAGAAAGACCAGCAGATGCTCAAGGAGGAGGTGGATGCCGAGGACGTGGCCGAGGTCGTGGCCAAATGGACGGGCATCCCCGTCTCGAGGATGATGGAGACGGAGGTCCAGAAGCTCATCCGGATGGAGGAGCGTCTCCAGCAGCGGGTCATCGGGCAGGAGGAGGCCATTCAGGCCGTCTCCAGCGCCCTGCGCAGGGCCCGCTCGGGGCTGGCGGACCCGAACCGCCCCATCGGGTCTTTCATCTTCCTGGGGCCCACGGGTGTCGGCAAGACGGAACTCGCCCGGGCACTGGCGGAGTTCATGTTCGACGACGAACAGAACATGATCCGGATCGACATGACGGAGTTCATGGAAAAACACTCCGTGGCGAGACTCATCGGCGCCCCCCCGGGGTACGTGGGGTACGAAGAGGGGGGTTACCTGACGGAGTCCATCCGGAGAAAGCCCTACGCGGTGATCCTCTTCGACGAGATCGAGAAAGCCCACCCCGATGTCTTCAACATCCTGCTGCAGATCCTCGATGACGGGCGGTTGACGGACGGCCAGGGACGGACGGTGGACTTCAAGAACACCATCGTCATCATGACCTCGAACCTGGGCGGGCAGTGGATCACCGACCCCTCCATGAGCGAGGGCGACCGGAAGATCCGCATTCTCGACACGCTCCGTACGACCTTCAAGCCGGAATTCCTCAACCGGATCGATGACATCATCGTCTTCCGATCGCTCACCATCAGCGACATCAACCGGATTATCGACATCCAGGTCCGTCTTCTCAACAGGCGGCTCGCGGAGAAGCAGCTTACCATCGAACTGACCGACGAGGCCAAAAAACAGCTCTCGAAAGCGGGCTACAGCGCCACCTACGGCGCCAGACCCCTGAAACGGTCGATCCAGAAGATGATCCTGGATGCCCTGGCCGTGAAACTTCTGGAAGGGGGCTTCGCCGAGGGGGAACACATCGTGGTGGACATTACACCGGCAGGTGAGGTATCCTTCGGCCGGAAAAGTGAACCGGCCTCCGGACGGAAGGCCTCTCGAAAATAAAAAAATTTGCCTGATTCAAAAGGGAGGAATTGAATGAACTCTTTGAAAACCGCATTGCTGCTGGGAGCCTTGACAGGGCTTCTGATCCTGATCGGAGGGTATTTTGGAGGACAGCAGGGCATGGTCATCGCCTTCATTTTCGCGATGGTCATGAACCTGGGCAGCTACTGGTTCTCCGACAAAATCGTGCTCCGGATGTACCGGGCCCAGGAAGTGTCGGAACAGCAGGCACCGGAGCTCTACCGCATGGTACAGAACCTGTCGATGAAAGCAGGGCTTCCCATGCCGAAGGTCTTCATCGTTCCGAGCGAGACGCCGAACGCCTTTGCCACGGGACGGAATGAAAAACACGCCGTCGTCGCCGTCACGGAAGGGATCCTGAGGATGCTCAACCGGGATGAGCTCGAGGGCGTTCTCGCCCATGAACTCACCCACATCAAGAACAAGGACATCCTGATCGGCGCCATCGCGGCCACCATTGCCGGCGCCATCACGATGCTCGCCAACATGGCTCAGTGGGCGGCCATCTTCGGCGGCTCGAGGGGGAGCGACGAGGAAGGCGGTGGCGGCGGCGGGATCGGGCTCATCTTCATGGCGATCCTGGCGCCGATCGCCGCCATGATCATCCAGATGGCCATATCGCGCTCGCGGGAATACCTGGCCGACGACGGCGGCGCCATGGTTTCCGGAAAACCTCTCGGCCTGGCCGGCGCCCTCGAGAAACTGGCCCGGGGCGCAGTGGCGATCCCGATGGATGCCAGCCCGTCGACGGCCCACATCTTCACGGTGAGCCCGCTGTCGGGGCGGTCCTTCATGACGCTCTTCAGCACCCATCCGCCCATTGAAGAACGCATCGCCCGGCTGAGGCAGATGAAGGTCAAATGACCCGCGGGAAGAAGGTCTTGACAGACGCCATTGCGGAAGCAGGGGACTGAAAGGTCTCGGGACCGGTCCCCTGCTTCTTTTTCATCCGGTATTTTGATACCTTAATTCTAAAAGAGGAACACCATGGAGGACGAAAAAAAGGACAAGGGGTTCACCGTCAAGGACAAAAGACGTTTCGACGAATCCGGTGAGACAAAGAAAGGAGCCGACGGGGCGCAGCCTGAGCCGGCCGGGCCGTCGGGCCCGGCAGAGGACCCCGGGCAGACAGGCGCGACGGCGCCTCAGGAACTCCCGGAGATTGATTTTTCCACGTTCGTCTTTTCGCTCAGCACGAGCGCGCTTTTTCACTTCGGCGATTTCCCCGACCCCGTCACGAAGAGCGCGGAAAAGAACCTCCCGGCGGCCAAACAGACGATCGACATCCTGGGTCTGCTGAAGGAAAAAACGCGCGGAAATCTCGCGTCGGAGGAGGAGCTGCTCCTCGACAACCTCCTCTTCGAACTGCGGATGCGCTACGTCAAAGAGATGGAAAAGAAATGATCCGGAAGGACTCGCCGGCCAAGGTCAATCTGATCCTGAAGGTCCTGGGCAAGCGCCCCGACGGCTACCATGACATCGAATCCCTCCTGCAGAAGGTCAGTCTTTACGACGAGCTGAGCTTTTCACCCGGAGACAAGGGCATCCGGATCCGCTGCCCCGGCACGTCACTCCCCGAGGATGAAGACAATATCGTCCACCGGGCCGCGTCAGCCCTGATGTCGCGGCTCCCCCCGGACGCCGGCGTGGAGATCACCATCCGCAAGAAAATCCCCGTGGCCGCGGGTCTCGGGGGCGGAAGCTCCAACGCCGCGGCAACCCTCTGCGCGCTCAACGAGCTTTTCGGCCTCAAACTCCGGAAAGAGGATCTCATGGATATCGGCAGGACCCTCGGGGCCGATATCCCCTTCTTCATCTACGCCGACGCCGCCTGGGCTTTCGGCATCGGAGAGCGCCTCTACCCCGCGGAGCACCTTCCGAAGATGTGGTTTGTCCTGGCCAACCCCGGGTTCGAAGTCTCGACCAGGACGGTCTATGAGGCGCTGAATTTGGCATTGACAAAAAAAAGAAGAAAGGATAGCATTCGCCGTTTTAAAACGGTATCGGAACTTGCCGCAGCCCTCTGGAACGACCTCGAGGGGGTCACGTTCCATCTCCACCCGAAATTGCGGGAAGTGAAGGATCTCTTTGTGAAACTGGGGGCTGTGGGCTCACTGATGTCGGGAAGCGGGCCGACCCTCTTCGGTCTTTTCGAATCGGAGGGGAAAGCCGCCAGGGCTGAAGAGGCCCTGAAAAGGTCCACAAACTATTCCATTTTCAGGGCCCACTCCATCTGACCGTCCTTTCTTGACCGCCTCCCCGGGAGCGGTTAAAGTAATATTATTGGGGCGTCGTCAAGCGGTAAGACACAAGATTTTGGTTCTTGCATTCGGAGGTTCGAATCCTCCCGCCCCAGCCAACTCTGAAAGCAACAGGGCGAAGAAACAAAAGTTTCCCTGACGAAAAGAGGAAGATCATGGGTGATCCGCTCGAGAGGATCAGGATATTTTCCGGAAACTCGAACCCGAAACTGGCGGGGGACATCTGCGCGAACCTGTCCGTGCACCTCGGCAAAGCCGGCGTGACCACGTTCAGCGACGGGGAAACGAGGGTGGAAATCGACGAGAACGTCCGCGGCACAGACGTCTTCATCATCCAGTCCACATGTCCGCCCGTGAACACCCACATCATGGAACTCCTCATCATGATCGACGCCATGAAACGGGCCTCGGCGGACCGTATCACGGCTGTCATCCCCTACTACGGCTACGCCCGGCAGGACCGGAAGGTCGCACCCCGGGCCCCCATCACGGCCAAACTGGTGGCAGATCTGATCACGGCGGCGGGCGCCAGGAGAGTTCTCTCCATGGATCTTCATGCCGGCCAGATCCAGGGCTTCTTCAATATCCCCGTGGACAACCTCTTCGCGACCCCGATCCTGCTCGAATACATGAAAAAGAACTACCAGGGGGACGGGACAGTCATCGTGTCGCCGGACACGGGCGGTGTGGAACGGGCGAGAGCCTTCGGGAAGCGTCTCGGGGCGAACCTCGCCATCATCGACAAGCGTCGCGAGGGGCCCAATGAATCCCAAGTCATGAACATCATCGGAAACGTCAAGGACCGCCGGGTGATCATCCTGGACGACATGATCGACACGGCAGGAACCATCGTTCAGGCCGCCGAGGCCCTGAAAAACGAGGGCGCAAAGGAGATCTCGGCCTGCTGCACACACCCGGTCCTCTCCGGGCCTGCCATCGAGAGAATACAGGGCTCCGTCCTCAAGGAGTTGATCGTGACGGATACGATTCCCCTTCACGAAAAGGCAAAGGCCTGTAAAAAGATCAAGAACCTTTCCGTGGCCGGCATCCTGAGCGAGGCGGTCAGACGGATTTACTATAACGACTCGGTGAGTTCGTTGTTTATCTAGGCATTGGGCGTTAGGCTCAAGGCATTAGGAAAAGACTAAAAGATTTTTTTCGAAGACAGGCGTAAGGCATAAGGCGCAAGGCTAAAAACAAATCATATAAAGAACGGCCGAAGGCGTGCGGCTAAAAGAGTGAAGAAAGAATAATCTTTGCCTTTTGCCCTGAATCATAAGCCTTGAGCCATAACATTGGAGGTAACATGGAAGTCTTGGAACTCAAAGCCCAAGTCCGAAAGGGAAGCGGAAAGGGCGCTTCAAGGAAACTTCGGGCCTCCGGGTCCATCCCGGCCGTCCTGTACGGATCCGGATCCGATTCAACGTCCCTGTCGGTCCGTTCAGCCGACCTCGTCGACCTCCTCCAGGCGGAAAAGGGGGAAGCGGGCTTCATCAAGCTGATCATCGAGGGGGAGGGAAAAGAGCTGGAGAAACTCTCCATGATCAAGGAACTCCAGACGAACCCGGTCACGCACATGCTCGTCCATGCCGATTTCTACGAAATACGCATGGACCACAAACTCACCATGGATATTCCCGTTCACCTGATCGGACAGCCGATCGGAGTGAAAATGGGGGGCGAAATCCACCAGTTCAAGCGGGATCTGAAGGTCTCCTGCCTCCCGTCCGCCATGCCCAAGTCCTTTGAACTCGACATCTCCGAATTGGATATCGGCAGCACGCTGAGGGTCGCCGACGTCAAGCTGGAAAAAGGTGTCGAAATTCTCGATTCCGAGGACGCCCAGATCATCTCCGTCGTGGCCAAGCGCGCGGTCGAGGAGGAGAAACCCGTCGAAGAAGCGGAAGCCGCCCCGGCGGAGCCCGAGGTCATCACCGAAAAGAAATCGGCGAAAGAAAAAGAAGAAGAGAAATGACAGAACGGCCATGAAAATCATCGCCGGTCTCGGAAACCCTGGAGATCGATATCTCTTCACCCGCCACAACCTCGGTTTCATGGTCGCAGACAGGCTCGCCCTGACACACAACTTTTCCTTCAGGCGAAAAAAGTTCGATGCCCTCTTTGCCGAGGGGTCCCTCTCGGGCGTCCCCGTCATCTTGCTCAAGCCACAGACCTTCATGAACCTGAGCGGAAAGGCCGTCGGTCCCCTGGTGCGCTTTCTGAAGGCGGATCCGTCCGACCTCGTCGTGGTCCATGACGACCTGGACCTCCCCTTCGGAACGCTCCGCATCAAGGACGGGGGCGGGGACGGGGGACACAAGGGGCTTCAATCTGTCATCGAAGCGCTGGGAACGGACGCTTTTCTCCGCCTGAGACTCGGCATCGGAAAACCGGCGGCGAAAGAACTCGTGGAAGCCTATGTTCTAGAGTCTTTCGGGAAGGAAGAGATCGATGAACTCCCTGCCCTGCTCAAGCGGGCCTGCAGCGCCCTCATGGAAATCCTGGCCTCCGGGCCCCGGTCCGCCATGAACAAATTCAATGTCCGGGTGGAGAGTGAGAAGTCAACCGAACCGGCAACATGAGACCGGTCGGGCGCACGGGACAGGGTCTTTCTTCTGACGACCTTTTCAACCTCTCGCAACAAGCCTAACCTGTTTGAATAAAAGAGTATTTTTGCATTTCCCGCGATCCGCATCCCCCTGTCTTTCCCGGCGATAAAAGTCTTTGACAAACGAGGCAATATCTGTTATGTGACGGCGGCTTCAAAAGGGGGCCAAGAAATGTTTAATTTCTCAGGTGATAAATAATTTTTCAAAGGAGAAGGGATGATGGGCAAGAAATTCAAGAAATGCTTAAGTGTGAGTCTCTTGTCGCTCACCGTTCTGCTCCTTGCGACGCCTCTGTTCGCAAGTGAAGCGGAACTGGTCATACCTGCACTGAGCGACGCGCAGAACAATTTACTCATGATCGGATTTGTGATCTGTTTCCTGGGCATGGCCTTCGGCCTCTATGAATACACGAAGGTCAAGAGTCTGCCCGCCCACAAATCCATGCTGGACGTGGCCGAGGTTATTTTCCAGACCTGCAAGACCTACCTGATTCAACAGGGGAAATTCCTCCTCATTCTTCTGGCTTTCATCAGTGCCTGCATTGTCTATTACTTCGGTTTCCTTCAGCATCTTTCAACGAACAACGTGCTCCTGATCCTGGGATGGACGGTCGTCGGTATCCTGGGGTCTTACGGTGTCGCCTGGTTCGGTATCCGGATGAACACACTGGCCAATGCCCGCATGGCCTTCGCCTCTCTCGAGGGCAGGCCCATCAAGCTGCTGGACATTCCCCTGCGGGCGGGCATGAGCATCGGCGTACTCCTGGTCTGCGTCGAGCTCATCATGATGCTGATCATCCTGGTCTTTATGCCCCGTGACGTGGCCGGCGCCTCCTTCATCGGGTTCGCCATCGGTGAGTCCCTGGGCGCCTCCGCCCTTCGTATCTGCGGCGGTATCTTCACGAAGATCGCCGACATCGGCTCCGACCTCATGAAGATCGTCTTCACGATCAAGGAAGACGACCCCCGCAATCCCGGCGTTATCGCCGACTGCACCGGCGACAACGCCGGCGACAGCGTCGGCCCCACGGCGGACGGTTTCGAGACCTACGGTGTGACCGGTGTCGCCCTCATCAGCTTCATCGTGCTGGCCTGTCTGCCGCAGTACCAGGCGGAACTTCTTGTCTGGATCTTCGTCATGCGCGTTCTCATGATCGTCACCTCCATCGGCGCCTACTTCATCAACAAGTTCATCACCGATTCCATGATGGGCGGCAAGGAGAAGATCAATTTCGAGGCCTCCCTGACCTCTCTCGTTTGGATCACCTCGATTATCTCCATTGTGGTGACCTTCATCGTAAGCAAATGGCAGCTCGGAAGCTACCCGGACAACCTCTGGATCAAGCTCTCCGTCATCATCAGCTGCGGCACGCTCGCCGCTGCCCTGATCCCCGAGCTCGTCAAGGTCTTCACGAGCTTCAACTCCAGGCACTGCGCCGAGGTGGTCACGGCGGCCCGCGAAGGCGGTCCATCCCTGGACATCCTCTCGGGATTCGTGGCCGGCAACTTCGCCGCTTTCTGGATCGGCATGGCCATCTGGGCCTTGATGCTTGTTGCCTATTACACAAGCACCCTGGGCCTTGACAAGTTCATGGAGTACTCCTCCGTCTTTGCCTTCGGTCTCGTGGCCTTCGGGTTCCTGGGCATGGGGCCCGTCACCATTGCCGTCGACAGCTACGGGCCGGTGACAGACAACGCCCAGTCCATCTACGAGCTCTCCCTCATCGAGACGATCCCCAACATCGAGAGCGAAATCCAGAACTCCTTCGGTTTCAAGCCGCGCATGGACATCGCGAAACATTACCTCGAAGAAAACGACAGCTGCGGCAACACCTTCAAGGCGACGGCCAAGCCCGTTCTGATCGGCACGGCCGTCGTCGGGGCCACGACGATGATCTTCTCGCTGATCCTCCTCCTGAGAAAAGCCCTGGGGATCCAGCCCGAGATGATTTTGAACCTCCTCAACCCCTACACACTGCTCGGGCTTCTCTGCGGCGGCGCCGTCATTTACTGGTTCACCGGCGCCTCCACGCAGGCCGTCGTGACGGGGGCCTACAAGGCCGTCGAGTACATCAAGAAGAACATCAAACTCGATGACGAGGCTTCGCTCGCCGCCTCCACGGAAAGTTCCAAGGAGGTTGTCCGGATCTGTACCGTCTACGCGCAGCTGGGGATGTTCAACATCTTCATCGCCATCTTCTGCTTCGCCCTGGCCTTTGCATTCCTCTCTGCCCCGGTGCACGGACCGCTGCCTTCCTCGTTCTTCATCAGCTACCTGATCGCGATTGCCGTCTTCGGCCTCTTCCAGGCGCTCTTCATGGCCAACGCCGGCGGGTGCTGGGACAACGCCAAGAAGGTCGTCGAGGTGGATCTGAGGGAAAAAGGGACGCCCCTGCACGCAGCCGCCGTTATCGGCGACACCGTCGGAGACCCCTTCAAGGACACCTCCTCGGTGGCCCTGAACCCGATCATCAAGTTCACCACCCTTTTCGGCATCCTGGCCATGGAAATCGCGATCGCGCCTGACATGAAAGGCTCCGCCTATTATGTCGGCGCCATTTTCCTCCTGATCGCCCTCTTCTTCGTCTACAGGTCCTTCTACTCCATGCGCATCCCCGTGGAGGAGAAGAAATAATGAAGTAACCATCGGCTGAGAGACCGGGACCGGATCTGAAAAGATCCGGTCCTTTTTTTTAGCCTTTCCGGACAATTAAGGCTTGACAGGATGGGGAAAACCCCATAGCCTCCTTACGTTTCCGTCCGCCGCCTCGCAGGGCCCCGCAGTTCCGCGGAAAGCATGATCGGACAGGAGATTTTGTGACATGGGGTTCACCTGTGGCATCATCGGCCTTCCCAACGTGGGGAAATCCACCATCTTCAACGCTCTCACCGCCGCCGGTGCGGAGGTGGCGAACTACCCCTTCTGCACCATAGACCCCAACACCGGCTGCGTCCCCGTACCCGACGAGCGCCTCGAGAAGATCGCGCGGATCATCACCCCCCCCAAGACGACCTACACCACCATGGAGTTTCTGGACATCGCGGGACTGGTTCGGGGAGCCAGCAAGGGCGAGGGCCTGGGGAACAAGTTCCTGGGCCACATTCGAGAGGTCGACGCCATTGTCCACATCGTCCGCTGCTTCGACAATCCCGACATTGCCCACATCTACGGTCCCATCAATCCCGTTCGCGACATCGAGATCGTGAACACCGAGTTGATCCTTGCGGACCTTGAAACGCTGGAGCGCCGGATCACCCGGGTTGAAAAAACGGCCCAATCGGGGGACAAGGAATCCCGGAGGATTCTCGATTTCTGCATGAAGCTGCAAAGCGCCCTGCGCAAGGGCTCGGTGGCGAGGAATGTCCCGAGGACTGAACAGGATGCGGAAATAGCGCGGGACCTTCACCTCCTCACGGGCAAGAAGGTGCTGTACATCGCCAATGTGAGTGAGGCCGTTCTCAAAGGAAAGAGACCTTATATCGGACAGGTAGAGGAATACGCCCGGAAGGAGGGCGCCCGGGCGGTGGCCATCTGCGGCGACATGGAGATGGAGATCGCCAAGCTCGACAAGGAAGAACGCAAGGAGTTTCTCGCTGATCTCGGCCTTGAAGAATCAGGTCTTCAGAAACTGATCAGGGCAGGATATGAGTTGCTCGATTTGATTACCTTTTACACGACGGTCGGTCCGGAGCTTCGGGCATGGACCGTCAAGAAGGGGACGAAGGCCCCCGAAGCAGCCGGGAGAATCCATACGGATATGGAGCGGGGGTTCATCCGGGCCGAGGTGGTTCACTATGATGATTTTATCAGGGCCGGCACGCTGTCGGCCGTCAGGGAAAAAGGGCTTCTCCATTTCGAGGGGCGGGATTATGTCATTCAGGACGGGGACATCATTTATTTCAGATTTAATGTATGATTATTCTTGACGATTTTGTCTGTTTTTTTCTATTGACAAGGGCACGTCCTTATGTTAACTGCTTCCGCGAATGACAGACTTACCCAAGAGAGAGGGTAACGATAAAAGGAGGTGACAAGAATGAAGAAGGTATTTGTATTCATCCTCGCGCTGACCCTGCTGTTCTCGTTCTCCTTCATCGCCTGTCAGAAGGCGGAGGAGAAAAAGCCGGCTCCGGCACCTGCAGCCCCGGCTCCGGCCCCTGAGAAGGCCCCGGCGGCTCCGGCCCCGGCACCGGCTCCGGCAAAGAAGTAGCTTCGAAACGGTAAGTATATTTACAGCATTGATGGAAAAGCCGAGCATCCCACGTACTGGGTGCTCGGTTTTTTCTTTCAGGTTGGGACATGACAGAAAGGCTTTTACGAATTTTTCTCGTCCTTCCGATCGCGATGGCCGCCGTCCTGGCTGTCCTGTCCTGCGCCGTCCGGGAGGTCCCGCCGCCGAAACCGGCAAAAGTGGCCCTCGTTCTGGGCGCGGGTGCCGCGAAGGGGTTTGCGCACATCGGCGTGCTGAAAATTCTTGAGGCGAACCATGTGCCCATTCACATGATCGTCGGGACGAGTGCAGGCAGTTTCGTGGGAAGTCTCTACGCTCACGGGTTCAACGCCTTTCAGCTGCAGGAGATGTCTTTTCGCCTCGAGAAGGCCGACGTGGTTGACCTGACGGTTCCGGACAACGGTTTTGTCAAGGGCGAGAAACTGGCCGCCTATATCAACTCTACCCTGCAGAACACGCCCCTGGAGAAGCTCAGAATACCCTTCTGCGCCGTGGCAACGGATCTGCAAAGCGGGGAGGAAATCGCTTTTGCCCGCGGGGATACGGGGACGGCCGTCCGTGCAAGCTGCGCCATACCCGGTGTTTTCAAGCCTGTCAGGATAGGCGAGCGGTTCTACGTCGATGGCGGTATCGTAAGCCCCGTGGCCGTCGACCTCGCAAAAAAAATGGGAGCCGACGTTGTCATTGCCGTCGATATCTCTTCGAATGTCGAGAATGCCCCTCCCCAGGGCACCGTTGACAGCATCATCCAGGCGGTCACCATCATGTACGCAAGGATGTCACAGAATCAGCTGACGAGGGCCGACTTCGTCATCCAGCCCAGGGTGGGTTATATCGGCTCAACGGACTTCACAAAGCGTCATGAGGCGGTACTGGAGGGCGAGAAAGCGGCCCTGGAGGCGATGCCGGGGATCAGGGCGGTGCTGGAGAGGCTCAAAGCAGAAGGCAGGCTTTGAGAGGGAAAGAAGCTCTGAAGTTGAGAAGTTTGGAGGTTCCGCCAGTCATTCGCATGCCTTTGACTTTTCGAAACTTCATACCTTTCTGACTTCTATCGTTGATAATGGACAAAAAAAATTGGTGGATGGTTTTCGTCCAGACCATCCACCAACCTTAATGGGGGGATCGGTGGATGGAAAGGAGGGAACAAGAAACCATCCACCGATTTTTAACCACATGTGCTTATTTATTTAGCAATATAAATGCCAAAACAAAAAACCATTATATTTCAATTAGTTTCGCTCAAACAGGATAAAATTGACAACATCTGATAGTGCGAATATAGCACGTTATTTGAGGCCATACCGGGGAGATTGTTCCAGTATGGTCACTTTTGATATGTGCAATTACAGAACATACCGTTCTATTATCGAACATTCTGGTCAGGTTTTTCATTGATTTTTATGTCAAGTTTTTTGAGTTCCCTCAGGAGAGAGTAGCGTGATATCTTCAGCAACCTTGCCGCTCTGGATTTATTCCCGCCGCTCACTTCGAGGGCCCTCGACAGGATCTTCCACTTGACTTTCTTTGACAGCTGATCCGTCGCCGTTTTATAATCCATTCCCCCTGCCGACAGGAGCGACAGCCATTCCTCTTCCTGACTCGCCGCCTGGGGAATACCGGCAATCTTGATCTCCGCCGGAATGTTTTCCTCCGTGATGTAATTCCCCACATGCCGCATGATCATGATGCGTTCAATGATATTCTTGAGCTCCCGTACATTCCCCGGCCATGTGTATTGCTTCAGGCAATTTTCGGCTTCCCTGCTGAAGCCCCTCACCTTCTTGTTGAATTTCCTGTTGAACTCGTCGAGGAAATGCCGGGCCAGCAGGATGAGGTCGTCCTGCCTTTCCCGCAACGGCGGAAGGTGGATGGGGACAACGCTGACCCGGTAGAAAAGATCCTCACGGAAAGATTTATCCCCGATCAGCTTTGACAGATCCTTGTTGGTGGCGAAGATGAATCGGACATCCACGGGTATATTCTCCGTGCCGCCGAGCCTCCGGATATACCCGTCTTCGAGCATCCTCAGGAATTTGGCCTGGAGCGGCAGGCTCATTTCACCAATCTCGTCGAGGAAAAGGGTCCCGCCGCTGGCATGTTCCAGAAGCCCTATTTTTCTCTTCTTGGCATCGGTAAAGGCGCCGGCCTCATACCCGAAAAGCTCGCTCTCGAGCAGCGTCCCCGGTATGGCGGCGCAATTCACGTCGACGAAGCGCCTGTCGTTTCGGTTGCTTCGTCTGTGGATGGCCCGGGCCACGAGTTCCTTGCCCGTGCCACTCTCCCCCTGGATGAGCACGCTTGTGTCGTGCTTGGCCACCTCATCGACGACATGAAAAATCCCCACCATTTTATTGGATGTCCCGAGCATGTTGTCGAACCCGAGCAGGACATCCTCACGCTCTTTCAGTTTTTCCACCTCCGTCTTCAGCGACTTGGCTTCGATGGAAAGCATCGAGCGCATGATGGCGTTGTCGTAGGCCGTGGCGGCATTCTTGACAAGAATGTCAAGGATATCCACCTGGCCCTTGGTGTAGACCCCTTCTCTCTTGGCCAGGTACAACGCCCCCCTGAAGTTCTCTTTCAGAGCGAACGGAAGGGCGATGTCGACGCTGTAACCGGAAAAGAGCTGGACGTCATTTCCCCCGGCAGCGCTGTCCTCTCCCCGCACCGCAACCGCATTCGTGTCTATGGCCCTCTTGACGATGGTGCCACCGATTTTTCCGCAATACTCGTTCCTGTCATCGGTAAAGACCTTCTCTCCGTCGTTGACGAAACACCGCCCCTTCTCGATGTCGAGCAGGTAGATGAGGGCCTTCTCGGCATCACCTATCTTCAGGGCGTTGCGGATGAGGATCTCGTGGACCTGCTCGAGGGCGGTGCTGGCGTTGAGCTGGGAAACCGCCTCCTGCAGCAGGACGAGATGCCGTATCTTCTCCCGGTCGTTTTCGAAGAGCCTCATGATATGGATGATGACGCTCGCCTGGTTGGCAAAGGTGAGCAGGATGTTGAGTTCATCGGAGAGGAGTCTCGTCTTGTATTTTGTCCAGACGGCAATGATCCCGATGATGTCATTCTCGATCTTGAGGGGGACGTAAAAGGTGGACCCCCTTTTGTAAAACAGGGATATCTTTCGATCCGCATCGGTCATGCGCGGATCCGATTCCGAATCCTCCAGTGCGATGTACTGACCCGTTTTGGCAACCCGAGTTTCGAAACTGTCATGTTTTTTCATGTTGAGGGGCATACTGAACGCCCTGACAGCCTCCTCGGGATTGTAGTTCTTCACGACCTTGGTGACGAGATTTTCCTTGTGTTCGTCCAGCAGCAGGATGACGCCCCGATCGAAGCCCATGGTATCGACGGCCTCGTCGAGGATCTTGCTCAGGATGTCCTCGATGCTCGAGGGGGCGGTCAGAAACGTACTGATGCGGAGGATGCTTTTGATCAAAAGATCCTTGTCGATGGAAAAGGTCGAGGAGATCCGCGTGAACTGTTTTTCGGTCTGCTTTTCCCCGTCCCCGGGCATCGGTCAACCCCTCAAACGTTTATCAGGAAGCATGGACCCGTTGCGAAGCGGGCGATCTTTGCAGATCCTCCCGCGGTCAAGTCCGGTCATACTCGGAGAATTGCATGGTGAAAGTGGCCCGTCCCTGGGTCAGTGAGCGGACATCGGTGGAATATCCGAAAAGGGCCCTGAGGGGGACCCGGGCCTTGATCTCGCTGATGGGTCCCCGCGGTTCGATGGACTGGACCTCGCCCTTCCTCGCATTGATGTCCCCGATGACCTCCCCCATGAACTCGCTCGGCGTGATGATATCGACCTTCATGATCGGTTCAAGCAGAACGGGGTTCGCCTTCGCACAGCCTTCTTTCACGGCCGCGGCCGCCGCGATGCGGTAACCCACGGGACTCGCCTCCCCCTCCCTGAAAGAACCTCCGATCATGCGGACCCGCATATCCATCATGGGGTATCCCGCCACGACACCGCTCAAGAGCGCCTCGTTGATGCCCTCTTCGACGGCGGCGTGAAACTCAACCGGGATGTCCTCCGCTTTGAGCTCATTGACGATCTCGGTACCGCCCCCCCGCCTGTTCGGCTCCAGGAGGATCTTCACGTGGCCGAAGTGCCTTCTCTCACCGAGTTCCTTCTCGAAACGCCCCTCCACCTCGACGCTCTTCTCGATGGTCTCACGATAGACAACCCGCGGTTTGCCGACATTGACCCGCGTGTTGAATTCCCGGGTCAGGCGGTCGACCACGACCTCCAGGTGAAGCTCGCCCATGCCTGAAATCACCGTTTGGGCCGTCTCCTCCTCGTATTTCAGCCGGAGCGTGGGGTCTTCTTCCATGAGCTTCTCCAGCGCGGGCTGCAGTTTCTCCTGGTCGGCCGGTGTCTTGGCCTCGATGGCCTGGCTGATCACGGGGTTGTAGACCTCGATGGGCTCCAGGACAATCGGGTGGGCCTCGTCGCAGATCGTGTCTCCCGTGACCGTTTCTTTCAGGCCCACGACGGTAATGATGTCACCGGCACCGGCGACCTCAATCCTCTCCCTCTTGTTGGCGTGCATCTTCAGGAGGCGGGCGATCTTTTCTTTCTTGCCCCTCGTTGCGTTATAGACCTCCGCGCCGGATTTCAAACGTCCGGAATAGATCCTCACATAGGTATTCTTGCGGCCCTCCAGCATGCTCACCTTGAAAGCCAGGCCGCAAAAAGGCGCATCCTCCCTGCTCTGGCGGGTTTCCTTTCTTTTGGTCTTGGGATTGAACCCCTCGATGGGGGGCACGTCCTGCGGGGACGGCAGGAAGTTCACGACGGCGTCCAGGACGGGCTGTATGCCTTTGTTGCGCAGGGCCGAACCGCAAAGCACGGGGACCAGCCTGAGGGAGTTCGTGGACCGCCGGATCGCCTTCAGAAGCTGGTCTTCCTCGACTTCCGCCCCGGTGAGGTATCTCTCCGCCACCTCATCATCGACCTCCGCTAGGGTCTCGACCAGTTTCTCGCGGTGTGTTTCGAAGGCCGGCACGAAATCACCCGGGACTTCCAGAAGATCAAAGGCGGCCCCCAGGGTCTCCGCCTGCCAGACAATGAGCTTCCCGCGGATGAGGTCTACCGCCCCCCGGAAGTTCTCCCCCTCTCCGTAGGGAATCTGCACCGGCAACGGCACGGAAACGAACCGTTCCTTCATCATGCCGACGGCATGAAAGAAATCCGCCCCGACGCGGTCCATTTTGTTGATGAAGGCGATCTTGGGAACGCCGTATTTATCCGCCTGGTGCCAGACCGTCTCAGACTGGGGTTCCACACCCTCCACGGCCGAAAACACGACGACGGCGCCGTCCAGCACCCGGAGGCTCCGTCCGACTTCGATCGTGAAATCCACATGGCCCGGCGTGTCGATAATGTGGATCTCGTGCCCACGCCAGTCGCAAGTGGTCACGGCGGAGGTGATGGTAATCCCCCGTTCCTGCTCCTGGGGCATCCAGTCCATCACGGCTTCCCCGTCATGAACCTCCCCCATCTTGTACGACCGGCCCGTGTAGTAGAGAATCCTCTCGGTGACCGTCGTCTTCCCCGCGTCGATGTGGGCGACGATGCCGATATTCCTGATACGGGAGAGTTTTGTCTTTGATGCCACGGATTCCGGCCCACTCTGGAAATTAGACTATCGTCGATATAGACGGACAGGCAGGGTCTCCGACCCGATGGTATGCGACGGCCCCCCGGTGCTTCCGGGCCAGGATGGCGCGTCAGCCCTCGGCCGACCCTTTCTTGATCAAATCCCTGTCAGGCAGGACGGGTTCCCTGGTGTCGGCATGTCCCTTGATCGTTGTGAACTCCCTTCCGCCGACCAGGAGTTTAACCCGCTTGATTTCCTGGAGGTTGAGGGCCAGCGTGTTCGCCAGGGAATAAAGGGTCGCCATTTCGCTGGCCGTTCCGCCCGGGTGGTCGTCGATGAATTTTCTGTTAAAACTCACATGGGCCGTCCCGTTCTTGTCAACGCTGACACTTTGAAGCTGAATACCCTCGGGCAGTGTCCTGACGAGGTTTATCCTAGACCCCTCCATGAGAGCGCGGACAAGCCCCTCCGCCTGCCCGTTCAACGTCTTCGGTCTGGTAATGAACCTCTTCTCGGGGACGAGGAACCGTTCATTGGCATCGGAGAAAAAAAGCTGCACCCCCCATCGTTCGCGTTTCTCGACCGATGAAAGCGGCATGACCGAGTCGGTGAGCGACTTGAAGAAAAAAGCGAGAAAGCCTCCGCAGACCACGACCAGCGCGAGGAAGAGCACCAACTTCAGCGTTTTTCTCTTTTTCTTCGCCTTGACTTCCGATGTCCTTCTCTGGCGTTTTGAAGCCATGACGCCTCCACCCCCGGTCTAAAAAACTCCGCATATGTAGGGCATTTTTCAAACACTGTCAAGAAAAGTCGAGAAAACCGTGCGGGCGATGAAGCTTCCCCGGACACGGAAGAACGGGACTAACGATGGACCGTTAGAGCCGGTCGAGCCTTTGCCTGGCCTTTCTGGCGAGATCCGAATCCGGCGCCAGATTGATGACCGTTTTGAACTCCCCGGCAGCATCCTTGCGTTTCTTCATTACGAGGTACGCCTCACCGAGCCAGTAATGGGCCTCCGCAAGATTCGGTAGAAGTTCAACGGATTTCTTGAGGTGGGTGATGGCCTTGTTTGTATATCCGGCCTTCAGACTGGCCATCCCCCGGTCCTTCTCGATGAAAGGCATGATGGGGGTGTTGGGTTCCCTGGCCACGGCCTCGTCGTATTTGGCGAGGGCCATCATATAATCCCCCTTCATGTAGTAGGCGCGTCCCATGTTGTAAAGGGGGAACGAGGGCGATTCGTAGAGGGGGTTGGCAAGGGCCCTGTTGAACGATTCGATCGCGCTGTCGTACTGGCCCATGTTGAAATAGAGTTTCCCGAGGTCGTTGTGGGCCTCCGAATAATCCGGCTTCAGCTCGACGGCTTTCTTCGCCTCCCGGACCGCATCGTTGTTCATCCCCTTCCCCGCGTAGGCGAGGGCGAGGTAGTAGTGAACCTGCGGATCGTCCGGGGTCAGCTTCTCCGCCTCCAGCAGTTCCTTCAGAGCCGCGGTGTAATTGCCGCTGTGAAACTGGGCCGTCGCCATGTCGGTATGGCGCTTGGCCTTTTGCTTGTTTTCATAGTCCGTCGCGCAGCCCGCAAAAAGGAGCAAAACCGCGAGCACCATCCCGATTCTTGTCCATTGTCTCATCATCGTGACCTCGTCTTGCGTGATAGATTTATTTTCTGTTGCCGTTCACCCACCAGTCGCCTTTGTCCTTGAACCACCACTGCGTGGAGTCCGTTTTGAGTATCGTGTCCACCATCCGCTTCGCCGTCGCCGTGTGGAGACGTTTCCGGGCAAACCTGATCCACTCCTTGCTGTATTTGTTTCCCAGATCCCCGTATTCCTTGAGCTGCAGGATCAGGGCAAGCTGATCGGCGTCGTGGACGATCAGGGACTCCCGGGTCTCCATGGCATTGAACTCGTCGATGAGCGCCTTGATTTCTCCACCGAAAAAGAGGGTCTCCGTCAGCTCCCGGACGGCTTTCCCCTCATCCACACGGACGTACTTTTTGCTGACATAGTTCATGTCGCCCGTTCTGGCCTCGGGCAGGTCGTGGACGAGGCACATCCTCAGGACTTTCAGCTCCTCCGCACCCTTTTGGAGCTTGCAGAGGGTGTAGCCGATGAAAATGGTCCTGAGAATATGCTCCGCCACATTTTCGTGGCCGGAGCCGAGAAACTGAAATCCCGTGCGCGGCGTCTTGCTGAGCATGCCGACTTCAAAGAGAAAATTGACGATATCCTTCATCTCGACCCTTTTTGAGTTATTCCTTCTTCAAAACCTTGACCCGGTTGGCCATCATCTCGGAGATCTTCCGGATTTCCAGCTGGAGCGCGGCAATCCCCTCCGGCCTCATGGCGGCTATCCTGTCGAGTCGCTCTTTCCAGTATTCCAGGAAAGAGATCTCCTGTTCTTTGAGTTTCTTATCAACCTGTCTTTGCAGGTTCTTGAGAAACTCCGGGTCGGGGGTTTTCACCGCCATCGCTCAACCGCTTTCTGTTTTGCCTCGGCAGGTTCAAGAAATTTCGCGTATTATAACAGCTGAACACAATCTTTCAACCCGAAATGTGGTCTGGTCCCGGTTTCGCCATCACACTTCCCCTCGGGCGGGTGATGCCTCAGGAACGGGCAGCCGGTGATGACCCGATCCCCCGGTTCGCCGATTCTGTGGCACTTTTTATCTTGCCCGCACCGTCCGATCTGGGTTACAAGAAATCACGGCCGCATAAAATAATTCACACACGCCTCACCGAAACCATCTCGGCCGGTGCTGACATGCTCAGGAAACTGGCTTCTCTCTTTGCCCTTCTCATGCGGAACTTCCTTCCGAGCACGTTCGTGTTCGCCATACTCCTGACGTTGCTCACCATGGCTCTCGCTTTCGTCTTTGCGGACGCCGGCCCCGCCGTGATCCTCTCGGGCTGGACAGCGGGTTTCTTCAATATTCTCATTTTCGCCATGCAGGTCATCCTCGTCCTCGTCACGGGGCACGCCCTTGCGCTCACAGCCCCCGCCAGACGGCTGTTACAGTGGATCGCAGGGATAGGGGACACGCCGGTGAGGGGAGCCATGCTGGTCATGTTTGTCGCCTGCGTGGGTTCCATTCTCAACTGGGCCTTCGGTCTCTTTTTCGCGGGATTGCTGGCCCTGGAGGTGGCCGGACGCGTAAAGAAGTCAGATTTCCCCCTGCTCATCGCGGCAGCCTACAGCGGTCAGATCTGCTGGCACCAGGGATTTTCGGGGTTCATCCCGCTGGTGATCGCCACCCCCGAGCACCCCCAGAACTTCATCTTTCAGGCGACGGGCCACTCCGTACCCCTTTCACAGACCATTTTCCAGCCATGGAACCTGCTGCCCCTGGTGACCCTCGCCGTCACGCTTCCCGTCCTCGCGGCCCTCATACACCCGCGGGAAACGGAGGTGCGGGAAATATCGCCGGAAGCCCTGAGGACCCTCACGACGGAGTTCGCGCCCGGAGAGAGGCCGGACCACTCCACGTGGGCTGAAAGACTCGACGGAAGCGCGGTGGTCAACTTCATCCTTGCACTGCTCGTTGTCTCCAGCCTCCTCCTCCACTTCTACCGAAAGGGGGCGGACCTCAACCTCAATACGGTCATTCTCATCCTCTTCGCGGCCGGCGTGATTCTTCACGGCAGACCGGTCAACTACATCCGCGCCGTCAACGTCGCCATCCGGGGTGCCGGGGGCATCGCCCTGCAGTTTCCGCTCTACGGCGGGATCATGGGGGTGATGACGGGAACAGGGCTTGCAACGGTCATCGCCCGGTGGTTCGTCGCCCTGTCCACCCCAGAGACCGCCTATCTGATGCAATTTCTCGGAACGGGTCTGATCAATTTCTTCGTGCCCTCCGGCGGCGGCCAGTGGGCCATCCAGGGCCCGATCACCATTGAAGCAGTCGGCCTCATCGGGGTGGGTCTCACCCGGTCGGCCATGATGGTGGCCTGGGGCAATGAGTGGACCAACATGATCCAGCCCTTCTGGGCCCTGCCCTTGCGGGGCTGACGGCCAAGGATATCCTGGGTTACACGGCCATGACCTTTCTATGGAGCGGAGTGGTCTTCACCTGCTTCGCCCTTCTCATGGGTTTCTCCATCCTTTGATCCCTCCCGACATAAAAAAAGAGGGGGAAGAATCCCCCTCTTTTGTCGTCCACGTGTCGCGTACGTCAATACGCGAAGAAATAGGGCATGAACCAGAACCCGAGCGAGATGACGATCATGTAGAGGATGAAGTAGATCATGCAGTAGCCCATGATGTCGCGGAACCCCAGCTTCGCCACGCCCAGGAGCGGAATGGCCCAGAAGGGCTGGATCACGTCGGTGACCATGTCGCCCCAGGCATAGGCGATGACCGTGGCAGGCGCGCTGACACCGAGGTTTTTGGCCGCCGCCATGATGTAAGGCGCCTCGATCGCCCAC
This sequence comes from Syntrophales bacterium, assembly GCA_036725345.1. GTDB lineage: Bacteria > Desulfobacterota > Syntrophia > Syntrophales > UBA2192 > JAPLJU01. Next base: position 159,671 of record DAIMEJ010000005.1, read on the forward strand.
TTCGATCCTCCGGAGGGCACGATGTAGTTCAGGATGCCCGAGTACCACATGACGATGAAGGGATATGTTTCCTTCGTGGCAATGGCTGTGAACCAGTCGCCCATGACCGTAGCCAGACCCGAGAACTTGATGATCCCGAAGATGCCCGCGTAGAAGGGGAACTGGATCACGACGCCCCAGATAAAGGACCCGCCCTCGTCGGCCGCCTTGAGGAAGGACGCCGGCGTCCAGTGCAGGAGAACACCGATCATGAGGAACAGGAAGTTGACCACATCGAGGTTGACCCCCGCCAGGCCCTTCGTGCCGAAGTACCACCCGAGCCAGATCAGGCCGGAGATTCCGACGATCAGGTTGATGACCGGAGAGTGCTCCAGGCGGACGGCGGGCGTGAGCGCGGCGCCCGTGGGTTTCGGCGGAGCCGTGAAGGTCGATTCATCGACGAGCTTGGGATCGGCCTCGAAGACATCCTCCTTCTTGGGGTGCATCATGGGCCCGATGATGGTGAGGAAGACGAGGACGACGGCTGCCAGCCCGAGGTTGAAGGGGTGGAAGATCGTCTCTGTGATGGGAATGATGCCCAGTTCTTTTTCGAGGAAGTGCTTGGGCGTGGCAACGAGGAGCGGCGCCGACGCCGACAGCCCCGAATGCCAGAAGGTCCCCAGCCCCAGGTAGGCGGTGGCCACGAGCAGCCTGTAATCCACCCCCTTCTGCTTCTTCACCATGAAACGGGTGAAGACGGCGGAGCCGACGATGCTCAGTCCCCAGTTGATCCAGGCGAAACCCATGGAGACGACGGCCATCAAAGCGATGGCCTGTTTGGGGCTTTTCGGCAGGCCGGCCAGGAAATTGAGGAATTTGCTGACGGCCGGGGTGGTCGCCAGGATGTAGCCCGTCATGATGATGAGGCACATCTGCATACCGAAGGACAGAAGCACCCAGAAGCCATTGCCCCAAGCCTGAACAAGCTGGAAGGGTGTTGATTTTGTAAAAAAGAGACCCAAGAAGTAAGCAACAATGGTCAGGATAACAGCAATGACCCAGCTGTCAGGTACCCATCGGGTACTCCAGCGAGTGCTGGCTGATGCAAGTTTTTGAAGTACCATATAAAACCTCCTCCCTTTCTACAATCTTCATTAAAAAGCTATGAACGCTCTATCCCTGATCTTTTGAGATTGTCACCTCCTCCCTTCGCGAAATATCCGTGATTATTCACATTTCTGTTCAGCAATCAGGGGGCAGAAAAAATAAAACCCTGCCCTCACACCGAGTAGCAGGGTTTTTTCGCACTCGCGCATTGCCTCACCTCGTGAGGTCAGGTCTCAATTAAAAGGATTCAAATCAAAAATTTATAAAAAATAAACAAAATTGAATTGCTAGGCTTATACCTGTTGCGGCGCCTACATACCATGAAAAAGAAATTCCGGTCAAGGATTTAATGGGTTTATGTACCACGAACTATCCTGTAATCGCCTATTAAATTCTTGAGAAAAAGACCTTTTTTCACCTTGACAGACCCCCGTCAATTATATATATGTTTTCGGGTTGTTCGACAGGCAAAAAGGAGGATGCAAACAACCCTGTCCTGAGTCCGGGTAATCCCTTCAAAAACTCTTTATTCTCAATAAGTTAACTGAACCAAATGCGAGTTGCTCCATTCGGAGGCGGACTTCGTTCCATGCAGCAGAGGGAAGATTCAAGTAATTCGCTTTTTGGGATATAAAAAATGAAAGGGAGGTAGATGAATTATGGCGTTGGACTTTACGTTTAAAGAAGAACAGAGGATGCTTGAAGACAGTGTATACAAGTGGGCCATGGCCTGGCTCGAACCCCAGATGGAACACGCGTATGAAGTGGACGAGATGCCCAAGGACCTTTTCAAGGAACTCGGGAAACTCGGCGTGAACGGAATCGTTTTCCAGGAAAAGTACGGCGGCGCGGCTCTCGGTTACGTGGAGACGCTGCTTGTTTACGAGACGATCGCGAGGGTGAGCAACGCCCTGTCCATGACCGTCGGCGCGAGCCAGACGCTGGCCTTCGACAACTTCCGGAGGATTGCCTCGGAAAAGCAGAGAATGGAAGTTCTCCCCAAGTCCTGCACCGGCGAGTTCATCGGCTGCCTCGGGATCACCGAGCCCAACGCCGGTTCCGACGCCATGAGCATGGCCACCCGCGCTGTCAAGAAGGGCGACCGCTACATCATCAACGGCAGCAAGATTTTCATCACCAACGGCCCCGTGGCCGACTTCATGCTCTTCTACGCCAAGACGGACCCCGAGAAGGGCCCCCACGGAATTTCCACCTTCTGGTTCTACCCGAAGAAGACCAAGGGTTTCTCCGTTGAGAAGATCAAGAAGTGGGGCATGAGGACCTCCCCCACCGGCCTCATCACCTTCGAGGACATGGAGATCCCCGAGGATCAGCTCGTCGGCGGGCTGAACAAGGGTGTTGCCGTCCTGACCTCCGGTCTCTGCACCGAGAGAATCACCCTCTGCGGGTGCACCCTCGGCTCCCAGAGAAGCTGCCTTGAGCTCTCGCTGAAGTACGCCAAGGAGAGAGTGCAGTTCGGCAAACCGATCGCCTCCTTCCAGGCCATTCAGGGGAAACTGGCCGACATGTACTGCGGCTACAAGGCCGCCAAGTGGATGGCCTACAGCGCCGCCGCCTACTGCGACACCCTCGAGAACAAGGCCGGCGGAAAGGGAACGGACCTCGACCGCATGGCCGCGGCAGCTCTCCTCTACAACGGCGAGGTCGGAACGAAGATTGGCCTCGACGCCATCCAGATCCACGGCGGTTACGGCTACTGCACCGAGTACGGCGTCACCCGGCACTTCCTGGATCAGAAACTCTGGGAAATCGGCGCGGGTACCTCCGAGATCCGCAGAATGATCATCGCCAGGGAGCTCATGAGAGACGACTTCAAGAGCGGCCTGTAAGATCATCGCAACTCCCGGGAGCCATGGCCATGGAGCCATGGCTCCTTTTTTTTCATCTTGACCATTCGACCCCGCTCTGGCAGAATTCCCGAAAAATTGAATTCCAATCTTCTGATGCATCGAGGGATCCTGGATCCTTCCCCTGCCTGTTTTTTGACTTCACAACAAAACAAAGTCGGGGACTTCACGCATGAAAATCAAAAAAGCCGAGACTTGCCTTATGGTGTTCGCCTTCTTCGCCGCCGTCCTGATTTCTTCATCCACCACGGCAGCGGAGCGCGAAGATACCGCTCATCTCGTCCTCAAAAAAACAATCTCCGCCCGGGACAGGGGCCCCGTATACGTTGTCCGGAAAGGCGACCACCTCACGGGGATCCTCCGCCGGGAGCTGGACGCGGGTCCGGCGGAGATGGGATGGATGTTGAAGGAGGTCAAGCGGCGAAACCCCGGTCTCAAGAATGTCGATGTCATCGAGCCGGGGCGGAAGCTCTCGCTTCCCGTCGTTGCGCCGCCTGAGGGCTACCAGATCTACCGGGTCAAGAAGGGGGACTTTCTTGCCCGCATTCTTGAGAAAAACCTCGGTCTAAAGGGCCGGGATCTGGCCCGGGCCCTGACGGACGTTAAGAAACAAAACCCGACTATCCGGGACATCAATCTCATTTTCCCGGGACAGAGGATATTCATCCCCCTCGTTTCGTCGCCCGGAAGGGAAAAGGCCGAAGAATCCGCGCGTCTCCCGGAACCGGCGGCAGTTCTCCCCGAGTTGAAACCCGTCCTGCTGACGGAGAAAGAACGGGCCCTGGTCCGGCGGGTTGTGGAGCAAACGGGTGGTCTGGTTTTAACCGACGGAAATTACTACATCCCGCTTTCGGCCGAGGATCAGGTCACCATCGACTGCGCAACCGTTCCTGTTGTGGAACTGGACGACGGGAGCAGGATCCTCGTTGATTTCGAAAGCCGGGTCCCTCCGGATCTGAAGGAGAGAATCCAGAGGGTCTGGAAGAACTATACCGTCATACAGGACAGCGGCGGCGTGGGCGCCCTCCCCGCCCTAGAGCGGATCTTCAAGGCATCAAGGAACTACAGCTTCAGGAAGACGGCCGATTACGCCGATGTGGGCGCTGAACCGAAGATTCGTCTCCTGCTGGACTGGGTTCTCTTCAAGAAAGAGAGCGCCTTCACCGGCATCGCCCTGAGGGAAAGCCCTTCCGCGGCGATGCCCGCTGCGCTTTCCCGTTACGCGGAGAGGAACGGGATCTCCGTCCTGGAGATGACGGACGGTCTCGATGTTGTCCGGGATGAAGCCCCCCCCGGCCCGCCCTCCGATGTTCCCGCCCTGAAATCAGAGACCACGGCCGAGCTCGTCGATTCCGTCATCACAACACTCGGACTCACCGCCTCGCGAGATGCCTGGGTGAAGGTGGCAGAAGCCGGGGCGCCCGCGAAGGTCGTGTCCGCGAAAGTGGACTTCCTGGTGGAAAGACCCGGCAAGGAGGGTGCCGTCATCGCGCTCCGGGAACTCCCGGCTCCCTTCCAGGAGAGCCTGAAGCGGAAAGGCATGGATGTTGTGATGGTCAAATGGGACGACGAAAAAAAAGCGGTCATCGAAAAGACCCTCACGGCCCTCGGCTATCCCTTTAACAGTGACACGTTTGATTTCAGCGGCCCCGGCGGCAAAGACGGAAAACCCCGCTGGGTGATCCGAATCCCGGCGACACGTGTGAACCTCGCAGAGGGAGAACTCTTCCTGACGCCGTCGGCCCTTGACGGCGATATTTACAGTTACGTGAATGCGACATGGGGAACGAAACTCATCCGGTATTGAAAAAACCCGTAAAGGCCCTGGCCCTTTTTTCGGGAGGGCTGGACAGCTCCATCGCCGTCAAGGTGATACAGGATCAGGGGATCGAAGTGCTGGGGGTCACGTTCACGACCCCCTTTTTCGGTGCCGGAAAGGCCGAAGAAGCGGCCCGGCGCGTCGGAATTCCTCTCCTGATCCTCGACATCGCTGAAGAGCACCTGGCCATGGTGAAGGCGCCCCGCTACGGGTACGGCCGGAACATGAATCCCTGCATCGACTGCCACACCCTGATGTTCAGGATCACGGGGCGCCAGATGGAGGAAAGAGGTTTTGATTTCATCATCTCCGGCGAAGTGCTCGGTCAGAGGCCGATGTCCCAGAACAAGCAGATGCTCCACGTGGTAGCCAAGAACGCCGGATACGAACCGTATATTTTGAGGCCCCTTTCCGCTAAACTCCTGCCGCCAACACTGCCTGAGAAAGAAGGCAAGGTGGACCGGGAGCGGCTGCTGGACATCCACGGCCGGGGACGAAAGCGACAGATGGAACTGGCGATACATTACGGTATCACGGATTACGCCAACCCGGCCGGCGGCTGCCTCCTCACGGACCCCATGTTCTCGAAGCGCCTGCGCGACCTCTTCACCCATGAAAAGGAAACACCGGTCAGGGATGTCGAACTTTTGAAAATAGGGCGGCATATCCGGCTCGACGACAAGACCAAGGTCATCGTGGGTAGAAAAAAGGCGGAGAACAACGCGCTTCTGGAACTGTCAAGGCCTGAAGACGCGGTGATCGGTGTCCGGGATTTTCCCGGCCCGGTCTGTCTCGTTCCCCACGGCGGGGGCGAAAAGACCCTGGAGGCGGCCGCCGGCATCTGCGCATCCTACAGCGATGCTCCACCGCAAGCCGAAATTGTGGTGCGCTGCCGAATCGGCCGGGACACACGGCTTTTGACGGTGAAAGCCCCGTCGAAAGAGTCTTTCCAGGATCGCGTGATCTGACACGAGGCAGGGAAATAAAATAAAAAAAAGCGGCTGTTCAGCCAGCCGCTTTTCATGTCGTCTTTCGGGTGCAGGTGATTTCGTCTCTTCGGGAGGAATGGACCTTCGGGTCGCGAACACCGGCTTCAGTAGCCTCGTTGTTTTTCTGCGCTCACCCACGGGGCGATTGAATCCCCGGTAGCGGCCTCTTCCATGACGTCCACCGCTCTCACCGAAGCATGGGCCTCCGTGAACACCGTGACAGCCGGTTTCTTCCCCGCCTCCAGTGCCGTTTGCGGAGCCTTTTGCCTCGCCTCGTCCTGAATGCTCAAATACTTCGGCATGGCCAAAGAGACCAGAATGGTCAGGACGGCCAGAACGGCGATCAAATCGACGAGCGTGAATCCCGCCCGCTTTTTCAGTTTCATCATGTTCAACACCCCCCATGTTATCGACGGGGTTTTGCGTCGACGCAGCTCCGGGAAAAGGCGGCTGTTATTATTTTACGGTGGAGTCTAAATTGTAAGTTTAGGGATACGAGAGGAATAAATCAATACGGCGTCTGTATGGTTTTTGCCCCCTGTTCGCTACGAAGATAGTTTGATCCGTTCCTAATACTTTTTTCGTAGATGCTTCTCATCCGGGGACCTTTCTCACAACTCATCACCAACCGCTCATCACCATCATCAGGCCGGCAGGTGGGAAGGCCGCAGGAGGTCTTCTGCCGTCTTAACGGGGTTGAAAGTCTCGAGAGGAACCTCTACAAAGACAGTGTTCCAGCGTGCCATGGAGCCGTTCCAGAGCCCCGGCAATTCGAGTGCCTTCAACACGCCCCCTTCGTGGGATTTTTCAGAGACGGACACGGCGCCCCAGTCCACGAAAGAGGGGAGGTCGAATTTTCTTCCCCTGTAATCCCTGACGCCGCAAACCAGATCCACGGGGTTGAAATGCGTCGAGGAAAGCCAGATGTTCCGCTGTGCCTCTGATTCCGGGTCAACCTGCACCTCTTCGATGATCTGGAGATCGGCGGTTCCATCGTCTCTTCGGACCCAGAAGGGTCCCCCGCCGGGCTCCCCCTCGTTCTTGACCATGCCGCACACCCGAAGGGGGCGGTTCAGTCTCTCAAAGAGGAATGCCTCGCGCTCCCGGGGCGTGAGTCTTTCGAAGTCGCCGGGAACGGTGAGCAGGAGTTTTTCACGGGCAAACCGGACCAGATCGGACAGACCCCCGTCGGCCGCGTGCCCGGCGGCAAGCCTACCCAGATGACGGTGGATTTCAGACTGCAACTTGACCAGATACCCGCCGAGAATTTTCTTATAGAGGACCGTCGGCGCCTTGAGGCGATCGGGAACGACATTGTCGATGTTCTTGAGGAAGATGACATCCCCGTCGATGGCATTGAGGTTCCGAAGAAGGGCACCGTGGCCCCCCGGTCTGAACAGGATCTTCCCTTCCCGGTCACGGAAGGGCCGGTTTTCCTGATCGACGGCGATGGTGTCCGTCGAGGGGTGCTGTATGGAAACGGCAATCTCGTAACGGACGCCGAATTGTTCCTCGTAATGGTCCCTGACCCGCTCGATTTCCTCCCGGAATCGCGTTTCATGTTCTCCCGACACGGTGAAGTGAATACGGCAGATTTTTTTCCTGTCCTGCACATAGAGGGCCGCTTCAACGAGGTGCTCCTCCATGGCCGTGCGGTGTCTGCCGGGATAGGAATGGAATTTCAAGAGGGCCTTGGGCAACCAGGCGTAGTGGAGACCCTTCGGCGTGAGGATGTACTCGAGAATGTCGCTACACTTCCCGTCGCGGATCATGGTCTCCAGAGCCCGGCCGTCACGGGCCGCCGCGTCCTTGAGATCACCGTAGAAGGCGAACTTGGGCAGGTCGCGGAGAAAGGAGGTCTCCTGCCCTATCGTATCAAAACGCCCGCTCCGGTGGCAGCCGTGCCAGTCTTTGAACATTCGAGAGGCCGCGCCGGACGCGGGCACGAATTTCAACATCCGCCCGTCGCCCGCTGCCCTTTCATGCAGCGCGAGGAGTTCCTCCCGTTCATGCGCTGAAACACGGATGATGCCGTCGCCCACCGTCGCGGGCCGTTCCAGCAGGACCGGTTTCACGCCCCTTTCAAAAATGCCGATCTGCCTGCGGACCTCCCCTTCTCCGATCCCCCTCTCGAGAATCTCCCGAAGATCTTCCTCGGACAGAGAAACTGCTGTCATGTCACCCTCTATTTCAACCTGCCGTCTTTTTTCTATATATCAGGATGAACCGCCGGGCAAGGCCGCGATGCGGCTTAGATTGCTCAACGGGGCGCCCCGTCATGCCGGATTTCGAAGATCGTCACTTCAGGCGGTGCGAGAAAACGAATGGGGGGGCCCCAGGTCCCCGTGCCCCTGCTCACGTAAAGGAAGGAATGTCCGAGCGGCGTCAGCCCGCTGTTTTCCGGATAGACCATCCGTATGAGCAGGGTAAAAGGAAAGATCTGTCCGTTGTGGGTGTGACCCGAAGCCTGGAGGTCGAAGAAACCAAGGGCGTCCCCATCCACACGGGGTCTGTGTTTCAGAAAAAGCGTGAATTTATCCTGCGGCAGGCTCGAAAGGATTTCTCTCTCTTGCGCACTCCGGACACGGCGGAAGCCGAGGCCGGCCGGGTCATCCACCCCGGCAATATTGATCAGGCCTGCCACCGTGCGCCCCTCCCCCCGGAGGATCGTAAAGCCCGCTTTCTCGGTGAAGGCCAGGGCCTGCTCGAGGCCCGCGTGATACTCATGGTTCCCCGTCACGGCGTATTTTCCGAATCGCGGCTGTATCCGCCCGAACATGTCCGCAAGGCTTTCGAGCTTATTGATCTGGCCGTCGACGAGATCCCCCGTCGAGACGAGAACATCGGGGTTTGATTCCCTGACTTTCCCCAGGATTCTCTCCAGGCGCCCCTGACGAACGATGAGGCCCAGGTGAACATCGGAAATCTGGGCGACCGTCACCTTCCCCAGGCTCTCGGGGATCTTGGGAGACTTCAGTACCACCCGCTCGACACGAATATTCAACGCTTCGAAGTACCCGTAGAGACAAAGGACGATCGACAATGCGAGGGGAACATAGAAAGAAAACCGATAGGCGGGCGCGAGATAGGAGAGATCTTTTCTTGCGACCCATCCGCCTGCCCACAGGAGAAACCGATAAAGATCGAACAGGATGGACGCGGAGAAAAACAGCAGGAGGAAACCCATCCACACGTAACCGATCCAGGAAAGAACATGTGCGGCCGGGTCAAAGCCTTGCCTCTCCGCCACGCGCACCAGGACGGGCGCCAGGACCATGAAAACCATGAAGAGGATGATCAGCAGGTTGGCGAGCGGTCCCGTTGCCGCAGCCGTTCTTAACTTCAGATAGGCATAAAGGTGAATACCACCGTAGATCAGAAAGAAGGAAATCAGAAAGAGCGACATAAAGTAATTCGAGGTTCCTTTGAAGATGCCCGCTGCGCCCCGGCGCGTAACGGGGCCTAGATAAACACATTGTAAATGGGACAGTGAACCTTCATCTGCCGGACATACTCGAGGCAGGTCACTCCCTCCAGGGACTTCAGCCCCCGGCAGGTGAACCCCGCCTCTTCGAAAGCCCTCCTGGAAACCTCATCACCCGACTCGACAGGGGCCTTCAATTCCACGAGGGGGTATTCGTAGAGATATCCGACGGCCGCGCGAATCGCAGGAACGGAGAGTCCCCTCCCCCTGAAGGAAGGGTCCAGGACCAGATGAATGTCGCCCATTCGGTTCGCAATCACCGCTCCCAGGGAAAACCACTTTCCCGACTCATACTTTTCCAGGATGATGAGATGAAGGACTTTCCTGTTCAGTGTCTCTTCAAAATCGTGAGAACGGCCGCCTGGCGCGAACAGCTCTCCCGTCATCCGAATTGAGGGGCTCCCGCCCTCACCGACCCAGCGGCGAAGGGTCTCAAAATCCGTTCCCCGGGCCTGCCGGACCCTCAGGTGACCTGCAAACCCCGCTTCCTTGCCCGCGACGGAAAGGCCTCTTTTCACTGCCTCTTCCTCCTTTTCTCGAGTCGGACACCAAATACTTCTGACGGCATTGGGACTGAAATTACACCCGCGGATAAATTAATCGTTTTTTCCTGACTGTCAATCTCCCCGCTCAGTCCTCCGGAACATCCCTGAAGTGCAAGCCCCGGGATGCCCGCTTCACCGGAAAGGTTCGATAATCACCTTGATGGATCGATCGGCCCCCGCCACGAGCCGGAAACCGAGACCCGTTTCAGAAAGCCCCAGCCGGTGAGTCACCAATGCTTCCACGGGTACGCGCTTTTTCCTCAAAAGTTCTATGGTTTCCATGGCGTCCAGGGGGCTGTTCCCGTAAGAGGGCGTGAGCTTGATTTCGTTTCGCCAGAATTCGTTGATGGGCACGGGAAGATCAACACCCGGCTCCGTGGTCGCAAAACAGAGCACCGTCCCACCCCGGTCTACGGACCGGAGGGCCTGCCTGAAGGCCGGGAGGGCCCCCGTGCAGACAACGACCAGTTCCGCCAGCCGGCCTTCATTGGCTTCACGCAGCCTCGCCGAGATATCTTCGGAGGCATTAAAAACGGCATCGGCACCCATCCGTCTGGCGGCATCGAGGCGGTACGGGCTCACGTCCGTCGCGAAGATTCGCCCCGCCCCGAGCGCCCTGGCCAGAAGCAGATGAAGCAGGCCGGATATGCCGCTTCCCAGGATGAGGACACTCTGACCCGGCTGGAGCCCGGCGATTCTCTGCCCGCGAACCACGCAGGCAAGAGGTTCGATGAACACCCCCTGTTCGAAGGTCACCTCTTCAGGCAGCAGAAAGACGCCGCGGTCCACGTTGATTCGGGGGACGCGGATATACTCCGCAAAGCCCCCCGGGTCATAGTTCGTCGTGTGGAGGGTTTCACAGGCCGTTTGGTATCCTCTCAGGCAATAGTGACAGGTGTTGCAGGGAATATGGTGGGACACGAATACGCGGTCACCAACCCGATATTTATCGACACCGTCACCGGTTTCCTCGATGACTCCCGCGATCTCGTGACCCAGCACCAGCGGCGCCTTTTGGATGCGGTACCACTCCATGACATCGCTGCCGCATATCCCGCTCGCCATGACCTTCACGAGGATTTCGCCCGGACCGATCCCCGGGACAGGCATCTCCTCGAGCCGGACGTTACGATTGTTGTAATACATGGCAACGCGCATGAAAGGTCCCGGGCCGGAGGCCCGCTCCAGTTTTGAGCAACTGTGTTTCGAGTCAAGGTAATTAACTAAGCATATTTCCAAT
>DAIMEJ010000006.1:0-170625 GCA_036725345.1 Syntrophales bacterium
AAGGCTAAAGGCTAAAGGCTAAAGGCTAAAGGCTAAAGGCTAAAGGCTAAAGGCTCAGGACCCTTTACCCGGCGCCTCAAGCCTGTTTTTTACGGAGTAAAAAACATGAACGTGTTCATGACAGGCGGTACAGGATTTGTCGGCAAGACGCTCACAGGGGAACTGACCCGGAGGGGCCACACGGTCACAATCCTGACGCGCAAGATGAAGCCGGGACAGGCCCTGCCCGAGGAGGCTTCGTTCCTCGAGGGGATCCCTACGGCAAGGGGCGCCTGGCAGGAAAAAGCGTCCGAGCACGACGTGTTCATCAACCTCGCGGGCACATCGATTTTCAGCCGGTGGACCGATGAGGTGAAGAAGGAACTGCGCGACAGCCGGATTCTCATAACGCGGAATCTCGTGGAGGCCCTGCAGGGCCGCAGGGGAAAAGAAACCCATTTCTTCAGCACCTCCGCCGTGGGTTATTACGGTTTTCATGATGACGACGAGGAACTCACGGAGGAAAGTCCCCCCGGCACGGACTTTCTGGCCACCCTGGCGGCGGACTGGGAAGCGGAGGCCCGGAGGGCGGAGGCGTTCGGCGTCCGTGTCGTCCTCTGCCGCTTCGGCATCGTCCTCGGCCGTGAGGGCGGCATGCTCGGGGAGATCGTCCCGCTCTTCAGGTTTTATCTCGGCAGCCCCCTCGGAAGCGGCCGCCAGTGGTTTTCCTGGATTCATGAACGGGATCTGGCCGGTGTGTTTCTTTTTCTCATGGACCACCCGGATGTCAGGGGGCCGGTGAATTGTACGGCACCCGAGCCCGTGAGAAACCGGGAGATGACGGAAACACTCGGTCGGGTGCTCCGCGTGCCCACCTTCATGCCCAGTGTCCCCGGTTTTGTCCTTCGGCTGATAAAGGGGGAATTCGGCAGCGTGATTCTGGAGGGGCAGAGGGTCCTGCCGCGTAAACTGCAGGCGGCGGGCTTTACCTTCCGGTTCCCTCAGCTGAGAGGGGCACTGCAGGATCTGGTGGGCTGAATCAACATCGATGATTTCCCTGAACAGGAAGCACGGCCATGGGCAGGAAGACAACCCTCGACATGCTCGATGTGAAAGGCACGACGAAGGACCGTGTCGAGCCTCGTTACAACAGGCTCATTCACGAGAAAAGCCCCTACCTGATCCAGCATGCCCACAACCCCGTGGACTGGTACCCCTGGGGATCCGAGGCGTTCAGGCAGGCGGAAAGAGAGGACAAGCCCGTCTTTCTCTCCATCGGGTACTCCACCTGCCACTGGTGCCATGTCATGGCCCACGAATCCTTCGAGGATGAAGAGGTGGCGAAGCTCATGAACGAAGTCTTCGTCAACATCAAGGTGGACCGGGAGGAGCGGCCTGACATCGACGGTGTCTACATGACCGTCTGCCAGCTGATGACGGGTTCAGGCGGTTGGCCGTTGACCATCGTCATGACGCCCGACAAGAAGCCCTTCTTCGCCGGGACCTATTTCCCGAGGGAGAGCCGCGTGGGGCGTATCGGGATGGTCGAACTCGTGCAGGGTATCCGGAAGATTTGGACCACGCGCCGGGAGGAGGTTTTCTCATCGGCGGAGCAGGTTCTCGGCACGCTGAGGCAACTGACGGCGGAATCCGGCCAGGGGCCGGAACCGGACCGTTCCACCCTTCAGAAGGCCTTCGAGGATTTTTCCCGGCGTTTCGATTCCGTCACGGGGGGGTTTGGGGACGCCCCGAAATTCCCCTCGCCCCACAACCTTTTTTTCCTGCTTCGCCACTGGAAGAGAACCGGTGAGTCCAGGGCGCTCGAAATGGTGGAAAAGACCCTCGAGTTCATGCGGCGAGGGGGGATTTACGATCACATCGGTTTCGGATTTCATCGCTATTCAACGGATTCGCGATGGAGACTTCCGCATTTTGAAAAGATGCTCTACGACCAGGCCATGCTGTCCATGGCCTACCTGGAGGCCTATCAGGCAACGGGCAAGCCGGGTTATGCCGAGACGGCCGAAGAGATATTCACCTACGTGCTCCGGGACATGACCTCCCCCGACGGCGGGTTTTACTCCGCCGAGGATGCCGACAGCGAGGGGCGGGAGGGAAAGTTTTACCTCTGGTCCATCGATGAAGTCCGCCGTGTGCTTCAGAAGGAGGAAGCCGACCTCGTCATCCCCATGTTCGGATTTCACAAGGACGGGAACTTCGTCGAGGAGGCCAGCGGCCGGAGAACAGGCGAAAATATCTTCCACCGTGAAAAGGACTTCGGACAGATGGCGGATATCCTCGGGCGTCCGGAGCGTGAATTGGAAGAGGTCTTCGAGACCGCCCGGCGCAAGCTTTTCGACGTCCGCCGGAAGCGCGTCCATCCCCATAAGGATGACAAGATTCTCACGGACTGGAACGGCATGATGATCGCCGCGCTGGCCAGGGGGGCGCAGGTGCTCGACAATCCCGACTACACGGAAGCGGCCGTCTCAGCGGCGGAATTTGTTCTTCAGCACATGCGGGGTGCCGGTGGCCGACTCATGCACTTCCACCGGGACGGCCACACGTCGGCCCCGGCCCACCTGGACGACTACGCCTTCATGGTATGGGGCCTCCTTGAACTGTACGAGGCGGTCTTCGACGTCCGGTATCTGAAGAAAGCGATCGAATTCAATGACCACCTGCTCCGTCACTACTGGGACGCCGCGGGGGGGTTTTATTTCACATCCGATGACGCCGAGGAGATCCTCATTCGTCAGAAGGAAACTTACGACGGGGCCATCCCCGCCGGGAATTCCGTCGCGATGATGAACCTGATGCGCCTGGCCAGGATCACCGGGAACGGGGAGTGGGAAGCGAGAGCCGTAAGCCTCGCCCGCGCTTCCGCCCGGAGCATCGATCAGGTACCCGCGGCGTACGCGCAGCTGCTCGCTGCCGTGGAGTTCCTGCAGGGGCCCTCCTACGAAATCGTCGTTGCGGGCGACCCCCGGAAGGGCGACACGCAGGAGATGATCCGGTCCCTGCGCAAGCCCTTTCTTCCCAATAAGGTGGTCCTCCTTCGGCCGGTCGGGGGTCACCCGTCGGAGATAGAGAAAATCGCATCGTTCACGGTTCCCATGAAAAGTCGGGACGGGCGGGCCACGGCCTACGTCTGTTCCGGATTCAGCTGTCAAAACCCGACGGCGGACATCGCCGAGATGTTGAAAACGCTTCGGGTTTGAAAAATCAAAAAGTGAAAGGAGATGCACGTATGTTCAGTCGATTCGAGCATTATGGTTCCTCGCGGATTTTTGCGGTTGTCGCCCTTGCCTTGCTGGTGATGGCGCTCTTCACGGCCCCGGCCTATTCGCACGGCCCGGCCAAGGTCACCCTCTCGTATGATCTTCAGAAACAGATCCTCACTGTGACGGTGACCCATTCGCCCTTCGGCGGCGATCATTACGTGAAGGAAATCGAGATCGGCAAAAACGGCCAGAGCGTCGCGAAATATCCCTACAACACGCAGACCGGCGAGAAATTCACGTACACCTACCAGATTTCCGCCAAAGCGGGTGATACTCTCGAGGTCAAGGCAACCTGCAGCAAGTACGGCTCCAAGACGGGCAAGATAATCGTGCGGGAACCGACCTGAGGGTTTTACGGATCAGTCATTCCCGTCCCGGACCTGCGGGACGGGGCAGGGGCGGGGTTGGTCGATATGGTCCTCTTTGTCCACGGCGGGTTCATGGCGGCGGGTTTTTTCCTCATGGCGGCGGGGTTTGCCGTCGCCCGGTTCATGCGGAAAAAACGATTCTGGCTCAGGGCCCACCGGGCGCTCGGCCTCTCGGGCGCCTCGTTGATCGGCCTGGGGTTTCTGACCGCCCTTTATATGGTTAACGAGTTCGGCGACGAGCACTTTGCCGTTCTCCATGCCCGTGTGGGCGCCCTGACGGTTTTCCTTTCCTTCATGACGCCCGCACTCGGGCAGCTCCAGATCGTGTTCAGGTCCAGGGCGGCCGATATCAGAAACTGGCATCGCTGGTCGGGGGCCATGACGCTTCTCATGGTTTTTCTGACGATCCTCACCGGACTCGTCCAGGCGGGTGTCCTCCCGGATCTTCTTTCATTCTAGCCGAGGGTGCCGGAATTTATGAAGCCCATCTATCTGGATTACAATGCCACGACCCCCATTGACCCGGCGGTGGCCGAGGCCATGAAGCCGTGCCTCGTCGAGATTTTCGGAAACCCATCGAGCACGCACGGGTATGGTCTGCGGGCGAGGGAAGTCGTCGAGGCGGCGAGAGTGCAGGTCGCGTCGCTTCTGAATGCACGACCCGCGGAGATCGTCTTCACGAGCGGCGGAACGGAGTCCAACAACCACGCCATCAAGGGGGTCGCCTTCGCCAACCGGGACCGGGGCAACCACATCATCACCTCGGCCGTCGAACATCCCGCCGTGGCGGAAGTCTGCCGGTATCTGGAGGGGCATGGATTCCGCGTGACGCACATCCCCGTGGACGGGCGGGGGCTTGTCGATCTGAAGGCCCTCGAGAAGGCCGTCACGGGGGAGACGATCCTCGTCACGGTCATGCATTCGAACAACGAGGTGGGGACGATCCAGCCCGTCAGGGAGATCGCCGGGTTGATCCGGGGCCGGGGCATCACGCTTCATACCGATGCCGCCCAGTCCGCGGGCAAGGTTCCCGTCGACGTGAAATCGCTTGGTGTCGACCTTCTCTCCCTGGCGGGTCACAAGCTTTACGCGCCCAAGGGAATCGGCGCCCTCTATATCCGGGAGGGCACACGGCTTGAGAAGTTCATGCACGGCGCCGGACATGAACGGAACCTTCGTGCGGGGACCGAGAATGTCCTCGAGATCGCGGGTCTCGGGAAGGCCTGCGAACTTGCGGCAAGGGACCTCGAGAAAAACATGACCCGCATGAGAGAGACCCGTGACCGCCTGCACGGGGGGTTGAGCGCCCGATGGGATGTCCGCCTGAACGGCCACCCCGAAAAAAGGCTGCCCAACACCCTGAGTCTGGGGTTCCGGGGCGTCGACGCGGGCATCCTGCTGGGGGAGATGAGGGGGATAGCGGCCTCGGCCGGTGCCGCCTGCCACGGCGCCTCCGTGGAGATATCGAAAGTTCTCAAGGCCATGGCGGTGCCGATGGAGTATGCCCGGGGGACGGTTCGATTTTCAACGGGAAAATCAACGACCTTCGAGGAGGTCGACCGCGCCGTTGAAATCGTCGATGCGACGGTGAGGCGATTGAAGGCATAGGGGGTGCGTCGTTCAGAGCCCTTTTGTGCGTGCTCGGCTTTCTTTAGCGATGAAGGTCCAACTTTCAGTGATTGAGGAGGTCCATCATGAAGGTGCTGATCGTTTATTACTCCATGTACGGCCATATCCACCGCATGGCCGAAGCCCTCGCGGAGGGCGTCAGGGAAGTGCCGGGGGCGGAAGCCTTCCTGCGGCGTGTCCCGGAGACCCTTTCAGAGGAGATCTTGAAAAAAATGGGGGCCCTCGAGGCCCAGAAGGCCATGGCCCACGTTCCCCTGTGCACCGTCGATGAACTTGCCGGTGCCGATGCCGTCATCTTCGGTTCGCCCACCCGTTTCGGGAACATGTGCGGCCAGATGAGGCAATTCCTCGATGCCACAGGCGGGCTCTGGGCGAAGAGCGCCCTCGTCGGCAAGGTGGGGAGTGTCTTCACGAGTTCGGGCACCCAGCACGGCGGGCAGGAATCCACGATCCTCACTTTCCACGTCACATTGCTCCACCAGGGGATGGTGATCGTGGGGCTGCCCTACAGTTTCGCCGGGCAGTCGCGCATCGACGAGATCACGGGCGGGTCCCCCTACGGTGCTTCCACCATCGCCGGGGGAAAGGGCGAGCGGATGCCGAGCGAAAACGAGCTGGCCGGCGCGAGATACCAGGGCCGCCACGTGGCCACGATTGCGAAGAAGCTATCGGGATAGCTTCAGTTTTGAGTTGCGAGTTTTGAATGTTGAATTGCGCAGGAGAATTTAACTGTTGTTTTAAAACTCAAGACTCAAAATTCTAGATTTTGTCATGAGATCCTTCTGGCTGTGTTTTTTCCCCCTCTTCGTCGCGGTGGACGCCGTGGGCGTCCTGCCCCTCTTTCTGCATCTGACGACGGGGCTGGACCGGGCAAAGATCCGTCGAGTCATCCTGCAGTCCGTGGCTACGGCCGCGGCCGTGGCCCTGGTTTTTCTCGTCATCGGCCATTATATCCTTGAATTTCTGGGTGTGACGGTTGCGGATTTCATGGTCGCGGGGGGCATGCTTCTTTTTGTCCTCTCGCTGACGGATCTGATCTTCGAAAAGAGGGGCATGTTTCAGGGCAATCACGAAACCCTCGGCGCCGTTCCCCTGGGTGTTCCCCTCATTGTGGGGCCGGCGGTCATCACGACCCTCTTCATCCTCGTGGGAGAACACGGGCCGGTTCCCACGGTGGCCGCCGTCATTGTCAATATTGTTATGGCAGGTGTTGCTTTCTGGCTGGCCGAGCCTGTTCACCACGTGCTGGGGAACTCAGGGGCGAGAACCATCTCCAAGCTGGCCAGCCTGCTCCTGGCGGCCATCGGTGTCATGATGGTCCGAAAGGGAATCGAGATCATTGTCGCTGTTTATCGCGCGCAGATGTGATAAAGAAACAGGGTTCGGTCTGACGATGAACCGGCCGGGTCTGATTAGAAGACATCCAGAGATAGACATAAGGGGGGTGTATGAAGCGAGGTCTTTTCAACAAATTATCCCTGCGGGGGGTTACCGGACAGAGAAAGCGCTGGAGCGATTGTCTGTCGGAGCGGGGGGAGGACAAAGCGGAGGCGAAAACGCTTTCCGGCATTCCGGTCAAACCGATCTACGCGCCCGATGACCTTCCGGGCTTCGACTACGGGGAACGCCTGGGATTTCCGGGGGAGGAGCCTTTCACGAGAGGCGTCTATCGCACGATGTACCGCGGGCGTACCTGGACGCAGCGCCAGCTGGCCGGATTCGGTCCCCCGGAGGAGACGAATCAGCGCTACAAGTTTCTCCTCGCCCAGGGCGCCACGGGGATCAACGGCGTTTTTGATTACCCGACGCTCCGGGGTTACGATTCCACCGATCCCGAGGCCCGTGCCGATGTGGGACGGGGCGGCGTGGCCATCGACACCCTCGAGGACATGCGCATTCTTTTTGAGGGGATCCCCGTGGATTGCGTGAGCACGTCGCTCGTGACCTGCCAGCCCATCTGCAACATCATCGTTCAATCCATGTATTTTGCCAACGCGCAGGCGCGCGGCATCCCCTTCGACCGCCTCGCCGGGACCTCCCAGAATGATTTCCTCATGGAGACGGCCATCGCCATTGCCCCCGGCGTCCTGCCGCCCGAGGTGTCCTTCAAGCTGAGCTGTGACGCCATCGAGTACTGCAGCCGCCACGTTCCGAGGTGGAACCCGGTGAGTTTTGCCGGCTACAACTACCGGGAGGCGGGTTGCACGGCCGTCCAGGAAGCCGCTTTCACCATCGCGAATGCCGTTGCCTGCGCGGAGGAACTGATCCGCCGGGGCTTCGGCGTGGACCGGTTTGCCCCGCGGCTGAGTTTTTTCTTTTCCGCCCATAACGACTTCTTCGAAGAGGTCTGCAAGTACCGCGCGGCCCGAAGGCTCTGGGCCAGGGTGATGAAGGAGCGGTTCGGGGCAAAGAACGCCAGATCCATGATGTTGCGGTTTCACGTCCAGACGGCCGGCGTGTCTCTCACGGCCCAGCAGCCGCTGAACAACGTCACCCGGGCGGCCTATCAGGCTTTGTCCGCCGTCCTGGGCGGCGCCCAGTCCATCCACGTCGACGCCTATGACGAGGCCCTGTGCGTCCCCACGGAGCTTTCGTCCCTCACGGCCCTGCGGACGCAGCAGATCCTCCAGAGCGAAACGGGTGTGACCGCCACCATAGACCCCCTGGGCGGGTCCTATTTCGTCGAGGCCCTGACGGACGAACTGGAAAAGGCCATGACCGGCGTTCTAGATGAAATCGACCGCATGGGCGGTATCGTGGAAGCGGTGAAACAGGGTTGGATTCACCAGGAGATCTCCAATGCCGCTTATGACTATCAGCGCCGGATCGAATCGGGTGAGCAGGTCGTCGTCGGGATCAATGCTTTCCGGATCGAGGACGAGAAGCTTCCCATCGAGCTTTTCAAACTGCCCGAGACCCTTCGCGTCCAGGAACTGAAGCTTGAAAAGATCAAAAAAGAGCGGAGTGCCGAAGCGGTCCGGAAGGTGCTCGGCCGGGTCGCCGTGGCCTGTGATCGGGGGGAGAACCTCATGGATGTCATGCTGGAGGCCGTGAAAGCCTTCGCGACGGAAGGTGAACTTGCCGGCGTCCTGAAGAAACAGTACGGCGTCTGGAATCCGCCTCTCTTCACGTGAGAGAGTCGGCCGTCGAAAGATAGAGGGGAAGTGAAATGGCGAGAAAAGTCAGAATCCTGATCGCGAGGCTGGGACTCGACGCGCACTGGCGGGGGAGCATCGTTGTCGCCCGGGCGCTCCGGGATGCCGGCGTGGAGGTGATCTACGTGGGCAACCAGAGGCCGGAGGCGATCGTGAAAGCCGCCGTGGAGGAAAACGTCGATTTCGTCGGTCTCAGCACGCTTTCAGGCAACCACATGGAACTCGTACCGGAGGTCGTCCGCCTGATGCGCGGCGCCGGCATCGCCGATATACCCGTGCTGCTCGGTGGAACCGTGCCGCCCGATGATGTGCCGAAATTGAAGCAATTGGGGGTCGACGGGATTTTCGGTCCCGGAACGCCCCTGAAGGACATCGTGAGCCATGTATCTAAAAAAGCTTGATCGGCCTGTTACGGTGTTTTCAAAGGAAAGAGAGGGGAAGCCCCCGGTCTGCGGAAAATTTTTTCCCCTGCTGCTGATTGCCCTGCTGACACTTCTTACGGCCTGCCAGTCGTCGCGGACCTATCAGGAAGGGGTGCTCGCCGAGCAATACAGGATGATGAGCAACGATAACCTCCGGCGATACCAGGTACGCCTCAATGATGAAATCGTGAGAATCTCAAAAGGGGGTCCCGTACCCGCGGGCGTGGACCGGGTGGTGTACCTGGAGGACCTCCAGACCCGATGGAAAGACGTGGAGGCGCAGATCCAGGGGAACATCAGCCGTCAACGGCGGGAGGAGTATAACAAGAGGATGGATCTCATCTACGGGTACTGAAAACCCCGGGCGGAGTCGACGGACGACGGTCACCGAGCGGAGAGCACGACCGTCATTTTTTCATGTTCTTCCCCGCGCTCCAGGCGTCACCGGCGAACGGACCGATGGTCCAGTACTTGTTGTCCGGCATCGTCAGGACCATGGCGTTCATTTTTTTGTAGTCCGGTTGCCCGTTGGTGAGGTATTTCTCCTCCGTGTATGAAGCGACAATCTCGCCGATGAAGAGCTTGTTCGTGGGGAGTTCCCGGACGTCCACGAGCCTGCATTCCATGCACAGCGGGCACTCAACGATCATGGGGGCCGTTTTCAGCTCGCCGTAGAAAAGCTGAAAGATCTTCGATTTGTCGGTTTTTCGGCCGGATACCATCCCGCAATAGTCGGTCTCGACGAGGAGATCCGTCCCCGGGAAATTCACACTGAAGGCGCGGTTCTGCTCGATGCCCGCGGGCGTGTGGTGGCCCCTGTAAATGCCCACGGCAATATAGGGCGGGGCGGCGTTTACCCTGGACACCCAGCCGACGGCCATGAAGTTGGGCTTGCCGTCAACGAGGGCGCCCACCAGCGTCACCGGCATGGGGATGAAGACGTTACGGTCGATACCTGTCTTTTTCACGGGTCAGACTCCTTTCGTTTAAAGTCTCAGCCGATGCCGGCTGCCGCGGGTTGAAGGGCATTATATCATGAAGGCGGAGAAAAGTTTCAATCCCGTTTATGGTCTGGCGGCGGTGACGGACGTCGGCCCTGCCGCGGACGGGTATCATCGCGGAGGCGTCATTCAACATGAACCGAAGGTATAGAATATCCGGTCTCTTCATCCTTGCGCTCGTGCTCTTCCTTCTCGCCTATTTACTGTGGGGGCGTGGGAAGGGTGTTCTCGAGGAAGTGACGGAGTTTGGCTCCAACCCGGGAAAAGTCAGGATGTACAAGTATGTGCCGGCCAGGCTTCCTCCGGGCGCGCCGCTCGTGGTCGCCCTCCACGGTTGTGACCAGGATGCAAAGAAGTACAGCCTTGTGACCGGCTGGAACGCCCTGGCGGAGCGGTATCGGTTCGCCGTCCTTTATCCCGAGACGGGGGTGTCGAACAACGCCTTGAACTGCTGGAACTGGTTCAGGCCGGGAGATCAGGCCCGCGGCGTCGGCGAGGCCCTCTCCGTCAAGCAGATGGTGGATGCCATGATCGCCGCCCATCGCCTTGACCCCGGGCGGGTCTTCGTCACCGGTCTGTCGGCAGGGGGCGCCATGACCAATGTGCTGTTGGCCGTCTATCCCGATGTCTTCGCGGGCGGCGCGCCCATGGCGGGGGTGGCTTACGGATGCGCCTCCAACGCGATGGCGGCCGTCGGCTGCATGAACGGCTCGAGGACGCTCAGCGAAGAACAGCAGGTCGATGCGGTCAGGGGGGGGTGTGAGGGGTATTCCGGACCCTATCCCGTTGTCAGCATCTGGCAGGGGACGAAAGACACCGTCGTCTCTCCCCTGAATGCCGGCGCGATTGCTTCACAGTGGAGACAGGTTCACGATGCGGGTTCGCACGCGGCGACGGATGAGGTCGTTCAGGGAAGCCGCCACATCGTCTACGAAAACAGGGGGGGCAAGGGGGTCGTCGAGGTCTGGAGACTGGAAGGGATGGGCCACGGCATTTCCGTCGATCCCGATGGCTCCGGGGGCGAGCCAGGCGGCGCGAGCGGCGCCTACGCCTTTGACCGGGACATCTGGTCCTCTTACCGGGCCGCGGTATTCTGGCGGTTAATCAATCCCGGAGAAGCGTCCGGAAGGAAATAATCTGCGGATCTGCGGCGGCCGGCCAGAAAAATCGAGGCTAAAAAATTGGTTGATACTATCCCTGCTCCATGCTATCAGTATTCGCCCTCTGGGAGGGAAAATACTCGAAGCGTGACAGGTGAGCGATGGGGAGTGTCGTCAAAAAGCGAAGAAAGAAGATTGCCAAGCACAAGTACAGGAAACGTCTGAAGGCTCAGCGTCACAAGAAAAGGAAATAGACCTTTGAGCATAAAAGCGCCGGGACCCGGCAGGCCCGTTTTCGTCCCGCGCCCGAAATGAAGAGGCAGTCGTTTGATCGGCGACTGCCTCTTTGCCGTTTCATGAACCCGGATCCTCTCCCGCGGGGGCGGGTCGCCGCTATTTCCGGGAGAACCTGCGGTCTTTGCGGCGTCAATCGTTCCGCCGGCCCTTTCTCTCCCGGCAGAGGGGGATTTAAGCCCCCTTGTCCTTGAAGAAGCCCCGGAAGGGATCCAGCCACGTGTCCATTCGAAAATTCTGCCACTGGTTCTTTATGCTCTCGCCGAGTGGGGCCAGGATGTTGATGTAGTCATCCGTCCAGGGCGCCATGTCCCGCAATCCGTCATCCTTGCCGAAGGGTACCCAGCCGAGTTTCAGGAGGGGCCGGAGGTCCCTGGGGTCTCTGGCCAGGGCCACACACCAGGTGGAACTCTGGTAGGTCTCCAGCTTGTCGCGGGACGGGGGTATGTTCATCGCGCCGTTGAGTCCCAGTTCCCGGGCTGTGGCCTTGATCACCGGGCGCAGTTCGTAATACCGGTTGGAGACGTGGAAGAGGATAACGCCCCCCTTCGCCAGGCGGCTCAGATATATTTCGACGGCCTCCCGGGTCAGGAGGTGCGTGGGAATTCCGTCGCCGGTGAAGGCGTCCATATGAATGATATCGTACTGCCGTCCCTCCGTTTGACCCACCTGCATGGCCAGCCGTCCGTCGCCGACGATGACGCGGACTTCCCCTTCGCATTCTTCCAGAAAGGTAAACCACCGGCGGGCGATCTTTTCGTTGTCGGGATCTATCTCGTAATAACTGACCCGGTCGCCCTCTTTCGCGTAGGCGGCCACGGCGCCGGCACCGAGCCCCAGGACGGCAATGTCCCGGGGCGGCGACTTCGTCGTGTAGACTTGGGATATGCCCCCGCCGAGATAGTAATAGTAAATGGGCATCAGGCGCCACTCGGGTTGCAGCAGCTGCGCCCCGTGGAGGGTCATGCCGTGTATCAGCTTTCTCACCACATAGTGACTCAAATCGACGGAAGGGAGATCCTTGACGCGATAGGTCCCGTAAAAGTTTCGGTGCCGGTATACGACAGGATACTCGAGCAGAACGAGACTCTCCTTCACGATGAAAAATCCGAGAAGAAGGACCGCCGCGAGGCGGGCGCCGATGGCGGCCCGGGACGGTTTATTCCCGGCTAACTTCATCGACGGTCCGCGGCACCACCAGAAGGCGGCGGCAAGGAAGAGCATCAGGAGGGGATATTCATAAAGGCCCTTGAAAACGAAGGGCGCGATGAGACTGACCGCCGCTCCGCCAAGCCATCCGCCGAAGGCGATAGCCAGGTAATAGTTTGTCAGGTGCCGCGCGGGCGGCCGGATCTCGTAGAGGCGCCCGTTGGCAACGAGGCATATCAAAAAGAATACGATCAAATGCACGAGGATGATCAGCGCAGAGGTGGATTCCCAGACGTAGAGAAAAAAAGACAGAAAGAGCATCTCCGGCCAGAACCGGCCCACATACCGGGGAATGCCGCCGTCGGTCCGGAAGGTGACGATGAAGCTTCCCAGGTACAGGGCCAGCGGCGCAATCCAGGTAAGCGGGAAGGAGCCGATTTCAAGGGCGATGTAATTCGTCACCGCGAGAAGCAGGGCCGAGGGGAGACTGCTCAGGAGAAGCCACTGAACGTAGATTCTGCTTTCTGTTTTCAGGGGAGCCTCATCGGAGGACGCCGTCTTTTCACCGGCCGCGCGCGCGGGGCGGAGGTGGAACCAGGCCAGGACGACGATGACGACGTACAGGACATAGGCCGCCGTCCACAGATGCGTTTGCAGGCGCACCCCCGCGAGGGGCTCGGCGATGAATGTGTAGCCGAGGAGTGCGATAAGAGACCCCGCGTTGGAGGCCGAGTACAGGGGGTAAGGTTCATAACGACGTCCCAGCGACGAGTGGCTCAGCCAGGACTGGGCCACGACAGCGGTGGTGGAAAGAACGATAAAAGGGATGGCCACGTGCACGAAGAGGATGACAAGCACCTGGAGGAGCGGCGCGTGGGCGTCGGGTGTCGCCCTGACGGTCAGGGGCAGATTGACGAGCGGCAGGAGCAGAAGAACGAGATGCCATCCCCCCAGTTTCCGGGCCAGCAGGTGGGCATACAGGTAGCCGACCATGAGCATGGCCTGGTAGAACATGAGGCAGGTGAGCCAGACATGGGCCGCGCCGCCGAAATACGGCGTCAGGAGCCGGCCCACGAGAGGTTCCATTCCGAAGAGAAGTAAGGCGCCGACAAAGACCATGAGGGTCAAAAGCGCCATCGATATTTTTGGGCCCGACTCACCCGGTTTCAATCACCGTCTCCTCTTTATCCATGTTTTGACCTCCAAAAACGGAAAAGCCCTTATATGTCCTTTCACGGATATTTTCAAAGGAAAAAAAGATGCCCCCCGTGCCGGATCCCGCAGCGGCGGGGACCCCGTCAAAATAAGAATTTGCATCCTGTGCCGCCGCCGGGTAAAAAAGAAAGAGGCGGGCGGCTCGAGCGGCAGACGAAAAAAGGGGAGATCCATTGATAGATCTGAAATACAGCCTCGACGAAAGGCCCCCCGCGGGCGAGACGATGCTCCTGGGGTTGCAGTGGTTTGCCATTGCCGTCCCGGTCGTCGTGATCATCGGAAAGATCGCCGGCGAAATCCACTCCGGCGATCCGGCGGCGCAGATTGTATATCTCCAGAAAATGGCCTTTGTCATGGCCGCCGCACTGATCCTCCAGGTGTTTCTCGGTCACCGCCTGCCCCTGATCATCGGTCCCTCCACGGTCCTTCTTGTCGGAATCATCGCCAGCAGGGAATTCAGCCGCTCGTCGGTCTACACGGCCATCATCGCCGGGGGGGTGCTTCTGTCCTTTCTGAGCGCCGCCGGCCTCTTCCGTTATCTTCGAAGGCTTTTCACCGCCCGCGTGGTGGCCTGCGTGCTCTTGCTCATCGCCTTTACGCTGCTGCCGACGTCGATGAACCTGATCGTCAAATCACCCGGCCATCCGGCGTCGCAGGCCAACGTCCTCTTCGCCTTCGCTCTCGTCGCGGCGATCTTTGCCCTGCACCGCAGCCTGAAAGGGGTCTGGAAGGCCACCCTGATCGTCTGGGCCATGCTCGGGGGCACGGTCCTTCACCTGGCCGTCATGCCGGCGGCGCCGGAGGCCGCGTCCGGAGCGGCGCTCTTTTCTGGGTTCCTGAGCGATCTGACGCTGGAGCTTGATTTCAATCCGGGGGTGCTGATCTCATTCATCATCTGCTTCATGGCGCTGTCCATCAATGATCTGGGATCCATCCAGTCCGTGAACGAGCTTCTCAAACCGGGCCATGAGCAGGGGAGGATTACGAGAGGGATCTTCCTGACGGGACTGGCCAACGTCGCGTCGGGGCTCCTCGGGGTGATTGGCCCCGTCAATTTTTCCCTGAGCCCCGGCGTGATTTCTTCAACGGGATGCGCATCCCGCTACACCCTGGTGCCGGCGGCTTTCCTGCTTCTGATCCTCTCTTTCTCACCGGCGCTGATCCTTATTGCGGGCAGGGTGCCTGCCGTTGTGGTGGGGAGCGTGTTTCTCTACATTCTCTGTGCCCAGGTGGCAGCCGGGCTGTCCGTGATCTTCGAGTCCGCAGAGCGTTATCAATTCACGGATGGCCTCATCGTGGGGCTCCCCATCCTTCTGGGGACGCTGATCGCCTTTCTGCCGCCGGAGGCGACAAGGGCCTTTCCGGTGATGATAAGGCCGGTCATTGGAAACGGGTTTGTCGTGGGAATCCTGGCTGCTTTGTTCCTGGAGCACGTGATTTTCAGGGGGGGTATAAAAAAACAGATCTGACAGCGCCGCGAAGGGCTCTCCGGATCTGCTGACGGGCTTCTCAGGCGGGATAGCCGTCCGACATGATGGGCAGGGAACTGTCTTTCATGCCGAGAACGCTTTCAATTTTTTTGATGATCTGACCCGGCAGAATGGGCTTGGCCAGAATCGGATGGCCCTGGATGTAGCCGTACCTTTCCTCGACCTCGCTTTTCTTGATGGCGGCGGTGATGAAGATGATCGGGATTTCGCTCGTGTTCTGATCCTCGAGCAGCTGTTCGGCTGCCTGGGTCCCGTCCATCTCGGGCATCATGAGGTCGAGCAGAATGACATCGACCTTCCGGGTCTTGGCGTACCTGATCCCGGCCTTTGCGCTTGTGAAGAATGGCACCTCGAACCGGCCCGTCTTCTCCAGGTACTCCTTGAGGATCTGGCACAGGTCCTTGTTGTCATCAATGATTAATGCCCTGATTTTTTTAGCCTTTTCATCCATAAGACCCGCCCGTCTGTCCTGTTTTTAGCGTCCGAAATGGTTCCCTTCCGTCTTGCCCGTTACGTCATCGTTCAAATTAGCAATAAACATACCAGCCTGAGGGGTTTCCGCGGGATTGCAGGTGACCGGAAGGCGGCCACGCTGAAGGAGGGCGAAACATGAGCATCGGCCGCCCCCGGCGGGACCCGGCCCCGCCCGCCGGCTGTCACCGAGGCACGCTCCGTGCGAGTGGAAATGACCGGCCTGCGTGATCCTCAAACAGGGGCGGACGGAACCTGACAAAGGGTCCGATCGGGGCTGAAGGCTCGATGCGGGAGCCGTAACGGCAGAAAACGAGGACCGTGCCGACAGCAGCGAAAGGCAGGCCGGCGCCTTTCCTGTCTTCCTGCCGGTTTCAGGGACCGCTTATTCCGTCCGGCCTTCGCGCATCGCGCTGTCGGGCCGCGAGCCCCCGGCGGCTACGATGCAGGAGCCGTAACGGCAGGCGTAAACCTGCGTGAACTCCGCACCGTAGAGGAAGATCTGGGCGGCGAGGTTGATCCAGAAAATGAGGACCACGAGGGAGCCGGCCGCGCCGTAGGTCGAGGCCATGTTCTTGCTCCCGAGGTAGAAGCTGCTCAGCATCTGCCCGATGGCGAAAAAGAAGGACGTGGCCGCGGCGCCGATCCAGACGTCCCGCCAGGCGACCTTCGCGTCGGGGAGCACCTTGAAGATGACGGCAAAGAGGGTGGTCGTGAGCAGGAAGGGCAAGAGGAAGTTGATCAGGACAAAAAGATACCCGATACCGGGGATCGAGTCCCCGATCACGGTCCTGACGGCTGCCAGTGCGGTACCGGCGAAGAGCGAGGCGAGGAGAAGAAGTCCGCTCATGAGCACAACGCCCATGGAGATGAGGCGCTTGCGGATCACGCCCTTGAACCCTCCCTTGACGGGCTCGATCTCCCAGACGCTGTTGAGAGCGTCCTGAAGGGCCCCGAACAATTTCGACGCGCCGAACATCATGGTGGCGAAACCGATGGCTGCGGCGATAATGCCCGCTTTTTTGCTGGCCGAGCTCATGATCAGCCCCTGGATGACGTGGGTGCCGTGCTCCCCCACCATGCCCTGGATGGCCGCCACAAGTTCGCCTTGAGCGGCCTTCTCACCGAAGAAAATGCCTGCGATGGCGATCATGATGATGGCCAGGGGTGCCAGGGAAAAGATGGTATAATAGGCGAGCGCGGCCGCCATCAGAGAGGCCCGATCACGACTCCATTCCTCGTAGGTGTTTTTCAGGAGAAGATAAATGTCCTTCGGCTTCATGACGGGTTTCTCCTTTGCGCGATATCCCGGACTTGTCGAAGTGTTTTGATCCCCTGAGGGGGGATGGTCGATCCGCCATCTTTCTTTTTCTAACATATCCGGTCGTTCCGATCATTAAAAAATCGTTTTTCTCCTTCTTGGGTGCGGGTTTGGATGGTGCTTGACTTTGTCTTATCGACGTCATAGTATGCCGAAAAATTGCCTTGTTTGATTCCGGTTGACAGGGCACAACAGGCTCGAAAAAGTCAAATTTTGTGGTGCTGGTAAGGCCGCCGGGCTCCGCAGGGTTCTGGCGGCCTTGAATTTTTATGGACCAGGGCCGTCAGGCAGGGAGGCGAACCATGTCAAGAACCATCAGGGAAGGGGATGCGATAAGCGTACATTACACGGGACGCCTGGAGAGCGGCGAGATTTTCGACTCCTCGCAGGGACGGTCGCCGCTGTCCTTCACCGTCGGGTCGGGACAGTTGGTCAGGGGGTTCGACCACGCGGTCATGGGGATGGCCGTCGGTGACAAAAAGACGGTGACCATACTGCCTGCCGATGCCTACGGGGAGCGCAAAGAGGATCTCTTTGTCGATCTCCGTAAAAAGTACATCCCGGAGGGGATGGATCTCGAGGTGGGGATGGTCGTCGAATTGAGTGACGGCGGGGATAACAGGGTTCCGGCATTCGTGCAAGAGATACACGACGAATTCGTCAGGATGGACCTCAACCATTACCTTGCCGGGAAGATACTGGTTTTCGATATCGAAATCGTCAGTATAGTCTAATCGATTCTCTCGCGGGGAGAGACCCCCGTCACCCTTGAAGGGGCTGCGGCGAATCGGCCGCGACCTTTTTCTGTCTTAAGTAAAACCTTGAATTTACAGGGGATAATAAAAATTCAGTCAACATTTTCCCGGCAGGTACGTTTACATCATAAGGTCGAGCGAGCGGTACTTCTGGCATGGACTATGCTGAATCACAAGCTTTATGGGTAAGTCGTTCAGGCGATACAGAAAGCTGAAACGCAGGTGAATGGAAGCATATCAGGAGGGTAACATGCGAAAAACAATAGTCATTTTGAGTGCAGCCTTTTTTCTCTTCGCCGGCTTTATCCCGGCAGCGTCGGCTACGAATGTGGATCTCGGCATATCCATGGGCAGCGAGGGCATACGGGGGTTCTATCTCGGTGTCAGCAACTACTTCAGGGTACCGGAGCGCGAGGTCATCCATGTCAGGGAACGCGGAATTCATTACAACGATCTTCCCGTCGTCTTCTTCATGGCCGCGCGGGCCCATGTAGCCCCCGGTGTCATCGCGGATCTTCGCCTCGGCGGGATGAACTGGTGGGACATCTCCGTCCGGTACGGCATCGGCCCCGAGGTGTATTACGTCCCCGTACCCGTCGTGGTGAAAGGCCCACCCTACGGGAAGGCCTACGGCCATTACAAGAAACATCCACGCCATCAATGGAACCAAATTGTCTTGCAGGATGCCGATATCGTCAACATGGTCAACCTCAGGTATGTCTCCGAATACTACGATTATCCGGAGAACAGGGTCATGAAGATGCGGGGGCAGGGAAAAGACTTTGTGGCCATCGACTGGGCGGCGGCGAAAGAGTCCAAAGGAAAAAAGAACCGCTACGCCATGGACGACGGCAAGTACGGCAAGAAGGGCAAGCACGGGAAGGAAGTCAAAAAGGACAAAGGCAAAGGGGGCGATCGATCCTACGGGGACGATGCTCGCGGAAAAGGCGGAAAACCCGGGGACTGGAAGGAACCCCCCGGCCGGGATCACGGGAAGGATAAAGGCAAAGACAAGTGGGATTGACCCCCGTCAGGTAAAGGATTGAAAGACGTCGATAACTCAAAAGGGCTGACCGATTCCGGTCAGCCCTTTTGAGTTGCGCATGCGATTTATCCTTCACGCCCCGGCCTGCCGGGCCTGTCGGCCGGACTTGAAAAAGAAGAAGCCGACGATGAAAAACGTCGCCACGGGGGCGAGCCACTCCGGGATGTGGATCCCGAAGCCATGGGCGATCATCACGCAGCCCAGCACGAAAACGGAGTACATGGCGCCGTTCTTGAGGTAGACGTATTTCCTGATACGGTCGACGCCGTAGATCGTGAGCTGGCGGACGACGACGGCGCCGATCCCGTTGCCCAGCAGGATGAGGGGCACCGAAAGGGTGAATGCGAAGGCCCCCACGACGCCGTCGATCGAGAAGGTCAGGTCGATCACCTCGAGGTAGAGGATCTTCCCGACGTCGGACATGTGCGCTTCGCCCGAGAGAATCCGCGCCTCCTGCTCCTCGGCGTAACGCTTGAAGCCGTGGGTGATGAAGAATGCCGAGGAACCCACGACGGCCCCGAAAGCGAGCATGGGGCTGTCCTCGAGGGCAAACCAGACGATGAGCGTCAGGGTGACGGAGACGACGGCGTAGAACCAGGCGCCCTGCCGTGAAATGAAACGCTCGACGGGAATGCCGATCTTCTTAGGTTCGATGAAGATCCAGTGGCAGAAAAGGAAAATGAAAAAGACGCCTCCCCCCATCAGAAGAACGGGCGAACTTTTCTGTATGGCCTCCAGCGCCGCCGGATCGCCGGTGAAGCTCGCCGTCAGGGCGTCCCAGGGCCCTATGGCCGGTGTCATGACCCAGACGATGAGCCAGGGGAGAACGCCACGGACGACGAAGACGGCGATAAAAATCCCCCAGGTGAGAAACCACCTGCGCGCCCGGGGCTGCATGCCCTGCAGAACCTCGGCGTTTATGATGGCGTTGTCTATGCTGGTGATCGATTCGAAGAGGGCAAGACCCAGAACGATGAACAGGGCCGATGTGATGTCCATTGCAGCCTTTCCGGTTCAAGTTCATTGAATGACCAATGAGAACATTTCCCGCCGGCCCTTTTCTGTCTCGCTCCGCCAGCCGGGGGGGGTCAAGCACCTTTTTTCCGGTAGATCTTCAGGACCTCCTTGAGCTTCTTCTCGCTTTTTGCCAGCGCCTCTTCGGCCCGTTTTCGTTCCGTGATGTCTTCATAGGTCGCAATGATATGCTTGCCCCGGAGGGTCTCCCCCACAATC
Organism: Syntrophales bacterium; assembly: GCA_036725345.1. Lineage (GTDB taxonomy): Bacteria > Desulfobacterota > Syntrophia > Syntrophales > UBA2192 > JAPLJU01. Next base: position 19,912 of record DAIMEJ010000006.1, read on the forward strand.
GAAGCGCTCAACAGGCAGACAATCCGCTCCCCGTCCTTGCGCTGGCAAGGAAACTCCGCCTTGTAGGTCCGCTGCTTTTTGAGCACCCTGTAGACATCCCTGCCGATTTTCTCGAAATCTTCGTCGTTGCGATACAGCACCCTCGAGCTTTGGCCGACCAGCTCCTGAGGCTTCCATCCAAACACGTCCTCCACGGCATGATTGGCGAAATCGACACGACGGTTCTGCATGCCGATCACCGCGATGGGGAGCGCGTCGAGGATGGACTGTTGCAGAGCCTCGAGTTCCCGCAATCGGTCCGCCGCCTCCTTCTGCGCCGTGACATCCATGGCGTCGCCCTGCACGGCCCGTTTGCCTCTGTACACAATGGGGTGAATGGTTTCCTGGACCCACCTCACCGACCCGTCTTTCGCGATGATCCTGAACTCGTAAGGTGCCGTGATCTCGCCTTTCAACATCTTGACGGCATTTCGTCTGGCCGCGTCACGGTCATCGGGGTGGATAAACTGGAGAGACTCTTTTCCCAGCATTTCATCTTCCCTGTATTTGCCCACGGCCGCAAAATGAGGATGGACGAACCTGAACTTTCCGTCCTGCACCACATAGATAATGTCATGGGGGCTTTCCTCCTGCATCTTGGATCTCAGCGAAAAAAGTTCCTCCGAAAATGTGTTAACTTTTCTTTCCCGATCTTTCATGGTGGTGACTCCGTTGGGCTTGCAGAAAACAGGTATGGGTATTGAACTTGTTTTATCATTTCAACAATTATCACGGTTCCCATCTGTAGTCTATAATGAAAATCACAGGCGTCAGTTTGGGGTTTTCAGTAAAAAATCAACGCGTTGAAGGTGGGCGGATGAAATGCCGGCTTGAGCGATCAGAAATAACCTTTCCCCTTCAGAAGGGGAAAGGGAGTGACGAGAAGGCGCCGGAGTCCCAGCTCGCGCGGCGGGTATCCATAGGCAAGACCCATGAGCTGCGTGAAATAGATGACCGGCAGGCTGTGAACGTCGACCCGCTCCTTCCTGATTTCGTCCTGGCGGCTGTCGAGGTTCACCTGGCACATGGGGCAGGCAACCGCGACGGCCTCGGCGCCGGCACGGCAGGCGGCCTCGAGGACCTGGCCGCCGAGATCGACGACAATGCCCGGTTCCGAAGCGGCGAAGGAGCCGCCGCAGCATTCGGCCTTGTGAGACCACTTCACCGTTTCCGCCCCGAGGGCCCGGAGGAGGCCGTCCATCGATGAGGGCTGCTCTGGATCGTCGAACTGAACGACGTGACGCGGTCTGGTGAGGAGGCAGCCGTAATAGGCTGCGACCCTGAGACCCTTCAGGGGCTTCACGACGGGCTGGGCCAGGCCCCTCGGTCCGCGCGCCTCCATGAGAAGCTGAAGGAGGTGGGTGACGCCCGGCAGGCGGCTGAAGTCGGTGTCGAGTCTCTCCTCCAGGCTCCGGGCCAGGCTTCCGGGATGCGCCAGTTCGTGCGCCGCCGTCTTGAGGCGGCTGAAGCAGCCCGCGCAGGGCGTCGTGACCGCGTCGCGACCCATTCGGTGGACGATAGAGAGGTTCCGGGCGCCCAAACCCAGGGCCAGCTCGTGATCGAGGCTGTGCGCGGCGGTTGCGCCGCAGCAGTTCCAGTCCTCCACCTCGACGAGGCTGATGCCGAGGCGTTCGCAGACGAGACGCGCCGAACGATCGTATTCACGCGCCATCGAATGGAGCGAGCATCCCGGGAAATAGGCTATGTCCATCGGCTTCAACCCTTATCTTCGCTCTTCCTGTCGCCGAGGCATTTTTTCAGGTCTTCCGGTTTTCGCATCCGCGACGGGGAGAAGCTCAATTTGCCCTTCAGGAACATTCTGAAGCCAAGCCCCGCATCCATCAGGTACTGGCCGGTTTTTTTCTTGAAACGGATCATGAGGGGCACCTCTGAGACGCGTCCCTTTTCCCCGGCCTGCTCGAGCATCAACCCCATGAAGAGATGAACATGGGGACGGGTGGCCTTTACACCCCTTTTTACCGCCTTTTCACGAAGGTAATCCAGGATACGGGGGATGTCGATGCCCGATGGGCATCGATCGAGGCAGAGTTGGCAGGAAAGGCAGGCCCACAGCGCATCCATGCCCGCGAGGGTCTCCTCATCCCCCAGCTTCACCATCTGGACGATCTTGCGGGGCGTGTAGTCGAAGATGTGCCCGTTGGAGCAGCCGCCCGAGCATTTCCCGCATTCGAGACACGTCTCGATATCGACGTCGAGCTTCTCCTTCACTTCCCGCTGAAGGGCATTGTCGATCTCATCGAGTCGCAGGGGTTTGTATATCTCCGTGTTCATCTTGACTCAAAACTCGCTTTTGCTGAGGAGCGCTATAACCTCGGCGGCTGCCGCCGCGCCCTGCTGGAGGGCGCCCTGCGTCTCGACGGCGAAACCGCAGCCGCCGGCGAAGAAAACCTTCTCACCGCATCTCGCCGGCACGTAAGGCAGGGATTCGATAAACCCGTACTCGTCCGTCAGGGCACCGAACATCTTTGCCAGAGCTCGAGTCTCCGCCCGGGGGACGATGGCGGAGGCGAGAACCACCGCATCCACGGCGACCTCGACGGGTATACCCATCAGGGTGTCCTCGGCCCGGACGAGGAGCCTGCCGTTTTCAGGAACGACCTTCGCGGGGCGGCCTCTCACGTATCGAACGTGTTTCTTCTCGATGACGTCGCGGACAAACTCTTCATACCTCTTGCCCGCGGCACGGTAGTCCATGTAGAAGACGTAGACCTTTGCGCCGGGGAAGAGATCTTTCACCAGTCCCGCCTGCTTGGCCGTGTACATGCAGCAGATCCTCGAACAGTAGGGGAACCCCTTGGATCGGTCGCGGGAGCCGACGCATTTGAAGAAGGCCACCCCTTTGGGCGGCGGCCCCGCGCCCTCTTTCCAGCCCCTGATTCGGTCTTCAAATTCCAGGGAGCTCATGACGTTCGGGTAGATCCCGTATCCGTATTCCCCGTAAATGGAGACGTCCATCAGGTCAAAACCCGTGGCCAGGATGACGGCGTCCACGTTCACTTCCCGGCTTCCCCCGTTTATCGACTGCCGCAGGGTGACCCGGAAGCCCTTCTGCCGCCGCTCGGCCGAGAGGACGGTCGTGCCGGTGAGGCACTCGACATTTCTATTGTCCTCGGCCATCTGCCTCTTGACCATGACCAGATCAGCCGGATTTTCCCATTTCGGGAAGCTGCTGACCAGTTTTTTCAGGGTTCCGCCGGGCTCGGGCTCCCGTTCGACGAGGATAACCCCGAATCCGGCCTGACCGATCTGGATCGCGGCCTCCATCCCGGCGGGGCCTCCACCGATGACAAGCGCCCTTTTCACGCGGTCGTGCATCGATCAGTTTCCTTTCTCCGGCGCGATTTTTTTTAAAATATCGCCGAGGGGCACGGTGTTGGCCTCGAACCCCAGTTTTTGAACGGGTACGCCGATGGCAAGGGCAATGAGCTGCGCGAGGTCTATGACGGGGATCCCGAAGTCCGTGCCGTATCGCCTGTTCAGGTTGGGCTGCTCCCGGTCGAGGGCGACGTTGCAGCCCGGGCACACGGTGGTCATGAGTTCGACGCCGGCCTCCCCGGCGCTCAGGAATTTTCTGTGGAGGTGCGGCTGGACGATTTCCTCGCGGTGGGTGAATCCCCTGCCCACCGCGTAGCCGCAGCAGAGCTGACGCTCCTTGTAGAAGACGGGGGTGCCCCCCATCCGTTCGACGAGTTCTTCGTGGAAGGTGGGATAACCGCCGTCGTCGAGGATGCCGTACTGTTTGGCCAGGTAGTGACACCCGTAGTGGATGCCCACCCGAAGGCCCTTCAGGGGGCGGACGATCTTTTCGGTGAGCCGGTCCCTGAGGCGGTACCACATCTCCTGGACGTGGAAGATCCCGGTCCGGCCTTCATAGCGGTAACCCCAGCGGGCGATGAGGTCATTGGCCATGGCGAGGTAGGCGGGGTTGTGGAGGAGGATGTGGGACAGTTCGCTGAGATAGCCGTAACAGCCGTTGCAGAAGGTGTAGGTGTCGAGGCCCTTCTGTTCGACCAGGGCGAGGTTGCGCGCCGTCACGGCCAGGGACACCTCCGGCTTGTGGGCCGAGCAGGTCAGGAGATAACCCGAGCAGCAGGTCTGGTCCGGGTCCATCACGGCCTCGATGCCGAGGATGCGCAGGGTTTCCCTCACCGCGCTTTCGGTACCCGGATATTCGAGGCTTCCCGTGCAGCTTCTGAAAAGAAAGACGGACTGCGGGACCTCGGGGATCTTATTTTCCGGCCGGACGACCCTTTCTGCCTGCACGTGTGATCCTGCCTTCCATGTAATTCAACGGGAGCGGTTTTTGCTCCCCTTCCTCGAGGTTTTCGAGAAACGCCGTCGTTCCGGTCAGGTCGAAGAGCGCCCTATAGTGCTCCCGGGCCTTGTCCGAAATGTCCGGCCACGGGGAAAGACCGATGCCGGTGCGGATCTTCATGATCCGATCACGGCTTTTGGGGTTTGCCGGCGCAAAGGTGAGACCGTCCTCCCGGGCCCTCTGGGCGAAGCGCTTGAAGGGCGTGAAGTACTGGAGCCCGTGACGGCCTGCCAGAGCGAGGTAGCGGATCTGCATCATGAGCAGGGGGAAGAAAATGTCGGAGGGGCAGAGCGTGTAGCAGGAAGCGCACCAGAAGCATTGCCAGATCTCCTCGCTTTCGAGCCAGCGTTTTTCGCTTCCGCTCAGGATGTCGTGGATGATCTGACGGGGGTTGTAGGACGGGGAGAGGCTCGCGACGGGGCAGATGCCCGCGCACTTGCCGCACTGAAGGCAGCTCTCCAGGTTTTCCACGAGGTGATAGACGTCGACCTTGGAATAGAGTCTTTCGACCCGGTCGCGCTCTTTCTCTCTGGGCAATGGCCCTCCTTGGATAGAAAAAATTGCCTCGCGGCTTTTGCCGCCGGAAAATTTCACCTACTATAGGAAATCGGGATCGGGACGTCAAGCCTGTTCCCGATCTGCGCCCTAGGGGTGCCGGCGGGTGAAAGGCATGGCCAGCAGTCTCGGTAAATTCAGCTTCTCCGCCGCCCGGAAATTGGCAAGACCGATGACCATGCCCTCGTGGCCTTTTTCCGGCTGGTCCCGGTAGGTCCCGAACAGGCGGTCCCAGCAGGAGAGGTTGAAGCCGAAGTTGCTGTTTCTCTCCCGGATGATGACGGAGTGATGGACGCGGTGCATGTCCGGCGTCACGATGATGAGACGAAGCCACCGGTCCATGACGGGAGGAAGTCTGAAATTGCTGTGGCTGAACATGGCGGTGCTGTTCAAAATGATCTCAAAGATGAGAACCGACAGGGCCGGCGGTCCGAAGAGACAGACGATTCCGAGCTTGATGACCATGGAGAGAACGATTTCAACCGGGTGGAAGCGGATCCCGGTCGTGAGATCGAAATCCAGGTCGCAGTGGTGGACCATGTGGAGGCGCCAGAGCGCGGGCGTGAAATGAAAGACGACGTGCTGGAGGTAGATGAAAAAATCGAAGACGACGACACCGGCGAGGATGGCGAGCCAGTGCGGCATGGGGACATTGTTGAGGAGCCCCCAGCTTTTCTCGGAGGCCACCAGGGCTAAGCCGACGGGCATCATGGGAAAAAGGATGCGCACGATCAGCGTGCTGACGGCCACAATCCCGAGGTTGTTAAACCATCGCACCGCTTTCGGTGTCGTCAGGGGACGGCGCGGCGCCCAGCCTTCCAGGAGGGCGATGGTCAGCAGGGTTCAGATAAAGAAGCCCAGCCTGAGGACAGGCTCGTTTTCCATCATGGGTTCACCCTTCAGGGCTGCCCGGGGCTTGCAGGGAATCCAGGAGGGCCTCGAGTTCGGTCCGTTCGAGCGCGTAAGTTTTGCGGCAGAACTCGCAGGTCACGTCGGCCCGGCCCTGTTTTTCAATCATGTCGGCCAGTTCCTCCCCGCCCAGGGAAAGAAGGACTCTCTCGATTCGTTCACGGCTGCAGGTGCAGAGGTATCGGAGTTCGTGTCTTTCCAGCGTGACATAGGGGATCCCGCGGAAGATCGCTTCGAGGATGGACTCAGGGGACTCCCCCTCGCGGAGCAGCTGCGTGCAGGAAGGGAGCCTGCGGATGTTGTCGATCAGGCGGTCTATCATATTTTCGTCTGACGGGGGCAGGGACTGCACCAGGAAACCGCCCGCCGCCGATACCTCCAGGCTCGGTTCCATGTAGACTCCCAGGGCGACGGCCGTGGGGATCTGCTCGGATTCGGCGTAATAGTAGGCGATATCCTCGGCGATTTCGCCGGTGCGGATCCTTACGACGCCGTTGTAGAGTTCTTTGCGGCCCGTGTCCTTGATGACCGTGAGGACGCCCTCGGTCCCGACGGCACCCGCGACGTCAAACTTCCCGTTCCTCGGCGGCAGGTCGATTTCAGGGACAGCCACGAAGCCGCGGATGTTGCCCTCGTAATCCGCTTCGACAATCATCTTTTTGAGTGGCCCGTTTCCCTCGAATTTCAGGGCGAGACGCTGACCCATTTTCAGAAGCGAGGCCATCAGGGCCCCGCCGGTCAGGGCCCGGCCCAGGGCGGCGCAGGCCGTGGGGTAGGCGCCGTGCAGACGGCAGGATTCGTTGACGAGGTCCGTTGTCACACAGGCAAGACCGACGACGTTTGCCTGCTCACTGATGACACGGACGATATAGTTTTTCATGAGAGGAGTTCGCGACCGGGACCGGCATGCAGCATGGGACCGTGACCGTGGTCAGGTGCGGCCCCTGGATCAGGCTTTCTTTTCGTTCGCGGGAGGCAGAAGACCTTTGGCCCTGAGCTTGTTTCTCTCCTTGCGTCTTTTACGCCTCCGGTCGAGTTCCTTTTTGCGTTCGATTTTCTTGTGCTTGCTCATCTTTTCCTCTCTTCGGAATGGAGTGCCAATGACGCGCCAATGTAATCCAATCCTCAAGATCCTTCAAGGAAAATTCTCTCTCGTCGGCCCCGGATCGGGTCCGCATATGTCTGTTTTGCCCCTGTGCCTTTCTGGCCCGTCCGATTGTCAACCGCAAGCTATTTTAAGGTTGACAATCATTCGGGGAGGGTGTTATGGAGGGGCGCCGCCACGCCAGGGGGGCGGCCTGTGATTTTTGGGGGCGGGGGATGATGGAGGGTAAGGAAGCGCTTCTGGAGCGGCTCAAAAAGGCGGAAGGCGGCTGGATTTCAGGCGAGGGGCTCAGCGTCGAAATGTCCATGACCCGTTCCGCCGTGTGGAAGCACGTCTGCAAGCTCCGCGCAGAGGGGTACGAGATCGAGTCCTCGCCCCGGAAAGGTTACCTGCTCCATCGGGTGCCCGATCGTCTTTTCCCCCGTGAGGTGCGCTCTGGCCTCGGCACGACGATCTTCGGCAAGGGCGAGATCGTCCACCTCCCGGAGACGGATTCCACGAATTCGAGGGCCAAGGAACTTGCAGGCCGGGGCATTCCCGAGGGAACGATTGTCCTGGCCGAGAAACAGACGCTTGGGAGGGGCCGGCGCGGCCGAAGCTGGTTCTCACCGGCCGGCGGCGGCGGCCTTTACCTCTCTCTCGTCCTGCGCCCGGAAGTGTCGCCGGCGGAAGCGCCGAAGTTGACGCTCGTGACGGCAGTTGCCGTCTGCGATGCCCTCGTCCCCTATCTCCCTTCGCGGCCCGCGGTGAAATGGCCGAACGATATTCTCGCCGGGGACAGGAAGATTGCGGGCATCCTCACGGAAATCAGCACGGAACCCGATGCCATTGACTTCATCGTGGTGGGTCTGGGACTCAATGTCAATATCCCGGCTCGGCAATTCCCGAAGGAGATCCGGGGAAGCGCCACATCCATCCTTGTCGAAACGGGAACGAAGCATTCGAGAGCTGTCTTGCTCAGGTCTTTCCTCGAGCACTTCGAGAGGGTTTACGCCCTCTTTCTTGAAGGGCGGTTCCCTCTGATACTCGACCGCTGGAAGGCCTCTGCCGGCGCCACGGGCCGGCACGTGCGCGTAGATCGTATCGGCCGTGCACTGAGCGGGGAGATTCAGGACGTTGACGAAGACGGCTTTCTTCTTCTCAGGGATAAGGCGGGATACCTCCACCGCATCGTTTCGGGAGACGTGACGTACCTCTAGTGAATAGTGGCTAGTGGATAGTGAGGAGTGAAGAGTGAAAAATTTTCTTTTTTTATTTTTTTCCTCACCACTCACCACTCTCCACTCATCACTGCTTCCTACTGAATCGGTACGCAGGAGATCCGCAGTTTCGTTCCGCAGTCTTTGCAGTAGATGGCCCTTTCCTCACGGATGGGTTTCTTGCAGATCGGGCATTTCCCGATAAGCGCCGCGCGGCAGTATTCGCAGCACCTGCGCCTTCGATCCGCGGTCGTGTAGGCGCATTCGGGGCAGATAAGACAGCCTTTCATGACACTGAACACATAAATCAAAATCAGGGAAAGCGCACCTTTTATTTTAGGGGATAGAAAATGAAGGAAGAACGGTTGCCGCTGAAGGGGATGGTCTATGCGTCCATGTTCGGGGCCATGACAGCGGCAGGGGCGATCATATCCATACCGTTGCAGCCCGTGCCCATCACCCTCCAGACTTTTTTCCTCTACCTCGCGGCGGCCCTGCTTGGAGGAGGACTCGGGGCGCTCAGCCAGATCGTCTACGTGCTCCTCGGCATTCTCGGTCTCCCCGTATTCTCGGGCGGTAAAGCGGGCCTCGGTGTCCTCATGGGGCCGACAGGGGGGTATATCGTCGGGTTCGTCGTCGCGGCCTTCGTCATTGGAAAGCTTGTCGAAATGAGGGAAAAAGCCGGTTTCACGTGGCTGGTTCTGTCCATGCTCGCGGGTGGAATCATCGTATACTCCCTCGGGGTTCTTCAACTCATGGTCGTGGCGGACCTGTCGCCGGCCAAGGCGGTTGCGGCAGGCGTTCTTCCTTTTGCGCCCGGCGACGTGCTGAAAATAACGGCGGCGGCCGCCATCGCGATGAAAATCCGCGGTCGAATCAACATTTGAACAGACAGGAGAGGAAGGCTCGAGCCATGATCCGAATCGAAAACCTCGAATTCCGTTATACGGCGGAAGGCCCCCCGGTCCTTTTCTCGGTTGACGCGCAGATTGGCGACGGGCAGTATGTGGCCCTCATCGGTCCGAACGGATGCGGCAAGACAACGCTCGCCAAACACTTAAACGGTCTTCTGTCGCCCACGTCGGGCGATGTCTGGGTCGACGGCATGAACACGAAGGATTCGTCCGCCCTGAGAGATCTCCGGAGGACCGTGGGCATGGTCTTCCAGAACCCGGACAACCAGATTGTGGGCATGACCGTTGAGGAAGACCTGGCCTTCGGTCCCGGCAACCTCCGTCTCGCGGCGGCGGAGATTGGGCGAAGGGTCGAAGAGAGCCTCCATGCCGTGGGGCTTTCGGGTTATGAAAAGCGCCCGACGCACACCCTCTCCGGGGGTGAAAAGCGCCTGATCGCCATTGCCGGCGTCCTGGCCATGCAACCGCGGCACCTTGTCTTCGATGAACCCACGTCGTTCCTCGATCCGGCGGGGAAACGCAGGGTTCTCAATGTGATCAGGAAATTGAACGGAAGCGGGATCACCGTCATCCATGTCACGCACGACATGGACGAGATTGTCGAATCCGACCGCGTCCTGGTCATGACGGGGGGCCGCATCTCGATGACGGGATCGCCGGGAGAGGTGTTGAGCCGGGTCGAAGAGATGAAAGCGATGGGTCTGGGTCCGCCGCAGGTAACGGAGCTCATGTGGCGCCTTAGACAGTCCGGCCAGGACGTGCGGCAGAACGTTGTCACTATCGACGAAGCCGTGAGCGCGCTCACTTCCCTGATTCTCGAAAAATCCCTTTCCGACGGGGACCACGCGCGACCGGAGGTGTGAAAACATGTTTCATCTCGGACAGTATATTCCGAAGACCTCCGTGGTCCACGCTCTTGACCCCCGGGTCAAGATTCTCGCCACCCTCATGCTGAGCATGACCATCCTGCAGGCCGGTCCCGCCCAGGCTGCGATCCTTTCGGTTTTCCTGCTGTGCGGTGCGTGGTTTTCCCGGCTGTCCTGGCGGGACATCGGAACGGCCCTGAAACCCCTTGTGTTTTTTTTCTGCTTCCTCTTCCTGCTCCACCTGTTTTTCACGGACGGGCGGCCCCTCCTGCCCGCTTTTCCCATCATCACAATGGAGGGCCTTGCCCGGGGGCTCATGACCACGTGGCAGTTCATGGCCCTGGTCGTGTGCGCGGCGATTCTCACGATGACCACCACGCCCTCGGAGCTCATCAGCGGCATCGAGTGCCTCCTGCGGCCGCTTCGCGCCGTTCGCATCTCCTCCCATGATCTGGCCGTCATGGTGTCGCTGGCGCTCAGGTTCGTGCCGACGCTTCTCCTGGAGTTCCACCGGCTGAGAGAGGCGCAGCTTTCCAGGGGGGCCGATTTCCGGAGAGGGACCGTCCCGGAGAGGTTGAAAAAGATATCCTCTCTGGCAAGCGTACTCGTCATCCAGACCTTTCAGAGAGCCGATGAACTGGCTCAGGCCATGGAGGGGCGGGGATATGAGAGGGGACCCCGGACATACTTGAGGGAGCTTAAAATGGGCTGCGCCGACTACATTATCATGGCCTCGACGCTTGTTTTCATCGCGGCCTTGTATGCCTTTTCGGCATAGGGGGGCCGCCATCATGAGGGTTGAACATGAGGCCAAAGAGGGGTAGAATGCGGCCGCTTCGAACAGACGGGCAGAAAGATCGGGACGAATGACTCACAACTGGCTCTGGGTGGACACTTCCCAAAAAAGACAGGAGGCGTTGGAGGATGTTTCAAATGCCCCTGAAATTGCCATTGACACGGAATACGATTCTCTCCGTTACTTCCGGGATAAACTCTGCCTGCTCCAGGTCGGAACGGGAGACCGGACGTACCTCTTTGATCCCCTCAATCGAGGGCTCGACTTTACCTTCCTCGGCAAGATTTTCAGGAGTTCCGCCCATGTGAAGGTCCTCCACGCGGGTGACAACGACGTTCGGATCCTGAAGCGCGATTACGGCTTCGAATTCAGAAACGTCTTTGACACCCAGAGGGCGGCCGCCCTCCTGGGCTCCGACCTCCTGGCCCTTTCCACGGTCATCGAGTCCTATCTGGGCGTCTCCCTCAACAAGGCAAAAAGATTGCAGCGATCCCGATGGGAGAACCGACCCCTCACGGAGGAACAGATCGATTACGCCGTGCGGGACACGGCCTTTCTGATCGATCTCTACCGGAAGATGAAACCGGAGATCGTGAGCCGGGGGCTTGAGGATCAGGCCCGGAGGGCCTTCACGGCCGTCTGTTCGGCCCGTTGGAATGAAAAGGCCTTCGACGAACGGTCGCTGAGGGGTATCAAGGGATATCAGGATCTGGAGGATGCGCAGCGGGGGCGACTCAAAGCCCTCTACCGCTGGCGTTTCGAAAAGGCGAAGATCACGAATACGGCGCGGTTCATGATCCTCTCGGATCAGAACCTCCTCGATATTGCCACGTCGGATGTGAAATCGGTCCGTACCCTGGAAAGACTCTGCGGATTGACAAATCAGAAGGCCGAGCTTATCGGTCCCGAAATCCTCGAGATTCTGGAAGAACTTTCCTTGGAAGGCTGAGACGCGACGAAGGCGAAGGCCCCGAATGCTCCGTCGTGGCTCAGGCTGATGTCCCAGTCTGTTTTATACCCCCGCACATAGACGACCGGCGGACCGAGTTCCCGGTCTTTTTTTATGCGCCGGATCTCGATCTCTTCCGCCGGCAGATCAAGGTACGACGAGAGTCCCCGAACAGCCGCTTCTCTCGTGAGGCGGGACTGATCCGGTGAAAGAGATGCTTCTGTCCCGTCCGCCAGGCGGATTACCTGCGCGATGATTTTCCTGCCCGGAACAGTTTCTCCGTCCGTTCCGACACAGTGGACATACTCGTTCGTGCGATAGATGCGGACGGCCACGCGGCCGGAGGGACCTGTCACCAGGCCGCTCAACTCCTCCAGCGGCGGCTGGGATGGATGGGGGTGAGAGAGTGTGACGCTGAAGACGCCCGGGGCCGAAGAGAGGGATGGCGAGGATTTCGAAAGGACCTTGTAGGCCGTTTCCTTGGCGCTCCAGAGGGTCCAGATCTCCCCGTCGGGATTCTGCGATCCGGCTATCCTATCCCTTTCTGACGGTGTGAATACCCGTTGCATGAAGCGAGGATCCCCGCTCTTTCCCCTGTTCCGGGGATCCGAGAGATCCACGATGTCGTTCCCGACCGGCAAAGTAGTTTTCCTCCATCTGGCACAGGCGGCGTATGATCTGCCGGGCGTAGTCCCGCTGAGCTTTCAGACCGTTCGACGCCGCCCTGCGGGGTTCCAGGAGGGACACGTCGGCGGTGAAGACCTCGCCCGCTTTGGGGAAGTCGCTGTAGGTCTCCTGGCTGTCACCCCGCAGGTAGATACACAGGATCTTGATGTCTTCGAACTGATGGACAAAGCGCCCCACACCGTAGGAATAAGTATCCACGGCCACGCGCCCCGTGCGGGACCGGCCCCCTTCAGGGAAAATCATCAGGAGCTGTTTGTGATGGAGAAGGGTGTTGCACTTCTCCAGTTGCTTCTTCATGTCGTCGCGGTCGCCGCCCCGCTGGATGGGAATGCACTTGATCAGGTAACAGAGGGCGACCAGCAGGATATTCCGGTTGAAGTTCGTCCGTTCCGGAAGGTTCCAGGCAAGCCATCGGAAGTTCAGAAGATACCGGTGGAGCGGCAGCATGGCGTAAGTCAGGACCACGGAATCAACCAGCGTCAGGTGATTCGCGCAGACGAGCCACGGCCCTCGATGCTGCCGGAGGTGTTGCCGGCAGGACTGCCGGACCTCCCGCAGGTTTCTGACCCGCCAGCCGAGAAGACGGACGATCCCGTATGTCACGGGCCCGGCCACAAATACAAAAAGGCGGCCGGCCAGGTATTGGACGGCCAGAGGCCATCGGGATGACCCGTTCATCCTTCAGCTCCTAGGCGGCCAGCTTCAGCTTGATGACGTCGATGGCGTCACCGATGGTCCTGATCTTGTCGGCGTCGTCGTCGTCGATGGAGATGCCGAAGACATCCTCGCACTTGATGACGACGTCGACAAGTCTTGCCGAATTGACCTTGAGGTCGTTGAGGATGTGTGTTTCCCGGTTGGCCTTCGCGAGCAACTCCTGGTTTTTGGTGTAAAGCTTCAAGATGTTGACGAACTCCGTGAAAATTTGCTTCTCTTCCATTTCTAAACTCCCTTTTAATTGTTGTTTTTTCTCTGCACTCATCACTCACCACTAGTCACTGTTTCTTATCCGTCCCATTTTTTAAATATGATACAGCTGTTCACGTCGCCGAAGCCGAAACCGGCCTTGGCGATGATTCTCAGGTTCGGCAGCTCCAGGGCCCTCTGGGGGATCCGTCCCGCGTACTGCGCGATGTCCGGATGGACGTCCTCGCAGTTGATCGAGGGGTGCAGGAATCCCCTGTGAAGCTGGAGCACGACGGCCACGCATTCGACCGCACCGGCCCCGCCCAGGCAGTGCCCCACCATGGACTTCGTGGAGTTGATGTAGGGGAAATTTTCCGGTGTGCGCTCCAGGGCCTGCGCCCAGTTCTTCACCTCCACGGGGTCGGCGAAGGTGGCCGTGAGGTGGCCGTTGATGGCGTCCACGTCCCTCGGTGATATGCCGGCGTCGGCCACGGCCGTCCGGATGCATCGCGTCACGCCCTCCGGGTTGGGCGCCGTCATGGACCCGCCGTTTCGGTGACCGCCGCAGTTGACGGCCCCGCCCAGGACCTCGGCGTAGATACGCGCCCGGCGCTTCTTCGCCGTTTCCAGGTCCTCGAGAAGCAGGGCGCCCCCTCCGGATCCCGGGATAAAGCCCCCTGCGGAGGCACTCATGGGCCTCGAGGCGGCCCGCGGCTGATCGTTTGATTTCCGGTTGAGGACCCGCATGGCGTCGAAGCCGGCCCAGATGTAAGGTGAGGATCCCTCGGACCCTCCGGCCAGGATCCGTTTCGCCATGCCGTGGCGTATACGGTACAGGGCGTCGATGACCGCCTCATTGCCGGTGCTGCAGGCAGAGGAATTCGATGTGACCTGGTTCCCGAGGGCGAGCAGGCCCGCGATCTTCGCGCTCGTAGCGCTGTTCATCACCTGCTCCACGATGGTGCTTCCCAAACGCCGCACTTTGCCCTGGTTGACAAGGGGGACGACGGTCTCCGCGATCGTGTCCATCCCGCCGATGCCGGATCCCATGATGGTGCCGCTGTCCCAGTCCACCTCGGCGCCTTCGGCGTCGGGCACATCGAAACCCCCGTCCCGCCACGCGTCGATGGCGGCCACGCAGGCGAGGGCGATGTTGTCGTTGAAGGCAATCAGGTCTTCTTCCCGGAAGTAACGTTTCAACACCTCGCCGAAGTTCTCCGGGACACCCCCGACGAGGCATGCAAAGTTCAAATCCTTGAGTCTCGGGATGTAGCGGATGCCCGAGCGTCCCTCTCGCAGGGCCTTTTCGTAGGCTTCAAGACCGTGCGCGTTCGGGGCCACGATCCCCATCCCGGTGACGACAACCCTATTTCGCATTCAGATCGACCCCCATACCCGCCAGAACGCCTGAACAGACGATCTCCCCGTTTTCACGGTACATGCTGGTTTTCGTTTTGAGATTCCCTTTCCTGAAATAGACCTTCTCCCCGCGGATAATCACCCGCTCGCCGGGCTTCACGATGCCGAGGAATTCCACCTCTTCCAGGGTCGTGAAGAGCGCGGTCAGCCTTTTTGCCCCCTCGGCGGAGCCCTTCTTTTCCGTCATCAGGAGATAGAGGCCGAAAGCCACAACACCGGTCTGGGCCATCGCCTCGACGAGTATGACCCCGGGCGTGACCGGGTTCCCCGGGAAGTGGCCCCTGTAGAAAAATTCATCCTCCCTGAAACGGTAAGCCCCCACGATGTGTTCCCCGTCCGCCTCCAGGATGTCGTCGATGAAGCGGAAAGGGAACTGCTGGGGGATAGCCCCGAGGACCTTTGCCACGATTTCCGGATCAGCCGCCATAGAGCCCGCCGTTCACGTGGATGACCGTGCCGTTGATATAGGAACCCCTCGTGGCGAGAAAGGCCACGACGTCCGCCACTTCCGCCGGTGTCCCCGTGCGCCCCAAAGGAATACCGGCGAGGATCCTTTCTCTGACCTCCGCGGGCAGATCTTGGGTCATGGCCGTTTCAATGAAGCCGGGTGCCACGGAGTTCACGAGGATGTTCCGCCCGGAGAGTTCCCGGGCGAGCGACTTCGTGAAGGCGTCCAGGGCCGCTTTCTCCATGGTGTAGGGGATCTGCCCGGGATTTCCCGTGTGGCCCACGACGCTCGTGATGTTGATGATCCGGCCGGTGCCCTTTCGCAGCATGAAGAGCCGGATGATCCGCTTCGTCAGGTACCAGATGCCCCGCGTCAGGCTTCGCTGCCCGTCGAACTGCTCCGCCTTCATGGTGAGAATATCGGCGTTGATGGAGACCCCGGCGTTGTTCACCAGGACGTCCACGCGCCCCGCGCTCTCCTTCAGGCCGTTGGCCATCGCTTCCACCTGGTCGAGATCCGCGAGATCGGCCTGAATCAGGAAACCGCTGCCGACCTCCTCGAGGACCGATGTCGCCGCGCCGGCGCTGCGGCGATAGTGGATCCCCACACGGAACCCTTCTTTCGCCAGGGCCCTGCAGCATGCGGCACCGATGCCGGTTCCGCCTCCTGTCACGATTGCAACGGGTCTTTCGCTCATAACCCTACCGGACCATCCCGCCGACGGCGTTGCGGGATTTCATCGGATAATCGGGATAGGCGATCCCCTTGAACACGCCCGTGCGGGCGTCCTTTATGACCGTGATGAGCTCGCCGTCCACGAAGACATTGCCATCACCGATCACGATACTGGTTCCCGATTCTTTCAGGTGAGCGTATCGCCTGACGGAGATTTCGTACCTCGCGACCTTGTTGTAGGGTCGGATCTGGCCGTTGAAAGAAACCTCACCGCAGCCGAGGGCCCTTCCCGTCCCGACGGCTCCCCGCCAGGCGCAGTAAAAGCCGAGAAGCTGCCAGACGGCGTCCACGCAGAGGCATCCCGGCTGGACCGGGTCGCCCGGCATGTGGCACTGGAAGTACCACGCGTCCAGCCTGATATCCTGCTCGGCGATGATCGCACCCTGGTTCCTGTCACGGGTGACGGAAAGGATCCGGTCCACCATGAGAAGCGGCGGCGTGGGGAGGCGCGCGTCGAATCCCGGGGGCGGGTCATCGACGATTCTCCCGTAGGCCAGGGCGAGCAGGTCGATCAGCTCGAAAGAGTTCTTTTCCATGAATTCGGTGTATTTCATTTTTTACCCTCGACGATGAGCATCATCTGCGCCCAGCTCAAGCCCGCCCCCACCTGGACGATGGCGATGTGATCCCCCGGCTGCATCTCGTCCCAATGGAGGCTCAGGGACCCCGGGGCGCCGGCACTGGCCGTATTGCCGTATTCGACAACGTTGTGCCAGTGGTTGCCCCGGTCTATGCCGCAGCGTTCGCAGACCATCTCCAGCATCCCGAGATTGGCCTGATGGCCGACGAACTTGAGCCGGCCGTTCATGGAAGGGAAGGCGGACTGAAGCGTTCGAAGGGCTTCCGTCGTTTTCCGGATTGCGAATCCCTGCACGGCGTGCCCGTCCTGATTGAAATAGCCCATCCTCGGGATGCCCACCTTGTCCCACGCGGAAGGCTTGGCGCAGAAGTGCGTGCCCGCGAATTTCATGCGGCTCGGGACGGTGAGCGAGAGAATCGCCGCCGCGCTTCCGTCGCCGAACAGGCATGCCGAACGACGGTCGGAATAGTCAACCGTGCGTGTGAGGTTTTCAGGGATGACCGTCAGGATGTATGGCGGCAGGGCCCCGGGGGTCGTCATGCTCAGAAAATGAATCTGTGTGCCGAAGCTGGTGCAGGCGGAGTTCATGTCGAAACAGGGCACTTCGATGCCGAGTTCCGCGGCCACCCTGGAAGCTTCCGCCGGCGAGGCGTAGTCGGGCGCCGAGGACCCGCAGATGACCAGACCGATGTCCTCTTTCCGGATCCCGGCCCGCGCGATGGCCATGCGGGCGGCGGCGGCCGCCGTCTGGGCGTTGCTGTAGAGGCTTGTCTCCAGCGCCTCGCGCGGTTCGCGGTTTTTCGTGGTCCGGATGTACTCCAGCGGCAGGACCGTATGGCGCGCAACGATCCCCACACGCTCGAGAATCCACTCTTCGCTCGACCCGATGTCCAGCTCGCTCAGGAGCCGGTTGGTGATGATGTTCTCGGGGTAAAAATGCCCCAAACCGTGAAGATAAATCATTTCGTTTATTCCATCCGTTCAGTCTGTTCCGTCTATCCAGTCCTGTAGAAGGGTATCGGGTACCCGAAACCCTAGACCCTAGACCCTAGACCCTAGACCCGAACCCCTGTTTACACCAGTTCCCTCCCGATGATCATATGCTGGACCTCGCGGACCCCCTCGTAGATGTCGATGATGTGGGCGTCCCTGGCGAGCTTGGAGATCTCGTACTCCGACATGAAGCCGTAGCCCCCGTGGAGGTGGAGCCCTTCGTTGGCGCAGAAGATCGCCGCCTCGGCGGCGACGTTCTTGGCAAGGGAGGAGTACATGCCGCGGTCCTCGGCCTTCTCCTGCACCTTGACGGCCGCCTTCATCAGGGCCAGGTCTGCCAGCTCCACCTTCTTCCACATGGCGACCAGCGTTTCCCTCGCGACGGGCAGGTCGCAAATCCTCTGACCGAACTGTTTTCGCTGCCGGGTGTACTCGAGGGTCACGTCCAGAGCCCGCCTGGCCAGCCCCGCGCCGATTGCGGCCACCATGGGCCTCGCGTAGTCGAGGACGTCGACGAGATACTTGAAACCCAGACGCCGGTCCCCGATGATCTGCCCGTCGTCGATGACGACATCCTCGAAGGTGACGCTGGCCGTGTTGGAGAGGCGCTGGCCGAGCTTGTCTTCCGGTTTCCCGATCGTGATCCTCCCCCCGTTCAAAGCGCCAAGTTCAAAATTTTCATTCTGGAAAAGAACCGGGTCGTTTTTAGACATGGAATCGGCGGGGACGATGACGCAGCCCATGAGCTGGCTCGAGGGTTTCCCGACCTTGCAGAACACGGTGAACTGGGAAGCGAAGCTGGCGTTGGTGATGAAGCACTTGGCCCCGTTCAGGATGTAGCGGCCGTTTTGGCCCTTCTGAATGAAGGTTGTCATGGAGGCGTTGTCCGATCCGGCGCCCGGCTCCGTCAGGCAGAAGGAGGCGATGAGCGGGGCCTTCGCGTAGGGGCCCAGGAATCGCCTCTGCTGCTCTTCCGACCCCTGCTGGGCGATAACGACATTGGCGAGGTCGTTGCACATGGCCGACGTGGAGATTCCCGTGTCACCATAAGAAAGCTCCTTGATAATTAAAGCCGAAGAAACGGCATCGATTTCGTAACCTTTAACGGACTTCGGGATGCTCAGGTTCAGAATCCCCATCTCCCAGGCCTTCTTGACGATGTCGTAGGGGAAAAGATGTTTCTTCTCGATGTCCAGGATGCGCGGCAGAATTTCGACCTTCACGAATCTGCGCACCGTTTCCACATACATTTGCTGTTCGTCGTTCAGGTTGAAATCCATACCGTGTCTCCTCAAAGTGTGCACCGGTCCCTCGGGGTGACCGAACACGGATCAGGCCGCGGGATACCGGGTGACCATCAATTTCCTTGGAAAGTTCGCTGGGCGGAGGCCAGGGTCGTGAGCGACAGGCAGTTGACGCCGACAGTCCGGAAGAATTCTCTCAGGGGGCGATTGGGTCCGATTTCGTAAATGACGTCTGCCTCGGAGGCCAGGGTGTGCATGTTATCCTTCCAGCGGACGGTGTTGCTCAATTGAGAGACGAGTTTGCTCAGAACGTCTTCCGTGTCACTGGAGTGAAACCCGCCCGTGAAGTTGGAGGTCACTCGGGAGGCGGACCGGCTGTCCATGACCTTCCGGACGGAGTTGAGGACATCTTCAAAAGGGTTTTCGACGGTGCTCATGAACCGGCTGTGGAACGGTGCGCTCACGTTCAGGGGCACGAACCGCAGCGGTTTTCCCGACCCGAAGGAATCCACGATTCGCGTTTCCGCTTCCGGCATGGCCTTTGTCACGCCGCTGATCACGACCTGGTTCACGGAATTGATGTTCGCCACATCGATCGGGAGATCCCTGAGGGCTTCCAAAATGATATCGACATCGAGATCTGTCGAGACAAGGGCCGACATGCCGCCGATCCCGACGGGTGTGGCTTCCTGCATGAGCCTGCCGCGGACGTGTACGATCTGGATGACCGTGGAAAGGGGAAGCACGCCGGCCGCAACCAGCGCCGTGTACTCTCCGAGGCTGTGCCCGCCGAAGAACTGGGGGTCCAGGCCGTAGAGGGCTCGAAGTCCCCGCAGCATGGCGATTTCCGTCACCAGGACGCAGGGCTGCGCGTACTCCGTCTGGTTCAGTCGCTCGTCCTCGCCGAAACACATGGCTGCCACGTCCCAGCCCAGGGTATCGGAGGCCTCGATAAAGGTATCCCTGCTCACGGCGAGGGTTTCATAGAAATCCTTGCCCATGCCGTGGCGCTGGGATCCCTGGCCTGGAAATACTACGGCTGCCTTCGTACCTGACATTTCAACCCTATCCCTTCTGTTTTGGAAATAAACCACATGTTGCCGGTTCCTGAGCAGGAAGCGTGCCAGGGGGTCAATAGTCAGTACAAATAATTTAACATATTGTAATAATTGCATAATATTCAAATTTATTTTTTGACTTCCGGTCATTTTTTTGTGGTTTTCAGGTGAAAAATCGTGTAGTGAGGTACACAGTGTGAAGGGCGGTACACACTTTAGAGAAGCCCCGGGGAGGAGAGATAGTTATGTATTTGATATCATTTGTAAAATGGGATTTGATGGGCTTCTATTCCTTGACTAAGAGGCGGTTTGCCGATATCATCGGGCAACTTTTTCACGACCAGGGGATATAACCATGGAGCCCTTTATCCTGGCGGCGGTCAGCCTCGTCATCGCCCTTTCTCTTTTGGCCAGGAAAGAAAAGGAGACTGTGCAGAGAGCCTTTGCGGCCCTCTGTCTCGCCGTGTTTGTTCAGAAGAGCGGCGAATTCTTCGGCGGCATATTTCAAAACGGCTTCTGGAAGACGATAGGGTACCTGGGATTGTTGACGGCCCTTCCCCTCTTGATGAGGTTTGAGCACACTTTCCTGAAGGGCAGGACCTTCGTCGGCACACGGGATGTCGTTCTCACTTCGGTGATCGGCTCCCTTTTCGTCATCGCGTTTTTTACACCACTCTATGCGTCGCCTTTTTTCAACCCGGCGGTCAACCTTTACGCATCGCTCACCCTGCTCTACGGCTACGTCGCCCTGCTGGTATACATCCGCAGAAAATCAGCCGGAGTTGAGAGGAAAAGGATGATCTACGTGGCCATCGCCTGTGCGGTGACGGCCTTCATCAGCATCTCCGATGCGCTTCATTACCTGATTCTGGGATTTCCGCCCTTTTCAAACCTCGCTGCCGCTGCCCTGCTTTACTTTATTCTCGTCATCATCGTGCACCCCCACCTCCCCGAGTTTTACGAAATCATGGGCCGGGCGCTCGTGATTGTCATCACGTCCATCATCGCTACGGTCATCTTCTACCTTGTCATCGGGCTCTTCGGCACGGGGCCTGCCCCGCATTTCATGCACGTCCTCATGGGTTCGTTCCTGATCGTGCTGCTCTTCGACCCGATCAAACTCATTCTGAAGAAGGTTTTCATCCGTTTCTTTCCCGACGCGAAGGATTTCTTCACGTCTCTCTATGCCTATGACCAGGAAATGGAGAAGGAAAAATCGATGCTCCTGGAGGAGATGGCCACGGCACTGGCCCATGAGATTCGAAATCCCCTCGGGTCCATCAAGGGGGCCGGTCAGTACCTGAAGGCGGAGACGTCGAGCCCCGAGAATCAGAAACTCCTTGATGTGATCATTGAGGAGACGGACAGGCTCAACAGTGTCGTTTCCCAGTTCATGAATTACGCAAAGCCCTATGGCGTGAAACCCGATTGGCAGGACATCAACGCGATCATCGAGAAGGCCGCCTCGCTGATCCGGGCGAACGAGCGGTCCGGGAAAATCATCGTCGAGACGGAACTCCACCCCTCGCTTCCCCGGGCCCATGTGGACGGGGAGCAGATGATGCAGGTGATCCTCAACATCGCCTTCAACGGCATCGAGGCCATGCCCGAGGGGGGCACCTTGACCCTGCGGACCTCCCGGATCGAGAGTGATGAAGGGGATGCCGTCGGGATCTCCATCCGGGACACGGGGAAGGGAATCAGCCGGGAAGACATGCCGAACATTTTCAAGCCGTTCTTCACCACCAAGAAGAGGGGGGTGGGCTTGGGGCTGGCCATTTGCCGGAAGATCATTCGAGGTCAGGGCGGGCAGATCCGGGCCAAGTCCCTTCCCGGGCAGGGCACGATTTTTCACATCCGGATCCCCGTTCCCCCGGAATGAAATGGCCTTGACAGGTGGTGGGTTCCATAATACACGTTGAACGAGGGCTCAAGGCTTAAGGCACAGGGCTTTAGCATTTATGGTTTGATGAATTATGTGAATCCTTCGTCCCGTTGCTTATTGCCTCGTGCCTCTTTTATTTTTACCGGCCTTCCTGCGCGTTTCGAGTCAAGTGATGAAAAAGATACTCATCGTCGATGATGAAGCCAACATGAGGCTTGTCCTCAAGGCCTTGCTCAGCCGCGAGGGCTACGATGTCCTTACGGCCGCGGATGGCCTCGAGGCCCTGGAGGTGCTGAAAAACCAGGATGTCAAGGTTGTAGTCACGGACCTCAAGATGCCCCGCCTTGACGGCATGGGTCTCCTGGACCGGGTGGTCCGGGATTACCCCTCCGTGCCCGTCATCATGATCACCGCCCACGGCACCATCCATACGGCCGTGGACGCCCTGAAAAAGGGGGCGCTCGATTACATCACCAAGCCCTTTGACCAGGCCGAGCTGAAAAACGTGATTGCCAAGGCCATCAAGACGAAGACCCTGAGCGACGAAGAACTCACTGCGGGCCTGGAAGATCTGGACCGCCAGGACATCGTCGGCGTGAGCGAGGCCATGACCAGGATCTTTGAGATCATCAAGAAGGTGGCCCCGACGACAACCACCATCCTGATCACCGGTGAGACGGGGACGGGGAAAGAACTCGTGGCCAACGCCATTCACATCAACAGCCCCCGCGGGAAGAATCCCTTCATCAAGATAAACTGCTCGGCCATCGCCGAGAACCTGATGGAAAGCGAGCTCTTCGGTTACGAAAAGGGGGCTTTCACGGGCGCCGTCTCCAGCAAGGCGGGACGGTTTGAGCTGGCCCACAAGGGGACGCTCTTTCTTGACGAGGTCGGGGAAGTGCCGAAAGATATGCAGGCCAAGCTCCTGCGGGTCATTCAGGACCAGGAGTTTGAACGCGTGGGCGGTCTCCAGACCATCAAGGTCGATGTGAGGCTCATCACGGCCACGAACAGAAACCTCATGCAGGATGTCAAGGACGGGCGGTTCCGGGAGGACCTTTATTACCGGCTCAATGTGCTGCCCATCCATGTCCCGCCGCTCAGGGAGCGGCCCGAGGACATCCCGCACCTCACGGCGTTTTTTATACAGAAGTTCAACAGGAAGCTGGACCGGACCGTCCGGGGTCTCGACCCGGCCGTAGAGGAACTGTTTTCCATATACGACTGGCCGGGAAACATCCGGGAGCTCGAGAACCTCGTCGAACGGCTCGTTCTGATGGCCCGGGACGAGACCATCCGTCTGAGCGATGTTCCCCCGGAGGTGGTGGCGGCGGCTGAGGACGGCGCCGCCCTGAAGGCCGCCGACCGGAAAAAACCGTTCAAGGACGTCATCCGGGAAAAGACGGAGGAGGTGGAGCGGCAGATGATCGTCCGCGTCCTCGAGGAATGCGAGGGCAATATCAGCAAGGCGGCGCGGCAACTGGGCCTGAGCAGGAAGGGACTTCATCTCAAGCTGGCGAAGTACAACCTTCGGGCAAAGGAGTAGTGTCAAATGGTTCGGAAGGAGGAAAAGGTCAACCGGATCGAAGTCGGCTTCAAAAAGGGCGTGCGGGACGCCCTCGGTCAAAAAGTCCGGAGGCGGATCGTCGAGCATCTCCGCATCAATGTGGACGAGGTCAGGACGATAGACGTCTACACGGTGGAGGGACAGCTCTCACGGGGAGTGATCAGGCAGATTGCCGAAGGGCCCCTGGCCGATCCCGTGATCCAGGGCTATGCGATCAACCGCGGGCTGGCCGATGATTTTGACTGGCTCATCGAAGTGGGCTTCAGGCCGGGTGTGACGGACAACGTGGGGAGGACGGCCACCGAGGCCATCCGGACGCTTCTGGGAAACGATGCGGGGAAGACCGCTCGGGTCTACACGTCAAGGCAATACGTCATTCGGGGCGGGATCCGCCGTGAGGAAGCGCAGCGCATCGCCTCGGGACTTCTCGCCAATGAACTTGTCGAGCGGTTCGAGATCGTCGACGGGAAAGGCTGGGACCCCCGGAAGGGCATGCGCCCCTACGTGCCGAGGGTCACCGGCGGGGATCGACCGCACGTGGAGGAGATCGACCTCGACATCCCTGATGAAAACCTCCTGGCCATGAGCGGCGAGCGGGTCCTGGCACTGAGCCTTCCGGAGATGAAAGCCATCCAGGCGTATTTCAAGAACCCCTCCGTCGTCGGGGAACGGAGGAAGATGGGACTCGGCGATAGGGTCACCGATGTGGAACTCGAGTCGCTGGCTCAGACGTGGTCCGAGCACTGCAAGCACAAGATATTCAATGCCCTCATCCGGTATGAGGACGAAAAGCGGAAGGAGACGGCCGTCGATTCGCTCTTTGCGACCTGCATCAAGGGATCGACGAAAGAGATCCGGGAGGCCATGGGGAAGAACGACTGGTGCCTTTCCGTCTTTGTCGACAATGCGGGCGTCATCCGGTTCAACGACGACTGGAACCTCGTCTTCAAGGTCGAGACGCACAACACCCCGTCGGCCCTGGATCCCTACGGCGGGGCGCTCACGGGCATTGTCGGCGTCAACCGCGACCCCTTCGGGACGGGGAAAGGCGCGAAGCTCATCTTCAACACCGATGTTTTCTGCTTTGCCACGCCCTTCTACTCGAAGCCCCTGCCGAAGCGGATCCTGCACCCGAGGCGCGTCTACGAAGGTGTGCGCGAGGGGGTGGAACACGGTGGGAACAAAAGCGGCATCCCCACCGTGAACGGGAGCATTGTCTTCGATGACCGGTTCCTCGGGAAGCCCCTCGTCTACTGCGGGACGGCGGGCATCATGCCCTCGCGAATCCGGGGCGAACCCAGCCACACCAAGGAGATCCGGCCGGGGGACCTCGTCGTCATGTGCGGCGGCCGCATCGGCAAGGACGGTATCCACGGCGCCACCTTCTCGTCGGAGGAACTCCACGAGGGATCGCCCGTGTCGGCCGTCCAGATCGGTGACCCCATCACGCAGAAGAAAATGACGGACTTCCTGCTCGTGGCCAGGGACCGGGGGCTCTACCGGGCCCTGACGGACAACGGTGCCGGCGGTCTTTCCTCGTCGGTGGGCGAGATGGCGAGGCTTTCCGGCGGCGCCGAGATCGAGCTTGAGAAGGCGCCTTTGAAATACGCGGGGCTCAACCCCTGGGAGATTCTCCTCTCCGAGGCCCAGGAACGAATGTCGCTGGCCGTCGAGCCGGAAAAGATCGATGCGTTCCTCGCCCTGTCACGGAAGATGGACGTGGAATCCACGGTCCTCGGCCGGTTCACCGATTCCGGAAAGTTTCATGTCCGTTTCGACGGCCGGACGGTAGCGTTTCTCGACATGGATTTCCTCCACGATGGCCTCCCCCAGATGCAGCTCCGGGCGAAGTGGGTCCCCCCGAAGCACCGGGAACCCGGCTTCCCCGAACCGGACAACATGGGCCACGCCCTTCGCACCATGCTCTCGAGACTCAACATCTGCAGCAAGGAGTCCGTCGTGCGGCAGTACGACCATGAGGTGCAGGGCGGGAGCGTCATCAAGCCCCTGACCGGTATTGCCAACGACGGGCCGTCGGACGCCGCCGTGATCAGGCCGGTTCTGGATTCCTTCGAGGGGGTCGTCGTCGCCCACGGGATCTGCCCCCGGTACAGTGACATCGACACCTATCACATGGCGGCCTGCGCGATCGACGAGGCGATCCGCAACGCCGTCGCCGTCGGCGCCTCCCTTGGGCATCTGGCGGGACTCGACAACTTCTGCTGGTGTGATCCCGTGCAGTCTGAGAAGACCCCCGACGGCGAGTACAAACTGGCCCAGCTCGTGCGGGCAAACAGGGCCGTATACGACTACACGAAGATCTTCGGCGTGCCCTGCATCTCCGGCAAGGACAGCATGAAGAACGACTACCAGATCGGCGACACCAAGATCTCCATCCCGCCGACGCTTCTCTTTTCCGTCATCGGCCGGATCGAAGACGTGCGGGAGGCCGTCACCATGGATGTTAAGAAGCCGGGCGATCTCGTCTACGTCCTCGGTGAGACTTTCCCGGAGCTCGGCGGGTCGGAATGGTTCGCCCAGAACGGCTTCATCGGCAACCATGTTCCCGCCGTCAACGGTGAAAGAGCGAAAAAAATTTACGCGGCCCTGAGTGCCGCCATCCGGGCGGGGCTCGTGGCCTCCTGTCACGACTGCTCCGACGGCGGGCTCGGTGTGGCGCTGGCCGAGACGGCCTTTGCGGGGGGGCTGGGTCTGTCGGTCGATCTCTCACGGGTTCCCTGCTCGGGGATCTACAGGGATGACTACCTTCTCTTCTCGGAGTCCCAGAGCCGCTTCGTCGTCACGGTCTCGCCGGAAAAGCGGAGCCGTTTCGAAGAGGCCATGAAGAGGAATGCCATCGCCTGTCTGGGGCAGGTCCTCGAGGATGACCATTTCAGGGTGAACGGGCTCAGGGGGAACCGGATCATCGAAGACGACATCCGGGTGCTGAAGGAGATCTGGCAGAAGCCGTTGAGGTTTTAAAAAAGGTTCTTCGCTGCTCAGGGAAATTTTTCTGGCAGTTCTATGGCTTGCTCCGCTGCAGACGCAAAACTCGCCCTTCGGGCTCAAACAGTTGCGCCTGCGGTCTCTTCGCTTCGCTGAGAACTGTCAACAAAAAAATTCAATTCGCGCTTGAAACCTTTTTCAAAACGGATGTTGGTATAAAGGGAATGGGGAAATGGCAAAAATCGTAAAAACGATTGTGATCACCGGGAAGGGGACGAACTGCGAGATGGAGATGGCCCACGCCTGCCGGCTGGCCGGCGCCGACGTCGTGGACATCGTCAACTTGAGCGAGCTTCTCTACGGCGAGAAACGGCTGGACGACTATCACTTCCTCAACCTCCCCGGGGGCTTTCTCGACGGCGACGACCTGGGCTCAGCTAAAGCCGGCGCGCACCGCATCATGCACGCCCGGGTGGCCGGGACCGGCGAGCCTCTCTACGAGCAGTTTTCGCGGTTCATCCGGGACGGGAAGCTCATCCTCGGCGTCTGCAACGGCTTCCAGCTCATGGTGAAGCTGGGAATCCTGCCGGGGTTGAAAGGCGAGTACTTCAAACAGACGACGACACTGACGTTCAACGACTCCGGACGTTTCGAGGACCGCTGGGTGTACCTCAGGGTCAATGAGCAGTCCCCCTGCGTCTATACGAAGGGCATTCGCGGGGTCTATCTCCCCGTGCGGCACGGCGAAGGGAAGTTCATTGCCAAAAACGCGACGGTCCTGAAACAGATGCACAGGAAGGGCCTCGTCGCCGTCCAGTACTGCAAGTCCGATTACAGCGAGCCGACAATGGAGTACCCCCTGAACCCCAACGGCGCCTGTGACGCCATCGCGGGCATCTGCGACGAGACGGGGCGTCTCTTCGGCCTCATGCCTCACCCGGAGGCCTACACGCACCGCACCAACCACCCGCGCTGGACCCGGGAGGATCTCCCCGAGGAAGGGATGGGACTTGCCGTTTTCAAAAACGCGGTCGATTTCATCCGGAGCGGCGATTTCTGACGGGTCTGCCTGCCGCTGCGCGATCTGCTGTCTGCATCACCACGAAAGGAGTGTTTCATGATCCACGTACTTGCCACCGTTGAAGTGGCCCCGGGTCGGAGAGAGGATTTTTTAAGGGAGTTCAGGAAGGTGGTTTCCGATGTCCGCCGCGAGAAAGGATGCATCGACTACGGTCCGGCCGTTGACATAGCAACCGGCATTCCTGTTCAAATACCCCTTCGCGACAATGTCGTCGTGATCGTCGAGAGGTGGGAAAACCTCGATGCCCTGAAGGCCCATCTCGTGGCGCCCCACATGAAGACCTATCGGGCGGCCGTGAAGGACCTGGTGAAGGGAATGCAGGTCCAGGTCCTGCAGCCGGTGTGAGATGGGACTCAAGGGGTCGGAGAAGAAACATCTCAGGGGGCTTGCCCACGGTCTCAAGCCCCTGGTGCAGGTGGGCAAAAAGGGCTTGACCGACGAGTTGGTCGCATCGGTCGATCTGTCCCTCGCGGATCACGAGCTTGTCAAGGTCCGCTTTCTCGAGTTCAGGGAAGAGAAGAAGGCGTTGTCGGAAACCATCGCCGCGAGGACGGGAAGTGAACTCGCGGGCCTCATCGGCAACGTCGCCGTCTTTTTCCGGTCGAACCCCGACCCCGCCAAAAGAAGAATCAAACTGCGCTGATCAGGGAACCGTTCTACCGGCAATGTTGATATACAATCGACTGAGAGATTAACATGCGGCAAGAAATATTTACATTTTGGAGATCATGATGCTGAATTTTCTCCCGCCGTATCTGTTGGGCGCAATCGCGGGATTTCTTCTGTTCCTGAATGTGCTCATATGGGTGTCGCTCCTGCTCCTGTTCGCCATTCCGAAATATCTTTTACCCATCCCCTCTGTACGCCAAAAGCTGAACGGCATTCTTCACTGGATCGGCGAAAATTGGATCGCCTGCAACAGCGGATGGATGCGCCTCACCCAGAATACGCGGTGGGACGTGCAGGGATTGGAGGGTTTGAATTATCACGGCTGGTATCTGGTCGTCAGCAATCATCAGACCTGGGTTGATATCTTTGTGATGCAGCACCTCTTGAATCGCCGTATCCCCCTGCTGAAATTCTTCATCAAGAGAGAACTGATCAAAGCCCCTTGATGGGTCTGGCCTGGTGGGCCCTGGATTACCCTTTCCTGTATCGCCACAGCGCCGATTACCTGGAAAAGCATCCCGAACAAAGAGGCAGGGATTACGAGGCAACGCGCCAAGCCTGCGAGAAATTTGCGACCGTTTCCACGAGCGTGATGAATTTTCTTGAAGGGACGCGTTTTACCAGAGCGAAGCACGACCGCCAGAAGAGCGAGTACAAATATCTTCTGCGACCCAAAGCCGGGGGGCTCGCGCTCGCCATGAACGTCCTGGGCGATAAGTTTCATTCTTTGCTGGACATGACCATCGTTTATCCGGACGGCATCCCGACTTTCTGGGAGTTTCTCTGCGGCAGGGTCAAACGCATCATTGTGCGCGTGAGGACCATAGAAATTCCGAAACCACTCATGCACGGCGATTACGAAGGCGATCCGGCCTTTCGCGATGCCATGCACAAATGGGTGGAGCAGCTGTGGCTGGAAAAAGACAGGCAGATAGAAGCGCTCATGGTAAAGACCTGATGAGCGTAAAAATAACCATGCCGGTACGAATTCCCGTCGGGCGGGATGGTTCCACCTGCCGCTTTCATGACCGGCCCGGCGCGATCGGAGTTTCACACAAAAAAAGCGCCCTGGAAAATGTCAGGGCGCTTTTTTAAGATCAAATGAACGACATCACGAGAAAACCGGATATTCCCAGTCCTCGGTACATTCTCTCCGTTCAAATGTGTAATCAGACACCTGGTCCATGAAGCCGTCAATATCCGAATCATACTCCGCTTTCGTCATGTTCCCATTCGCGTCGTAGGTGTAATATGATTTTCCCCTGTTCATCTTCACTCCTCTTATCTGTTCATTCCGAGTTGTGACCTTTCGCGCAAAAACTGGTCCAGAAGTTCCGCCCCGGCACAGTCTCTCTCCATGGGGAAAAAAATGCCTCCGGAGGTTCCAAAATGACCTTCCCGAAGCCTGAAACCCAACAAGGGTCAAATACATAATATCAATGATAACAGCCAGTTAGACTAAAACCCGTTTTCATTTCCCGATGGCACATTTACTGCGTTTAGAGGGCACTGAAGATAACCGAAAAAAGGAGTCATCCCATGATCGGACAAGCCATTTTCTCGCTGCTTTTTCTGACAGCCATTTTTGTCGTGTCATTCAACCTGGAGATCAAAGAGATGGGGTTCGTCTCCAATCTCTGCGCCCTGCTGATTGTCCTGGGCGGGACCGTTGCGGCCACGCTGATCGCCTATCCCCTGGAAAAGCTCATCTGGACGGCCAGGCTCCTCGTGAATTCCTTTGCCTGCCGGGAGGAGATGAAATCGACGATTGACAGTATTGTCAAACTGGCTCAAATCTACCGCACCAAGGGGATTCGCCCCCTCGAGCAGGAGTTGAATAATCTGCCGCCGGGTCTTTTGAAGACGGGCGTTGAGCTGCTCGCCTATCGCTACTCACGGGACAAGATCGAACAGATACTGCACAAAGAGGCCCTGTGCTCGCACAATCAGTGCGAGACCTCCCACAAGATGCTCTACAACATGGCCCGCCTCGCGCCGGCCCTGGGACTGGCCGGCACCATCATCAGCCTCATCCGCGTCTTCGGGCACATCAGCGACCCCCAGAACCTGATCGGATACATGGCCATCGCGCTCCTTAGCACCTTCTACGGCGTCGTGCTCGCCAATGTCTGCTTTGTGCCCCTCTCCAACAAACTCCGGGAATTCATGGACCAGAACGAATTGCAGATGGACATCGTCCAGGAGGGGATCCTGGATCTCTTCGACCAGGAAAACCCGCGGGCGATTCGTTACAAACTGGAAACGCTCGCCGCGACCATGGGGATGTCGAATCGGGCCCCCGGCAGGCCGAAACTGGTACTGCTGCCTTCCCATGAACAGGCCAAATAGGAAGACCGATGAAGAATTCGGAATCCTCCGCAGCTGAACAGATGCCGGAACCGGTGCCTCGGATAAAGGCGGTCCGTTCACGGCGCTTCCAGGGGAGTTCGTCACAGGCCGATACCGGCAACGAGATCTGGCTTCTCACCCTGACGGACATGTTCATGCTGCTGATGATTTGCTTTGTCCTTCTTTTCGGGATGAGCCTCTACCGGCAGAAGGAGGCTGCCGTCGCGGCGGCGCCGCCTGTTGCTGCAGTGCCGGTCCCGTCGACACAGGAGCCACCGGCGATCCAGGCGGCCTCCGCCCTGGAATCGGATCTGCTGGCCATGCTTGACGACCGTCGGGATGTGACGGTGGAGCGGCGCTCCACTTACATCGTCCTGACCTTTCCGGAGCGCATCCTGTTCGATTCCGGGCAGGCCGAGGTCAAGCCCACCGCTCAACCCCTGCTGGGAAAGGTGGCCGCCATTATCATGGACCGTCCAGGGCTCGTGGTCGCGGTACACGGCCACACCGATGACCGGCCCATCCACAACCGGCGATACCCCTCCAACTGGGAGCTTTCCGTCGATCGGTCCACACAGGTCGCCGGGGCTCTCGTCCAGATGGGGATTCAGCCCGACAGGCTCTCCATCAAGGGTCACGGGGAAGACCACCCCCTCTATCCCAACGACAGCGACGACAACCGGATGAAAAACCGGCGGGTGGAGATTCAGTTCTTTCTGACCCCCCCTGACGCCTGATAATGCATCGGCAGGCCAGAAGCTTTTTTGAAGGTGCTTGGGACGGAAAGGATGCGACGGGGGGCCTAAAGACGTGAAACGAAATCCCGGACTTTCTGGGCCCATTCACGGGTCACGATTCGGACTTTTGTTTTCTTTTTATCTTCGCAGATTGAGGCGGTGACGAAACCGCCGCCGCCTTCAAAGGTCAGGCAGCCGGGTTTTTCCTCGGTGACATCCAGGCCGAGATCCCTTTCGAAATATGCCTTCAGACGCTCGACGATCTCTTCGGGTTTCAGATCGCTTCTGAATTCCACGGAAAGCATTTTCATTTTTCCCAGCATCCGGTCAAACCGGCAGGGCGGCGCCTTCATAAAATCCCCGTGTCAAATGTTTTTTTATATTTTAGCATAGATGGGCCGTTCATCCACAAAAATCCGGGGTCCGGAAACAAAGACCTTGACAAATCGGCGCCCTGGGGGAAAATGAAACTCCATTATCCGGCATTTGCGGTTGCCGGAATCGTGAAAAAGAGGAGAGGGGGGAAAGCATGCGATACGGGAAGCGGATAGTCATGACGATTCTATCGGGTGCCTTGTTGATGGGTTGCGCCTCCATGCATGCGGCGGATGTACAGAAGGCCCGCGAGGCGGACAAGCTCACTGTGGGTACGGTGCAACGCGAGATCCGCGTCGGCATGTCGGGCGCCCAGGTCATGGAAACCCTCGGCTCGCCGAATGTCGTTACGACGGACGAGAAGGGGCGCGAGGTCTGGGTTTATGACAGGATATCGACGGAGAACGTCTATTCATCGAGCACGGCCCTGATCTTGGGCATCCTGACAGGCGGCTCCGGCGGGGGAGGGGGCCTGGCCAGTCAGAGTTCGGGGGCAAGCTCATCGACGCAGAAGTCACTTACGGTGATCGTCAAGTTCGACGAGCAGAAGAAGGTCCGCGATTTCGCTTATCGCTCCTCCACATTCTGATCGATATGAGCCGATCTTTACGCATCCTTGCTCTACAGCTTTCCGGTATTTTGCTGCTGGCGGGATGCGCCGCCGTTACACTCGACAGGGACCTGAATCTGACGCCGGAGATGTTTGCCCAGCGGCAGATGCAGACGCGGCGATTCGAAACGACCGACGAGCAGAGGATCCTGAGAACGTGCGCGGCGTTGTTGCAGGATACGGGGTTCAACATCGACGAATCCGAGGCGAGGCTCGGGATCCTGACCGCGTCCAAGAACCGTGACGCGACCGATCCGGTGCAATGGGCCGTCTATCTGACCGCCGCCATCTTCCTGGGCGTGCCCATTTTGCCCGACGAGGACCAGGTCATGAAGGCCTTCGTCACGACCCGGCCCGTTGGTACGGAGGGGAGGCAGGTTGCCGTCCGCGTCGTTTTCGAGCGGCACGTATTCAATACGGAACACCATCTCGCGAAAATCGAGGCGTTGAACGACCCGAAGATGTACCAGACCTTCTTCGAAAAATTGTCCAAAGCGTTGTTCCTGGAGGCTCATGACATCTGACAGACTGAAACGGACACTTTTGCTGCTCATCCCGCTGTTTTTCTTGGCGGCCTGTGCAACAACGCACGACCGCCTGCTCGACATGGACACGAGCCAGGTCCAGCTCCGCAGTATCCAGTCGCGGGCCTTTGACACGACGGACAAGGAAAAGACGATGAGAGCGATCATCGCTACCCTGCAGGATCTCGGATTCATGCTCGACCGCGCCGACTACACGCTCGGGGTCGTTGCCGCCAGCAAGGCAAGGGCGGACGCGCTCCGTGCGCCGGGCTCTCTCAGGATAACCGTGACGGCCCGGCCGCGGGGCGAGAAACAGCTCCTGGTCCGTGCGAACCTGGAATACCAGCTGCAGCCGGTGACGGAAGCCAAACCCTACCAGAATTTCTTCAATTCCCTCGAGAAGGCGATGTTTCTGGAAGCCCACCAGGTGGACTAGGCGGGGCTGGTGAGTGCAGAAACAAAAAGGGCGGAACCCATCCCGTTTTCCGCCCTTTCTTTATTTTGTATTCTTTCCTGTACCCGGACTTCTTGACCCTGTCCCCTATGTCTTTTTTTTCTTGCTGGCCTTTCTTTTTTTCAGCTTGGCCTTGAGTGAGGCGCCGATGAATTTCGCGAAGAGAGGGTGTGGTTTCATCGGCTTGGATTTGAATTCCGGATGGAACTGGCATCCCAGAAACCAGGGGTGATCGCTTAGCTCTATGATCTCGACGAGATTTTCGTCCGGCGACGTTCCCGTCACACGCAGGCCTTTCTTGACAAGCGCGTCCCGGAACTGGTTGTTCAATTCGTAGCGGTGCCGATGTCTTTCGTGGATTTCCCGCTCGCCGTACGCCTCGAAGGCGAAGGACTTGCTGCTCAGGGTACAGGGGTAAGCCCCCAGGCGCATGGTCGCCCCCTTTTCGGAAATGTTCCTTTGCTCGGGGAGAAAATCGATGACGGGGTAGGGGGTTTGCCCGTCGAACTCCGAGCTGTTGGCCTTTTTCATCTGGCAGACGTTTCTCGCGAACTCGATCACGGCTGTCTGCATGCCGAGGCAGATCCCGAAGTAGGGGACACGGTTGATCCTCGCGTAGTGGATCGCCTGGATTTTCCCCTCGATGCCGCGGCTTCCGAAGCCGCCTGGGACCAGTATCCCGTCAATGTCCTTGAACTTGCCGCCTACACCCTCCTTTTCGATCTTTTCCGAGTCCACGAAGAGGAGGTTCACTCTGGCGCGGTTTGCGATGCCGCCGTGGGTGAGGGCTTCATTGAGGCTCTTGTAGGAGTCCGCGAGGTTCACGTATTTCCCAACGACTGCGATGTTCACCTCATGGAGCGGATTCTTGAGCCGATGGACCATCTCCTCCCACTCGCCAAGGCGAGGCTGGCCGGTCCAGATGTTCAGAAGGGTCACGACCTTTTCGTCCACCCCTTCCTTGTGGAAAATGAGCGGGACATCATAGATATGCTCCACGTCTTTCGCCGTGAAGACGGCTTCGACCTCGACATTGCAGAAAAGAGAAATCTTGGCCTTGATCTCGTTGGATAGATAGTTCTCCGATCGGCACAACAGGATGTCCGGCTGGATACCGATCTCGCGGAGGGCCGCGACACTGTGCTGTGTGGGTTTTGTTTTCACTTCCCCCGCCGTCTTGATGAAGGGGACCCAGGTCAAGTGGATGAAGATGGCGTTCTGGCGCCCCACTTCATTCCGGAACTGTCTGGCCGCCTCGAGGAAAGGCAGCCCCTCGATGTCGCCTACCGTGCCCCCGATCTCCACGATCGCCACGTCGTAACCCCCGGAGGCTCTCTTGATGTAGTCCTTGATCTCATTGGTGATGTGGGGGATGACCTGGACGGTCCCGCCGAGGTAATCCCCCCTTCTCTCTTTGGTAATGACGGAGTAGTAAACCTGGCCGGTCGTGAGGTTGTTCGACTTCCCCATGCAGGTACCGGTGAACCGCTCGTAGTGTCCGAGATCGAGGTCTGTCTCCGCGCCGTCGTCGGTGACGTAGACCTCGCCGTGCTGAAAGGGATTCATGGTACCGGGGTCCACGTTGATGTAAGGGTCCAGTTTCTGGTTCGTCACACTGAGTCCGCGACACTCCAGGAGACAGCCGATGGATGCCGCCGCCAGCCCCTTGCCGAGTGAGGAGAGAACCCCCCCGGTGATGAAGATGTACTTCGTGCGCATTCTTTAACCCTTTCGGTTAGGTCTATCCGGTCAATTCAGCCAGTACGGTCCTCCGCATACGGAATAATGGAATAATGGAATGATGGGGTAATAGGCGTCGAACAAAACCAACATTCCAACATTCCATCACTCCAATACCCCTGCCTTTCACTCCCATTCGATCGTGCTGGGGGGCTTGGTGCTTATATCATACACCACCCGGTTCACCCCCTTGACCTCGTTGACGATCCGGCTCGAGATCCGCTCGAGAACCTCATGAGGGAATCGCACCCAGTCGGCCGTCATGCCGTCGGTGCTTGTGACGGCCCTGACGGCAATCACGTTCTCGTAGGTCCGCCCGTCGCCCATGACACCCACCGTCCGGACGGGGAGGAGCACCGCAAGGTCCTGCCACACGTGGTTGAAGAGCCCTGCCTTCCAGACCTCCTCGCGAACGATGGAGTCGGCCTTCCGGACGACAGCAAGCTTGTCCTTCGTGACGGGGCCCAGGATCCTCACCGCGAGGCCGGGCCCCGGGAAGGGATGGCGGCCGACGAGGGATTCGGGAAGCCCCAACTCCCGGCCGAGTTCACGGACCTCGTCCTTGAATAGCACCCTGAGCGGCTCCACAAGGGACATTTTGAGTTTAGCGGGAAGCCCCCCCACGTTGTGGTGGCTCTTGATGACAACCGAGGGCCCCCCGAAGGAGGAAGTGCTCTCGATGACGTCGGGGTAGAGTGTTCCCTGGGCGAGGTACGGGACCCTGCCCAGCTTCTTCGCTTCCTCCTCGAAGACCGTGATGAACTCGCGGCCGATGATCTTGCGCTTGCGCTCGGGATCGGAAATGCCGGTGAGCTTTTTCAGGAAACGCTCCCCCGCCCGGACGAGCCTGAAGTTCAGGTGGTATTGATCCCGGAAAGTGGAAACAACCTCCTCGGCTTCGTTTTCCCGCAGGAGGCCGTTATCGACGAAGATGGACGTGAGCTTCCTGCCGATCGCCCTGTGGAGAAGCACGGCGAGGACGGAGGAATCGACGCCGCCTGAGAGGGCGCAGAGCACGCGCTCGCCCCCCACCCGCTCGCGGATCTGACCGATGCTCTCCTCGATGAAGGACCCCATGGTCCAGGAAGGGCTGCAGCCGCAGACCCGGAAGAGGAAGTTCTGGATGATGGCGATGCCGTTTACCGTGTGGTGGACCTCGGGGTGGAACTGGACGCCGTAGAGTTTTCGCGACGGGTTCTCCATGACGGCGACGGGGCAATTCACCGTGGTCGCCGCGATCCGGAACCCTTTTGGAAGTTTCGTGATCCGATCGCCATGGCTCATCCAGATCCGCTGGCGGGTCTCGAGACCGGCAAAGATAAGGGAGACTTTACCCGCCTTGTTGAGTACGAGCTCTGCGGGGCCGTATTCCCGCATGGGCGAGGCCGTGACCTTTCCTCCCAGCCGGTGGGCCATGAGCTGTACCCCGTAGCAGATTCCGAGGATGGGCACACCCAGGTCAAAAATCCCCTCCCGACTCACCGGTACCCCCTTGTCGAAAATACTCGCGGGACCCCCCGAAAGGATGATGCCCTCCACCTTTTTGGCTTTCAATGAGGCAGGAGTGACGTCATGGGGCAGGATTTCGCAGTAGACCCGGCAATCGCGCACTCGGCGCGCGATGAGCTGGTTGTACTGGGATCCGAAGTCGAGGATCGCGATCATAAATAATTTTGACCGGCCTGTATCAGTCTTTCCGATTTTTGCGGCGCTAAACTCCGCGGACTCGCAAAGGAGGAATTTCGGCGGGTGGAAAATCGAGACGCAAGTTATTCCAGGCCAGGCCTGAATTCTTGGATGCGGTTCCGCCCGGAGTCCAGGTCGTTTATATCATACAATGTGCACTCCCGGACAGCGGAAATCGCGTTCTAACCTCTTTTAATCGTTACGATATTGTAACGGCGGGCTCTTCGTGGTGAAAAGGCATTCCTTTATTTATTGTTTTGTCAGGTCTTTCAGGACAACGCCCTTCTTTTTCAGCCGTTCTTGATAGCTCACAAGCTCCCTTCCGGCGATCCGATCGACCACGTAGATGAGATCGCCGCCCTTCCCGGCGTATGCCTGGCCGTAGGATATGGGGATCTCGGGGGTCACGCCTTCGAGGAGCGATTGTGTCACGGAAGCGGTTTTTCGTTCGCCGTTTGCCAGCAACAGGACCGTTTTCGCCTGATAGACGAGCTCGGCCCCCATGGATATGGCGTAGTTCGGGGAATCAACGGCCGTGGCAAAGTGGCCGTCTTTCACCGCGTTGTTGATGGTATTGTCATCAAGTTTGACGAGCATGACGGAGGAGCCCTTGAAAGGAATTCCTGCCTCGTGGAAGGCCACGTGGCCTCGACCGCCCACTCCGATGATCTGCAGGTCGATCCCGCCGGCCGTCCTGATCCTCCGGCTGTAGCCGTTCAGGATCTCCTTCCGGATCCAGGCGAGGTAGGGGGATGCCGTTTTGGCCTTGATGACAATGGATTTTCCGGCGTCGGTTCCTCTGAACACCCAGTCATTCTTATGGATCTTCAATTCCCGGATCAGTCTTTTCTGGTCGATGAGCGATCCGCAGGGGACATATGTTTCAATGAACTTTTTGTTCAGAAGTCCGAAGAATTCCTGAATCATGAAGAAGGCATAACTCTCCGGATGGACCACCCGCTGCTGAACGTTGTCACCGGGCAGACCCACATACTCATCGAGATTGAAGCTCCGGATACGTCCCGAATCGAATTGCCCGCTGTTGGCCGCTTTGGCGAGGTGTTTGTAAAGTCCGGTGGGTGAGTTACCCGTGGCAAGCCCCAGTACGACCTCTTTTTTCTTCCTCTGTGTCTCGGCGATCTTCTGGATGACGATGTCGGCGGCGACTTTGCTCATGTGATCAAAGTCGCTCGTGACAAAAACAGTGATGGCCATTACTTTTCCCTTTCCGGTATGGATCAGCCCAGTTCGCTCTTCACGACATCGGCAATCTGCCGGCAATACTTTTCCGTCACGGCGTCAGAGGGCCCCTCCACCATCACCCGGCACATGTTCTGGGTGCCGGAGTACCGGACGAGCACACGGCCCTGTTCACCCAGTTCGCTTTCCACTTGACGGATGACCTCCATGAGTTTGGGGACCGATGTGATGTCGGGCTTGCGCTGCACATCCACATTGATCAGCTTCTGCGGGAAGATGTCCATCATCGCCGCCATCTCCGAGAGGGGCTTCTTTTCCCTGACCATCGCGGCAATGAGTTGCATAGCGGCAATGATGCCGTCGCCCGTGGTGTGGTGGTCGAGGAAAATCATGTGGCCCGCTTCCTCGCCGCCGATGACCGAACCCATGCTCAGCATGTCTTCCAGGACATAGCGGTCCCCCACTTTGGAGGCGTGGTGTTTGAAACCGTATCTCTTACAGGCGACCTTCAAGCCCAGGTTGCTCATCACGGTGGTCACCAGCAGGTCGTTCTTCAACTTCCCGTCTTTTTTCAGCATATTGGCGCAAATGATGAGCACCTGATCGCCCGTGATCTCATTGCCCTTTTCATCCACGGCGATGAGGCGATCGCCGTCCCCGTCAAAGGCCAGGCCGATGGCCGCTCTGCTCTCCACCACCTTTTTCTTCAGGTCCTGGGTGTGCTGCGAGCCGCATTTGTCGTTGATGTTGATGCCGTTCGGCTTGTTGTGGATGACTTCCACCTCGGCGCCGAGCTCGATGAACGCTTCGGGCGCGACCCGGTACGTGGCGCCGTTGGCCGTGTCCAGCACGATTTTCATCCCTTCCATGGAGAGAGTACGGGGAAAGGTGTTTTTCAAAAAGACGATGTACCGCCCGTGGACATCCTCGATGCGAAAGGCCCTTCCCATGCCTGTTGCCGTGGGCAGAAGATCGGCGAGCTTGTTGTTGAGGATCAGGTCTTCGATGTGGTCTTCCTGCTCGTCGGTCAGCTTGAAGCCGTTTCCGCCGAAGATCTTGAGCCCGTTGTCCTGGTAAGGGTTGTGGGAAGCGGAGATCACGATGCCGGCATCGGCACGCATGCTCTGAGTGACAAAGGCGATACCAGGTGTCGGCAGCACGCCGACCAGGTAAGGATAGCCTCCCATGGAGGTAACCCCCGCCTCGAGGGAACTCTCCAGCATGTATCCTGAAAGTCGGGTGTCTTTCCCGATGATCACGCGGGCGCGGTGGCCGTTTTTCCTGAACACGTGCGCCACGGCCTGTCCGACGCCGAAGGCGATAGCCGCGCTCATGGGGTGCCGGTTTGCCTCACCTCTTATTCCGTCCGTTCCGAATAATTTACCCATCCCGATTCTCCTTCGTCATTTGATTCTCTTCTGATTCTTGAACAGCTGCATGGACGGCAGGGCTTTCGCGGCCCCGGCGCAAATATCATTCACCAGGCCGGCGAGCCACCGGATGCCTTTTGAAGAGACCTTCGCCGGCAGGCCCTGGATCGTCGCGATGTAATTCGCGCGATCGTTTCCCGCCGC
The DNA here is from genome assembly GCA_036725345.1 of Syntrophales bacterium. Lineage (GTDB taxonomy): Bacteria > Desulfobacterota > Syntrophia > Syntrophales > UBA2192 > JAPLJU01. Next base: position 59,047 of record DAIMEJ010000006.1, read on the forward strand.
ATCCCGGAAGTCCTTGAGGAATGCCTCCCGGTTCCTTTCTGTCGCGTCGCTGTATGTCCGTCCGTGAAAGGCCTCCCCGATGGATTTCAGTTGTGCATGGAATTCCCGCCTCGACCGGACCGACGCCTGCGTTCCTTTGGGGGGCCCCGGGCCGACGGCCTTTTCCGCCATCGCCTCGAGCCTCTTCAGGCGTTCCTTCCCGGCCGCGGCAAGCTGGTCCATGACGCCGGCAAAGAGGAGCGTCCCGAATTCCTGCGCCTCCAGGAAGGGTTTTCTCACCCCCCGGTACCAGGCTTCGAGGGCCGCCAGGTTGGCCAGGTAGAGGATGTTGTTTTCCACGACGCGCTTGAAGCCGGGGTAAGCCGCCGGCACGAAGTCTTTCACCCCCCCGGCGCCCGCCGGCGGGTAGATGAGCTTGTTGTCTTCCGGATAATCCCCCCTCAAAACGCAGCCGGCGGCCACGACGTTGCCGTACCCCAGGCGCGTCGGCCCGATCATGCCTCCCTGGCCGCCCAGAAAGATAGGGGGCTGGTTCAGCATGACACCCCGGGGCACGTCGCCGATCAGGGAGGGCGTCGCCTTGTCCGCATCGGGTGTGAAGTTGAAGTGGATGTAGGAGCTCCCGACCTCGCTGTGATCCTGGCGGCTTCTCCCCCCCGCCATCAGGCAGTCGCAGAAGTTGATCAGGCTGCCGAGGGTCACGAAGGGAAAGAGGATGGTCTGCTTCAGTCCGACGCAGTGGGCGCCGCCCGCGTGCTCTTCCAGGATGGAGCCTTCACGCACGTGGGCCCCCATGCCCATGTTCGACTTTTCCAGGAAAACGGAGGAACTGAAGTAGCCGCCCTTCAGCTCGACGCCGGCCCCGAGCTGGCAATTCTCAACGGTCGCCGGCGCCTCGTACCCGAGCTTGCAGCCCGCCGAAATCACCGTCGTTTTCCCGTAGATTCTGCAGCCGGGGTAGAGCGTGACGCCTTTCGCGGAGATCTGGTCGACAGTCACGTCGTCCCCGATGTCCAGGGTCAGGGGATTGGGGATCTCCACCCCTTTTTTAAGCAACTGGGCGATCTTCGCTTCGGATCCGGGCTTCAGTTCCATTGAACCTCCTCGGTACGTGGACCGTGGGCGTAAAATTGAGGCTGAGTATCAGTTATTTGCATGCGGGTCAACCTGATTCTGGCCTTCGCCTCCCGTTTCGGCGGCCCCCGGGCGAGCCCCGGGTCAGGCCTTCAACTGCATCCGTATCTGCCCCGCAATGATTTCCGCCGGTTCGCTGAACAGAGCCTCGAGGGGCATGGACTCGATATACCGGTCGCTCCACGGGATGTTGAACTCGTTGACGAGGTTGCGGATGTCGTTGAACCGGTGCCCCAGCACGTCGATTTTTTCCGGCAGGCTCAGCGTTTCGTTGTAGAGAATGTGAACGAGGAGCAGGTTCCGGACCCCCGGGCCGTCCCCCAGGAGCGGGATGATGATGATCGGAGCCCCGTCTGCCTTGCCCCGGCCGACATAGACCTGACCCGTGCCGACGATGGTTCTCTTTGCGCCCATGAGCAGTCGGGATTTTTCCACCCTCGAGCGCATCTCGAGGGCGATGCCTCCCTTTTTCAATATCGCAATCGTCGTGTCGTCGGTTGGGACCCCCTCATCATCGGTGTTTTCGATTTTATAGAGGGTGTAGCCCCGCACGCCGGCGACGGCCTTCTGGATCCGATCGAGGGTCAGGATATTCTCGGCCCTCAGGTTCTTCGCGGAGAAATTGAGGTTGCCGAGCAGGTCGAAGAGGACGCCCCGGAGCATCTCTTCCTTGCGGCTCGTTCCGACGGTGACCGTCTTGGCCTGGTGGCGGATGGCGTCGATGGGACGCGACAGCTCGTCGATGGCATGCCCGAAAGCGATGTTCAGCAACTCGATGGGCGAAGCGTTGCCGCCGCTGTCGCCGAAGTCGCTCCAGAAGTCTTCCAGGGGGAGTTTCCCCGCCACGTATTTCGTCAGAAGCGAGATATCCGTCATGGTGCGGGCGTTGGCGAGGGTGAGGGCGCCTCGGTTCTTGCGTTCGTTGAACTGCTCCGAAAAATCCTTCAGCACCCGGTGGAGGTTGCGGTCGAAGATCCGCTGGTAGAGGGTGTAGTTCTTGTGATCCTGCTCGACGACGGCGAGACTCAGTTCCTTGCGGAACTCCCTGAAGAAGGCGGCGTCGTCGTCGATGCTGCAGGCGGCGTAGTAGCCCCAGAGGTGTCCGGCCAGCGTGTTGAGGATCACCGGCAGCGGCGTGGGCGCCCGGGGGATGCGGATCACGGAATCGGCGATCCCGTCGAAGCGCGTTTCACCCTCATCGGCGAAAACGACGACGGAGGCCTTGTGCGCCTTGAAGATGGCTGTGTCCTTGATGACATCACCCGTGACCGTCTCGGGATTGCCTGCGGCGCAGACGAGGATGAGGGGTTCCGAGGAGAGGTCGATGTGCTTCTTGTCCTCGATGAAGTCCGACGAGATGGTTTTATAGCAGAGCTCCGACAGCTTGATGCGGATCTCGTCGGCCGAGGCCTTGTTGGGACCGTTTCCAACGACGGCCCAGTATTTCTTCGTCTTGGCGAGCTTTTCAGCCGACGTCCGGATGCCGTCTTTTTTCTCGAGGACACGGTTCATCAGATCCGGCGCCTTTTCCAGGCTGAGCAGTTCCCCCGCGATGAAATCGTCGCTGCGGGTTTTCAGAAACTGGGCGAGGCAGAGTCCCAGCGTGTAGCCCGCCACGATCTGCGAGTAGAAAGCTTTCGTGGAGGCGACCGACATCTCGATGTCCCGCCCGTCGCTGGTGTAGAAGACGCCGTCGGATTTCGTCGTGATATCCGACTGGCGGCGGTTCACGATACTGAGGATCGCGGCACCGCGCTCGCCCGCCATGGCGACGGCGCGGTTCGTGTCCGTTGTCGTTCCCGACTGCGTGACGGCGATAATCAGAGTGTCCCTGAGGTTTTCCTTGAGATCGAACCCGCTCATCTCAGACGCTTTCTTGGCTTCGATCTGCATGTCGCGCCCCTTGAGATACCGGGACAGGCCGTCGGCGATGGCGGCGCCCGCGATGGCCGCCGTGCCCTGGCCGATGACCGCGATGTGTCTTACCTGTTTCCGGAGGTTCTTAAGGAGCCTTTCCGGCAGGATATCGTGTCCGAGGTTGAAGACCACCCCTTTCCGGCCATCGGGTTTTTCGACGATCCGGTATTTGCCTCGCAGGGTCTTTTTCACGGAAAGCGCCGACTCGGAGATCTCCTTCAGGAAATAGTGGGGGTAATTCCCCCGGTCGATGTCGCGGGTGGTGATCTCGGCCCTCTGCACCATGGACGCTGTCAATGCAACGGGATGTCCGTCATAGGTGAGGGCGCGGATACCCGCGAGGCCGCCCGCCGAATACTGATCGAGCACGAAGATCTGCCCCGAGGTCTCCGGATGATCGGGGTCCCGGGGTTTTTCACCATCCATCTTGATGAAGTGCGGGGTGCCCTCCACGAGTCCGTAAAGCTCCGAGGCGAAGAGATACTGGTCCTCGCGCAAACCCACGAAGAGCGCCTGACCGCTTCCCTTGAGGGCAAGGTAGATCTTCCCCGGCTCCGCGTTGCTCGTGAGCGCGATGGCATGGGAGCCCTCAAAATCGCTCACGGCCAGGCGGAAGGCCTCCTCCAGGGTTTTCCCCTCGACGAGATAACGCTCGACCTGCAGGGGGATGATTTTCGTGTCCGACGTGATCTCAGGGGCAATCTCGCAGCGGCAGGTCGTTTCCAGGAGAGAGCGGAGCGTCTGGTAGTTGTCGATGTCGCCGTTGAGGACGACGCTGATGGTCCACCGGCCCGGACCGTAGGCGGGGTAGAAATGCACCCCGGCATCCGTCCCGCCGGCGATCTTCTCCGCGATATCCGCCGGGATTGCGCAGAGACCCGCGGGAGGGATCCGCCCTTCAGTTTCAGGCGCGCGGAGGGTGTAGCTGTTGATGGGGTGGCAATTCTCTTCAGTGATGGAACCCACAGAAGCCCAGCGGGTGTGGGCGAAGGCGGTTTCGGAAACCACGGGTTCGGAGGCGAAGGCGTGAAGGATTTGGTCCGAGCGAACGGCTTCGCGAAGCCTGCGGACGTTATCACCGAGCTTGCCGACAATGGAAGCTGTTTTGTAGACGAAAGACAGGTAAACCCCTCCATCGGGCTGGCGATGATCCGCCACATGGATGGACCCGTTCATCAGATCGCCGCCCCTGGTTCTTTCGACAAAGGCGCTGTAAAGATTTTTTTCTCGCAGTTGCGTCAATACCCTGTCAAGGTCTTCCCTTGTCCTCAGGGTGAAGGAAATCTGGATCCCTGCCGAGTCTCTTCCCCTGACCTCCAGACGGTCGATGCTGTTTAGGAGATCATTGATTTTCCGGTACTTTTCGAAGGCGACGGGACTGACCTCCTCGCGCCGGTCCCTGCCGGAGAGCCTCTCTATTTTTCCCAGGTTTGATAGAATGTCCCTGTCGAGGCTCCACACGATGTCCTTCAGGAGGGTCAGCCGGCTGTTGATGATCTCCATCTCTTCGGTGGAGAAGGCGCTCGCCTGCTCTTCGACCGCGCTTTCTTCCCGGCGAAGGAGATCCCCCATCTGCCGGGCGAGTTCGGTGGACTTCGCCGTCTTTGCCGCCGATGCGAAGAGCTGCTGACAAGGGTTGTCCTGCTTGAGGGTGAGGGTGATCCTCTCGAGTTCCTGCAGGCCTTTCAGTCCGCCCAGGTAGCGGGACGCTTTAATGCGCCGGGAGAGCACATGATCCAAGATTCCTTCTTGAACACGGCAGAAGATCTTCCACATCCGGTTCGTGGGGTCGGGGGTCTTCGTCTCGCCGTGCTTTTTGATCGTGAGGATGCCTGCCAGTCCGCAGCACAGGGTGTCCTGCAGCAGGGGGAAGAAAACGATGCACCCCGGCGGGAGCGTTGAAGGATTCGTCCCGACGGATATCCGCCAGCCTGTCCATAAAGACAGGAACTTATCGAGGACATTATGACTCATCTATTTACCCCGGCGACTTCCGGATACTTCCCGTCCACGAACCTGTTCATTACTCCCGTTGATTCAGCATTTTAAGGTCTGGCCGGTCAGATGGAATTTCGACCCTCGGCATTCCACGCTAAACGTCAATGATTTCAGGGCCTTGTTGGGGAGGTCTATCTTGAGGTGTACTGTACAATTTCTATGCCTTTTTGCCGATCATATCGACAAAATATTGGTGAATTCTTGGATCCTCCGTCAGTTCCGGGTGAAAGCTGCAGATCAGGATGTTTTTTTGCCTCGCCAGAACCGTTCTGCCTTCATAGCGGGCCAGTGATTTTACCCCCGGACCGGTCTTCCGGATCTGGGGAGCCCGGATAAAGACGGCACGGTAGGGCTCCGTTGCGGCAAAATCAAGTGTGACGTCCGCTTCACGGCTGTCCACCTGCCTTCCATAGGCGTTGCGTTTCACTTCGACATCGATCAGGTTCAGCTGCCCGCTCTTGCGGCCGTCGATTTTCCCCGCGAGCACGATGAGGCCCGCACAGGTTCCGAACACCGGGGAACCTTTCCGGGAAAACTTTTTGATTTCTTCCGGGAACCCGTAGGCCCGCATCATCTTGTTCATCGTGGTGCTCTCGCCGCCCGGGATGATGAGTCCGTCGAGGCCCTTGAGTTCCGCGGGAAGCCTTACTTCCAAAGCCTCTATCCCCAATTTTCTCAAGATCCGGATGTGCTCTCTGAAATCGCCCTGAAGGGCCAAAACCCCTATTTTCATATCTCGATGATTACCCGCGGGGCTGCTTTTTTTTCTTCTTGTCATTCGTGATCCCCAGCTGGGTCATCTTCTTCTGGAAGGTATTCCTGTTGATGCCGAGGAAGACGGCCGCCGATGTCTTGACCTGGTTGGAACGCCGCAGGGCGATCTTGATCAGTCCCTTTTCCACGATATCCAGAATGTCCTCATAGAGGCGACTCTTGCGGTCGTCTCCCGAACGGAGGACGAGGACAAGCTCCTCGAGTTTTTTTTCAAGAACCTCTTCGATTCCCTGCGGCACTCGGGAGGGCACTTTTTTGGGGTCACCGGCACGCATAAGATTCAAGCCCTTTCCTGGATTTGAGGCGGAACCCGGTCTTTTATAAAATCAATTCGTAAAAAGTTTAAAAAAGATGATGACGAAGAAGAAAGCGGCGGCAGCCCAGGCCGAAGATATGTTGGTCCTGTTCTCCACCGGGTTTTCCAGCAGGTTTAAAACCTCTTTTTCCACCCTTTCCTTGTCCACACGGTCGACAATCGTTCTCAGGAGGTCGTAGAAATTCTCATAGGAATTCGACAGGACGTGGAAACCCTTCGTCGTGGTCAGCACGGTGTAGACTTTGGTCCGCATCATGACGACGCCGACGTCCGTGATGTTCGGCCAGCCAACTTCTATCGTCCTGAAAAACCTCTTCAAACGGAGGGTCTCAGCCTCCGTTTCGACCCTGCGGGTGTTCGCTTCCAGACACAGGTAAAGAAGCGGGATCAGGATGACGGAAAAAACGATCTTCTCCGGTGTGGACCCCCTGACGAAGAAAGAGATCAGGACGAGGATGAGAAGCAGGACCGAAGCCAGGACGAGCGGGACCCTCAGCGCCTTTCTGATGCGGTAAACCGACGTGACCATTTATTTACCTGATAAACCCGGCCGGATCAATGCCGTGGCGTGCTGGATTAGCCCTTTCGACGGAAGGTGCCGCTTTTTCCCCCTTTTTTCTTCAGCAGTTTGATGTCGGAGATGACGATTTCCCTGTCGGCGGACTTGCACATGTCGTAGATGGTCAGGGCGGCCACGGAGACGGCGGTCATCGCTTCCATCTCGACACCGGTGCGCCCGGCTGTTTTTGCCCGGGCCGTGATGTCAATCTCCCCCTGATCCGGACGAATGGTGAAGTCGATGTCGATGTCGGTCAGCTCGATGGGATGGCAAAGGGGTATCAACGCCCATGTTTTTTTGGCTGCCAGGATACCCGCTGTCCTCGCGACAGAGAGGACATCACCCTTTGCGAGGGTCATTTCTTCGATGCGCTTCGTCGTGGCGGGCTTGGTCAGGACCTTCCCGCGGGCCAAAGCTTCCCGGTGCGTCACCTTTTTTGCGGTGATATCAACCATCCGGGCCTTGCCTTTCTCTCCGACATGGCTGAAGTGTGTCATGACGCACCCGCCGTCATCCCGGCCAAAGAAATATTTGTCCGAAAAAAGAATAAAGGAGATTAGCACATCTCCATGGGCCCGTCAAGAATCCCTTCGGCGCATGCCGGTGCTTTTGGAATGGGCCGGGCACGGCGCTCAGTCCAGCGAAATCAAACGGGACACGACAGTCTGCCCGTAAAAGACCTGGGCCAGCCGGTCGAACTTTTCAGACGTGTCGGTGGTCATGAAGAGACGTTTTTTCCCCCGGCCCAGCCGCCGCTCGATTTCAGGGTGCCGTAAGAGATAATCCTCGAGTTTTTCAGCCACGATAGGCCCCTGTTCGAGTATGCGGATGCCCGGGGGGACGCTCTTTTCGAAAAGGTCGTGGAGAATGGGGTAGTGCGTGCAGGCCAGGAGCAGCGTGTCGATGGAAGGTGCCCGGTTCAGCAGTTCCGCGAGGTAGCGCCGGACGATCATCCCCGTGCCCTCCCAGTCCTGTTCCCCCGCTTCGATGATGGGGACCAGAAGCGGGCAGGCCTGCTGGTGAACCGTGATGGCGGGATCGATCTTTTCAAGTTCCTTGATGTAGGCATTGGAAAGTACGACGCCCTCCGTCGCGAGGACTCCGACGTTTTTGCTGCGGGTCCGTCCTGCGACCTCTTCCACGCTGGGGCGGATGACGCCGAGGACACGCCGATCGGGGCAGGATCGGGGGAGGATCTCCTGCTGGATCTTCCTGAGGGCTTTCGCCGAGGAGGTGTTGCAGGCGATGATGACCAGGGGGCAGCCCCTCTTGAACAGGAATTCGACGGCCTGGCGCGTGAAATCGAAGACAATGGCCTCGGATCGCCCGCCGTAGGGGGCCCGGGCGTTGTCGCCCAGGTAGAGGTAATCATACCGCGGCAGTCGCTCAATGACCCGCTTGAGAACAGTGAGACCCCCGAAGCCTGAATCAAAAACACCGATCATGCCGAGATAATATCCTTACTGTGAGTCAAAGCGCCGCCCGTCTCCTGGCCCGTCACGGTCCCGCCGGAGGGGGACCATTTCATTACAACAAACCGGTCGAAATATGAAGCTGAAATTCCTTGATCCGGCCCCGGCTTTTCTATAGTATTCCTAACTTAATGTAACAAAAGGCGGAAATGCCTGTCGCCCCGTGGGAGACGGCGGCGGAAACGGAGCCCTCTTGATTGTAAAGGTAAAAAGCAGTGCCGTCATCGGCATCGACTCCTACCCCGTGGACGTGGAAGTCGATATCACCCCCGGCCTTCCCCAGCTTTCGACGGTGGGATTGCCTGACGCGGCCGTGAAGGAAAACAAGGACCGTATCAAGGCGGCCATCAAGAATTCCGGTTATCGTTTTCCCGAAAAAAAAGTGACCGTCAACCTTGCCCCTGCGGACATCAAGAAGGAAGGGACGGCTTTTGATCTCCCCATCGCCGTCGGCATCCTGGCGGCAGAGGGGCTCATTGACCCGGCGAAACTCCGGGACTACCTGATCATGGGGGAACTGTCCCTCGACGGCGGGATCAAGGCCATCCACGGGGTTCTTTCGGCCGCCTTCCAGGCGAAGTCGTCGGGCGTTGCCGGCATCATCGTCCCCGCGGACAATGCCAGGGAAGCGGCCCTTGTGGAAGGCCTTCCGGTCTTCGGGACGAAGACCCTTTCGGAGATCGTCGAGTTCACGGCCGGGCGGAAAGAGATAAGACCGGCGAAAGTTCAGGTCGCGGAAGTCTTCAAAAAGAGCCTCCAGTACAGCGTCGACTTCAGCGAGATCCAGGGGCAGGAGCAGGCGAAACGCGCCTTCGAAGTCGCCGCCGCGGGCGGACACAATATCCTCATGGTCGGCCCGCCCGGCGCCGGAAAGACCATGCTCGCGCAGCGCATACCCACCATCCTTCCGGACCTGACCTTCGAAGAGGCCATCGAGGTGACCAAGGTCTACTCCGTGGCCGGCCTTCTCAGCCGGAAGGAAATCTTCTGGGGTACGAGGCCTTTCCGGGCCCCCCACCACACCATATCGGACGCCGGCCTGGTCGGCGGCGGCCATATCCCCCGGCCGGGTGAGATCAGCCTGGCCCACCACGGCGTGCTCTTCCTGGATGAACTCTCCGAGTTCAAGAAGCACGTCCTCGAGGTGCTGAGACAGCCCCTGGAGGACGGTCATGTGGTCATCACCCGATCGGCCGTTACGACCACTTACCCGGCGAGGTTTTCGCTCGTGGCGGCGATGAATCCCTGTCCCTGCGGTTACTACGGCGACCCGCGGAGGGAGTGCTGTTGCACCCTGCGTCAGATCCGCCAGTACAAGTCGAAAGTGTCCGGGCCGCTTCTCGACCGGATAGACATGCATGTCGAAGTGCCGTCGGTGAAATACCGTGAACTGGCCGCCAGAGCGGGCGGGGAGACCTCGGCGGAGATCAGGGCGCGTGTGGAAACGGCTCGCGGGATACAGAGAAAGAGGTTCCAGGGGCATGGAGACGGGACCAATGCCCGGATGACGGGCCGGCAGATCAAGCAGTTCTGTGTCCTTGACGGGGAATCGCAGGGGCTTCTCGAGATGGCCATGGAGAAACTCGGGTTGAGCGCCCGGGCCTACACGCGCATCCTGAAGGTGGCGAGGACCATCGCCGACCTCGAGGGGGAGGGGGATATCTCCGCCGGCCATGTCTCGGAGGCCATCCAGTACAGAAGTCTGGACAGAAAATTAATTTAGATGTAGCATAAAAAAAGTTAAAGCTTTATCGCAAGGTCGCCTGCGGACCCCATAACGGGCAGTGGCACCGCAGGTGCCGGGAGGATCGATGGAAAAGTTCGGGACCTTTACCGTGAAGTCGGGCCTGGCCGAGATGCTCAAGGGCGGTGTGATCATGGATGTCACCTCGGCGGAACAGGCCAAGATTGCTGAGGACGCCGGGGCCGTTTCCGTGATGGCCCTCGAGCGTGTGCCGGCGGACATACGGGCGCAGGGGGGCGTGGCCCGCATGACCGATCCGGCTGTCATAGAGAAGATTATGGACGCCGTGACGATCCCGGTCATGGCCAAGGTGAGGATCGGGCATTTCGTGGAGGCCCAGATCCTGGAGAGCCTCGGCGTCGATTATATCGACGAGAGCGAGGTCCTGACCCCTGCCGATGAAAAGTTTCACATCAACAAGTGGAAATTCAAGGTGCCCTTCGTTTGCGGCGCCATCAACCTCGGGGAGGCCCTCCGGCGAATAGGCGAAGGCGCGGCGATGGTCAGGACGAAAGGCGAGGCCGGGACGGGCAACGTCGTCGAAGCCGTGAGGCACATGCGGACGATCACGGACGAGATTGCGAGGCTTGCGGCAGTTCCGGAGGAGGAACTCATGACGGAGGCGAAAAACCTCGGGGCGCCCTATGAACTCGTGAGGATGGTGGCCCGGGACAAAAAGCTGCCCGTCGTTAATTTCTCGGCCGGCGGGATCGCGACACCGGCTGATGCCGCCATGATGATGCAGCTCGGCGCCGAGGGGGTCTTTGTCGGTTCGGGTATTTTCAAATCAAAGAACCCCGCGAAGAGGGCCGCGGCCATTGTGAAAGCGGTTACCCACTTCAATAATCCGGAGATTGTCGCGCAGGTCTCCAAGGGGATCGGCGAAGCGATGCCCGGGCTGGAGATCGGGAAAATCGGGAAGGACGGGCTGTTGCAATTCAGAGGAAATTAAAAAAGGGGGGGGAAAATGAAGGTCAAGATCAAAGTCAAGAGAATCTCTGCGAAGAAGCTGAAGGAGAAACCGACGGACGAGTCGAAACTGGGGTTCGGGAAAATTTTCACCGACCGCTTCTTCACCATGAAATACAAAGAAGGCCGGGGCTGGTACGATCCGATGATCGAGCCGTATCACCCGATCGTTCTCGATCCCGCCGCCGTCTGCCTTCATTACGGCCAGCTCATCTTCGAAGGGCTCAAAGCCTACCGGGGGAAGGACGGCGCCATTTACCTCTTTCGCCCTTATGAGAATATCAGTAGGCTGAACGCATCGGCCGAGCGGCTCTGCATGCCGACGGTCGACCCCGATGTTTTTTTCCAGGGGATCAAGAAACTGGTGCTCCTTGAAAAGGACTGGATTCCCCGGGGCATCGGCACGTCCATGTACATCCGGCCCACGATGATTGCCACGGAGGCCTTCCTGGGCGTGCATCCGGCGGCGGAATATCTTCTCTTTGTCATCGTCGGTCCCGTGGGGGCCTACTACCCCCAGGGCTTCAGCCCGACGAAAATCTACGTGGAGGAGGAGTACGTGCGCGCCGTGAGGGGCGGCATCGGCTTCTGCAAAGCGGCGGGGAATTACGCCGCAAGCCTCCTGGCCAGCAAGAAGGCCGAGGAAAAGGGCTACACGCAGGTTCTGTGGCTCGACGCCGTCGAGAGAAAATATGTCGAGGAGGTGGGGACGAGCAACATGTTCTTCGTCATCGACGGCGAACTGGTGACACCGCCGCTCAGCGGGAGCATCCTGCCCGGCGTGACCCGCGACTCGGTCATTCAGATAGCGAAAAGGTGGGGCATCAGGGTCTCGGAGAGACTGATCTCCGTCGATGAACTCAAGGAAGCCTACATCTCCGGCAAGTTGAAGGAGGCCTTCGCCTCCGGGACGGCGGCCATCGTTTCGCCCGTCGGGCAGATCTACTACAAGGGGAAAGAATACCTCATCAACGGCGGCAAGACTGGCGAACTGACAGAGAAGCTCTACAACGAGATCCTCCAGATCCAGTACGGCGAGAAGGAAGATCCCTTCGGCTGGCGTATGAAAATTTCGAAATAAGCCTTGCCCCTCAAGGGCTCCAGGGAGGCGCTCGCGGGCCGGTCCACAATCCGGTGGATAAAATTGTGGATAAAGCTGTTAGCAGGTCGAGAAGACACTGAATTGACGGTTATTTTTAACGATTTGCCCAAGGGTTAGGCAAAAATAAATATACAGTAATTACAAATAATTAGACATACCTGCCGTCACTTTCAGCCCTCTGACCGCCTTGAGTTCCCCTTATCCACTCCGGGAAAAAATTATGCCATTTTTGTCACTCTCCGGATGATTTTTGAGGTCTTTATTCATGTCGATATCATTAAGTTTTCACGGATCGTTTGAACCTCATCTACCCGAAGCCTTGACTGGAAAGCATCCGTCGCCTCGGAGGGAAGGAAAAGCTTTCTGCCGCAAGTGTTTCAGGATGACGGCATCTGCACTTCTGCTGCTGACAGCCTTCTTCGCCGCTGTTCCTTCTCTTTGCCAGGCACAGGAAGTGAATCTCGAGACGCTCGTACTGAAAATACAGGAAACTTATGAGAGGACCGATGATTTCAAGTCCGCCTTCACCCAGGAGACTACGATCAAGTCATTGAACAAAACGGAACGGGAGAGCGGTGTTGTCTACTTCAAGAAGCCCCGGAAGATGCGCTGGGTATACAGCAAACCCAAGTCGAAGGAACTCGTCATCGGCCCACTGAAATCATGGCTATACATTCCCGAGGACCGCATGGCCTACCTCCAGGATTCGGAGAGTCTTCTGAAGTCCAAGGTGACCGTCAAGTTCATGTCGGGAATCGGTAAGCTGGCGGAGGATTTCGATATCCGTTACGCGGAGTCTGGCAAGAAGGAGGGCTCCTACCGTCTGGAACTGAAACCGAAAGCCTACGTGGAGGGTGTTGAAAAACTTTTTCTGACCGTGAACCGGCAAAATTACCAGATCACCTCCGTTCTCCTGACGGACGTTTACGGGAATGTCACCAAAACGACTTTCTCAAACACCGAATTCAACCGCAACCTGCCGGACCGCCTCTTCACCTTCAAGCCGCCCGCGGGGGTGGATGTCGTCGACCTCAACAAAAAGCATTAACGGACCGATAAAAAACCCCCGTCTGCTTCGTTTCCCTTACCCTTCGTCCCTGCGGCGTACGCTTTAGTACGCCTCACTCCTCAGGGTTGCGGGGGCCTTGCATCCGGGCACTTTTAATCGGTCCGAGGAGGGCTTCAAAGCAGCACGGGTCTGTGACCGGGGGGCTCACGCATAAAAAAAGAAGTTGAGAAATTCAAAAACAGTGGAGATGAACCCTAAGCCTTTCGCCATTAGCCTTACGCCTTGGCCTGAAAGGCCAAAGAAAAAAAGCTCAGAAGTTCAGAAACAGCGGAGATGAACCTTTAGCCTTTTGCCCTTAGCCTTGGGCCTGGCACTTTACGCCTCACTCCTCAGGGTTGCGGGGGCCTTGCATCCGGGCACTTTTAATCGGTCCGAGGAGGGCTTCAAAGCAGCACGGGTCTGTGACCGGGGGCTCACGCATAAAAAAAGAAGTTGAAAAATTCAAAAACAGTGGAGATGAACCTTTAGCCTTTTGCCCTTAGCTTTGGGCCTGGCACATCATGCGGCCTTTTTTATTTAATCTTGCCCGCCCGCCAGGCCTTCTCGAAGGCCGTGACCATGTCGGGGTCGAGCTGCGTCCCCGCCACGCGGAGGAGCTCGTCCATGGCGGTCCTGGCGGCGAGGGCCTTTCGATAAGGCCGATCGGTGGTCATGGCGTCGAAGGAGTCCGCTACGGCGAGAATCCTTCCCTCCCTTGAGATCCCATTGCCTTTGAGCCCGCGGGGATAACCCCTGCCGTCGAATCTCTCGTGATGCTCCAGGATGAAGGGCCTCACCGGTTCCAGGAAAGAAATACCCTCGATGATCTGGGAACCGATGAGGGGGTGTGATTTCATGATGTCGAACTCCTCGTCCGTCAGTTTCCCGGGTTTGTTCAAAATGGCGTCGTGGATGCCTACCTTCCCGAGATCGTGGAGAATGCCTCCCCAATCGATGAATTCGATTTCCCTCTTGCTCCAGCCCAGTTCCGCTGCCACGACCTTGCTGATTTCCGCCACCCGGGCTGAATGGCCGCGGGTATAGCGATCCCTGGCTTCGACGGAGTTCGCGACAGCCCGGATCGTGTCGAAGTAACTCCGCTTGAGATCCTCGAAGAGGTAGGCGTTCTCGAGGGAGAGGGAGAAGAATCCCGCCAGGATGTACAAAAGCTTGAGGGTCTGCTGGCGGATGAAGTCCTCGTCCTCCTCGAAAATGATGATCACGGCGCCGAGGGTCCGCTCCTTGTTCGAAAGCGGCGCGATCATCGTGCTCAGACTCCTTGCCTCCCCTTTTCCGAAGACCTCTGCCGGAACGCAGGCCGGGTGACCACTGTTGATAATCCAGCCGAAAGTCCCGGAGTTGATCTGCGCGTCAAGTTCCATCCTCACCCTGTGGGAGAGTTCGTCGGGGATGGAAACCTCGTGAAGGAATTCAAACCCCTCTGAATCGACGAGGAAGACCGAACAGACTTTCGTCTTCACGAGTTCCTGAAATTTCGCGATGCCCGATGACAGGATGGAGTGTATCTCCCGGGACAGCACCATGTCCGAGCGGAAATCACTCAGCCTTTCGAGTTTGTCCTGGATGGCAATGAGGGCCTGGTTCTGACCCTCCAGGTAGTGGAGCCTCTCCACGATGGACTTTTCAGCCTCCGGGCGGTTTCTCAACTTTTCTTCGATGATTTCCATGGGCGCTACGAAGACTCCAAAATGGCGATGTTTTCCCTGTAGAGTTTGACGACTTTCTCCATAACCAGCTCGAGGCTGCCCAGACCGAGCCCCAGCGTTTCCCAGGCCTTGTCGTGCACAAAGGGCACGTGCTTCTCCCCGCTGTACCCGAGGCCAAGTGCCATGGCCAGGATATTTCCGATGTGGACAGTTGCGATGGCCTTGTTCAATCCCGCCGTTCCGTTCGACAGGTGATGCAGGGCGATCATGTTGACTGTTTCCTGGGGAAACCGCCAGCGCGTGGCGACAGCCGTCCCGATCTGAGCGTGATCGAACCCGAAGATCCGCTTTTCCGCCTCGACCATGGACAATCCCGTCTGGTCCACAAGATCGATGACGCGGTTGAACTGTTCGGGGAAGTAGCCGGCCTGTATGATTTTGCCGATGTCGTGAAGGAGCCCCCCGGTAAAGACATCCTCGGGGTTTTTGAGATCCGCCGCCTCGGCCAGCACCCTCGAGGCCACGGCGCAACCGATGGAGTGTTTCCAGAAGCTCTCCTTGTTGAACTGGTGTCCGGCCTGGACTTTCTGGAAGAGGTCCCAGACCGAGGTGGCCAGCACCAGGTTCTTGATGGCGTTGAAGCCCAGGATGACGATGGCGCGCTGCAGGCTCCCGATCCGCTGCGGGAAGCCGTAAAAGGCGGAATTGACGAACTGAAGGACCTTCGCCGCGATGACCTGGTCCTCTGAGATGATGTTGCTGATCGCGTGGATGGTGCTGTCGGGCGATTGGAGCAAGCGCAGAAGCTTCGTGTAAATGACGGGAAGCGTGGGCAGCTTGTCGAGCGAGCCAAGGACCTGTTCCACGTCTGAGAATTTCATGATGCAGCCTCCCCGGGATTGCCGGAAGCCTGCCTCAGTTTGAGCTTCCTTGCGATCCGGTACATCTCCGCCATGACGGGATTGTTGTCGACAGGTGGGAAGACCGCTTTGAGTTCCTTTTCGATCGCTTCGACGAGTTCGGGTGCAAGGGCGTGCATCTCTTCCTTTTCGACCTGGTCTCTGTCGAAACCGACCACGTCGGCCTCCGTGACCCCCCAGGCCTTCATCAGCAGGATGTGCTTCGCCGTCAGGGTGTTGCCCTCCTTGATGAGAATGTTGCCGTGCTTGTTTTTGATGTCCGCCGCGAGGACCATCCCTTCTTTGAGGTCGTTTAGATTCAAGATGCCCATCAGCCCGATATCTCCAAAGTGCCTGATACTGTGTGGGAATTCTTCCCGGGTCCGAGCAGAGAAATCCCTCCCGGGACAGACCCGTCAGTGGGGCAATTATGCAAGTTCCATGTCACTGGGATTTCAACTGCCTTAATTTTTTTAGAAATCGGAGTGTTCCATGGACCCCGATTGCCAAAGACGGCAGGGGCCCCCCGGTTCCGGAAAGACCAGCGGTATTTCGGAGGTTTCGGTGCCTGGGGGAATGCCTTGACCATTTGGGAATCCGGGCATCGATGTCGCGTTGGACTTTTCCCCGCGATAGTGCTAGGAAACCCGCGAAGCCCCCGCCGGCATGCGCCCGGGAGGCGGAAGAGCAGGGGATTTTTATATTTTACGCCTGGCATAATTCTTGATAAATTAAATAAAAAGTGATTCCGCCCGTCCCGTTTGCGCCATCCGCGGGATGGCTGGACATATTCCTCCGCGTACGGAAGCGGGGGAAGGAGAGACATTGAAATGAGCGGAGAAGACAAGCGATATCTTTTTGAGGTCAGCTGGGAGGTCTGCAACAAAGTCGCCGGCATCTATACGGTCATTCAGAGCAAGGTCCCGAGAGCCGCTTCGGCTTTCGGCGAGCGGTATTATCTTCTCGGTCCCGACCTCAAGAACAACCAGGAATTCGAAGAAACGGATGAGGAGAGCTGGACCCCGATTCGGGAAAACACGGCCATGCGGGACATCCCCTGCCGTTTCGGGCGGTGGAAAATTCCCGGGGATCCGAAAGTCATCCTGGTCAACTACAGCAAAAAATACAACAAGGACCAGCTTCTCTATCAGCTCTGGGAAGAGCATGGCGTTGATTCCATTTCGGGGACGGTGGACTACATTGAGCGAGTCATGTTCAGCGCCGCCTGCAGCGAGGTCATCGAAACGATTTTCAATCTGGAGGTGAAGCCGGGCGGTGCGTCTGCCGTGGCCCATTTTCATGAATGGATGTGCGGTGCAGGGCTCCTGACGCTCAAGAAACGGGTCCCCGCCATCGGTACCGTCTTCACGGTCCATGCCACGGTGCTGGGGAAGTCACTGGCCGACACCGGTTTTGATCTTTATTCGGAAATGGATCACATCTCGCCCCAGAGGGAAGCGGCATCCCTGAACATCACGGCCAAGTATTTCCTGGAGGCAGCCACGACCCGCGAGGCCGATGTCTTTACGACGGTCAGCGATGTCACGAAAACGGAAGCCAAGAATTTTCTCGGCCGGACGCCGGATTTCATCCTGCCCTGCGGTCTGGACGTCCAGATCATCCCCGACTTTTCGCAGAACCGGGAACCTGCTGTCAAAGCCCGGGAGAAGATTCTCACGCAGGCGTCGCGTTTCTTGAGGAAGGGCTTTCCGGCAAACACGAAGATCTTCATGCTCTCGGGGAATTACGATTTCCACAGCAAGGGTATCGACGTCTTTCTCCACAGCCTGGGGCGGCTGGACAGGGAAATGGGGGAAGGGCACACCGTTCTGGCCCTCCTCTGTGTACTGGGCGGTCACATGGACCTGATTCCCGCCCTGCAGAGCGAATATGTCAAGGCTGAAGGCGGTGTTCCGCCCATATCGACGCACCGGCTTCACTACGAAGCCTCCGACCCCATCCTGGAAACCTGCAATCGGCTGGGTCTCAAGAACCTGCCGCAGAACCGTGTCAATGTCATATTCGTACCCGCCTACCTCAATGGGTTCGACGGGCTCTTCAACATGCCCTACGGGGAGGTCCTCTCGGGCTGTGACCTGGGCGTCTTCCCCTCGTACTACGAGCCCTGGGGATACACAACACTTGAGAGCGCGGCTTACGCCGTACCGACCGTCACGGTGGACCAATCCGGGTTCGGCCTCTGGGTCCAGGGCGAGGTCGGCGTCGGCGGCGGCGTGATCATCCTCCGGCGTCGGGGCAGGGACACCGGATCTGTTGAAGAGAGCCTGTTCGGCATCCTGCGGGACGCCCTCGACTGGAACGAGGAAGAAACAAACGCCCGCCGGCATGCAGCCCGGGGAGCTGCGAACCTGGCGGACTGGGGCAACTTCTACGGCCGCTACCTGGAGGCCTATGAAAGAGCCGCGATCGTCGCGGGCGGTCGTATTGTCGATCTTGTGTCGACGGAGTACCGCGCGGAGGTCAAACACGTGTTTCCGGGGACCGGATCCACGCAGCCGCACTTCCGTTGTTTCACGGCCGTTGTAAACCTTCCCCTTAAAATCGCGCGGCTCAGGGAACTGGCCTATAACCTCTGGTGGTCCTGGAACCCCCGGGCCCTTGATCTCTTCGCTCACCTTGACACGAAACTCTGGGAAGGGATGGGAAACAATCCTGTCAGGATGCTCGAGTCCGTTTCGCCGGAGAAGCTCTCGGAGTCGGCGGAGACGGAGAGTTACCTCAAGCTCTACGAGCAGGTCATCGAACAGTTTGATCATTACATGGCCGAGAGGGGGAATCACAAAAAGCCGGACCAGAATGACATCAGGTGGTCCACCCCCGTTGCCTATTTCTCGACGGAATACGGTCTTCACGAGTGCATCCCCCTTTACTCGGGCGGCCTCGGAACCCTCTCGGGGGACACCCTGAAGACGGCCAGTGACATGAACATCCCCATGGTGGGTGTTGGGCTTCTATACAAGAGCGGGTTTTTCAGACAGTCCATCGACAAGGACGGCATCCAGACCGCGGAGTACCCCGAAAACGACTTTTCCAATCTGCCCGTCCAGATCATCCAGGACGACAAGGGCGACGAGGTCCAGGTTTCCATCGATCTCCCGGGCCGGACGCTCTACGCGAAAATATGGGAGATCAAGGTGGGGCGCGTTTCCCTGTTCCTGCTGGACTCGGATGTGAGCAGGAACACCCTGCAGGACAGGCGGATCACGGCGAGGCTCTACCCCGCGGACCAGCGGACCCGGATCGAACAGGAGATTCTGCTCGGACGCGGAGGCGTCCGCCTCTTGGAGAAGCTGGGAATCAAACCCCGCGTTTTTCACATCAACGAGGGACACTCGGCTTTTCTGGTCTTTGAGAGGATTACCTCTCTCATGAACGACGAGGGGCTTTCCTTCGACGAGGCCGCGGAAACCGTCCGGAGCAGCACCATCTTCACGACCCACACACCCGTCGAGGCCGGCAACGAGAGATTTGCCCGGGATCTCATCGAGTACTACTTTTCGAACTTCATCAGGCATGCCGGCATCTCATGGTCCCAGCTCTTCGAACTGGGCAGGAAGGAAATCGGCGACGATCGCCCCTTTTTCATGAACATTCTCGGCTTCAGACTCTCGAACATGAGGAATGCCGTGAGCCGCATGCACTGCGCCGTGTCCCGTCGCATGTGGCGGGAGGTCTGGAAGGGATTTTACGACACGGACATCCCCATCGATTACGTCACCAACGGCGTTCATCTGCCCTCGTACGTGGCGCCGAGGATGCGGGAGGTCTTGGAAGATTATCTCGGACTGGACTGGGAGAAGGAGATCATGGATGCGAAGCGCTGGAGCCGGGTGCACAACATCCCCGATCTGGTTCTCTGGCGGGTGCGGTACGAACTGAAGCAGGATCTCATCAATTTTCTCCGTGACAACACCTCGAAACACTGGAGCAAGTACGGATACTCCAGGGGTCTGCGGGAGGAAATCCTGGGGCGGATCAACCCGGCGGCCCTCTGGATCGGATTCGCGAGGCGCTTTGCCCCTTACAAGCGGGCCGATCTTCTACTCATGGACCTCGACCGGCTCGACAAGATCGTCAACCACCCCGAGCGCCCCGTTCATATCCTCTATGCAGGCAAAGCCCACCCGAACGATCAGATGGGCAGGGACATCCTCAAAAAGGTGATCGACGTCACGAAGGACAAGAGGTTCAGGGGAAAGGTCTTCTTTGTCGAGGACTACGGCCTGCAGTCGGCGCGCATCCTCGTCCAGGGGGTCGACCTCTGGCTCAACAGTCCCCGGAGACCCTTCGAAGCCTGCGGCACGAGCGGCCAGAAGGTGACCATCAACGGCTGCCTCAACGTGAGCACCTCTGACGGTTGGTGGTGCGAGGGTTACGACGGCACCAACGGATGGACCATCGGGCCGGTGATGACGGACACCCCCCAGGATGACGGTTTCACCGACGAAACCGATGCGCAGTCCCTTTACTCGCTCCTCGAGGACACCATCACGCCGCTCTATTACGAAAAAGGGTCAGCCGGCTTACCCGCCCGGTGGATCGGCATGATCAAGCGGGCCATGGAGACGCTCATCCCCGCGTTCAATTCCGATCGCATGCTGATCGATTATCACGATAAAATGTACCTTCCCACGGCAAGAAGGGCGCAGGCCGTCATGAGCGATAATTACAGGCTCGCCCGGGAACTGGCGGACTGGAAGCGGAAAGTACCCATGCGCTTCTCCTCTGTGAAGATTCTGGATGTGCATGTGGACGGCGTCATAGGGGACAGCGTGGTTGTGGGGACGTCCTTCGTCGTGAGCGTGCACGTCGATCCCGGGAAGCTGGAGCCGGATGAAATCCTGGCCGAGCTCGTTATCGGCAGACGGGACGGAGAGGTTTTCACCAGGCCGCCGGTTGCCGTGCCGCTGCACATGGCCGCTAAAGCGAAGGACGGGACGGTGACGTTTACCGGTGAATACGTCGTGCAGGAAAACGGCCCCCACTCATACGGAGTCCGTGTCATGCCTCACAACAGAAACCTCGCCTCGAAGCAGGAGCTTGGCCTTGTTTTGTGGGGATGACGAAGGCGATAGCCTTTGTGGGTTTGTCAAGTGGTGGAATGCCCTTGCCCCTTGAACCCTATCTTTTGCTGATCAGCCAGAGAATGAGCGTCAGGACGACGCTGATGAGGATGCTCGTGCCTAAAGGGAAGTAGAAGGTGAAATTTTTCCCCTTGAAGGAGAAATCCCCCGGAAGCCGTCCGAGCCAGGGGATCTTGGTGCCGAGCATGAGCACGGCGCCGATGAGGATGATCACCACGCCGATGATGATCAGCATTTTTCCCAGAGAAGAAAAGCCTTCCATGATCTTAAGTCCGTCTATGTCTATCTAAGTCTGTCTAGGTCGATTGGCCTTTCAGGCCAAGGCTCACGGCCTCACCACTCACCACTGATCACTCATCACTCTCATTGATCCATGTTACATCCATTGAAAGGGCACTTCAAGCTGGAAATCCGGGGTCATGTGACGCTCGTCCACATCCTGAAGGAAGAGGGTTTCGAAACCGAGATCGAGGGCAAAATCGACGACGGATTCGTACTCGTCGCGGACAAGCCTGCGCCCCAGGTCGGGATGTCCCGCCACCCGGGGTGTGGGCGTGTACTGGGACATGAGGCTTATGGGAACAGCCGCGGGCAGGTGTGCACGAAGCAGCCTCAGCGCCTCGAAGCTGTTTTCAACCGCTCCGGGCAGGATCAGGTGGCGGATGATCAGGCCCCGGCGGGCGATGCCGTCCTCGAGGTGCAGTTCCTCAAAAGTTTGGCGAAGCATCTCTCTCAACGCCGTCAGGGCACGCCGGACGTAGTCCCCGACACCCGAGAACCGCATGGCCCATTCGTCGTTTCCATACTTGAAATCGGGCAGGTAGACATCGACGATCCCCTCCAGTTGCCTGAGCACGTCGGCATCCTCGTAACCCCCGCAGTTGTATACGACAGGAATGTGAAGGCCTCTTTGTGTTGCGAGCATCAGACCGTCCAGGATTCCGGGGAGGTGCGGTGTGGGGGTGACGAGTTCAATGTTGTGGCAGCCCTGTTCCTGGAGCCTCATGATGACGTCCGCCAGGGCATTCCCGTCACAGGGCCTGCCGGTGACGCTGTGGCTGATCTGGTGGTTCTGACAGTAAATGCATTTCAGGTTACAGGACGAGAAAAAAAGCGTTCCTGCCCCGCGGCTGCCCGACAGGGGAGGCTCTTCGCCGTGGTGGGGAAGGGCATGTGAGAGAATGACGTCACCGGAGAGAGCGCAGAAACCCCTTTCGCCGGCGGTCCTGTTGACCCGGCAAGATCTGGGACACAGGCGGCAGTCCCCGAGCACCCGCCTGAGCCGGATCGCTTTTTCCCGAATGCCGTGAGGGTCCATCATCCTGCGGCCGGCTCCTCGATCCTTTCAACGAGGTCCCGGATCTTCCCGCTTTCCACCGCCTCCGTGAAAATCTCGCCCAGCGGCGCGCAGCGTTCGACGGCATCCTCCCAGTTTTTGACCCTCTTTTTCGGGTCGTCGACGAAGATCCGGAAATCGTCGCGGTCCGGGACCTTCCCGCCGGGGAAAGTCTGAATCAGCTCCTCCGACGGATGGATCAGGAGGACGGAGTCCAGAACACCGGGGCGGGGACGACGCTTCAGGAGGTTTCGGTCCAGCCATCCCGGTATCACCCTCTCCTGGTGATGAAAGAAAAGCGTCACACCCCCTTCCCTCGTGCTGTAGTCGTGATTGAGGTGATAATCCACCAGCCCCCCGTCCCTGTAGATGCCCGTCGGCGCGCCGTAGATGTCGCGGATTCCGGCGATGATCATCGGGATAGCCCCCGAAGCCAGGAGGGCGTACTTGAAGTTAATCGGGTTGAGCGGGACGGCTCTCCCCCGAAAATGCTCCCGGAACAGGAAATGGGGGGGGCGGGGACCGTTGTAGAAAACGACACGCTCGAAGAAACGGGAAAGGTTCGCGCTGCTCATCCTGTTGGAGAGGTAGGCGGCCCCCAGGCCGAGCCACTGGACCAACGCGGTTTCGGAGGCGGCCATGTTTCTGGCCCTCGCCGTCGTGAAGGCGAGGCGGTAGTGATCGTTGGCCAAAGCGAAAGGAATGGCGTCGTCCTTCACATAGGCGTTGATTACTTTTACGAGAGCGTCGCGGAGCATCTCGGGGGTGTGAGTCTTTTTGAAGGGGATCCGGATGTAGGCCTTTAAAAGCTGCGTGTAGCTTTTCGCCGGCTCCGGCTGTACCCAGGCGGCGAAGCGCCAGGCCCCCGCGGAAGCACCGGCGAGCAGCACGGGCCTGGCCTTGGATCCGAGTTTCCGGCCCTCGATGAGGGCGAGATCGAATCCGCTGGCGACGAGCCACCGCGGACCGACGGCCGGGCCGACGTAAGTCGAGACGGAATCGAAAGAGAACCCCCCGTCCTTGATGAGGCCGTAGGCTTTCTTCCCCGCCTTGATGTGGAGTCTTTTCATGGCTGAATTGGATGATGCGGTCCGTCGGATTCGGCTGTTCAGATTCGTCCAGCAAGGGCGTGCAATTCTATTCCAAAATGCCTTTAAAAGCAATGTCCTTCCTTTACCCTTGACAGCCGCCGGTGCCTCCGATAAAGTTCCGCTTCAAAGAACAAAACGCCGGAAGGGAAAGCGCTATGGACATCAGGGAAACGGTGCTGGAAATGGCGAAAAACGCCCGGGCGGCTTCACACAGGCTCTCCGGCCTCTCGAGTTCGGACAAGGACGGGGTCCTCCTCGAACTGGCGGACCAGCTGATGCCTCACGCGGACTATCTTCTCGAGGAAAACGAGAAAGACGTGGAATACGCCCGCCGGCAGGGACTGTCAAAGGCCATGCTCGACCGGCTCACGCTGGACGAGGCCAAGATCGACGAAATGGCAAAGGGGTTGAGGGAGGTCGCTGCGCTTCCGGATCCGGTGGGAAAGATCACCTCCATGTGGCGAAGGCCCAACGGGCTTATGGTCGGAAGGATGCGGATTCCCCTCGGGGTGATCGGGATCATCTACGAATCGAGGCCGAACGTCACGGTCGAGGCGGCGGCCCTGTGTTTCAAGTCGGGAAACGCCGTCATCCTGCGGGGCGGCTCCGAGGCCATTCGCTCCAACACGGCCTTGAGCCTTCTCCTTCGCGGCGTGCTCCGAATCAAGGGTTTGCCCGAGGATGCCGTGCAGTTTATTCCCACGGTCGAGCGCGAAGCCGTCGATGTCATGCTATC
Source organism: Syntrophales bacterium (assembly GCA_036725345.1). Classification (GTDB taxonomy): domain Bacteria; phylum Desulfobacterota; class Syntrophia; order Syntrophales; family UBA2192; genus JAPLJU01. The sequence continues at coordinate 82,914 of DAIMEJ010000006.1, forward strand.
CTGCGAGGAGTATATCGATCTGATCATCCCGCGGGGCGGCGAGGAACTGATCCGGGCCGTCGTCAGCCAGTCCCGGATACCGGTCATCAAGCACTACAAGGGTGTCTGCCACATTTTCGTCGATGAGAGCGCCGATCTGCCGATGGCCTACAAGATCTGCATGAACGCGAAGACGCAGCGGCCCGGCGTCTGCAATGCCGTGGAGACCCTGCTCGTTCACCGGGCCATCGCCGGAGCCTTTCTGTCTGAGATGGCGGTCAGGCTTCGCAAGGCCGGAGTGACCCTTCGGGGATGCGAGAAGGCCCGCGAGGTCGTCCCCGATATGGAGGCGGCGAAAGAAGAGGACTGGCATGCCGAATACCTGGATCTGATCCTGTCCGTCCGCGTCGTGGAAAATCTCGACGAGGCCGTAGCGCACATCGAGGAATATGGGTCCCTGCACACGGAGTCCATCATCACCCGGGACTACACCAACGCCCAGAGGTTTCTCGCGGAGGTCGACTCCTCGACGGTCCTCGTGAACGCCTCCACGCGTTTCAGCGACGGGTTCCAGCTCGGTCTCGGCGCGGAGATCGGCATCAGCACGACGAAACTGCACGCCTTCGGGCCCATGGGCCTCGAGGAGCTCACGACGACGAAGTTCATTGTCTACGGCAACGGACAGATCCGAACCTAGGCCGCAGGCCTCGGTCCGGGAGCCCTGAATCCTTGACCCGGAACCCTGAACCCTGAACCCTGAACCCTTTGCCCTTGGAACTATGACCATGAAATGGGGACTGATGGGCGGGACCTTCGACCCGATTCACGTCGGGCACCTGAGGTGCGCCCAGGAAGTGCTCGAGATGCTCTCTCTCGACCAGATCGTCTTTGTGCCCTCCGCGACCCCGCCGCTGAAGGCTCAGGAGGGCCTCACCGCTTTCAAGCACCGCAAAGCGATGGTCATGCTGGCCATTGACGGCAACCATCAGTTTTCCTGTTCCGACGTCGAGGAGATGAGGGAGGGAAAGTCCTACACGATCGACACCATCCGGTATTTCCAGGAGACGCACGGGACGGAAGTCCTCCTGCACTTCATCCTCGGGCAGGACGCCTTCCTGGAGATCCAGAAGTGGAAGGACTGGAAGAAACTCCTCACCCTGTGTCATTTCGTGATCATGACCGAACCCGAGACGGAGCCGGAGGACCTCATGAGCGTCGCCCTCCCGCCTGTGTTCTCCGCCCAGTTCAGTTTCAACAGGGCTGTCGACGGATTCATCGGACCGTCGGGTTACGCCCTGTTCTTCCGGGAAGTGACTTTCATCGATATACACTCCACCGACATCCGCCGGCGAATCCGGGGGGGGCTGTCCATCCGGTACCTTGTTCCTGACCCGGTCAGGAAGTATATCGGGGATCACCTGCTCTATGCGGCGTCCTGACCCCCTCCGGCAGCGTGTCCTGACGGGGGTTCGCACGCCGGTCGGCAAGTCGACCCGGGTGGATGAGAAAGGCCCGAGCGTGCGAGACTGCCTGCATCCCGGCGCAGCTCCGGCTGTGCCGGAGGAAAGGTTGAGACAATGGGGAAAGATTCCACGGGAAAATTCGCGAGGCTGAGACCCGGTATCGACCTCGAAAAAATGCACCGGCGGAACAAGGGGTATCTGCCCGAGTTGATCGGCCTCGAGTGGCTTTCCATCGATCCGGGAAGGGTCACGGGCCGGGTGAAAATACGACAGGATCTCCTGGCGCCGAACGGTTATCTGCACGCCGCCTCGATCATCGGGCTTGCCGACACGGCCTGCGGGTACGGCGCCTTCGCCCATCTGCCCGAGGGGGCGGAAAACTTCACCACCCTCGAGCTCAAGGCGAATTTCCTGGGCACCCTGCGCGAGGGGACGATGGCCTGCGAAGCGACGCTGGTCAGCGCGGGACGAACGGTCCAGGTGTGGGATGCCGTCGTAACCGATGAGGGAAGCGGACGGACCCTGGCGCTTTTCCGGTGCACCCAGATGATCCTTTGGCCGAAACCGCAGGGCTCGCTGAGGTAACTGACCGGATCCGGAGAGATCTTGGCTGAAATGGGACCGTTCCCCATTACGTGGACGCGGACGAAGTGTCGGCCATCGCCCGCTTCAAGAGAGTGAACATCGGGAACATCCACCTCCTTCGATATGCCGGGTGAGTGAAGACCCGGGAACGTGCCTGCCGAACATGGTAAAAGTCGCAATTGCAATTACCTGTTTTTAAAGTTAATATCTTACTTGACTTCCTGATCGTTTCGAAATGCGGCTTCACGCGTCAGTGGTTTGAATGTCTCTGGCATCGGATCCAGCATCGACAGGAAGAAGGAAAATGAAAAACCGCCTTTATGGTTCGCTAGCCGTTTTTTGTTGCACCCTGGCTTTGGTGATCGCCGTCCCCGCGCATGGGGCTGACAACGCCTGGAGCAGCTCCGGTCTCGACTCACGCATTGTTTATGCCCTGGTCATCGACCCTGTCACGACGTCCACCCTCTACGCGGCAACCAGCGCGGGTGTTTCCAAGAGCACCGACGGCGGGGCCACCTGGGTAGACGTGAACACGGGGTTCACCATCACCGACGTTCGCTGTCTGGTCATCGACCCTGTGACGACATCCACTCTCTATGCCGGAACAAATGGCGGCGGTGTCTTCAAGACCACTGACGGCGGCACCGGTTGGGACCCCGTCGTCACGGGTCTGACCAACTTATTTGTTTACTCCCTGGCCATCAACCCGGACAACCACCAGATCCTTTATGCGGGGACGGCTGGCGGCGGTGGTTTTTGGACCACAGACGGCGGCACACTATGGACTAATCCTCTTTCAGTTCTATCGTTTGTGAATACCATCGCCATAGACCCGTTGACCCCCAGTATTGTTTACGCGGGGACAGCCGCCAACGGTGTGTACAAGAGCATAAACAGCGGTGCAACATGGGAAACATCCAATACGGGCCTGCCGATCGTTGCGGTCAACATCCTCGCCATCAATCCTGTCACCGCCGCCACCCTCTATGCGGGGATGACCGCCAACGGCGTTTACAAGAGTACTACGGGGACGTCGAGCTGGTTCAGCGCGGATATGGGCACCCTGACGGTCAATGCCCTGGCTATTGATCCCAACAGAACATCCATCCTCTATGCTGGAACCGTCGGAAATGGTGTTTACAGGAGCACCACGGCGGGTTCGACCTGGACGGCATTCAGTGTCGGCCTGACCGCGCTGAGTATATTCGCCCTGGCCATCGACCCTAATGACACCGATACAGTATACGCCGGAACCAATGACGGTGTTTTCAAGATGACCATTACAGGCATCGACACGGAATCAGATAGCAGCGATGATTGCTTTATCGCAACGGCCGCCTTCGGCTCCCCGATGGATCCACAGGTGAGATTTCTGCGCGAGTTCCGCGACCGGTTCCTTATGTCAAACCATGCCGGCCGGTACTTCGTGAATCTCTATTATCGATTTTCACCGCCCCTTGCCCGGTTCATCGCCGGCCACGAGGTTCTCAGGATGGTGACGCGATGGGCCCTTCTGCCCGTTGTCGGGCTCAGCTTCCTGGCGTTGAATCTGGGGATGACGGCGATGGTCATCCTGTCGGTTCTGTGCCTGGCGGGGTCTTTTGTACTTGTTCGTTCCGGGAAAAGAAAGGCGTTCAGAAGGGTTCCATAACCCGATATCCGCAGGGGAGAAAAAGGAAAGGCAGGGCCGCGGTGACCCTGCCTTTTAATTTTGTCAGATTTCTGATGCGTCCTCCTCACGATTCCTTTGCGCCGCCCACGATCTTCCTGAGAAACTGTCCGGTCATCGATTGCTCCGACCGGGCCACCTCCTCGGGTGTTCCTTCGGCGATGATTTCCCCCCCTCCCGGTCCGCCCTCGGGCCCGAGATCGATGATGTGGTCGGCGCACTTGATGACGTCGAGATTGTGTTCGATGACGACGACGGTGTGACCCATGTTGACAAGCCTTCCCAGGACCTCCAGCAATCTCTCGACATCGGCGAAGTGGAGCCCGATCGTCGGCTCGTCGAGGACGTAGAGGGCTTTGCCGCCGCTCTGTTTGCCCAGTTCCCGGGCGAGCTTGATCCGCTGCGCCTCCCCGCCGGAGAGCGTGGTGGCCGACTGACCGAGCTTTATATACCCGAGACCCACGTCGTGGAGGAGCTGGAGCCGCGTGCGAATCGCAGGGATATTCTCGAAGAACGAGAGGGCCTGACTGACGGTCATGTCCAGGACATCGGCGATGTTCATCCCCTTGTAACGGATTTCCAGCGTCTCGCGGTTGAACCGCTTCCCCCGGCAGATATCGCAGGTGATGTACACGTCGGGCAGGAAGTGCATCTCGATCCGGATGAGACCGTTTCCCTCGCAGGCCTCACAACGTCCCCCCCTGACGTTGAAGCTGAACCGTCCGGCCCTGTGTCCCATGGTCCTCGAGTCCGGGAGCTGCGCGAAGAGGTCGCGTATGTGGGAAAAGGCGCCCGTGTACGTAACCGGGTTTGAACGCGGGGTCCGGCCGATGGGCTGCTGGTTCATGATGACCGCACGTTCGATACCGCCGAGGTCCCTCACGTTTTTCACCTTCCCGATCTTGCCGCGGTACTTGTAGAGCCTCCGGGAGAGGACCTTGTAAAGGGTCTCGATGACCAGGGTGCTCTTGCCCGAGCCCGACACGCCGGTCACACAGGTCAAAAGACCCGTGGGGATACGGATGTCGATGTTTTTCAGGTTATTCGCCGAGGCGCCTTCCAGGACGATGTGCCGCCGGGGCAGGGGTCTTCTTCTGTCGGGCACGGGGATCGACAAGCGGCCCGACAGGTATTTCCCTGTGAGGGATACGTCACTTTTTAATATTTCCGCCGGTGTTCCGTGGAAGACGATCGCTCCGCCGTCAAGGCCTGCCCCCGGTCCCATGTCGATGATGTCATTGGAGGCCAGCATCATTTCCGGGTCATGCTCGACGACCAGAACGGTGTTCCCCATGTCCCTGAGGCGTTTCAGCGTCGAAATGAGCCGACGGTTGTCTCTCGGGTGGAGGCCGATGGTCGGTTCGTCCAGGACATAGAGGACGCCCGTCAACCCCGAGCCTATCTGGGTAGCAAGGCGAATTCTCTGCCACTCCCCGCCGGAAAGCGTCCCGGAGGAACGATCGAGGCTCAGGTAATCCATGCCCACGTCCAGAAGAAATCTCAACCGCTGCCGGACTTCCTTCACGATCCGCTCTGAGATTGCCCTCTCCTGAGCGGTGAAATTGACGGCGTCCAGAAATGCGGCTGCCTCGGCGATGGAGAGCCGGCAGAAGGCGTGGATGTTTTTTCCGCCCACGGTTACCGCCAGGCTTTCTCTCTTCAGTCGCGACCCGCCGCACGCCGGGCACTCGCTCAGGTTGATGTACCGTTCGAGCTCCGCCCGGACGTCCCCCGATTCCGTTTCCAGGTAACGGCGATTCATGTTGTTGATGACGCCCTCGAAAGGCCGGGTGAAGAACTGCCGCTTGCCCCCGAAGTCGGAGTAGAACCGGATTTTCTCGTCGCCGGAGCCGTAGAGCAGCACCTTGCGGATCCTCTCCGGAAGATCCTTGAAGGGGGTATTGATGTCAAAGGCGTAATGCCGGGAGAGGGCCTCGAGCATCTGGTGAAAGTACATGGAGTTTCTTTTTTCCCACGGGATGATGGCGCCTTCACGGATGGAGAGGCCGGGATCCGGTACGACGAGGTCCTCGTCGAAAAACATCTTCGACCCCAGGCCGCCGCATTCCGGGCATGCCCCGTAGGGGCTGTTGAAGGAAAACATCCGCGGGGCCAGCTCGGAAATGCTGATCCCGCAGGACGGGCAGGCGTATCTTTCACTGAAGAGAAGTTCTTCCCCGCCCTTTATGTCGATCCCGACGAGACCGTCCGAGAGTCTGGATGCGATTTCCAGTGAATCTCTCAGGCGCTTTCGGATGCCGTCCTTGATAATGAGCCGGTCGATGACGACGTCGATGTCGTGGCGCCTGTTCTTGTCGAGCGGGATGTCCTCGGCGAGGTCGCGAACCGTTCCGTCGATCCGCACCCGGACAAATCCGTCCTTCCGGAGCCGTCCGAGTTCTTTCTGGAATTCACCTTTCCTGCCCCGGACGAGGGGCGCCAGGACCGTTACGGCAGTCCTCTCCGGGAGAGCGAGGGTGCGATCCAGCATCATGTCGATGGTCTGAGACCGGATTTCGCGTCCGCAGCTGTAGCAGTGGGGCGTGCCGATCCGGGCGTAGAGGAGCCTCAGGTAGTCGTAAATCTCCGTGACGGTGCCGACGGTGGAGCGGGGGTTGTGGCTTGCCGTTCTCTGCTCGATGGCGATAGCGGGGGAGAGGCCTTCGATCGATTCCACCTCGGGTTTGTCCATCTGGCCGATAAACTGCCTGGCGTAGGTGGAGAGGGACTCCACGTAGCGGCGCTGGCCCTCCGCGTAGATGGTGTCGAAAGCGAGAGACGACTTGCCGGAACCGCTGACCCCGGTGATCACGACGAGCCTGTCTCTGGGAATATCGATGCTGATATTCTTGAGATTGTGCTGGCAGGCCCCTTTGATCCTGATCGTGTTCATGTTGCCCCGGTCCCGATGCCCCCAGCCTTTTACTTGAGGCGGACCTCTATGTAAGATCGCTTCCGGAGGTCCGCCATCCAGTCGGCGAATTTCTTTTCCGCCTTCTCTCGACCGATGATATCTTCGATTTCGTTACGCACGTCAGGCAGGGGTTTTGCCCCCCCGCCCCTCTTGTCGACGACCTGGATGATGTGGAAGCCCGCGGGCGACTCGATGACGTCGCTAATCTCTCCCACCTTCAGCTTGAAAGCGACGTCGTCGACGGCGGGGAGGAGGGTGCCCTTCTCGACGTAACCCATGTCGCCCGTGCCCGGTCCCCTGTACTGGACGGCCAGTTGCTCGAAGGGGACCCCGCTCTTCAGTTTATTAAGAACGTCCTCGGCTTGCGCCTTCGCCAGGCTTCGGGTGTCCTCTTCGATGTTCCCGGGAACTGGAATCATGATCTGCCGGATCCGGGCTGCCTCCTGGCCCTCATACTCATCCCGGTGCTCGCGGTAATAATTGCCGATCTCCTCGTTGCTCACGGCGATCTTCGACTGGATCTCTCTGCGAATGACGCGTCCCTTGATCATATTATTTCGGGTCGCCTCGCGGTATTCATCAAAGCTCATCCCCTCCTTGTCGAGGTTTGCCTTGACATCCTCCATCTTCCACTTTCTCTTCGCCAGCAGGTCATTGATGGCTGTCGTGACCTCTTCATCCTTCACGGTGATCCCGAGACGCCTGGCTTCCTGCTTGAGCAGCGTCTCTTCGATCAGGTTGTTCAGAACGGGCAGGGAAACTTCTTCACGGATTTTCTCAATGGGAACCCCCGGATTGCTTCTTTCGATTCTTTTGCTGAACATGTCGATGGTGAGGTTGAGCTCCCGCTGGGTGATCACTTCTTCGTTTACGATGGCGACGATCCGGTCCGCCACTTCCGCGCTGGCGTTACCCGTGAAAGACAGCAGCGCCGCCACGGCTATCAGCCATCTCCATTTCATTTTCATTCGTTTCTCCAATCTGGTCTAAAGGGGAAAAGGGGACAGTCCCCTTTTTGATAAACACGTGTCACCGGCCACTGTTTTTACTCCAGCCTGATCTGCCGGAGCGTGTCCCCATCGATCTCGATGACCGACGCGGCCTTCAATGTTTCGACCCAAGCCATGAAGGCCTCCTCTTCTTTTTCCTTTTTCAAGTCCGCCTTTACGCGGTCCTCCAGGTCCTCGAAACGGCCCGCCCCCTTTCTCTCTTTTTTCGACACCCTGAAGATGTGAAAGCCGTAAGGGCTCTGGGTGAGCTTGCTCGGCTGACCGACGGGCAGGGAGAAAACAGCCTTTTCAATGGCCTCGGGCAGCATGCCCCGGGTGAAATACCCCAGGTCACCGCCGTGCTCACGTTCGGGACCGATGGAAACCTCCCGTGCAACCTTATCAAAATCCTCGCCGGCCTTCAATCGTAACGCGGCCTTTTCCCCCTCCGCCTCCTCCGCCAGGATGATCTGCGCCAGGCGGATGCGCTCTTCCGAAACATACCTTCGTCTGTTGGCTGCATAGTATCCGCGGGCTTCGTCAACGGAGACCACCACGCGGTCGTTGACTTCAGCCTGGATCAGCTTCTCCAGAATGAGCCGTTTTTTCAATTCCTCCGCCCAGGAGGCGTAATCCACTTTCCCGTCCCGGAATGCCCCGTAGAAACCCTCGCTGGAAGCGTAGTCTTTCTTGATCTCCTCGATCCGGTCGGCCAGCTCCCGGTCGCTGACGGTGATGTTGAGTTTACGCGCCTGCTGAAGCATGATCCGTCGCGTGATCAGATCATCCAGGATTTCCCTTTTTAGTCCTTCGAGTTCGTCCTCGTCGAAATTAGAGCTCCGCCCGATGACCTCCATGTGACGGCTGAAAGCTTTCGTGAATGCGCGCTGGGTAATCTTCTGTCCGTTCACCGTCGCAAGGCTTTTCCTGAAGGGTTCCGTCAGCACGTCGCCGTAGAATAGACAGACAAGCCCCGCAAGGACGACGAAGACGGCAACGGCGTAGGGCAAAGGCCCCTTCGGGCGGGGAGCGGTCAGTTTTTTTAAGACGGCCTCCTTAAGTATCCCGGCAAACGTAATGACGTTTTCCTTCCAGGGCCTCTCTTCGGTCGGCGTCTCCGGGTTCTTTGTCATGAAGCCGCAAGCTCCTTCAAAATGTTTCTGGCCTGCCACGGGACGTCATCGGCCCTGAGCCCCGGCAAGGGAATGGACAGTTTGAGGTCCGGCGTCAGCTTCAGCCCCTTCATTTTCGTTTTCGAAAGCTTGATGATTCTCGCGGGGTCGATCCGGCTTTCCCGGTGAAAGGCGATGCTGAGAAACTTTCCGTCGTAGTCCATCCTTTCCCCCATGACCGTTTTCAGCCGGTTGCGGATGCCGATGACCTCGAGGAGATTTTCGACCTGCGGCGGCACAAAACCGAAGCAGTCCATAAGCTCCTCGCGGATGCTGTCCACTTCCTCGTCCGAAGCCGCCATGGACAGCCGCTTGTAGGTAATGAGCCTCCGGTGCATGTCGGTGATATATTCGTCGGGGATGAAAGCCGGGATGCCCAGGTTGATCTCAGGGCGGATCTCCTCCTTCAACGGTTCTCCCTTCAACTCCCGGACGGCCTTTTCCATGAGGCCGAGGTACATTTCGTAACCCACGGCGGAAATGTGCCCCGATTGGGAAACACCCACGAGATTTCCCGCACCCCGGATCTCCAGGTCATGGGAAGCTATCTGGAAGCCCGATCCGGGTTCCGTGAATTCCTTGATGACCTGGAGCCTCTTCTGGGCGTCCTTCGGAAGCAGGGCCCCCTTCGGGATCAGCAGGAAGGCACGGGCCTCTTCCGTCGATCGTCCCACCCGGCCCCGGAGCTGGTAAAGCTGTGACAGGCCGAAACGATCCGCCCGGTTGATGATGATGGTGTTGGCCGTGGGGATGTCGAGGCCCGACCCGATGATGGTGGTGCTCACGAGCACGTCGTATTCCCGTCGCAGGAATTTGACCATAACGTCTTCCAGCTCCCGGGTCTTCATCTGCCCGTGGGCGACGGCGACTTTGCACTCGGGAACGAGTTTCCGGATCGTGCCGGCCACGCGGTCGATGGACTGGACGCGGTCATGGAGGAAGAAAACCTGACCGCCCCGGCGCATCTCCTCGCGGACGGCGTCGATGATGACCCCTTCGTCGAATTCGAGGACGTAGGTTTTGATGGACAGCCTTCCCTCGGGCGGCGTGTTGATGATGGAGAGGTCCCGGATGCCCACGAGCGACAGCTGGAGCGTCCGCGGGATGGGCGTGGCCGTGAGGGTCAGCACGTCCACGAGGGTGCGGAGCTTCTTGAGCTTCTCCTTGTGAGAGACGCCGAAACGCTGCTCCTCGTCGATGATCACGAGTCCCAGATCCTTGAAGGCCACATCCTTCTGAAGGAGCCGGTGCGTGCCGATGACGATGTCCACGCTTCCCTTCGCGACGTCCTCGACGATCCGCTTCTGCTGTTCCCGGGTCCTGAAACGGCTCAGAACCTCCACGCGCACCGGGTGGCGGCCCAATCTTCTGGAAAAGGTCTGATAGTGCTGCTCCGCGAGGATCGTCGTGGGGACGAGCACCGCCACCTGCTTTCCCTCCATGGCCGATCGAAAGGCGGCCCGGATGGCCACCTCCGTTTTGCCGAATCCCGCGTCGCCGCAGATGAGCCGGTCCATGGGTTTGGGGGAGCCCATGTCGAAATGAACATCCTCGATGGCCTTGGCCTGATCCGGCGTTTCCTCGTATTCGAAGGCCGAGGCGAATTCCTCGTAGTAGCGGTCCAGGGGACCGTAGGCATGGCCCTCCAGAACCCCCCTCGCCGCGTACAGGGAGACCAGCTCTTCGGCGATTTCGTTGACGGCCTTTTTCACCCGTTTCTTCGCCGTCTCCCAGGATGACCCCCCGAGACGGTCGATCTTGGGGACGTGGCCGTCGGGCCCGATGTAGCGCTGGATCATGTCGAGACGGTGGACGGGGATGTAGAGGCGGTCCCCCTCCTGGTATTCGAGCAGGAGAAAGTCGTTTTCGATATCACCGACGGTCAGCCGTTTGAGCCCCTGGTAAACGCCGATGCCGTGGTCTGTATGGACAACGAAATCGCCCTCCTTGAGTTCGCCGAAAGATCGGAGAAAGTAGCCCTCCCGGACCGGTTTCGGTCTTCGCTGTTTCGTCTTTTTGCCGAAGATCTCCTCTTCGCTGAAAATGACGAGCCTCAGCTCCGGAAAGGAGAACCCCTGACCGATCCGTCCTTCTCTCAAAACAAGGGCGCCGCGACCGGCTTGGCGTGCGAGGTCCCCGATGAGTGAGCTGCCGGAGGGGGCAAGGGGCAGCCCGTAGGGCTCCAGGAGACGGTTCATCCGGTGAATATCCTCCTCGCCGGCGCATAGGAAAACGACAAGGTTTCCATCGCCGACCCATCGGCGAATCTTTTCAGCCGCCGGGGCGAGGATGCTTTCCCCTTTGCTGAACGGCACGGTGCTGTCCTGCCGGATCCCGATGTCCGTCTCCGCCCGGAAACGGACGGTCTTGCCTTCGTGTGAGAACGTGTCAAGGCCCTCGATGCCGATGCGCTGGCACGGCCCGCTCGTGAAGACGCTTTCCGCCTCTATATGGAATGCTTTTTTCTCGAGGTAGTATTTCCCCTCATCTTTCGCGCGCTCGATAAAGCGGTCCGCCTTCTCTTCGAGATCTTCACCCGAGCGCTTGAGAGAGAGGGTGTCGTCGTAGACGATGAGGCATTGCGGATCGAGGTACTCGAACACGGGCTCCAGGCCCCGTCCTCCCTCGGGGTCCGCGTAGTACAGAGGCAGCAGCTGGGGATTCACGGTGAAGTCGAGGTTTTCCGCGATCATCTCCGTCAGGTGATCCCGCACCGAGCGGGGAAGGTCGAGTTCATTGGCCCGGTTTCTCAGGTTTCGGGTCGCGCGGTCGCGGGCGTCGTCTGTCAGGATGAGTTCCCTGGCCGGCACAAGGGTGAATTCGTCGAGCTCCCGGCCGGACCGCTGGGATTCAGTGTCGAACTCCCGGATCGACTCGATGTCATCACCCGTGAAAAGCATCCTGAGGGGCTTCGGGGCGCCGGGCGGGTAGACGTCGATGACGTTACCCCGTATGCTGAACTCCCCCTCCGCCTCCACGAGAGGGATACGGCGGTAGCCGCCTGAGACGAGTTTCCCGGCGAGGCGGTCCCGATCCAGCGTGTCGCCGAGGGAGATCTTCTCCACGAAGGACAGAAAAGCGTCCTTCGGAACGACCTTCTGGAGAATCGCGTCCAGGGGTGCCACGACAATGGCGGGGTTGCCCGTCGACAGCCGGTAAAGGGCCTCGGCCCGGCGGAGTTCCACATCCCGCCGCGGTGTCAGGACGTCGGCGGCCATGATGTCCCAGGCGGGAAACAGCCTCGTTCCGTTTCCGCAGAAGAAGGCGATGTCATTGCAGAGCTCGTCCGCTTCCCCGGGGGTGGGGGAGATGACAAGCAGGAGCCTTTTGAGGGCCTTCGAGAGAATGCAGAGGAGGAGGGCTTTTGCGGAGCCCCGGAGGCCGCTCAGCCTCACGTGGTTATCACCCGCTCGAATCCGGTCAAGAACCTCCCGGAGGGCCGGATCCGTGAGGATATTTTCAATCTCTTTTTCGTTATTCACCGAATTTAGAAAACATCTCCTGTCATGAGTCATGAAATCTCGAGCATGCGATCCAGGGCCTTCTTCGCGCGCGCGGCGATCCCGGCGGGCACCGTGATGACGTGCTTCGTCTCCTCGAGGGAGTCGCGGATATCTTCGAGAGTGATGGACCGCATGGTTTCACACAAAAGCCTCTCCGAGGCCAGGATGAAAGTCTTGTTCGGGTTTTGCAGCCGAAGCTGGTACATCACACCCCTCTCGGTTCCGATGATGATCTCCTTCGAGGGGGTCTCTCGGGCGTAACGGATGATGCCCGTGGTGCTGCCGACGAAATCGGCAAGCGCCAGAACTTCCTCCGCACACTCGGGGTGAGCGGCAAACCTGGCGCCGGGGTGCCGTGCCTTCACTGCCCTGACCTCCTCGGGTGTCACGTAATGGTGAACAGGGCAGAACCCCTTCCAGGGGATGATCTCCCGGTCGGTGAAACGGGCCGCGTAGCGGGCGAGGTTCCCGTCGGGAACCATGAGGATCCGCTTTGCGTTCTTGACTGAATTGACCACCCTCACGGCGTTCGCAGAGGTGCAGATGATGTCGCTCTGTGCCTTCACGGCAGCCGAGGAGTTGATGTAGGTGACGACGGCGGCATCGGGGTATTGCTTACGGGCGGCCTCCAGTTCTTCGGCTGTGATCGTGTCCGCCAGAGGGCATCCCGCTTCGAGTCGCGGCAGCAGTACCGTCTTGTCCGGACAGAGGATGGCGGCGCTCTCCGCCATGAAGTGCACCCCCGCGAAGACAATGACGTTCGCCTCCGTCTTCGCCGCGCTCATGCTGAGGGCAAGCGAGTCCCCAAGGAAGTCGGCAATTTCCTGTACCTCCTCCCGCTGATAGTAATGGGCGAGAAGGACGGCGTTTTTCTGCCGCAGAAGGCGCCGGATTTCCTCCTGGAGCACCTGCACGGAGTTGCACATGCCTTTTTCTTTTCCTCCTTCAGCCCTGAGCTTGACGCCTGATTTATTGCCTTTCCCTGCTGCCCTTTGCCTTGCGCCTGATGCCTAATTTCCTCCTTCAGCCCTGAGCTTGACGCCTGATTTATTGCCTTTCCCTGATGCCCTTTGCCCTGTGCCTGATGCCTAATTTTCTAACATATATCACAGGTTCCATATATTCAAGGGCAAAAAGGGTCAGGGGACCGGCGCCGGGATAAGGACGATCTCAATTATGTTGTGGCGGAAGGCAATCTCATATATAATCACGCACCTTTCGGAAGCCGGCGACGGGGTGTCGCGTGCGAGGCCCTCAGCCAAGGAGGCTCTCGCGAGGCCCTGAAAGATCATGGACCGTCAGGATCCATTCGAAAAAGTTGATTGCCCTTCACCGCGTGCCTGGTACGCCGGTCTAAAATGAATCGTGGGCCTTGCTTTCACAGGCAGGCTCTGGACAGGAGAATTTTATGGATACCGTGACCCTCAGCAGGCTTCAGTTCGCCATGACGGCTGGTTTTCATTTCATCTTTGTCCCCCTCACCCTCGGTCTTTCCCTTCTGGTTGCCTGGATGGAGACGCTCTATGTCCGGACGGGGGATGAACTCTATCTCCGGATGACGAAGTTCTGGGGCAAGCTCTTCCTGATCAACTTTGTCATCGGCGTCGTGACGGGCATCACGCTGGAGTTTCAGTTCGGGACGAACTGGGCGGAGTACTCCAAGTACGTGGGGGACATCTTCGGGGTGCCCCTGGCCATCGAGGCAACGGTGGCCTTCTTTCTGGAGTCCGTCTTCATCGGTGTCTGGATATTCGGCTGGGACCGGGTCTCCAAGAAGGTTCACTGCCTGTCCATCTGGATCGTGGCGCTCGCCGGGAATCTCTCGGCGCTCTGGATTCTGATTGCAAACGGGTGGATGCAGCATCCCGTGGGTTACGTGATCCGAAACGGCCGGGCGGAGATGATTGATTTCTGGGCTGTCCTGACGAGCAGTTACGGGTGGCTGAAATTCGGCCACACGATCGTCGCGGGGTATGTCGTGGGGGCCTTCTTCGTCATGGGAATTTCCGCCTACCACATCCTCCGCAAGCAACACCTGGCCTTCTTCAAGCGCTCCTTCAAGATGGCCGCGACCTTCGCGCTTGTGAGTGCCATTCTTGTCGTTGTGATCGGCGATTTCCACGGCGCCGAGGCCGGGAGGGTCCAGCCGGCGAAACTGGCCGCCATGGAAGCTCAATGGGACACGCAAAAAGGAGTTCCTTTCTACATGATCCTGATCCCCGATGTGAAAAATGAGCGGAACGCCGTTGAGGCCATCGGGATCCCCGGTATGGTGAGTTTCCTGGCCTACAAAGACTGGAACGCGGAGGTCAAGGGGCTCAAGGAATTTCCGAAGAAAGACCGGCCACCCGTCATGGAGGTCTTCGTCAGCTTCAGGTTCATGGTGGGGCTGGGGTTCCTCTTCATCGGCCTTGCCTTTGTGGCCTGGTACCTCGCGAGAAAAGACCGGCTGGAGTCATACCCGCTCTTCCTCCGGATCATGATCTACACCATCCCGCTTCCCTATATCGCGGCACAGCTGGGGTGGATCGTGGCCGAGGTGGGCCGCCAGCCCTGGATCGTCTACGGTGTCCTGCGGACGTCCGACGCCGTGTCAAAAAACCTCGAGCCCGCGCAGGTGATAGCCTCGCTCATCGGGTTCGGTGTTTTCTACAGCTTCCTCGGTATCCTGGACATCTACCTCCTGGCCAAGTTCGCCAGAAAGGGGCCTGAGGATACGGCCACGGTCTACTAAGGAGGGTTGACATGGAATATCAGATCACCTGGTTCATACTTTGGGGAATTCTCTGGGCCGCCTATTTCGTGACCGACGGTTTCGACCTCGGTGTGGGGATGCTCTACAACCTGCTCGGGAAGGACGATACTGAAAAAAGGACGATCATCCACAGCATCGGTCCCGTCTGGGACGGCAACGAGGTCTGGCTGATCACGGCGGGGGGCGCCACCTTCGCGGCTTTCCCCACCACCTACGCCCTCATGTTCAGCTACCTGTACTCGGCCCTCCTGATCATCCTCTTCGGGCTCATCATCCGGGGGGTCGCCCTCGAGTTCCGCGGGAAGCTCGAGAACACCGGCTGGAAAAAAGGCTGGGATGCGGCCATCTTCGTAGGCAGCTTTGTCCCTGCGTTTCTCTTCGGGGTAGCCTTCGGCAACATTTTCCAGGGTCTTCCCATGGATGCCCGAGGCTATCACGGGAACCTCCTTTCGCTTCTCAACCCCTACGGGCTTTTGACCGGCGCCCTCTTTGTTCTTCTTTTCTGCGTCCACGGGAGCCTGTGGCTGGCTTTAAGGACCGGGGGTGAAGTGAGCAAACGAGCGTCCGTGACGGCTGCGCAGGCGTGGAGGGCCCTTGCCGTCGCCGCCGTTCTCTTTTTGATCTACACGGCCTTTGCGACGCGGCTCTATGACAACTTCCTGCGGAATCCTGTCTGGTTCGTCGTGCCGGCCGTTGCCGTTTGCGGCCTGTTTGCCACGAGGATCTTTCTGGCTAAGGCCGATGTCTTCAAGGCCTTCCTTGCTTCCTGCATTCTTATCGGGATGGTCACGCTTACGGGGATCGTCGGCCTCTACCCGAACCTGATCCCGTCGAGCATCGATCCGGCATTCAGTCTCACGGCGTTCAATTCGTCCTCCAGCGTCTACACCCTGCGCATCATGACCGTCGTGGCTCTGGTTTTCGTTCCCATCGTGATCGCCTACCAGATCTGGGTCTACCGTGTCTTTCGTCATGGTGTCACGGCAGGCGAAACAGCAGGCGAGGGATATTAGAGAAGCAACCATCGTGGGGGACTTTCAATGATCCGTCTTTCGACCGCGCGGTGGTTTGCTTCACCGGCGCGATGATATCACCGGCAAAAAGTTCGTATCCACGGGGACAGAGACACATGATCAGCGTCGATAAGGCCCTTGAGCAGATCCTGGGCGCCATTCATACCCTGGGGCTTGAAAAAGTCCCGATACTGGATGCGCTCGGGCGTGTTCTGGGGCAGGACGTCACCTCGGATCGCGACATCCCGCCGCTCCCCAATTCGGCCATGGACGGCTATGCCCTGAGGTTCGAAGACACCCGTGGTGCCTCGAGGGAAAAACCCGCTGTCCTGACTGTTGTTGACGACGTGCGGGCGGGCAGGATATCGAAGAAAACAATCAGGCGCGGTCACGCCGTGCGGATCATGACGGGCGCGCCGATCCCCAAGGGGGCCGATGCCGTCACTCGCGTCGAGGACACCGAGAAGGACGGGGACCGCGTTCGCGTTTTTGCTCCCGCAAAAAAGGGGCTCGACATCCGGCCGGCCGGAGAGGATGTGAAAAAGGGCGAACTCGTCATCCCGAAGGGGAAGGTCATCCGACCGGCGGAGGTCGGCATGCTCGCTGCGCTCAACCGATCGGACGTGACCGTGCACAGGCGGCCGAAAGTGGCCATTCTCTCGACGGGCGATGAACTCGTCGACCTCGGCGGTGATCCGGCCCCCGGGATGATCATGAACTCCAACAGTTACTCTCTTGCCGCCCAGGTAGCCGAATGCGGGGCCGTGCCGCTTCGGCTCGGCATCGCCCGCGACACGCGTGAGGATCTCATGTCAAAATTCGAGGCGGCCAGGGGCGCGGATCTCATCGTCACCTCAGGCGGCGTTTCCGTCGGCGACTACGATCTCGTCAAGGATGTCATGGGGGAGCTGGGGGCGATGCGCTTCTGGAGGGTGGCCATGAGGCCGGGAAGGCCCCTTGCCTTCGGCGCCATCAAGGGGACCCCTCTCTTCGGACTTCCCGGAAACCCCGTCTCCGTCATGGTTTCCTTCGAGCAGTTCGTCCGCCCGGCTATACTCAAGATGTCCGGCTTTAAAAATCTCTTTCGGGTGACCGTGAAGGCCCTTCTGAAAGAGAATCTGGAGAAGGTCGCCGGCCTCAGGTTCTTCCTTCGCGCTGTCGTGGAATGGAAAGACGGGAAGTACTATGCCGTGACCACCGGAGAGCAGGGCTCGGGCATCCTGAAGTCCATGGTCAAGGCCAACGGCCTGATCATCCTTCCCGAAGACGTGACGTCGATGAAGGCCGGTGACGAGGTGACCGTCCAGCTCCTTGACAGGTCCTTCGAAACGGCATCAAAACCTTGGAACCCATAGCCACAACGCATTGACATATCAGCGCAGAATTAGTATCTTTAATATCACGGAAGTGCCAAGGTCACTGGTGGGCCTCCTGGACTTCAAATCCAGTGTGGGGCGCTAGAACCGTCCCAGGTGGGTTCGATTCCCATGCACTTCCGCCATTTATTTTCAAGCAGTTAGCGCAGGTCATCTCTTTTACCCCCCCTATTACCTTTTTTGGAGATCTCAAATTGCGCCCGAGGAAACAGGGTCAAATCTTTATTCTTGACATAGTGGAAGAGCCGGCCATGGCGCCTGGAAGAAGAGCTCTACCGATAGGGAGGGATTAAGCAGCCGGAAGGGGCGATGCCGGGGATCGCCTGCAGTGCCGTGAGCATCAGGTGAAAATGGGTTGTGTTGCTGATGGAGGTGGATCCAGAAATCAAGGCTCTATTTACAAAGGCGCAAGACCGAATAAGTCAAGGATAGGGATTTGACCCCTACTTTCCAACACCATTTTCTTCTAACCGATTTCTAACGGAACGACATAAAATAGAAGGGCGGTTGAGTTTATTCTATTACTCAAAACCGCCTTTTCTTGTTGTATTTCTTTATGTTGTTTTACTCTCCTTTACTCTATTTTACGCCTGTCCACATATTCACACCCCAGAGGGGATGTTGCTTATGGGTTGGTAATTATTAACTTATTAGATTCGCCTAATACTTTTTTCGTATTTTCGAATAGTACTCAATTGACTACTTGACTTTTGGGTCCGACAGGTGGCAATAAATTCATACAGTTGAGTATTTCGTTGCCTTTGGGGGGGGGAGAGGGCAGTTGAAATGAGCTACCCCACCACCGAACAGCATTTGATGTGCTGGATTGATTCAAGTATTGCGTATCACTGGCAATGATGAGGTGATAAAGAAGGGAGGAGGTCATGAACAAGGGGGGACGCGTCAAGCAAGTCGTCTTATTGGCAATTCTCATCGCTGCAATCTTTTCGGTCTCGCCGGCTCATTCAGAGCTGATCTACTCGTCACTGGGTCCGGGCGATTCATTCACAACCACGAGTGCGCTGGTGGTCGGGACCTATGAAGAGGGACCGCCTCCGCTCACGCTTGTCGCCACGCAGTGGGGTTTTTCTTTCACCCCGTCCATTGACGCCACGCTCGATTCGATCAAGTTTGCCGCGGTCTACAATAATGGCATTAACGGATTGAATGTCATCCTGATGTCCGACTCCGCTGGCGTGCCCGGAACGGCCCTGGAGGCATTCAACTTTACGGACCTTTTCCCAACCGGGACGCTTTATACGGCCACCTCGTTGCTCCACCCCGTAATGAATCAGGCTACCAAGTACTGGGTTGTTTTGGCGCCGCAGGACAACGGGACGTTCGGATGGTATGAGGATGATAGTAAAACTGGGCCGCTGGCTGCCCGGCGAGATTTGCTGGCCTCTAATCCCGACTGGTATGCGGTCGGTGCTTTACATCCGGCGTATTTTGCCGTGGAAGGCACCGAAGGCAGCGTCGTCCCCATCCCCGGTGCAGCCTGGTTCCTCGGTTCCGGTCTGGTCGGCCTTGTGGCGATCAGAAGGAGATTCAGGAAGTAACTACAAAATAACTGAGAATTCAGTAAGGGCAGGGTCAGAAATGGCCCTGCTTTTATTTTGCCCACTTTCGGTTGGGCTCCCTACCTGTCTTAACAGGACCCTAAAGCCGCTGCGCTTTCCGTTCGGGAAAAGGTCAGACCACTTCGGTTTGATAAATCCGAAAAAGGCTTTCCCCTCGTCCTTTCGGCCCGACACGAACAGCGCGTGCGTATATTTTTTCCGAGGCTCATTTACGTCTGCCTCAATCTTGCTGAGCTTCGTTTCACGCTCGATCCCCTTTTCGACCTTTTCAAGTCGGGCTTCAAGAGTTGCATAAGCACTATCTTCAACCGGGGTCACATCGCGATCACCTTCGGCGTCAGCGCGATCCAAGATTGCCCTCATCTCGGAGACAATCTCGGTCTTCTGTGCCATTAAGTTTTTTAAGTTTCAAGGTTGATCATCCTATCTTTATGTTTTGAATTGTATATGGACACGTCCCATTGGGGATGTTATATAAAAACAAATTACATATTTTGTGGGTTGGCATCATGAGCAAAATGTTTGATTTGATCATGAAGGCAGAAAAACAAAAAAGAAGTACAAAAAGAAGTACAGCGAATGTTCAACTATTCACAGCCGAATATGATGGTTTGACAAGAGAGGAAAAAAAACGATTAGAAAAATATTACAATGACATAGAAAGTGCAGAAAGATGCGAGGGCAGGATTCTGCTACACACACCAGAGAGTAGTTTGACAAGAGAGGAAAAAAAACGATTAGAAAAATATTACAATGAAAAGGGTATAATGGTTTCGCTCGGGCAACAATTAAAAGTTATCAAAGTCTATGACCAGGGCTACATCTTGCCATACGAATGCACAGTTAATGCTGAGAAGGCTGTAATTCTGTTCGCTTCAGTTTATATATTCGGTAATCTTTACGTCAAACAAAGTGCTGGATGCTCAGAAACATGGTTTAATGAGTTAATGGAAAAAGATACTGATACCATACAAAATGCTGCTGTTAGAGTTTTCCCGGCTCTATATAAAGTTCCCACACCAACTAATTAATGTTCATGGTCTCAGCCCGTAACGCGACAACAACCGTTTGCGGGTCTCTTCTGCTTCTTTCTTCCAGTTCGCCCTTTGCTCCGATGTATGGACATCCCACTCGGCATTGTCCTCGCACATTTTGACATAAGAAAACCTCCCGTCCCAGCATGAAGGAGTCTATTAGAAAAAGAAAATCCTAAATTCCGAATTATATCGGCAGAGAATTTTCGAACAACGACAGCCTTTTTACTTGGTCAACACTTCGCCAAAAATAACCCCCGATTTCCCCTGATTTCCTTAATGGAAACAGGGTTAAATCTTTATTCTTGACATAATAGAGGAGCCGGCCATTGCGTCTGAAAGAAAGGCTCTACCGATAGGGAGGGATTAAGCAGCCGGAAGGGGCGATGCCGGGGCTCGTCTGCAGTGCCGTGAGCATCAGGTGAAAATGGGTTCTGTTGCTCATGGAGGTGGATCCAGAAATTAAGGCTCTATTTACAAAGGCGCAAGACAGAATAAGTCAAGGGTAAAGATTTGACCCCTACTTCCTGCAGAGGCAGGGCCATGACGATTCCTGCCTTTTCTTTCAAACTCAAAAAGGATCCTCTTTGACATTTGAGAAGGCTGTGCAATAATGGCGACCGGGAGGCGGGTTGGCATGAGGGTCATTGATTTCCACATTCACATCGGAACGCGGGAACAGTTTCTGCCGTGGGTCATGGAGTTTTTCAAAAAGAACAGTCCTTATTACGCGGAGAACTTCGCTGAAAGCATCACACCGGAGAGGGCCATCGCCTTTTTGAAATTCCACGGCATTGACCGGTCCGTTGTACTCGCCGAATATGCCCCCAAGGCGTCGGCGATGGTGACCAATGAATTCGTGTCTCAATTCTGCAACGGACATGAGGAACTGATACCCTTTGGCTGCCTGGATTTCAGCGACAAAAGACCTTATATGGAACAGGCGAGATATGCAGTGGAAAAACTCCGCATGAAGGGCTTCAAGCTGCTTCCTTCCTACCAGCACTTCTACCCCAATGATCAGGCGCTGTATCCTTTCTATGAATATGTTCAGTCTCTGGGAATGCCCATTATGTTTCACACGGGTACGTCCATATTTCATAGCACCCGCATCAAGTATGCGGACCCGCTGCTGCTGGACGAGGCTGCCGATGATTTCCCCGATCTCAACATCATCATGGAACACGGGGGAAGGACCTTCTGGTACGACAGGGCCGCGTGGCTCGTCTCGAAATACAGAAACATGCATATCGGAATAGCGGGGATCGCCACAAGGCATCTGCCGAAATTTTTCCCGAGGCTGGAGCAATACAGGGACCGCTTTGTCTTCGGCAGCGACTGGCCGGGGTTCGGCGACATCAGAGGGCTGATTGAAAGGGTCTACGCGCTTCCCTACAGCGACGAGACCAAGGAAATGATCCTCTACAAGAATGCGGAGAGACTGCTGGGCCAGGCAAAGTAGTAATGATCGAGTTCATATATGAAATCCGATGGAATCAGGGTCAACTCTTTATTCTTGACATAGTGGAGGAGCCGGCCATGGCGCCTGAAAGAAGGGCTCTACCGATAGGGAGGGATTAAGCAGCCGGGGCTCGCCTGCAGTGCCGTGAGCATCAGGTGAAAATGGTTTGTGTTGCTGATGGAGGTGGATCCAGAAATTAAGGCTCTATTTACAAAGGCGCAAGGCCGAATAAATCAAGGATAAAGATTTGACCCCGACTTCCCCCCTGGATTATTTAGGGAACTCCACGGCGGCATCCCAGATATCCTCGGAGGTCGAGATCCCTGGCCGCCGAAACCCTCTCCTAAAGATACTGAAAAAATGCGATAAGTTCGAGCGCCATGCTGTCCAACTTTCAATGCACCCTATCAAACAAAAATGGTCCATTACAAAAAGGTCAAGTCGGCAACATCACGAGGTGTAATTGTCAACGAAGGAAATCATGGTCACTTAGTATTCTTCAAACATGTTCTAACCATGAAAGGAGGAACATATGAGAAAGCATTCGATACTTTTATTAGCATTCAGCCTTTTATTGCTGATCGGTTGTGCGCCAAATCTAGTTGTAGAAAACGCAGCGGTTGATTTTACAGCAAAAACAGTCAGCGTCACAGTCAAGAACAACGGTAATATGGATGCCGGGCCGCATCTGACCTATATTGAAATCAATGAGGTGGGTGTTGCCGATGCCTTAAAGCCTCAGTCTCAATATCATGCAGATGTCCCTGGTATCAAAGTGGGTAGCTCTTGGAATTCAGGTGCTATTCCTTTTAGCAGCTTCTCGTCTCCCCGTGGTCTGGACCTCTCAAGTATGACAGCTGCAAATCTTGTGGTCAGGGCAGATGCAAAGGCCATGGTTAGAGAAAGTAATGAGGGCGACAATATATATGATAGAAATTTTTGATTTGTTAACAGTTTATAGATTGTAGATTGATTCATGCTGACAAGTTTGCCCAGTGTTTTATCTTATCAAAAGGAAGTAGGTGGAAACAGGGTCAACTCTTTATTCTTGACATAGTGGAGGAGCCGGCCATGGCGCCTGGAAGAAGGGCTCTACCGATAGGGAGGGATTAAGCAGCCGGAAGGGGCGATGCCGGGGATCGCCTGCAGTGCCGTGAGCATCAGGTGAAAATGGTTTGCGTTGCTGATGGAGGTGGATCCAGAAATTAAGGCTCTATTTACAAAGCTGCAAGACCGAATAAGTCAAGGATAAAGATTTGACACTCCCCCTCCCCAGATTTGACCCCTCCCCAAGTTTTTTATCTGGACCTTCCCATGGATTTTGCGTAGAAGCAGGAAAACGCAGTCGTTGCATAAAATATACTGTCAGGCAATGTCACATCAAGCTTAGTGAGGCATCGTGTGAAAAATGAACTCAAAACCATGTCTGCCTTTCTCGCGTGCATACTGCTTTGCGGATGTTCGGTTTTCGCAAAAGCACAGAGACCAACAGCAAACGCATGCGCTTTGCCAAAAACAGAAAAGGCAAAAATAGTAAAAAGTAATTCCACCTTACCGAATACAACAACCCCGGCGTTGTTCATTTTGCCCGGTGTTGTTTATCAGGCAAATGCTCTACCTGAGATCCTGGACAAATTTACAGAAGAAAGTCCTGCTGACAATATAGTTATTTACATACATGGAAAAGGTGATGAACCCAGCAAGGCGATTAAAGAAGGGTTATTGAGCGGCCTGAATATTGAATACGGCTTGAGCCCTGTCATGTTGACATGGGCATCAGGAGAAGGTGTATTTCCTGGAAAAGAAGCGCTGGCAGCCAGTGAGACATTAAAAAAAGTGCTTAATGAGTTGAGCGAATACAAAACACAACACGCTGATATACTAGAAGGAAAAAAGTTTTCCTTACTTACCCACAGTATGGGAAGCCTTGTTTTAGAGGGTTTTTTAAGCAAGTATAAGTCCGGATTACCCAGCGGTCTGCTGGATACCATTGTGATAAATGCAGCGGCATCGACTGTAGATAACCATGCGGAATGGGTCGAAAAAGTCGATTTTGCGAAAAAAGTGTTTATCACATATGGAAATGATGACCCTATGTTGCGCCTGGCAAGTGTTGGAATAAAGACCGCACGGCTTGGAAAACATGGAGCCAGACAGAGGGGTGAAAAAGAGCGTGTAGCCAACAATGCGATTTATGTGGATGTTTCTCAAGCCATCGATGAGCACAGATATTTTGTCGGCAATGGCGATCTCCCATGTATTTACAGCTTTTTCAACGAATCTCTAAACGGCAAGACGCCAGACTTTTCCGATAGAAGAGTTTTTACCGTATCTACTCCAGACAGGGATTACATCCTTAATAAGTAGAGCGCGGGATCAAGGGACCAAGGCAAGGCGGAAAGAGGTGCTCATGGCCCGCCCCCTCCATAGGGCATTTTCAGGGTCAGACTTTGATGGTTTGATATTTCATGGCGTGGAGAAAGCCTGTCCCTTTTATGCCTTTAGCAACCATGTCTGTTCTTTTAAGTAAGCCACCAGAGTTTACTTTATCTGTTTGATCCTTCCGGTCTTTCGGCGTAAATTAAAAAAAGAGAAGAACCTGGATGTGAGGTCAATCCATGACGGACCTGTCTGTGATCAAAGCGGTCAAGGAGAGGCATGAAAAACAGCTCCTGGCGAAGAAGAACGTTGTCGGTGTGGGAATCGGCTACAAGGCGGTTGCGGGCCGGGTAACGGATCAGTTAAGCATCGTCGTTATGGTCGAGGAGAAAGTTCCGGCAGAGGCACTGGAATCCGGGGACGTCATACCAGCCGAGATCGAGGGTATCCCCACGGATGTGAAGCCTGTCGGCAAGATCAAGGCCCTGTGAAAAAGTGGACATTCACACAACGGAGATGAAAGGAGGATCACATGGTGATGGATAAAGTACGCGTGGCAAAAAGGGAGTACGCTGAAATCATCATGAAAAACAAAAACGTCGTGGCTTGCGGGGTGGGTTACAAAAGGGTGAAGGGGGTAGTCACCGATGAGCCCGCGGTGGTCATCTCGGTGATCAAGAAACTGCCGCCGGAGGCGCTCGCCATTGACGATATTATCCCGCGCATCGTCGGCGAGGCAAAGACGGACGTCATCGAAACCGGCGTGATCCGGGCTTTGCAGGCGCCTACGGATAAGTGGAGGCCGGCTCCCGGAGGAGTCTCCATAGGACACATAGACATCACCGCCGGGACACTGGGGTGCCTGGTCACCCGGGGGAGTGAGCTTTTCATTCTGAGCAACAATCACGTGCTTGCCAACTCGAATCAGGCGAGCCCGGGAGATCCGATTATCCAGCCGGGAAGATACGATGGGGGCACCGCGGATGATCGTATTGCCGTTCTCGAGGCCTTCGTCCCCATCCATTTCAGGAAGTCGCCTTCCGAATGCCCCGTTTTCAACATTGTGGTCAGCCTGTTCAACATTTTTGCCGCTACCGCCGGCTCGATGTACAGGCTTTCAGGCCACCGGATTACGGCGGAGAGAAACCTTGTCGACGCGGCTATTGCCAGGCCTCTCTCCAGCGATCTTGTCGAAAGGCGCATCCTGAATATCGGGGTTCCAAAGGGTTCGGGGGAAGCGGTCCTGGGCACGGCTGTCAAGAAGAGCGGGCGAACGACGGGTCTCACGATTGACGACATCCAGCAGGTCGACGCAACCGTCCAGGTCAACTACGGAAGCGCGGGGACTGCCGTATTCGAAGACCAACTCATTGCCGGGGCCATGAGCCAGGGAGGGGATTCCGGCTCGGCGGTTCTCGACCAGGAGGGTTATGTGGTCGGCCTCCTCTTCGCCGGCTCCGACAACAGCACGATCATCAACCGAATTCAGAATGTCAAGACGGCACTCGATGTTTCTATTGCGACCTGACAGCCGCCGCTTTTAACCCGCTCATTATTACCGCAGAGGGCGCCATCGCCGTTGATGCCACAATCACAAAGGCCCGGGATGTAATCACTTCGCCGGAATCCCAGGGGTTCCGATAAAGGAAACGTTAACCGTTTAGCGCAAAAAAGGAAAAGAACATGATTTACGGCGCCGGTAACAACCCGCTTCGACCACTGGTCGAAGAAATCAAGACTCTGGCGGCCCTGGGTTTCGAATACCTGGAACTCTGCCTGGACCCGCCCCACTGTCTGCCCGAGGCGCTAAAGCCCCGCCTGGCTGAAGTCCAGTCAGCACTGGGCGATGCAGGTCTCGGACTTCCCGTGGTTCATCTGCCGACATTCGTCTGGCTGGCCGACGTCTATCCCTCGATACGGGAGGCTTCCGTGAACGAGGTCTTCAAGGCCCTCGATGTGTCGGCGGCGATGGGGGTGAAAAAAGCGGTGCTCCATCCCGGATACCTCACCGGTCTCATGACCTTTACCCCGGATAAGGGCAAGAAATACGCGGAGGAATCCCTGATCAGGATCCTCGAGAGAGCCGCCGGGCTGGGCATTACGGTGTGTCTCGAGAATATGTTTCAACGCGTGGGCCACATGTACCGGCCCGAGGAGTTCACCGAGGTCCTCGATCGCCATCCCGGCCTGATGATGACCCTGGACCTGGGCCATGCCAATATCCGGGCGCCCAGGGGCCAGTCTGTGGCCTTTGTCAAGGCCGCTCACGGGCGCATCGGCCATGTGCACATCGGAGACAATAACGGCCGGGAGGATGAGCATCTGCCGGTGGGTACCGGTCGGCTGGATGTGGCGGGAGCCTTGTCAGCCCTCAAGGCGACGGGCTACGACCAGACGATGACCCTCGAGATCTTCTCCCCCGACCGGAGCTACCTGGCGGTGTCTCTGAAAAAAATCCGAGCCATCTGGGAAAATGCCGGACCATGAGATGCTGTAGTCGCCGGTTACAGCAAAAACGGCACACCCGCTGGATATTCCCGATCTCGCTGAGCGGTCTGTTGATCAATTTTTCGGGGTCAGGCATTGATCATTTGATATTCCCCGGCACGAAAAAGCAGCCTGTCCCCTTTTTTCAGTCAACAAAATAAAGGGAGGGTGATATGACGGACGAACCGAATGTTCGCTGGGACTGGCTCAAGAGAATGTACATTTATACGATCATTGCCGCTGGCGGGTTCGGGTTGGGAATCATCATCATGCCCGAGCGTATGAAATCCATATTCGGGTGGCCGGTTCAGGATCCACTTATATTGGGCATCTGCGGCAGCGTTTTCGCGGCATTCGGGCTTTTGTCCATCCTGGGCCTGCGATCCCCCCTGAAATTTGCCCCCATCTTGCTTCTGCAGTTGACCTATAAGGTTGTCTGGTTCATCGGCGTGGTGTTCCCCCTCCTCTTCGCGGGTCAGTATCCGCATTACGGACTTCTCCATGCCGTGATTTTTGCAACCTTTGTTTTCGTGGACCTGATCGCAATACCCTTTTCATATGTCTTTGCCAGGCAGCCCAAGCCATAGAGCAACCCATTCAAGATCTGGGTGAAGATGGGGTCAAATCTTGGGAAGATGGGGGGGAAGATGCGGTCAAATCTTTATCCTTGACAAAGCAGCATGAGGCCGTACAATACGGCCCATGGCACGGCCACTGCGCATTCAGTTCGAAGACGCCTATTACCATGTCACCTGCCGCGGCAACGCCCGCCGGAGTATCTTTTTCTCTGATGCCGACCGCCTGGTCTTTCTTGACCTGTTGGGACGCTCCTCGGAGATCTACCAGGCCGAGGTCCTTACCTACGTCCTGATGAGCAACCACTTTCACCTGCTGGTGAAGACCCCCCTGGGAAATCTCCAGGAGTTCATGCGTCACTTCAATATCTCCTACACGGCCTTCTTCAACCGTCGGCACCGGCGCCCGGGTCATCTCTACCAGGGCCGTTACCATTCCTTCCTGATCGACGCGGATCATTATCTGAAGGAAGTCTCCCGCTACATCCATCTCAACCCGTTCAAGGTCAAACAGGCGAGATTGAAGGATGACGCGGCCAGGAAGAAGCTCCTGCGTTCCTATGGCTGGAGCAGCTACCCCGGCTATGTGGATCGGCAAGAACGGAGGCCCTTCTTGCGGGTGGAGGAGGTGCTCGACTATTTTGGCGGGGATACGCCACACGGCAGGCGCAGCTATAGCGGTTTTGTTGAGCAGGGGCTTGTGACCGATTTGGAGAACCCTCTGGTGTTGGGCAAGGGCCATGGAATCATCGGCGGAAGGGATTTTGTGGATAGGGTCAGGGACAGATATGTGGCTTCTGCCGGCAGGCGCCGAGAGCAGCCGGCGGTCGGGAGACTGAAGGTGTCTGTAGAGCCCGATCGGATCGTCGCGGCCATTTGCGCCGTGCTGAACGTGGAGCGGGGCGATCTGTTGAGAAAAGGCTACCGGGGCTTTGGGCGTGGGCTCCTGATGGAGATGCTCTACCGTTACGGCGGGATGAAGCAACCGGAGATAGGGGGGCTGCTGGGGATCGACTACAGTGCCGTGAGCATCGGCCGGAAGCGGTTTCTAATGATGACTGAGTCCGATCCGCAGATCCGGTCTTTGTTTGGGAAAGCGAAAAGCCGAATCAGTCAAGGATAAAGATTTGACCCCCTTTTTCTGTCCCGGTCCGCTGAAATGACTGGTTAAAAATGTTCATTTATTTTTTGGTAAAACAGCAGAGATAAAGGCGCAAACGCCGAAACCACTAAAGTTAAAATGACAGAAGTTACACCGCCCTGAATCTGGAAAGAATGAAACCCTTCATTATGAAGGGTCGTTCCCGCGGCCATAAGCACCACAAGAACAGGAGATAATGTGATTGAATAATAAAGAATTTGTTTTGCCCCGGTTCTTATTTTCGAATTCGGATAAATGTAAAAACAACCCAAGACAGCCATATACAAACCAGCCAGTTTCATCCACCCTTCGTCATGGTAACCTGCGGGGTTGATACCAAAAAAACCCAACAATCCGTAAGGGATGATAAACACCCCCACAATAGTTGCGATTACTTTGAGTGTTACGGATATTTTTTTCATTTTACTTTTGACAGTGTGATAGGCAAAAAATATTCCGCCGTATCAGGCCACATAGACGGAAATATTTTCACTTATTGCAATATTGAGATATATAACGTGGAAAAAATGAATTTTGGGTGCGAAAGGTCCTTCGATATCATCGTTACACCTATCGCACAGAACAAACCTATTGTCAATGGAATCTTTGTTATATCAAGTACTTCGGTGGCAGAGGGGATGCTGGGGATCGACTACAGTGCCGTGAGGATCGGCCGGAAGCGATTTCTGATGATGACGGAGTTTGATCCGCAGAGCCGGTCTCTGTTTGGGAAAGCAAAAGACCGAATCAGTCAAGGATAAAGATTTGACCCCCTTGTTCGCCCTTGTTCGAAGCGGGCGGACAACAAAAATGAAATAATGAAACAATGAAAGGCCCCTCCTCGGAGGGGCCTTTCATTTTGAGGTACATATGTATGGTCCAGGCCTGCGGCCTTAACAAAATCACTTTACTTCGACTTTGACAGCCTTTTTTTACAGGTGCCCCTTTGTGTTAAAAAATCTTAATCTTCTTGAAAAAAAATCATTCCGGTGCTAAGGATAAGATGTTACTTGTAACGGTGCCATGGGAAACGATACAGAACGCATAAGAAAGTGGCGAGAACGCAAGAAGGCTGAGGGCAAAAGATCCTTCACAGTAGTCCTGTCGGATGAAGCCCAGAAAGTCCTTGTTTCAGAAAAGAATAAAACAGGATCCAGCTATTCTGCCGTCGTCGAGAAGGCACTCCTGGGTCTTGTAAAGCCTGTCTATAAGCCGATAAAAACAAGACATCTATCCAATACAGAAGTATTTGATAGTAAAGTTACAAGAAACGTTACAAGTAACGGTCAATATGTCAAGAAAATTCCAGTTATTATTGATGATACTGAAAACTATACAATATCGACACCGTATTATATAAAATCTGAGGAAGGCTGGCTTAGCCGAATAATTCGGTCATCAAAAGAGAGAGTGTTCCCGAAGAAAAAGCGGATTAGATAGAGGACGGATCATTGACGTCCCGGATCAGAATGTTACATGTCCGCGGGACGCAAAGGCTGCCCGGGTGGGATCTGCTTCCTCTGCCGGCCCTGAGATGGGTGGCCCTGAAAACCGCACCGGCAGTCGCTCTGGGGTTGTTGATGCTTCGGGGTATCATTCTGCTGAAAGTCGTATCGCGAGATCATAAGAGACAGGTCAACTAAAGATAGAACACATCCTGAAGGTCGGCCGAAACGTAAACGGCCCCGCCTTTCATAAAAAGTATATCGTACCAGATTAGAACCCGCCTAGTACATTTATCGTATTTTTGACTAATCCCCGATTCACGACTTGATTTTTCCGTGAGATTGGAAAAATAATCATGAGCAGTAGATTATTGCTCAGCGAGAAGATGCCATGGAAAGTATGCGTCAGCGCGTGGTCGAGAATGCGCCCGCCCTGGTCTTGGCCAATCCGGGTACACCGGTAGAGAGAATTTACTTCATAAGAGAGGTGATCACCTCTTCGTCAGGGGCATGGTTTCGCTCCGACGTGAATCTTTCCCGGGGCACGCCCGCATACGTGATTATTCAACTCAAATCCGGTCCCGGCCAAAAAACCACCAGGCTCAAGCTCTTTGGTAAAGTGGTTCGTTCCGAGACCGGCGGGTTTGCCGTAGCCTTCGAACACCCGTAAACAGGGGGCTTCAAAAGGGAGGTATTATTTTGGGGGCATTCTGGGTTGGTTTCATTCTGGGTGGATACTCGGTCATGACACTTATCGCCATACTGAAGGCCGGGGCGCCGCCCTGGATATTCCTGTCGGTCCTCGTTACATGGGCGATTGTGGTTGTCTGCATTTCCGAGTATAAAAGAAAACAGGCACAGGCTATTGAAAATAAACGCCGGGGCGATTGATATAACAAAGACGGCAAAAACAGGGGGAGGATTGAAAGGCAGGGTCAGAAACGGTCCTGCCTTTCAATTTTGCCGTGAAGGGGAACTTCACAATTGCCGCTCTACGGCTTTATCTGATTTTTTTTTCGCCCTGTGATAACATGACCGCCATAATTGAAAAGCCTTTAACGCGGGAGGAGGTATTTCCATGAGAAGTCTGCTGATTGTTCTTTTTTCCTTACTGTTCATCCAATCACCTGCCTTTGCGCAAAACAGGGAGACCGGAACGGATGTAGGGCGGTTCCAGCTGTTTCAGGGAAAATACACGTTTGTCAACATCATGGGCGAAGAGTTCACGCTTGAAGGACTTTTCAAGATTGATACGAAAACGGGTAAACTTTTCATATGCGGAGAAAGGCAGATGGACGGCAAAGAGGGTTATGTCATTCAACGTAAATGCAAACCCTTTGAAGATGAGCCTCCGCTTCCCTCGAAACAGTAAGAAGCGGCAACGTCCCGACGGTCATGAACTGCACAGTCCGTGCGTCAATATTCTTTTAAGAGAAAGACAGGCCATGACACGGAGGCCGGGCGCAGCCCTGCCTTCTGCCGCAGCCTTGATTCGTTCTGGTTCCCCGCCTCGATAGGCCATCCTGATTCACCCCGCCTACTACTTTTTTCTTATGTCGGATTGATAAAAGTCATACTCAAAATCATACTCAAAATCATACCTTCTTCGGATTGTCATTATGAACTATTTTTACATCATCTATCTCAGACATCCTCTTTACTGTGAGGTCCATGATGAACGGGTTGCTGGTGTTATTTTTATTGTTGCCGCCCTTGATGCTCTTTGTCAGGGAAACCGGAAGGTGGCGGGTTCCGCTCCGGAGTTTATTCATTGTCTATGCTCTTCTCGGATGGGGGTTGATCGTCGTTGTGGGGCGAATGCAGTACGAAATCTCGCAAGTGAACCATTCGACCCGGGTATTCACGATGTATTTCGGTTGGATTTATTCCACCGTCTATTTCATGATCTCGATGACCGCCGCTTTTGTTATCAGGCAATTCAGAAAACAGCTGGCTCCCGGTGTGAACACGCGCGCGTGACCGTAGTGAATCTTCGTCGCCCGGTCCGTTTTAACGTGTTTTTCCGGCAGAGAGTCTCATGAATCCGAAAATCAAAGGAGGTTCAGACTTGGATAAAGGCCGGGGTTGCACAGTCTTTCGCAGGAAGGATGGAAGGTGGATCAACAAAAGCAGCGGCGATGACGGGAACCTGACGGTTCATGACACAAGAAAAGAAGCAGTGAACGCAGCGAGAGAAATGCTGAGTCATCATGGCGGCGGAAGGCTGACGGTCAAAAGATGGGGCGGCAGGGTAAGATTCAAAGATACTGTCAAGGTCTGATCTCTTCAGCAAAAACGATAGAACGGAACGGCCTCAAAGGGGTGACCGAGGAGTATAACAGGACAGATTCCAGACACTACTACGTCTGCACCGAAGCGGTGTTCAACTATTCGTTCCAGGGGTAAACGTCTCGGACAGCCACTGTTTCCATCCGTCGACCTCCGGGCAGAAAGAACTTTCCGAGATTACCTGGAAGAACGGGCCGTTCAAGGCCTGTGTGAAGTAAGGGACCTCGTGCCCGGGGAACGGCAGGGTCCGGGACAGAAGGGGTATCACCCCCCCGGCGTCCGGCAAGGAGGCAGGAGGTCATGATTCCTTCAGGTTCATGACCGATATTTTGACACATTTGCGTTTTGAAAGACCGCGTTCCCTTTTCGAGGGTTCTCATCTCCCGATTCGGGATTCCGGATCGTCCCGCCCTGTTTTTATCGTCTAATACTTTTTTCGTATTTTGCGGCAGGAAAAACAAAAGTTATTGACATCCGTTCATGGTTCGAACATTATTATTTTATCGACGTAATTATCATGCCCCGCCTGCGTTTCGTTGCCCGTCGAGGGGATGGGCAGTTGAAATGCGCTGACCCGATCACTGGTCCTCTTTTCACTCTCTTGAACAACCGGTTTTGCAGGCTCGAGATGCCCTGCAGGAACATTTGACGGTGGAGCATCATGAACGAAACTGGCAGGAATGATTTGTGCATTAAATTTCGATGAAAACCGCAAGGGACCGCGAAGGAGAGATCATTGAAACCGGTATCGTCAATGACCAAAGAAGCCCTGATTCGAAATGCCAGGGACCTGAAAGAGCGAGGTGACGCACCGCACGTGCTTCACCCGTCCATCAACGTGTCGGAGTTGACCTCCAGGTACAGGCATTTGGTTTCGGAGCTGAGAAGAAAGCTCAACGGAGCCGAACAGCGGCCGGAGCTGAGGGGGTAGCGTCCAGGACGGGCTACCCGGTGACGGCGCACGGGCGGCGCTTTGCTCTGCCGTCCATTGGTATTGAGGCCTCATGATAGAGGCCTTTTTGTTTTTTATATCCAATATTTACCGCCGGCGTGGTCCTATCCGGGTTCAGCGTTTTTTCGCTGAGAGATATTCCTTCAGGGCGACGGCGTTGTTTATCGCCTCCTCCCTGGAACCGTATACGAAAGTCACCTTGCCCTCTCGCATCCGCCCCCTGATTTCCTTGACGAGCCCGGGATTGGCATCCAGTTCCCTGAAATACCTGGATTTGAATTCGGCCCACTTCCCGGGGTCATGACCGTACCAGCGGCGCAGTTCGTTCGAGGGGGCAAGTTCCTTCGGCTAGAAGTCGATTTTCGCAGCTGCCTTCGTAAGCCCTCGCGGCCAGAGGCGGTCAACGAGGATCCGGAGACCGTCATCCCGGTCAGGCTTTTCGTATACTCTTTTAATCCCGATCTTCATGCCGATTGCTTCCGTAAACCGGAGCTGCCGGGACACGGCCGCAACTCCTGTGTGACCGGCGCGACCGTCCCGAATCCGTCATTTTGATTCCTACCGAATATTATCACTAAAGCGATTCTCGAATGTCAAGCATTGTCTCGATCTTTCGTTGAGTGGGCAATTCATGAGCGTTTTTTCGGCATGGGGATGGGTTATTTCCCCGGTAAAACTCGATCTCCCTGAAATGACTTATATATTTTATGTTCGAGCAACATTGACAAATTTTTAACTTTTCAATATGGTGCTGCCGGTGTCCATCATTTGCCGAAATCGAGGGTAAGGTCATGACTTTCTCAAACCGTGTGAATTGCGGTCAACTGCGCCTCTCCGACGTCGGGCGCTCCATTCAGTTGACCGGATGGGTCGATGCTTTGAGGGATCACGGGGAGCTTCTGTTCATCCACCTCCGGGACCGAAGCGGCATCATCCAGGTCGTCTTCAATCCCGGAAATACCCCGCCGGAGGTCTGCAAACTTGCCGCGTCGCTGAAAAACGAATGCTGCCTGGAACTGACCGGTCGCGTGGTGAGGCGCGCCGGGGGAACCGAAAATCCCAATATCGAGACCGGTGAGATCGAGGTGGCGGCGGAGAGCCTCTCGGTCCTCAGCCGCTCCGAAGCGCTCCCCTTCCAGATCTCGGAGAAGGCCATGCTCGCGGGTATGACGCGTCAGGAGGAGACGGTGTCCGAGGATTTGAGGCTGCAGTACAGGTATCTCGATCTGCGGAGACCCTCGATGCAGGATAACCTCATGAAGAGGCACAGGATCATCCGGTGCCTCCGCGAATATCTGGACGAAGAAGGCTTTATCGAAGTCGAGACGCCGATCCTCACGAAAAGTACCCCTGAAGGCGCGCGCGACTACCTTGTGCCCAGCCGCGTTCATCCAAAGCGTTTCTACGCGCTTCCCCAGTCACCGCAACTCTTCAAGCAACTCCTCATGGTCAGCGGGTTCGAGCGGTATTACCAGATCGCCCGCTGCTTCCGCGACGAGGACCTCCGGCCGAACCGCCAGCCGGAGTTCACGCAGCTGGACCTCGAAGCCTCCTTCATTGACGAGGAGTTCATCTACAGGCACATCGAAGAGCTCACCGTGAGGATGTTCGCCCTGGGGGGGATCAACCTCCCCCGCCCCTTCCCGAGAATGCCATACCGGGAGGCCATCGACGCCTACGGTTCCGACCGCCCCGACACAAGATTCGGAATGCGGTTCATCGAGGCCACGGACATCTTCAGGAACACCGGTTACGGGATTTTCCGGCAGATCCTCCAGCGCGGCGGCTGCATCAAGGGCATCAACATCAAGGGGCAGTCGGAGAAGCTGAGCAAGAACGTCCTCCAGAACGAGTACGCGAAGGAGATCGCCCCGTCCTTCGGCGCCAAGGGGATGACATGGATGCGCGTCCTCGGCGGCCACCTGGAATCGAACATCGTTCAGTTCTTCAGCCCGGAGGAACGGCAGGCCATCCTTCAGCGTTTCGGCGCCGAGAACGGGGACGTTCTCATCCTCGTGGCCGACGCCTCCTACAGGACGGTGACCTCGGCCCTGGGCCAACTCCGCCTCCACATCGCCGGCCGCCTGGGACTAATCCCCGGAAACGCTTACTGCCCTCTGTGGGTGACGCACTTCCCCCTCTTCGAGGCAACGGATGAAGGCATCACCTCGAGCCATCATCCGTTCACGTCGCCGGACCGTTCCGATTTCGACCCGTCCGACCGGGAGGAAGTGCTCTCCCTCTACTCTCGCTCCTACGATCTGGTCATGAACGGCGAGGAACTGGGCGGCGGAAGCATCCGCATCCATGACCGTGGTCTTCAGCGGCGGATTTTCCAGGCCCTCGGACTTTCTGATGGCGAAGTGGAGGACAAATTCGGTTTCTTCCTCCGGGCCCTCGATTACGGCGCGCCGCCCCACGGCGGCATCGCCCTGGGAATGGACCGCGTCGTGTCCATGGTCCTCGGGACGGAGTCCATCCGCGAGGTGATCGCCTTCCCCAAGAACCGCAGTGCCTACTGCCCCCTGACGGATGCCCCGTCGACGGTGGCCCGGGGGCAGCTGGCGGAATTGAGCCTCCTCGACCTCGGCGGGGATGCGCCGATCCCCGGAGCGGGGGAAAAGCGGGAGATGATCGATCACCTGTCGTGGGTGTCCCGTATCGCCGTCGATGCGAAAGAGAAATCTGTCATAGGGGCGGCGCTCGATGAGGCGGCCCGTCTCGCCGGCCTCGTGAGGGAAAAAGCGGGTGACGAAGAACCCCTGTACGCCGTCGTGGACCTGGTGAACCGGGTGAGGGAGGATGCCGTTCCCAGGAGATCCCCGTTGGCCGAGAAGGGGGACATCTTCAAGAACGCCCCGGCCGTGAAGGGTGATTTCTTCAAGGTCGCGAGCATCCTGGAGTAGGAAAGGAAAGAACCGATGCCTTCTGATATTTTTTCTTACCGCGAACCGTCACCGTCATCCGGCGCCAGGGACGGGGCGTTATCGGGTATGAGGGTGGCCCTTCAGCCGAACATGTCCGTCAGGGGCTGGCCCGCGGAAGCCGGTTCGGCGGCACTGGAACGTTTTGTCGCCCTTGAGGACGCGACGGTCGTCGAACGCCTGAAGGGAGCCGGCGCGATCCTGGCGGGGAGCACTCGCATGGCCGAACTGGGTTTCGGGCTTGCCGGCGATTCGACGGCAAGCGCCGTTTCCGGAGGTCATGCCGATTGCGCCCTTATCACGGACATCATGGGAGAGTCGCGTGTCGCCGCCTCCGTCGCTGGGCTCTGGGCGCTCAAGCCGACCTACGGGATCGTATCCCGCCTGGGGTTGATCGGACTTGTCCCTTCCATGGAATGCTGTGGCGTGGCCGCCAAGAACCCCCGGGACATCGCCTCGGTCATGAAGGTCATCGCCGGGCGGGACGAAAACGATTTTTCCATGCCCGATATGGCCGTTCCCGATTTTCGCCTCGACGGTGAAAAAGGGGACACCGTCGAAACCGTCACCGTTGTCAGGGAATGTCTTGAACTCCTGACGGCCGAAGAAATCGATCTCTTTCGTTCCGGCCTTTCGCGGCTGGAAAGGGCGGGTTTCACGCTGCGGGAAACAGGTATGGACGATTTCGGTCTCTTCCGATCCGTTCACCAGGTTGTGAGCTCCGTGGAGGCCTCTTCCAGTGCCGGCAAGTACGACGGTGTCCGATACGGTCACCGTGCCTCAGCGGTTAAAAACTGGAACGAAATGTATCTCAAATCGAGGGCGGAATCCTTCGGCCTGCCCCTCAAGGCCTACCTCTTTCAGGGGGCCTATTTCCAGTTTGAAAACTTTGACGCCTTCGAGGATGCCTGCCGGATCCGCGCCCGACTGGTAAGGACCATGGATGATCTCCTCGCGCGGGTCGATGCCGTTGCCCTCCCGACGAGGCGGAGGGGTCATTCGGCGGAAAAAGCCGGGACGGTGAGCGAGGTTTACGACGCCTTCCTTCTCACCCTCGCCGCCAGCGTGACGGGCCTCCCCGCCCTGCAGATCCCGGGCGTGGCGACCGACGGCCGTTTTGATTCCGGCCTTCAGCTTGTGGGCCGGCGGCTGAGCGAACACCGTCTCCTGTCTGCAGGCTTGCGATTGCGAAGATAACGGGACATTTCCGGTCTGAAAGGAGCTGTAACCCGATGGAGTACGAACCGGTCATCGGTCTTGAAATCCATGTGGAGCTCAACTGCGCCACCAAGATGTTCTGCGACTGCCCCAACCGGCCCGGCGACGAACCGAACCGGAACACCTGCCCGATCTGTCTGTGGTTTCCGGGTGCCATCCCCAAATTCGGCAGGGAAGCCCTCGAGAAGGCGGCCATGGTCTGTCTCGGCCTGAACTGTCAGATCCAGGAGCTCAGCGCCTTCGACCAGAAGGTCTACTATTACCCCGATTTGCCCAAGGGGTTTCAGCTTTCGCAGCATCACAAACCCCTGGCCCGCAACGGCTGGCTGGACATCCCCGGTGAAGACGGGAAGCCGAAGAAGCTCCGCATCCACCACATTCACATGGAAGAGGACGTGGCGAAGCTTGTCCACGAAATGGAAGGCCGAACACCCGTCAGCCTGGTGGATTTCAACCGGGCCGGCGTGCCTCTCGTGGAGATCGTGACGGAGCCGGACATGCGAAGCGCCCACGACGCCATGGAATTCGTCCGCGCCCTGAGGACTCAGATACGCTACGTGGGCAGTTCCGAGTGCAGCATGGAGAGCGGAACGATGCGCGTGGACGCCAACATCTCCATCCGCCCGATGGGGACGGACCAGATGAACACGAAGGTGGAGGTCAAAAACATGAACTCCATCCGTCACCTCGGCGATGCCATCACTTACGAGATCCAGCGCCAGATCGCCTGCCTGCAGGGCGGGGAGCCGATCGTTCTGCACACCCGCCTGTGGGATCCCGAGAAAAAAGTGACGACCGCCATGCGGGGCAAGTTCTCCGGGCCCTGCGTGCCCGACCCGGCCGTCGCCCAGATAAGGGTCTCACAGACCTGGCTGGGTGAAATGCAGGCGCGCCTTCCCGAGATGCCTGCCCGGAAGGCGGAGAGATTTATCCGGCAGTTCGGGCTCACCCGCGAGGAGGCCGTCATGATGAGCGCGGAGCGCGATCTGTCCGAATACGTGGAGGCCGTCATCAACCGGGGCATCAAACCCAAAACCGCGACACACTGGCTGGCCACGCAATTCCTTCCCGCCCTGAGGGAGCGCCGGCAGACCATTGCCGACACGACCGTAAAGCCCGATCGGTTCGCCGGATTGCTCGCGATGCTCGAGCGGGATGAGATCAACGCGAACGCGGCAAGAGAGATCCTGAATCAGCTTTTCGAAAGGGACGAGTCGCCCGCGGCCCTGGTGGAAAAAGCGGGCGCCCGGCAGATTTCCGATGCCTCGGCGCTGGAGGGTCTCGTCGAAAAAATCCTGCAGGCAAACCCGTCGGCCGTGGCCGATTTCCGAAACGGTGTCGCCAAGGCCATGGGTTTTCTCATCGGGCAGGCGATGCAGGCTTCCGGCGGCAAGGCAAACCCCAAGCTCATCCGTGAAATTCTGACGAGGAAGATGAGCTCGTAGCCCGCCCTTTTGACCGCGTAAACCCCCCTGACGTCCCAGGCGTGGCCGCGCGCCCTCCCGATGAAAAGCGCCTGCACGATCCCGGTCAACTCGGGGATTGACACGGGCGCCGCTTCGGGTCATAAATACCCCGTCCGACCAACGTGATTTTTCAACAAGGGACCGGCGGCCGTCCGGTGCCGGCGATCAGGATTTTCACGAGACAGAATCCCGGCCCCGGGGCCGTTGAGCCGGAAGGGACAGGAGAGCCATGGAAAATCCAGCGAATCTGCCGAACGAGAAACCCCTGCGCGTCCCTTTCCGTATCGCGCTGTCCGCCATTTTCGCCGTTTTGCTCATTGCCGCCATCGGGACGCTCGGCTTTCTTTCATATTCCAATCTCAGAAAGAACGCCGACGACCTTTCCTCCCAGGTGATCGACGAGACATCGAGCCGGATAGAACTCTGGGTCAAGAACCTCCTCTCCAAGGCCAACGATCAGAACCAGTTGAACCGAGCCACACTGGGCGCGATCAAGGTGGGTCCAGAAACCTTTTTCAGGTTGAGCAACTACTGGCGGCGGGTCATGGAGACGCAGCCTTATTTCACTTTTATTTCCGTCAGGCTCGAAAACGGCGGACAGCTTTCCATCGAACGGCTGGCGGATGGCAAGCTCTCCATCCGTGAAAGTCAATTCGACAGCGTGAAGCGAACACTCGAAATCTACGATTTCTGGCCCGAAGACTACCGCCAGCGCAGGCCCTACAATCACAAAAAGATTACCTTTGCCCCCAGGAGCGCGCCCAGCGGCGCCACTGAAAACTGGTATGCCAAAGCCGTAAAGGCGGGACAGCCCGTCTGGATAGAGGCCCGCACCATCCGCAAGGGCGCCGAGACCGTGGCGGGTGTTTCCTACGCCGCACCCTTCTACGGGCCTGAAAAGGAGCTGCGCGGGGTGACGAGTGTTGATTTCGACATCGTGGCCATATCGAAATTCCTTGCCGCCAACCCCGTGGGAGAGGAGGGGTTTGCCTTCATCATCGAAAAGCCGGCGAAAGGGGAACCGCGCGTCATCGCCCACCCGACCCCGGAAATCCTTACCCATACCGTTGCCAATGAGCGGGGCCTCACGCAGCACGAGTTCGTCCCTTACAGGAATCTCAAGGATGTCCGCGTGGCCGGTTTCATGGAGCAGCTCTCCCGGAATGAACTTCTTCAACCGACCGATCAGATCCGAATTCTAAGCTTCACCGCCGGCGGCACGGAGTATTTCGGAAGCTACCGCAGAATGTCCGGCAACGACATGCCGGACTGGATCATCGCGTCGATCATCCCCCGAAAGGAAATCATGGGGTTTGCGGACCGCAACAACCTGGAAACCCTGGGAATCGGTCTGGCGGGTTTTCTGCTCATCCTGCTGGCCAGCGCGTGGATTTCCGGGCGAATCTCGAGACCCCTGAAAAAAATCTCCAATGAATCGGAAGCCATCGGCCGCTTCGAACTCGAGGGCGGGCCCATGGGGCACTCGATTATCAAGGAGGTGGATCGCCTCATGACGGCCACGGACGACATGAAGAGGGGGCTCCGGTCTTTCGGGAAGTATGTGCCGACCGATGTCGTCCGGGACATCATGGCCTCGGGCGGGGAAGCCGTGCTGGGGGGCCGCAAGGCGAACCTCACGATCTTTTTCTCAGACATCGAGGGATTCACGTCGATCTCGGAGCAACTCGAGCCGGAAGCCCTCGTGGATCATCTGGCCGAATACCTCGGTGAAATGAACCAGCAGGTGCGCGATGAGCAGGGGACGGTTGACAAGTTCATCGGGGATTCCATCATGGCCTTCTGGGGGGCTCCCATGCCAAACGCGGAACACGCCCTGGCGGCCTGCCGCGCGGCCCTCCGGTGCCAGGAACGGCTCGCAGCGCTCCGGGAGAAATGGCAACGCGAGGGAAAGCCTCTTTTCTACCAGCGCATCGGCATCAATACGGGCGAGGTCATCGTGGGCAACATGGGAAGCGAGAACCGCATGAACTACACGGTTGTCGGGGATCATGTCAATGCCGCAAGCCGTTTCGAAGGGCTCAACAAGTTCTACGGGACGAACATCATCATCGGGGAGAGCACCTATGACCTGGTGAAGGACCACTTTGTCGCACGGCCGATCGACATGGTATCCGTGATGGGCAAGAAGACCGGGTTGAAGGTGTATGAGCTCATGGGGGACAAAAAGACGGTGGAGGATAGAAAAGTCACGATCGCCCGGATAACGGCCCAGGCACTCGAAGCCTATCTGGCGAGGCGTTTCGATGAGGCCATCAAAGCATACGAGACCGTCCGTGATCTGAATCCCGGTGACCGGCCCGTCGGCTTCATGCTGGTCCGCTGCAGGCAGTACCTTGAAAACCCGCCGCCGGACAACTGGGACGGCGTCTTCAGGCTGGAGAGCAAGTAATCGACGATAAACAGTAAAAGGGCAGGCGAAATGACGGTTCAATCCAGCCTGCCCTTTTTGTTATGGATTCAATGCGGTTTTTAACGGCCGCCGTGGAATCCGCCGCCCCAGCCGCCCATGCGGCCGCCCCCACCGGACCCGACGGATCCCCCCCGGGGTGCGGAAAAGCTGCCTCTGCCAGCATTACCGCCGCCGGACCAGCCTGTGCCCCTATCGGGGCTGATGACGCCTCGCCCGCCCTGGCCGCCGAAAGCGCCGGTCCATTTTTGAGATTTCGGGACGGGAGTGCTTACCCCGCGGCCGGAACTCGCGGGTTGCTGTGCCAGGGGCCCGCGACTCATCCTTTGTGGAGCGGAGAAGGACCCCGTTCTACCGGGGGAAGGCCTGTAGGAGCGGTCGAGGGCCTGCCTGCCGGTTCCCCTTTGTTCAAGTGTCTTCCGGGGCGTGGATGATGTGTCCATCCGGGCGTTCCTGCCCACGGAGGAATAGGGTCTTCCGGACCTGCTGCCTTCAAACTGCCGATTCGTCATTGTCCGGGAGACAGAGGCATCCGTTTTCCCGCGTCTGTCGATAGAACGGTAGGACCCGCCAGCTCTCCCGGCGGCATCCGTCCTTCCGGTCCCGCCTGCGGCACTGGTCCTCGCAACAGAAGTCCTCCGCGCCATGTTGTCTTGAAATGTCCGTGAAACGCGGCGGCTGTCCGCCGTTGTCCTGCTCATCTGTCCGAACCGTTCACTGACGGCCCGATCCCGGTATGCCACTCCCCGCCTGTGGGACGGGTCGTGGGTCCATTGTTGCCTCGCCGGCGTGCCCCCGGGTGAACCGGCCGTGCTGCTCGCAGAGGAGAACCGGGTGGAACGTCCTTGCGCGCCGCCCCCGAATGAACCAACTGTATTATTCGCCGGTGGCGGACCGGGGGGACGACCTCGCGCAGCACCCCCGAATGAACCGATCGTGTTTCCGGGGGGGTGGCCGTGATGCGGGTGCCCGTAGTAGCCGGAGTTCACATAGACGTGAT
Source organism: Syntrophales bacterium (assembly GCA_036725345.1). Lineage (GTDB taxonomy): Bacteria > Desulfobacterota > Syntrophia > Syntrophales > UBA2192 > JAPLJU01. The sequence goes on from DAIMEJ010000006.1 coordinate 124,712, forward strand.
GATGATGCCAGTCGCAGTAACCCCAATGACCCCAGAAAGAACCGATAAAGAAACCGAAGCTGAAACCGATGAACCCGGGGGCGATTGCCACCCCTGCGGCATAGGGGTAGGGATAGAAGGCGTAGGGCGGATAATAGGGCCACCACCAGGGACCGTAAACCCACCAGGGGTCATAAACGGGAACGTAAACCACCCGCGGGTCTGCAGGCTCAATCCTGATGACCTCTTTTTCGATGTTCACGTGCTGTTCTTTTGTGGACGTCAGATTACCGGCTTCGTAGGCTTTCCTCCGGAGGCTCTGGACCGTGTCCATGACGTCGGTCTGCTGTGCCAGGAACGCCGCCCCGAGTTTTTCAGTCCAGTCCAGCTTCTCGGTCATCGTCGAGAGGAGGTCGGGGAAAATCACCAGCGCCTTCACGCTCGGGTCCCACGGCTGCTTGTCCGCGGCTTCCTTCAGCTTATCCCCCGTAAGTGCCTTATTCTGCTTCACCCACCGATCCGCCATCACGACCTCCAGGGGATAAGTCGAAGCCATGAGGATCTGGGCGAGGAGCGCATCGGGGTAGAGCGCTATGGGGGCCAGCATCTGATCGAGCTCTTCCTGCGAGAACTTCTTGGCGGAAGCGCTTTTGCCGTCCTGGGCCAGTGCCGCCGGGGAAAGGGCCAGCATAGATATTAGAAGCCAAACCAGCACGAACCGGAAGGATTTATAGTTCTTCATATCCGTTCCTCGCATATGCACTGAACATCATTAAAGCACTTCCCATGTCCCTTGTCCAGAAGGACGGTGAAACTTGGTGTTTTAAAACATAATAACGACTCAGGCGTCATGTGGTTGACATCCGGGGGATTCAGGCAAAGAAAAAAGGTCCTATGCCCCTCCCGCCCGGCTGTGATATAAATCAACGATAATAAACGAGAAAGAAAAAACCATATCCCAATCCTTTTCCCGCGGCAAACGAATCATGGAGAACCGGTGACCCAAAAATCTCTCAGCATCGAAATCTGTACGGACTCCCGCGAGGAGGGCAAAGCGATACGGACGATGATCGAGGAGGTCATGCGCCGTCACGAAATAGAGGGCTATATCAAGGTTTCATGGGTCCCATCCTCCGCGAGTTCCACTTTCGGCCTGACCAATCTCCCCGCAGTTCTCATCAACAAGAGGGTTCTAAAACAGGGGGTGACGCCGAGTCGGAGGGAAGTCGAGGCCTGGTTCGAGTGGCTCTTTCCGCGGGATCCATCCCGGGAGTGCAGGGATGAGGCCGTCCCGGTGACGTCCGAGGAAGCGGCGAAACGGATCATTGACAGGATGAGCTTCAAAACCCGGGTGGCCGTTGCCCACATGTCCGATGAGGAAGTGGCTGTCTTCAACGTCTTCGGTTGGGGGGAGGGTATCCGGGAGGACTTCGGCCTGTGGGAGGATAACGACGAACTCCTCGCGGACTGCCGGTCCGAAGACCCCTTCGAGGCGTCCCTCGTCATCATCCAGACCGTGCGCGACCGCTTGAGGGGCCGCGGCGCGTGATGGGCATCCGGCCTGTTGATTAAAAGGCCTGTCCCTTTTTGTCCGGGGGAGACTGCCGGTAGATTCGTCAGGTCCTGTTATTCGGATTCGAAAAGGCTTTCAGACCAATTCTTTCCTGAATATCAGTTTGTCGTCACCGGTCCGGTAGAAATTCCTGACGCGCGCCTCCAGACGGTATCCCCTGCGCTCGTAGAATCGGACGGTGGGGGTGTAACTCTCCTGGGAGGATGTCTCGATGAGCAGCATTCGTCCTTCCCTCTTCACGACGTCACGCTCCACATGCTCCAGGAGGCGCCTTCCGAGCCCCTTCTTCTGGGCCGCCCGGTCGATGACGATCCAGTAAAGGTCCCACGTCCCCTGCGTCAGGGGCACCGGCCCATAGCAGGCATATCCGTGGATCGAGGCCGGATCTTTTTCATCAGCCAGCACGGCGAACATATAGCCGCTCTTCTCCTCTTTTGCCAGGGCCTCATCCACGAGTTCCATCGCGATGTCTATTTCGACATCATTGAATTTTCCTGAAGAAATAACCAGCGCCCCGATCCGGTCTCTGTCCCGTCGCTTGAGCTTGCGGATGACCGTTTTGCGGACGGGCATTCTTTCATTATCTTTCTTTTGCATCCATTTTTCCGATCAGCTGGTGCGATGGCTGAATGGCCTTGATCCGGTCTGAGCACCTATAGCATTTGACGAAAACAGACGGCAAGCACAATGATGAGAGTTGTTCTTTTCATCTGTCCTTTTTTTCACAAAGCGAAGACCGGTTTTTTGGCGTCATGGATGATCCCGGCGTTGACAGGTGTTGAATCTTGATAGTGTTCCCCGATTTTCTAAAATCAAAGATGAACCCGCGTGCTGTCGGGGCAAATGTTCTATTGACATAATTTGTTCTTGTGTTAGATGAAAATATAAGGCAATATTTTCGATAAGAAACTTCTTCAGAGCACTATCACATTTCAAGGCTGTCCGGTTATATCTGATCGCATGAAGAGTGTTCTCTGCCGTTCCTAAACCTCATCAACTTACAGTTGCCCTGCTGACCATCTCATTGATAAAACCGGTAAAAAGTCAAGCCATTACAGAATAATAAGATTTTCTGAAGTGGGAGAGCATGAGAAGCCCTATGTTAACAGGGTTGTTCCATCGGTCAGGAAGAGAGGAAGAGAAGGAGGTGGTGAATGGGCGGACCGAGGCGTAAACTAATCGGGAACACATAGAAGAACGGATTAGGAAAGGGGGAAGTTTTATGGATGAGAAGGAAGACAAAAAAGGCCTGACGAGACGCGGGCTCATCAAATGCACGGCCATAGGGGCAGGTGTCATTGCCCTGGGGGGATTCGGCATCAGGGAAGTGAAGGCGGTGCCGCCTCCCAAGAAGTGGGACAGGGAGACCGACATCGTCATCGTGGGCTCCGGCTTTTCGGGACTGGCTGCCGCGTTGGTCGCCTTTGATGCCGGCGCGAAAGTCATCGTCCTGGAGAAGATGCCGACCCACGGCGGAAACTCCATCATCAACGGCGGGCAGATGGCCGCCTGGAACTCCAAGATCCGCAAACAGAGGCCGGACCTCGAAGCGGACAGCCCGGAGTTGATGTTCCAGGACATGATGAAAGCGGGTCACAATCTGAACTGGCCCGAACTGGTGAAAACGGTCGTGGACGGGGCTCCCGACGCCCTGGACTGGCTTGTGGACATGGGTGTGGTTTTCCCGCCGAAGCTGGTCGTCCAGGCGGGCGGCCATTCGAGGGCGAGGACCCATCAAACCGAGAACATCAGCGGGTCGGACATCATTGCCGCCCTGTACAAAAACACCCAGCGGCGGAAAATTCCCGTCCTTCTGGAACAACAGGTCACGGGGATCGTGAGGGAGCAGCCCCTCGCGGGCAAGGTGCTGGGGGTGCAGGTCAAGAGCAGGGGGAAGAGTCTCTATTTCAAATCAAAGAAGGCCTGCATCCTCGCGAGCGGCGGCTACTCGCGCGACGTGAAGATGAGAACCAAGGAAGTGCCCTACCTCACGGCGGAGTGGCTGTCCACCAATCAGCCCGGGGCCACGGGGGAGGCGATCCGGGCGGCGGAAGACGTCAGCGCGGCGACGACACAGACGGACCGCATCCAGCTGTACCCCTTCGCGGATCCTTACACGGGCATCCTCGACAAGCCGGCCCTCATCCCCTTCACATCGCCGGCGTTCGCCATCTACGTGTGGAAAAACGGCAAGCGGTTCATCAGCGAGCTGGCCCCGAGGGAAGCCATCGCCAGCTACGAGGCCTTCGTCCTGAAGGAGAAGCCGACATGGACCATCTTCGATGAGGCCATGTGGCCGAACTTCACGCGCATCGAAGTGATCACGGACGGGATAGCAAAAAAGAGGGTGTTCAAGGCGGACACCCTGGAAGGTGTGGCCAAAGCCGCCGGCATTGACCCCGCAGGCCTTGTGGAAACCGTCGGAAAATATAACTCTTATGTGGATGCCGGTGTCGATAAAGACTTCGGCAAACCCCGCATGCGGGCCAAGATCTCAAAGGCGCCGTTTTACGCGGTGCCGCAATGGCCGGCCATTCACCATACCATGGGCGGTCTGCAGATCACGGCAAAGACCGAGCTCCTGGACAGGGAGGGAAAGGTGATTCCCAAACTGTATGCCGCCGGCGAGGTGACCGGCGGTGTTCACGGCGGCGATCGCCTGGGGAGCTGCGCGGTCACCGACTGTATCGTGATGGGAAGGATCGCCGGGAAATACGCGGCGGCCGAGAAAGCCTGATTCGGGCACATCCTGCTGCAAAGGGAAGGCGGGGCCGAAATGGCCCCGCCTTTTTCACATAGAAATAACCCTTGATTTCCCCGCTGTTCCGAATTAACAATTTTCTGCGGCTCCCGCCGTTGCCGATCGTCCGGTGTCGGGACATATGACGGATCGTCGTAAAGTGTAACGATAAAGAGGCCTCCATGAAATTCTTTACAAGACGCGAAAGATTTTACGACCTCTTCGAGGCATTGGCCGACCAGATCGAAGCCGGCGGCAGGCTTTTCGAAGAAATCATCAACAACTACGAGCACTCGGAACAGAAACTGTCCAAAATGAAGGAGATCGAGCACGAGGCGGATACCATCACCCATGACATCTATCACATGCTGCACAACACCTTCATTACGCCCCTGGACAGGGAGGACATTTTTTCTTTGGCCAGCAAGATGGACACGATTCTGGACCTGATCGAATCTGCCGCCGTCCGGATGTACCTGTACAAGATTAGAAGAACCACGAAGGAACTCGCCGAGCTTGCCAACATCCTGAACCGGAGCATCACCGAACTGAGGAAGATTGTCTACTCCGTGAGAAAGAAGCAGGATGCCAAGATGATCCTCAGCCTCTGTGTGGACATCCATACGCTTGAAAACGAGGCGGACCAGGTGCTCCGGAGAGCGATGATGAGGCTCTTTGAAGACGAAAAGGACCCCATCGAACTGATCAAATTGAAAGAAATCATTCAGACGACCGAGACAGCCACGGATGTCTGCGAGGATGTTTCAAATGTCATCGAGGGGATCATCCTGAAGCATTGATGACCCCGCAATGCCCGTTGCGAGGAGCGTCCGGTGCCGACCACTCCCCCGGATAGAGAAAGGGAGGATTTGTGTCTTTTGAAAAAGGCCCTGAAGGGTTTGCTCAGGACGCATCCCCGGGGGATGACCCATACGGAAATCTGCCGGCGCCTGCTCAGTGATGCCGGCTTTTCGGGAAGCTACCGCAACCTGACCTCCCAGGCGCACTCCATCCTGAGGATATTAATCGAAGAGGAAAAGGTCAGGTGCAGCGGCAAGGGCAGAGACAGGGTCTATGTCTATGTGGGGTAGCTCCGTTTCATCGGACGAAGCGCGATAACCGTGAGCGGGCTGTATGGCGTTCAGGCCTGGGTGCTGCGCCGCAGGCGCTGACCGCTCATTCTCCATCGAAACGGCAAAAAAGGAGATCCGGTCCGGCGGAGGTGGGCGAGGCCCGTCCGGGGGGTACGGATGCTGAACATCGCGATTTTCGTGCTGGCCCTGCCCTTGCTGGCCGCCCTGCTTTTCTACGCGAGGAAAGAATCCGTCCGCGGCCTTCTTCTGACAAAGCCCGTGCTTTCCGCTCTCTTCGTCATGACGGCTCTCGTCGGGCCTCACACGAGTTCCACCTATTTCTTCTTTGTCCTTTCAGGGCTTCTCTTCTGCGTCGCAGGCGACGTTTTCCTGATCTTTCACGCCTCGAGAAAACACTTCCTGGCGGGGCTGATTTCTTTTCTGGCGGGACACGTTCTCTACAGCGTCGCTTTTTTCAGCATGGCATCTCCGGGGACCATTGCCCTGGTGGCCGCGACGACGGGCCTGGCTGTCGGAGTCTTCGTCTTCACCTGGCTCAAGCCCCATCTGGGAGGGATGCTCGGCCCCGTCGTCGTTTACATGATCGCCGTCACCGTCATGGTCGTCGGCGCAGCGTCGCTGATGGAGAACGATCGCATGCGCTTTGCCGGGAGAGCCCTCGCCTTTTGCGGTGCCGTCCTGTTTTATATCTCGGATATTTTTGTCGCCCGCCATCGGTTCGTCAAGAAAGAGTACGCGAACCGTCTGGCCGGCCTCCCGCTCTACTATGCGGGCCAGTTCATGATTGCATGGTCCACCGCCCTGCTTTGAGGACACGGCGAAAGCGTATGTCCCCGTCATCGCGGGTGAAAGAACCGGGCCTGAATGAAATATGAAGAAGGAGGCGATTAGCATGAGCCCCATCAGCCGGGAAGAAGTTCTAAGGTTGTCCTGGAATTTTATGACGAGCCGGATCCTCCTGAGCGGCGCGGAGTCAAACCTGTTTACAATCCTGGGTCAATCACGCCTCACGGCGGCGGATATTGCAGGCAGGACCGGGACAGACCTGCGCGCCCTGACCATTCTGCTGGACGCACTCGCGGCCATGGGGCTCCTGGGCAAGGAGGGGGAAACCTACTGGTGTGAATCCCCCGTTTATCAGCTTCTTTCGGAGGATGCCCCCGATTCGATTCTGGCCATGATTCTTCACGCCGCTCACCTCTGGCATCGGTGGAGCGACCTCACGGATATCGTGCGGGGTGCAGGCCTATCCCCGGGATCCGCACGGGACGCCAGGGAGACGCGCGCCTTCATCGGTGCCATGCACGCCGTCGCGGCGCCGCAGGCCGGGAGGATCGTCGAGGCGGCCAAACCCGGCGGCGCCAGGGCGCTCATCGACGTGGGCGGCGCCTCGGGCACTTATACCATCGCGTTTCTCCGGGCCGTCCCCGGTTTGAAGGCGACACTGTTCGATCGGCCGGAGGTGATCGCGATGGCCCGCGAGCGCCTTGAAAGGGAAGACCTGCGGGACCGCGTGAGGCTGGTGGCCGGCGACTTCACCCGGGATGAACTGCCGCAGGGGCACGACCTCGCATTTGTTTCCGCCATCATTCACCAGAACAGCCCCGCGCAGAACCTCTCCCTCTTCAAGAAGGTGTACCGCTCGCTTGTCGCGGGGGGGCGGGTGGTCGTCCGGGATCACGTGATGGAACCGGACCGTACCCGTCCGAAAGACGGGGCCATCTTTGCCGTCAACATGCTGGTTAACACCTCCGGCGGCGGCACCTACACGTTCGAGGAAATTCAATCCGTCCTGTCGCAGGCCGGGTTCTCCCGTATCAGGCTTCTCGCGAAGGGCGGACACATGGATGCCCTCGTGGAGGCCTTCAAAAAATAGCCGGGGTCAAGATTTGATCATTGGATATGTTCGGCCGGTTCACCGGAAGGAGCCCTTCGGCCTTTTTCAGTGAACACACCGGATCCACCCGGTGAGCTTATCGGTAGAGGCATATATAGGAAGCGTCTTCACCGATTTCGAGCTCGAATTTCTGGTGGGCCTCCACCTCGAAGCGGTCATAGGGCTTGAAAGTCTTCCACTCTTTCGACCCGGGGAGCTTCACCTTCATGAGGCCCGTCGTGACAATCATGATTTCCTTTTGTGAAGTCCCGAATTCATACCGGCCTTTCGCCATGACGCCAGCCGTCGCGGGTCCGTCGCCCGTACTGAACGATATGGACTTCACCTTCCCACCGAAATACTCGTTCACCTTGAACATATCGGCCTCCTGTGCTGGATCCAGTTTTTCCGCGGGGGATCGTAAGGGGAAAAGGAGTCACTTGTCAATGAATCATCAACCTCCCCGGGAACAGACTGCTGTGCGATATTCGGTCGGGCAGACCAGAATCCCCGCCCACCGTTCTTGATTTCCGGTTTCCTGTCACCGATCCCGGTTCCCCGATCAATGATTTTGGCTTCTCCGGCCGGAACCGTGAAAAGTTCGGTTCTTCGTTCGTGCGCCATCGGGCTTGTTATCCGGGCCGGAAGAAGATAAAAGGAACGGGTGAAATATGAGACCGTTACAACGGACGGCGGATTCGGCGCTTGAAAGACATCCCCTTTGAAGAGGTTCTCCGGCCCTGGGGGCTGGAATTCAGGAAGAACCGTCACGATCTTCCCCTTTCGGGAAGCCCCGAGCGGAGCCTCTTCCGGACGGTGATCGAAGACGGGGAGGGCCGGCGTTTCGTCCTCGAGGAGATTGAGCCCGCGTTGCGGAATCGAAAGCGAAAGATCGCTGCTGCCGTTGAATTCCTCGCCACGGAGGGGCTTTCAGGGGTGATTCCCTGTCTGCGGAACCGTGATGACGATTTTACGGCGGAGGCGGCAGGCGGCGTCTGGCAGATAACTCCCTTTGTCGAGGGCGTCGAACTGAACAGGCCCGATTACACGCATGATGCCTGGCGGGGCCGGGCGCTCGGCAGGTTCCTCGTCGCAATGAGGGGGTTATCTGCCGGAACCCCCATGGGGGATCCGGCACAGCCCTTTTCAGTCGCGGGCTTCACCCGCGATCTCATGAGGAGGATGAACCGGCATAGCCCCGAACAGGCGAGGGCCGTTGAACGGGCCTTTCTCTTCCTGGAGGGGTGTTTCTTCCCGCTGTCGGAGCAACTCCCCGTTGCCTTCTGCCATGGTGACTTTCATCCTCTCAACGTGATCTGGGGTGACGACCACATCCGTGCTGTCATTGACTGGGAATTCTCGGGGTACAAGCCCGAGCTGTATGACGCAGCGCTTCTGCTCGGATGCATCGGTGTTGAAGACCCGGAAAGCCTTGCCGGCCCCATGGCTCTGGCCTTTGTCGAGGAAATCCGTGATGCCGGGTGTTTCGACGCTTCAGGTTTTGCCTTACTCCCTGAATTCGTACTGGGGTTGAGGTTTGCCTGGCTGTCGGACTGGCTTCGGAAAAAAGACGCCGAAATGGTCGAACTTGAAACGGATTTCATCGGGCTTCTTCTCGAAAATCTTGTGGATCTTCGCCGGGTCTGGGCGTAGCAGGGAGCATTTTTCAAAAAGAATCCTTGACTTCACGCAGATTGTGAGTAAACTATATCGAGAATTGCACAGGGCCTTTCATGGAAAGGCGGTGCGATAAAGGTCGGATGTAAACATTTTGAAGTGTAGGGATTAAACCACCATGCTCTCCGAAGTGTGGTGGTTTTTTTTAATTCTGCCGTTGTTGCAATCCGCCTTGTAAAATCTTATGAAAGGAGGATGAAACAATGTCAGAAGGCAAAGTCAAGTGGTTCAATGAACGCAAGGGCTTTGGATTCATCGAAAGCGATGAAGGCCAGGATGTGTTTGTTCACTTCAGCGCCATTCAGGGCAACGGCTTCAAGACCCTTCAAGAGGGTCAGCGCGTCAGCTTTGAGGTTCAGAATGGCCAGAAGGGCCCTTCAGCGGCCAACGTGAAAGCACTGTAAATCACAAAAGGAAAAGGCTTCCTGCGATGCGGGGAAGCCTTTTCCACCCTTTCGATCTGGAGCATCATTGTTTGCGAGGAGTCTTTGAAGCGTGTCCCGCCTTGCAAACCCAGCATGGAAGGATGACAACAAAACATCGAAAGGAACACGAAATGAATAAAAAATTATATATCGGCAATCTGGCCAGCGGAGTCACGGAGCAGGAGCTGAGAGACAATTTTTCCACAGTGGGAAACATTGTTTCGCTGGCTATCATCAAGGACAAGTTCACGGGGCTCAGCAAGGGTTTCGGTTTTGTCGAGATGGAGACGGAGGAGGCCGCCAAGGAGGCCATCAAGCAGTTTAACGGCGGCGAGCTTCACGGAAAGGTCATTGTTGTCAATGAGGCCAAACCCCCAAGGACCCAGGGGGGCGCAAGAGGCGACAGCCGATCCCGCCCCGGTGGATTCAGGAGAGGTCCGGAAAGAGGGGGAGGAGGCCGCAGATACTGATAGACAGCGGGGAAAAGGCAGGGTGATTTTCGCCTTTTCCCGCCGTTCAGGCAAAAATCTCGACATCAGAGGCGTTTATCTTCCCGAGTTATTCAAAGAAAATAAACATTGACTTGGGGCGCTGCATGTAATAATGTTAGCCAGAAATTTTGAACAGATGCTTGGACTCATCAGCGGGACAGAGTTAGAAAAGTTGGACGAACATTTTGAGAAGTAAAAGTTGACCACCGCGCTCTCAAGAGTTTTGGTGGTTTTTTTACGACGTGATGTCGATCCGACTTTTTAATAAAAACAGATGTAAGGGGGATTGGAATTATGCCAGAGGGTAGAGTCAAATGGTTTAATGAGAAAAAGGGTTTCGGCTTTATCGAGTCCGATGAGGGCGGAGATGTTTTCGTGCACTACAGCGCGATTCAGAACCCGGGCTTTCGGACTCTCTCGGAGAACCAGCGAGTGAGTTTCGATGTCGAGAAGGGGAAAAAGGGACCCGCAGCGACGAATGTGAAAATCCTGTAGAACCCGGTAAGGGCGAAAGGCACTTCTGTGTTGTTTGTCATGGAAGTGCCTTTTTGTTTCCAGCGAGTGTATGCGTTGTCGGCAGGGCTGTGAAGAAAGCGAGTATCAACAATGACAAAATCAAAAGCCAGTTTTGAGAAGCGCCAGAAAGAAAAGAGGCGACAGCAGAGGCGGCAGGAAAAAGAAATGCGCCGGAAGGAAGCGAGGGAGCGCAGGGCCAACGCACCCCCGAGAAGCAAGGACGAAGATCCGGACATCGCCGGTATCAGACCCGGGCCGCAACCCCTTCCGGAACAGTGGCAGCAATAACGTGATCGATGAAGGTCGATCGACGTGAGCGCTTGCATGGGCGATTTAAACTGCTTGCATCCAGGCCGTGCTTCGAGCGGATGAACTCATTTATAAACTTGACATCGTTGCATTTGAGAGTAACAATATAAATGTAATCGACATTGCCCGGCAATTCATCACTCCGCTGCCCCAAATAGGGGTCATCCTCCGATGATTGAAGCTCCGTCTTTTACAAAAGACGGAGCTTGTTGTTTTTCCATAAGAAGCCGTAGTCGAAAGGGCCCCAGTCCGAAGAGGTTCCATGACCCCTCGGAGTGAAGCGGTATCGGCGTCTCCGATGAAGAGTCCGTGTCGCGTCGCGGCCCCGGCCATCACTCAAGACAAGGATGGTGCAGAATGAAAATACATCTGATCGAGAATTCGGACAATTTTGCCAAGCTCAAAGACAACATTTGGGAATGCGGCTGGTGGAAACTCGCGGAAGAGAAGGCCCGGAAGCTCATCGGGGGCAAAATTTATTTCCACAAGAACCGGGTGGAACCCTCTTTCTACGGCGGGACCATCCGGGGGTACAGGGTCGAGAACGATGGGGAGCATCAGGGACGAATTGTATTCGAATTCGAATACAATGCCGCATGCAGAAACATACGGACGGACAAATACGGGTGGTCCATGGAAATGAAGATCGTCACCGAGCCGGAACAGGCCTAGGAAGCGTCGAAAGGAGAAACAAAAGGCAGGGCCATCGTGCCCTGCCTTTTTAGTCGGTGAGGCGCGCAGCGGAAAATGGGCGAACATCAGAGCCGGCAATGCTCGAGGCTCTTCCGGGGTCTTGACGGGTTTCGCCGGCCCGCGGGCCGTTTTTCCCTGTCGAGGCCGCCGGTTCTTGCCGGTGCCGGAACGTTGTAATCGAAGTCCTCGAGCAGTCGTGTTTCGATTTTTTCCCCGATGGCCTTCTCGATGGACCACACGAAAGCCCGGTCCTGACGCGTCACGAAGCTGAATGCGTCACCGGTCCTTGCCGCCCGACCCGTGCGGCCGATCCGGTGGGTGTAAGCGTCGACCGTGTCGGGCATGTCGTAATTGATGACGTGAGAAATCCGTGAAATGTCTAGACCGCGGGCCGCAATGTCGGTGGCCACGAGGATCTGGTGCTTGCCGTTTCGGAAGCCCGTGAGTGCCGCTTCACGCTGGCGCTGCGAAAGGTCTCCTTGAAGATACGTTACGGGAAAACCGGCTTTCCTCATTTGCCTGGCAAGACGCGTCGCGCGGTCCTTGGTGCGGGTAAAAATGAGCACGGACGCCGTGTCCGTTCGGTCCAGAAGCTTCATCAAAAGGGATGTCTTCAAATGCTGCTCCACGGGATACAGGTAGTGGGAGACGGAGGATACCGGGGCCGCCTCGCCGACCTGCACGGTGACGGGGTTATGCAGGATTTCCTGCGCGAGGGTTCGGATGTCGTCGGGCATGGTTGCAGCGAAGAGCAGGGTCTGCCGTGCGGCCGGGATGCGCTTCGTGATTTCACGGATGTCCGGTAAGAAGCCCATGTCGAACATCCGGTCCGCCTCGTCCAGCACAAGAACTTCCAGGCCCGACAGGTCGATGACCCGCTGGTTCATGAGGTCGATGAGGCGTCCCGGGCAGGCCACCGCGACCTGGGCGCCGCCACGAAGTTTTTTGATCTGCGGGTCCTTGCTGACGCCGCCGTAGATGGTTACGCTTTTCACTTTCGTGAATCGGCCCAGCTGGCCGACCGCCTCATGTATCTGCTCCGCGAGTTCCCGTGTGGGGGCGATGATCAATGCCCGGACGTGCTTCTGCGGACCGTCCAGCAGGCGCTGCAGAATGGGAAGCACAAACGCGGCTGTTTTCCCCGTACCGGTCTGGGCGAGACCCATGAAGTCCCGATGCTGCAGGATGGGAGGGATGGATTGAATCTGGACCGGCGTGGCTGCCGTGTAGCCCAGGGCCTCGATGCCCGCTTCAATACGAGGGTCCAAATTAAACGATTTGAAATTCATTTACACTCCTGATTTTTTATTCTCGAACCGGGGATGAAACCGGTTCGTCCGCCGCGGGGGTGGATATAGGCGATCACAAATCTCCGGTCTAAAAAAATCCCCAGCAGCCTTTCCACGAGCTCTGGGGACCGGGACCAAAACCGTCTTAAAGTAGTCTTAACATAAGCTTTATGGGCGCCCATGTCAAGGGTTAATTAGGCTGTGTCAGATATTCGCGAGACGAAAAAACGCTTCTTTTCACCATGCCCGGTCAGGCCGGGGTTTGCCTCCCCAGGCTCAGCGTGTGCGTGACGCACGGCGGGACCTCGCGCTGATAATGGGTCACGAAGATGAGATCCGTGCGTGTCTTCGTGCCGATGTCGTTGGCCAGATCGAGAACACGCCTGCGGTATCCCTCGTCCAGACCCTCACAGGGTTCATCGAGGATCAGCAGGCGTGGAGACTTCACCATGGCCCGCGCGATGAGCACCATCCTTCTCTCACCGAACGAGAGCTGGTTGAAAACCCTGTTCGAGAGACTCCCCAGTCCGAGTCGGTCCATCCAGTGGCGGACCCTGTCGTGCTCCCCGGGGTTGATGGCGCGATAGAGCCCCATGGAATCGAAAAGTCCCGATGCCGCAACCTCGAAGGCGCTGATCCCCTTCCGGTATTGAAGCTGCAGTCGTGCGGAAACCATCCCGATGTGTTCTTTCACCTCCCAGACCGTCTCTCCCGAGCCCTTGCGGTTTCCGAAGAGATAAATCTCGTTGGCATAGGCCTGGGGGTTGTCGCCGCTGATCAGGTCCAGGAGGGTCGACTTGCCCGACCCGTTGGGTCCCACGACGGCCCAGTTTTCGCCCTTTCTCATGACCCAGTCGAGGCCGTTGAGAACGGTGATTTCACCGTAGCGGACGGTCACATTCTTCATCTCCACCAGAATCTCGCCGGCGTCCGTTCTCTGTTCGGCGATTCTGTATGGTGCAGGTGCGTTCAGGCTTATCCCGGTCCTGTGATAGAGATCGTCGAGCAGTTTTCGGGTCAGCACATCGCCGCGCCCGCCCTGGCGGACGATCCTGCAGTCTTTCACACAGAGGACATGGGTGATGCCGGGCAGGATTTCCTCCAGGCGGTTTGTCACAAGGATGACCTGTATTCCCTCCTGCATCAACTTTTCGAGCGCTTCGGCCAGCCGGGTCCGGGATGTCGCGTCTACACCGCCGAAAGGTTCATCGAGGATGAGAAGCCGCGGGGACTTGAGAAGCGCGCGTGCAATCAGGACCCTGCGCATTTCGCCCGTGGACAGGAAGGCCGTCCCGCGATCCAGGAGATGCCGGATCCCCATGAGATCGACGACCCCATCAAAAGGCGGCCCGTCGTCTTCTGTCTCCAGGGCGGAGAGGATCGTCTCCCGGACTTTCTCACGGGAATCGTTTTGTCCGGCAAAAGACCGGGAATCCCCCAACCGCTCTTCCCGGTCCATGAACCATTCGTGCAGTTCGAAGGAAACGTAACCGATCCCGCGCCCGTTGAGACCATGGCGGATGATTTTCCCGCGGCTGTGGGGGATGTCATCGGCGAGAAGCCTGGCGAGGGACGATTTGCCCGAACCGTTCGGGCCGAGAATGGCCCAGTTCTGACCGGTTCGAATCTCCCAGGACGTTCCCGGGAGGATGTGCCGGTCACGCACACGGACGGTGACGTCCTTCAGCGTTATGACCGGTTTCGCGAGGGACCCGTGAAGTCCTTCCCCGTTTTTTTGCCGGGGTTTTGTGTCCTTTTCCTTTTTGGGGATGCCCGTCATGTTCAAAACTTTGATGTTCGATTCGCCGAGGCTTTCTGCCATATCAAAATATGCCGTAAAATGGAAGCCCCCGGGTCAAAACGACAATAAGGAAGTCCCGACGAAAAGGAGAGAACGATCTGAAGATACATGCTATAATGATTTATCGTTTTGGTCGCGGACAGGGCGGTTGCTACGCGGCCTGAAGCAGCTTTTGCCGAATATCGCGCAACGCCGTTCGGGGGGATGGCCTTTCACATTGACAAAAAGGAGGTGAGGGTATGTTAAAAAAAGCCGTGCTCACAAAACAGATTTATGTGACCGTGGACAATGAGATCGGGATGCTGAACAAACTGGCCGATCACATGGCCGATCGGGGAATCAACATAGAGGCCGTAGCGGGCTACGAAATGCAGGGGACGGATAAAGCCCGGATCATGATGGTTGTTGAGGATGTCCGCCGGGCATGCGACGCGCTGAAGGAAAAAGGGTTCGCCGCTGTCGACGTGAAGGAAGAGATCCTGGTTGAGCTCGACAACAGGCCGGGGGCTCTGAAGATCGTGACGAGCCTGCTGGCGTCAAAGGGTATCAACATCAGGCAGATTTACGGGACCGCGAGTCCCGCGGAAAGTCCCGTCCGGGTGATCCTGGCGACAAGCGATAATCAAAAGGCGCTTGTGGCATTGAAAAAATCAATCAGGAAATAGCCGTCAAAGGAAGCAAGCGTCACAGGTACGGGGGGCATGGAACACAGGATCGTCACCGTGTCAAGGCTCATGGGCAGCGGGGGAGGCTACGTCGGGTATCTCGCCGCGAAGGAACTCGGTTTCAGGTACATTGACCGGGAGATCCTTCGGGAGGCGGCGAAAAAACTCGGTACGGATGTTCGTCAGCTTGAAGAGATCGACGGCAGGGCGTCGAGCCTGCTCATGAATATCGTCAGGAGTTTCGGCATGGGGGCGCCGGAAGCCATCAGTCAGCCGCCCCCGACATTGCCGGTCTATGAGAGGGACCTCTTTGACCTGCAGAGCCGGATTATACGGGAAATGGCGGATCAGTATGACGCCGTCATCATCGGCCGGGGCGCCTTTCATGTTCTGAGAGGCAGGGCGGGCGTCATCCATGTCTTTGTTCACGCCCCGGAGGAGTTTCGGGTCGGTCGCGTGATGAAGGTCCGGAATATCACCGATTTCAAAAGCGCCAGGACACTTGTCCGGGAGTCCGACCAGAGAAGAAAAAAGTTCATTCGGGATATGACCGGCAGCGACTGGATGGATGCACGCAACTACCACCTTTGTGTTGACACGAGCGCCGTGGGTTTGTCGGCCTGTGTCGAGATGATTGTCAGCCTCGTCGGTTCCTCGAAACCTCACTAAGCCGTTGTCCCATGCGACCGGATCGCCTCCAGCCCCCCCGTTGCGCTTCCCGCATGCCCGTTGCGTCCGTTTGTTGTCTTCATGAGTTACAGTAATGGAGTTCAGGTGCAGGGACCGGCCATGAAGGTTCTCCTCATCTCGGCGAATACGGAACGGATCAATATAACACCTCTCCCTTTGGGCTTGAGCTGTGTCGCCTCGGCATCGAGAGGGGCGGGGCACGATGTCCGGATGATTGACCTCATGGCCGAGGGGGATATCCGGCAGGTGATCGAGAAGTCGGTGGAGTCTTTCAGGCCCGATGTCATCGGGGTTTCCGTGAGAAACATCGATGATCAGAACATGAAGGGTCCGAGATTCCTGCTGGATGGGGTCAAAAAAGTGGTGGATGAGTGTCGCCGCTCCTCGAAGGCGACTATCGTTCTGGGCGGCGCCGGCTACAGTATTTTCCCGGAAAGCGTCCTTGAATACCTCGAGGCAGACATGGGAATCCAGGGGGAAGGGGAGGCGGTTTTCCCCATCCTTCTGGACCGGTTGAAGAAAAAGTCGGACCTCAGGGGAACGCCCGGCCTTTACCTCCCCCGAATGGGTCTCCAGGGGGTGAGAAGATTTGTCAGGAACCTGGATAATTTGCCCCTTCCCGATATCCCCGCGTCTCCCCTTTCCGCCCAGGCCGGGGAGATCTGGGTGCCCCTGCAGACGAGCCGCGGCTGCCCCATGGACTGCAGCTACTGCTCCACCCCCGCCATTGAAGGCAGAGTTATAAGAAAAAAGAGTCCGGGAAGAGCCGTCGAAGAACTGTACCGCTATTATGTCGAAGCGGGCTGCAGACATTTTTATTTCGTCGACAATGTCTTCAACCTCCCGCCTTCTCATGCCAGGGCGCTTTGCGAGAAGATCATCGAGAGTGGCTTGAAGATATCCTGGCGCTGCATCCTCTACCCCGGGAGACTGGACAGGAAATTGGCGGAGCTGATGGCAGACGCCGGCTGCGTGGAAGCCAGCCTGGGGTTCGAGAGCGGTTGCGAAAGGATCCTGCGCGCCATGAATAAGCGTTTCAATCTTCAGGACGTCCGCCGGGCATCGGCCGTTCTCGGGGCTTCCGGCATCAGGTGCATGGGCTTTTTGCTGCTCGGCGGTCCCGGCGAAACGAAAGCATCCGTTGCGGAAAGCCTGGCCTTTGCCGATTCTTTACGGCTGGAGGCTGTTAAAGTTACCGTGGGCATCCGCATATATCCCGGCACGAAGCTGGCGGAAATCGCCGTTCAAGACGGACTCGTCTCCCCCGCGGACAACCTCTTGATGCCGAGATTTTATGTCGTTCGAGATATCAAGGATTGGCTGCAAGAGACGGTCAAAAATCTGGCTGCTGCAGACCCCCGCTGGATCACCGGCTCCGAAGAGCTGCAAAACTAGGGAGACGCAATACGGCCGGATTTACAGGGGCGGCTGTCAGCGAAAGGCCTTTTACCTGGAATAATTGTTGCTCTTCCCGGTCATGAGCTTACTTTGCAAAGGGGGTCACCTTCAGATGGCAGATCAATTATTATTAATTATTTCAATACTTTGGGCCTTATGCATATGGGCAACCGTGAACAGAACCGCAAGGGAAATGATAGTGAAATTTCACACAGAGTGTGTGCGCCGCGCCCGGACTGATCGAAGGAGAGCCAGATCTTCATCCACGCTTTTTGACGGCTGAACCGACATTTGCCGCTCATAGAGAAAGCCCCGGCGCCTCCCTTTCCCGTCGCAGCCCATGTGCATATTTTTCTGACAAATTGATTCGATAAGGTTGAAAAGCGTCGAAAACAAAAGGCCCCGGGTGTCCCCGGGGCCCGATTTCATGAACGCTCCACTTGTCGATACCCGGCAGCCGTCAGATCAACCTGTCTTTTTGCAGGGCTTTTAAAATGATTTTCACAAAAGATTCAATTTCCCGCTCTTTTTTGCCGGGGTCTACGGTCTCCGTGTTTGAGTACCATATAAGCTTGCCGGTCCGGGCATCGAAGAGCCTCGCGCTGATGGTGACAACTTCATCGCGCTTGACCATCGTCGAGTCGTCGGAGAGGGACGTCGCTTTGAGAAGGTAGCTGTCCAGGCCGATGGAGTCCCCCAGGGTGGGCCTTTCGGTGCGCACGGTTTCGACCCTGACCCCCGCCTGCCTGAGTTCCACGACCAGCACACCCTCCATGCCGGTCCTGCCCACGGCCTTGACGATTTCATCCCTTGTCACATTCTTGATGTCTGGGATACAGGAATGGCAAGTTATGGAATTGACGCCTCTTGCGTTCAGCTGGCCGGCGAATTCATCCTCCACTCGCTGGCGCGTGTCAGGCTGCTTCATGAGGGAGACAACCATGATCTTCTTGAAAGCGGGCCCCTTGAACTGTTTGTCTCTCCATGTCTCGACGAGCTTCGTCGATGTGCAGGAGGTGAGAAGAAATGTCAGTGCCAGAAGGACGGTGCATGCGGATGGGTTTCGGCCGGCCATAAGAACCTCCCCGAGAGTCGTTGTCTGCATTTATCACGAAATGCCGCGGGCCGCAATGATGAAGGGCTGCCACCGCGTCCGTACGAAACATTTAACGGGTTGTTCCCCAGGTGTTAATCTGATATCTTAAACGGGCATTTCAAGATTCCACGGTCCCCGGGACGATTCGGCGAAGCGGCGCAGAAGGGGGCCTTAGCCGGGGAACGGTACACCGAGTGATGATGAATCTTCTCAGGAAATCTCCCTGATCACGAAGGAGGAACCCCTATGGGACAGAGCTACATGGGGAAGATCCTCAACGTGGATCTCTCGAGCGGTTCGGTCGGCGAGGAGACCATCGCGGATTCGGTCTACGAAAACTACCTCTCGGGGACGGGGCTTGCCGCTTACCTGCTCTGCAACCGCATTCCGGCCGGGGCCGATCCCCTCGGGCCGGAAAACATCCTCGGGTTCGTCTCGGGGCTTCTCACAGGAACGGGAAGCCTGTTCACGGGGCGATGGAGCGTTGTCGGGAAATCCCCGCTTACGGGTACCTGGGGGGACGCCAACTGCGGCGGCAATTTTTCCCCCGCCATCAAGCGAAACGGCTACGACGGCATTTTTTTCCGGGGCATCAGCGCAAAACCCGTATACCTCTACGTGAAGGAGGGGAAGGCGGAGCTTCTGGATGCGCAGGACCTCTGGGGAAAAGACACGAACGACGCCGAGGAGATGCTGAACGCGAGGCACGGTGATTCCGCCCGCGTCGCTGTCATCGGCCCGGCGGGGGAGAGGCTGTCCCTCATATCGGGCGTCTGCAACGACCGGGGACGGATTGCCGCGCGTTCGGGTCTCGGCGCCGTCATGGGGGCAAAGCGGTTGAAGGCCGTCGTTCTGGACGGCAGGAAGAAGATCCCTGTCCATGACCGCGAGGCGATCCTGCGCCTGAACCGGGTCTGCAACCGCTGGGTGCAGATGCAGCCGCCTTTCCTCTCCGGCTCGGGGATGGCCTGGCTCGGGGCGCTCATGCGCATTCTTCCCACGCAGATGGCGCTCGACGGGATGCTCTACAAGATCTTCCTGAAGAAATGGGGGACGGTGAGCATGAACCAGATGTCCGTCGAGATGGGTGATGCCCCCGTCAAGAACTGGAAGGGGAGCCATGTCGACTGGGGGATGAAGCAGTCGTCCACGGTCAACCCGGACCGTGTGGCAGCCCTCGAGAAGAGGAGATACCACTGTTACGCCTGTCCCCTCGGCTGCGGCGGCATCTGCGTGACGAAGGACGGGGAGGTTCACAAGCCGGAATACGAGTCGGTGCTCTCACTGGGGGCCCTCTGTATGAACGGTGATCTGGAGAGCATCTTCCAGATGAACGAGCTTCTGAACCGGGCCGGCATGGACACGATCTCTGTCGGCGGCACCATCGCCTTCGCCATGGAGTGCTACGAAAGGGGCATCCTGTCGAAGGAGGAGACGGGCGGGTTGGAGCTCACCTGGGGGAACTCGGAGGCCATGATAGCCCTTGTCGAAAAGATGATCCGGAGGGAGGGTATCGGGGACATCCTGGCCGACGGGAGCAGGGCCGCCGCCGAGAAGATCGGCAGAGGAACCTCCCAGTTCGCCATGCATGCCGGGGGGCAGGAACTCCCCATGCATGACGGGCGTAACGACCCCGGGTTCAACATCCACTATTCCGCGGAGCCCACACCCGGGCGGCACACCCTGGGCGCCCAGATGTACTACGAGATGTTTCAGCTCTGGAAGAAGGTGAAGGGGCTTCCTAAGCCGCCGCTTCTCTATTTCAAAGGCCGGAAGTATGTGGCCGATGACGAGAAGGCCGCCATGGCGGCTGCCTGCAGCAGGTTCATGAGCCTTGCGAACGGCGCCGGTTTCTGTCTTTTCGGACTCTTCCTCGGATCGACGAGAATCCCCTCATTCGATTGGCTGAACGCCGCGACGGGATGGAACAAAACGCCCGAGGAGTATATGGCGATAGGGGAGCGCATCCTTTCGGCGAAGCAGGCCTTCAACATCAAGCACGGGGTCGATCCCCGGTCTTTGCGGGTGCCGGACCGCGCGGCGGGGAGGCCCCCGATGACGGGGGGGGCCAACAGAGGGAGGTCCATGGACATCGAGAAGATGATGAGCGACTACTGGCGGCAGTTCGGCTGGGATGAGCGGACGGGCAGGCCGCCGGAGGGGGCCGGTTCTTCCTGAGCGAAAGGGGTCCCTTTTTTACAGCACACGAATTGCCCGCTTGACAAAAAAATTAAAACATGTATGATTCTTTGTCATTCAGGAGATGAAATTGACGATGGACAGACGGAGATCAGGCAATTCCTATTGGAGCTTCGGCTTTTATTATTACGGCGGACAAGTCTGCCCATCGGCGGGGAGGGCCTTAACGTAAGGACGCCATCATAGAAAGCCGGGCCATGGGTAGATAGAAAGATGCTATCCATGGCTTTTTTGTTTTGGAAGGCCGTGGAGGCAGAAACTCCGCGGCCTTTTTTATAAATGGAGGTAAAAAGCCATGATCATCGTTATGAAGAAAAGCGCCACAGACGGTCAGATCGACAAGGTCATCGAATGGATCGAGTCCGTCGGCTACCGGCCCCATCTTTCCCGGGGCGTGGAGCGGACCATCATCGGTGCCATCGGCGACGGGAGGGGGAAAGATCAGCTCAGGTCCATCAGCTTTCTGCCGGGCGTGGAAAAGGTGATGCCGATCCTCAAACCCTACAAACTGGCCAGCCGTGAATTCAGGGAGACGGCCACCGTCGTCCGGATCGGTGATCTCGAGATCGGAGGGCCGCAATTCGTCATCATGGCCGGGCCCTGTGCCGTGGAGAGCGAGGAGCAGCTCATGGAATGCGCCTATGTGGTGAAGAAGGCGGGGGCCCATATCCTGAGAGGCGGCGCCTTCAAGCCCAGGACCTCGCCCTACAGCTTCCAGGGGATGGAGGAGGAAGGCCTGAAACTCCTGAAGAAGGTCCGGGAGAGAACGGGACTTCCCATCGTGACGGAGGTGATGAGCACGACGGAGGTGGACATGGTCGAGGCCTATGCCGATATCCTCCAGGTCGGCGCCCGCAACGTCCAGAACTTCGCGCTTCTGAAAAAGGTCGGCACGGCCCAAAAACCGATTCTCCTGAAGCGCGGCATGATGACGACCATCGAGGAGCTTCTCATGTCGGCCGAATACATCCTCTCGTCGGGCAACAGTCAGGTGATCCTCTGCGAGCGGGGTATCCGGACCTTCGAAACGGCCACGCGCAACACCCTGGACCTGAGCGCCGTGACGGTCCTCAAGGAGATGACCCACCTGCCGGTGATCGTCGATCCCAGCCACGCCGCCGGTTACTGGAAGTACGTGACCCCGCTGGCCCGCGCCGCTGTCGCCGTCGGGGCTGACGGCATTATCGTGGAAGTGCACCCCGAACCCGAGAAGGCCGTTTCCGACGGCATGCAGTCGCTGAAGCCCGAGAAATTCTACCAGCTCATGGAAGAGGTCACACGCCTGGACAACGTCATGAAAAAAGAAATGAGGTCTCACCTATGAACAAAATCAGGGTACACCTCGATCGCAAGTTTTCCGCTTCCTATGATATCCACATCGGCCGGAGCATCCTGGACCGGCTGGCCCTCCTCCTGTCCAAAAACGGCTGGGGATCGAGGTACTTCATCGTAACGGACTCCCGCGTCGCCCGGATGCACGGGGACCGGGTCACGGGCGTGCTGGGGGGGATGGGTCTCAAGGTGGAAAAAATAGAGTTCCCGGCAGGCGAGACCTCAAAGAACATTCACACCTGCATCGGCCTGGTGGAAGAACTGGTCGAACGGGGTGCCGACAGGACTTCGGCCCTCATCGCCCTCGGCGGAGGCGTCGTCGGGGACATGACCGGGCTTGTGGCTTCCATATTCATGAGGGGCATCCCCTACGTGCAGGTTCCCACGACGCTTCTTGCCCAGGTCGACAGCGGCATCGGCGGAAAGACCGGAGTTGATATTCCGTCGGCGAAGAACCTGTTGGGCACCTTCCATCAGCCCAGGGCGGTGTTCATCGACCTCGATTTTCTGGAGACCCTTCCCCCCCGGGACTTCACAAACGGCCTGGCGGAGATCGTCAAGTACGGGATCATCGAGGACCCCGGTCTCCTGGAAGATCTGCGGTCCGGAATCGAGGCGCTGCGCGAACGCGACATGAAGTTTCTGGAAAGGATCGTTTCCCGGTCCTGCCGGATCAAGAAGGGCATCGTTGAGATCGACGAGACGGAGAAAGGTCTTCGCCGTATCCTTAACTTCGGTCATACCGTGGGCCATGCCGTCGAGGCCGAGTCGGCTTTTGCCGTTTCGCACGGCGAGGCCGTCGCCATGGGGATGGCCGCTGCAACGATCCTGTCGGAGCAGCTGAAATACCTCTCCGCCGAGGATCGAAAGGACGTTCTTTCGGTCATCCGTCACGTGGGCCTGCCGGACCGTATCCCCGCCATCCTGGACACAGGGGGGATATTGTCCCGGCTGAAGCGGGACAAAAAGAAAGAGGGAGAAAACATCCATTTCGTCCTTCTAAAGAAGCCCGGCATGCCCTTCGTGAACGGTGGCGTGCCCCTGGGGCTGGTCAGCGAAACCATCGAGGCCATGAAAGCATGAGAAAAAAATCGATGAACACCATCAGGAAAGAGATCAGGGAAAAGGACGGACAGATCGTCCGGCTCCTCAACGAGCGTGCAGCGCTTTCTCTGGAAGCTGGAAAGGTCAAGCGTCGTCTGGGAATGGAGATTTACGACCCCTCGCGGGAAAGCAGGGTCTTCGGGTACCTCGCGGACATCAACAGAGGACCCCTGGCGGGAGAGGCCCTCGGCCACATCTACCGGGAAATCCTCTCTTCGTCCCGGCAGATTCAGGCACCTCTTTCCATAGCCTGTCTGGGGCCGGAGTCGTCCTTCACTCACCTGGCGGCTCTATGCCACTTCGGCAGGAGCCCGCGGGTGCTCCCGAGGAGGTCCATCGGTCAGGTATTCGACGAAGTGGAAAGTCAGAAAGTCTCCTACGGTGTCGTGCCCATGGAGAATTCCGTCGAGGGGTCCGTAAAGCACACGCTCGACCGTTTGATTGACACCCCCCTCAGGATCCGGGCGGAAATAGTAATGAAGATATCCCACTGTCTCCTGTCCAGGGGGGGGAAAGGGAATGTCCGCACCGTTTACTCCCACCCCCAGGCGCTGGCCCAGTGCCGGACATGGATCGCAAGAAACCTGCCCCGGGCGGAACTCGTTGAAACGGACAGCACGGCGAGTGCGGTCGTTCGAGCCCGTGAGGATCGGCGTGGAGCCGCTATCGGAAGCCGCATCGCTTCGGAGACATACGGTCTCCGGATGGTTGCTGAAGGTATAGAGGATCACCCGACGAACACGACGCGGTTCATCGTAATGGGCGGCGGGCAGAGTGAGCCCACGGGCGATGACAAAACCTCGATACTCTTCGGGACCCCTCACGCCCCCGGTGCGCTTCACGCGGCGCTCGGGCCCTTCAGCAGGGCGGGGATCAACCTGCTGAGGATCGAGTCGTACCCGATACGCGGACGGATGTGGGAGTATCTCTTTTTTGTGGACCTGGCGGGTCACGCCGCGGAGAAGAAAGTGAGAGATTGCCTCCGCCGGCTGGAGCGAAAAACCGCGTTCCTCAAGGTCCTCGGGTCCTACCCGAAAGGGGACGAACGCGGATGATCTGTGTCTCCCTTTTGGCGAAAAACAGACGCGACGCCCTGCGAAGCATGGAGAGGGCCTTCTCCATTGCCGACGCGGTGGAACTCCGCATGGATCGAATGAAGGCCGCCGACCTGCCTGTTCTCATCGGCGCCAGAAGGGGCATCCTCATCGTGACCAACCGGCGGAAGGAAGAGGGAGGCTTCTTCAGGGGAAGCGAACGGGACAGGGTGAACCTTTTGAAGGCGGCGGCGGCCCTGGGCGCCGATTTCGTCGACATTGAGGCGAGCACGGCCAGGGCATTGATCGGGGAGCTTGCGGAGGCGGTCAAGGTCGAAGGCGGTGTCACTCAGATCATGGTGTCGAGTCACGATTTCAGCGGCACGCCCCCCTTGAAGACTCTTCTGGACAGACTCGACTCGTGCCGGTCCCTGGGCGCCCATGTGGTGAAGATCGTCACCTACGCGAACACGATTGAGGACAACCTCCGCGTCCTCCAGCTCATCCCGAGGGCTTTGGGCGAAGGGCAGAGGATCGTCGCTTTCTGCATGGGCCCGAAGGGGCGCATGAGCAGGATCGTTGCGCCCCTGTTCGGATCGACGTTCAGTTACGCCAGCCTGCGAAAGGGAACCGAGGCGGCCCCCGGGCAGCTCACCGTTTCCGAGATGAGGGAAGCGCTGAGACTCTTCGGCGGCGGGGGTGCGGAAGTGTGAGGGAAAAGAAGAACATGCAAGGAAAGCGAGAATTGTTCGCACTTTTCGGGAATCCCGTTGCGCAGAGCCGCTCGCCCCTGATGCACAATGCGGCGTACAGGGCCATGGGGCTGCCGGCCCGATATGAGGCGTTTCAGGTGAAGAATCCCAATGAGGCCGTCCGGATGATTCGTGAAGAGAATATCCGGGGTGCGAGTGTCACGATCCCTTTCAAGACGACCCTTATAACGCTCCTCGATGAGGTGGACGAAGACGCAAGAATCATCGGTGCCGTCAACACGATAAGGAACCTCGGAGGGAGGCTTGAGGGATTCAACACCGACTGGATTGGCCTCACCCGAAGCCTTGCGGGGCGAATGGAAATAAAGGGAAAAAGGTTCGCCGTCCTCGGTGCCGGCGGCGCCGCACGAGCGGCCGTTTTCGGCATCGCCCGGGAAGGCGGCATTCCCGTTGTCTTCTGCAGAAATCAGGAGACGGGGAAAACCCTGTCGCGGGATCTGGGATGCCCAGCGCTGCCCCTGTCCCGCCTCGATGCGGTGACGGCCCATTGTCTGGTCAACGCGACACCCGTCGGCATGGCGCCCGGCGTGGGAGAGACACCCTTAACCGGAATTGGACCGGGGCGTTTCGATTGGGTCATGGACATGATCTACAATCCCCTGCGGACAAAACTCCTCGAGGATGCCGCGGCGGCGGGGTGCGGCGTGATCAGCGGTCTTTCGATGTTCGTACATCAGGGGGCCGAGCAGATTCGTATCTGGACGGGGATGGAACCGCCCGTCGACATCATGACCCATACCGTGCGGGAGGACCTGATCCGCCGCAGTAAGATGAGGAGCGTGAAAGAAAAAAAGAATCGAGACAAGGGATATGCCGAATATTGACGAGATCAGGACGATGGAAAGCCTTGATGCCGTCGTTCGTGTCCCCGGCTCCAAGAGCTACACTCAGAGGGCCCTGGTAATCTCGGCGCTCGCCGAAGGGAAAACCTTCCTGAGGAATCCTCTTTTTTCGGAGGATACAAAGTACATGATGGCGGCCCTGCGGTTCCTGGGGGCGGAGATCGTGTCTTCGGGTGAGGATGTCATCGTTACGGGGACAGCCGGAAAGATTACGAACCCCGGTGCCGGAATATACCTCGGAAACAACGGGACGGCCATGAGGTTTCTCGCAGGGATGGTCAGCCTCGGGCGGGGTGATTTCCTTCTGACCGGTGACCGTCGCCTCTGCGAACGGCCCATGGGGCCCCTGCTCGATGCGCTCCGCGTTCTGGGTGTCGGATCAACCTGCCCGGGGAAGGAAGGGCACCCCCCTGTCGTGATTCACGCGGGAGGGATAAAAGGCGGGCGGCTCATGATTGACGGCGTTGAAAGCAGCCAGTACGTCTCGTCGATCCTGATCAGCGCTCCCTATGCAAAAGGCGACGTGTGGATTGGACTCAAGGGGCCCGCTGTCTCCCGGCCTTACATCGACATGACGGTCGATGTGATGAGGGCCTTCGGTGTGCCCGTCGAGGGGGAGGCGGTCGGCGGTTTCCGCGTGAAGGGCCGTCGCTGTTACGAAAGCGGCCGCTTCCTCATCGAAGCGGATGCCTCCAGCGCCTCCTATTTCTTCCTGGCGGCAGCGCTCTGCGGCGGCAGGGTCCGCGTCACCCACATGAACCCGCAGACTCTGCAGGGAGACATCGGTTTTCTCCGAATCCTGGAGCATCTCGGCTGCGCGGTGTCCACCGGCGATTCCTGGGTGGAGGTCGCCGGGAAAACGCGGCTTGCCGGGGAGTGCTCCTTCGATATGAAAGACATGCCCGACATGGTACCGACCCTTGCGGCGCTCGCCGCCGTGCGGGAAGGCAAAACCGTCATTCGAAATGTGCCCCACCTCCGGATGAAGGAGAGCAACCGGCTGGAGGCGCTGGTGAACGAACTCCGGAGGGTCGGCGTGCAGGCCGAAGAGACGCAAGACGGAATCGTCATCGAGGGGGGAAAGCCCCGGGGCGCGGAGATTGAAACCTACGACGATCACCGCATCGCCATGAGCTTTGCCATGCTCGGCCTTGTTGTCCGGGGTATTCGCATTCGCAACAGGGAGTGTGTCCGGAAGTCTTTTTCGGGCTTCTGGGAGGAAATGAAAAAATTATACCACAGGCCATGAACATCGTCTTGATCGGATACCGGGCATCGGGAAAAACCACCGTGGGGCGGAGGCTCTCTGCCCTCCTGGGCATTCCTTTTCGCGACACGGACGAGATGATCCGGCAGCGGACCGGCAAATCCGTCAGGCAGATTGTGGCTGAGGGGGGGTGGCCGGCGTTCCGGGACGTCGAGAAGACCGTCGTGGCGGGGCTTTCCGGATTGGACGGCGTCGTCATCGCCCTGGGGGGCGGCGCCGTCACGGAGAAGGAGAATGTGGAGGCCGTGAAAAGAAAGGGACTGGTCATCTGGCTGCAGGCCGACGAGACATCCATCCTCGAGCGCATGGGGCGCGAGACGGCGGGCGATGAACAGCGACCCCCTCTCAGGGGCGGGGGGATGGCGGAAGAGGTGCGGGAAATGCTTGCGGAGCGGACGGCCGTGTACCGGGCGCATGCCGATCTTGCTGTCGACACGACAGGCAGAAGCGTTGAGCAGATCGTCGTTGAAATCATGAGTGTGATCAGGGCGCGGCGCATCGGGATCGGCGTTTGAGCCCGTCTGAAACACGCGCGCATTTCGGGGAGGTAAAAGATATGTCAGGAAATACCTTTGGCGTGCTCTTCCGGGCGACTACATGGGGGGAGTCTCACGGTGCGGCCCTCGGTGCCGTCATCGACGGGTGCCCGCCGAACATCGAGCTCACCGGGGAGGACATCCAGCGGGAACTCGACCGGCGGAGGCCCGGTGCCGTGCCGCTGGCCTCGAAGCGGAGTGAGGAAGATCGCGTGGAGATTCTCTCGGGCACTCTCGAGGGCAAGACAACGGGCACACCGATTTCCCTGCTCATTCAAAACCGGGATGCGGACAGCGCCTCTTACGAGGGGCTTCGCGACGTTTTCAGACCCGGTCACGGCGACTTCACGTACTTCAAGAAATACGGCATCCGGGATCACCGGGGCGGAGGACGTGCCTCGGGGCGGGAAACGGCGGCCCGTGTCGCTGCGGGGGCCGTCGCCCGGAAGGTCATCGCCCGGGAGGGGATCGAGGTTCTGGGTTTCACGGTGGAGATCGGCGGTGTCGCGATCGAAACGTTTTCTGCCGGGGTGATTCAGAAAAGCGACCTCCTGTGCCCCGATGCCGCGGCGGCGGGAAAAATGCGGCAGAGGCTCGACTTGGCGAGCAAAGAGGGGGACTCCCTGGGCGGTATTGTGGAAATCCGGGTGAAGGGCTGTCCACCCGGTTTCGGGGAGCCCGTCTTTGATAAGATCGACGGGGAACTGGCCCGGGCCCTCATGAGCATCGGGACCGTCAAGGGCGTGGAAATCGGCGCGGGCTTCCGGGCGGCGAGAATGAAGGGATCGGAATGTAACGACCCCATTATTCCGGAAGGATTCAGGACCAATCATGCGGGGGGAATCCTGGCGGGCATCACGACCGGCGCGGAGATGGTCATCCGCGCGGCCTGCAAGCCCGTCCCGTCGATCCGCATGGAACAGGATACGATCGACATCCAGGGGAAACCTCGAAAGATCTCCGTTCGCGGGCGGCATGACGTTTGCGTCATTCCCCGCATCATCCCGGTCTGTGAAGCCATGGTTTGTCTTGTGCTTGCGGATCATCTGTTACGGCAGAGAGCCCTCCATGGGGGCCGGGTTCCTGGATGAAGGAGAGACTGAACCCGCAGCAGTGAGGGGGCTTCGAAATGGAAAAATTTTCTTTCGGCATCATCGGCGGCACAGGCGGTATCGGACGCCGGTTCGCCGACTTTCTCAGGCAGGAGGGACACGCCGTTCACGTGACGGGGAGAAGGACGGGCATGGATATGCCGGACCTTGCCATGGCCTGTCAGGTCATCGTCGTGAGTGTTCCCATCGGAGTCACCTGTGAGGTCATCCGCAAGGTGGGCCCTTTTTTGAAAGAAGACGCTCTCCTCATGGATCTGACCTCGCTCAAAGAAGAACCTGTGCGCGTCATGCTGGCATCCTCCGCTTCCGAAGTCATCGGCTGCCACCCGCTCTTCGGGCCCGGAGTGTCCTCTCTCGAGGGGCAGAATATCGCTCTTTGCCCCGGCCGGGGAGAGCGCTGGCTGCCGAGGTTAAAGGCGCTTCTTCAGGGGAACGGTGCGCGCGTCGTAGTGACGACACCGCAACGCCACGATGAAATCATGGCGATTGTCCAGGGGCTGAATCACCTGAACACGATCGCCCTGGGACTCGTTTTGAATGAAACGGGCATGAAGCCGTCGGAGCTGGAGGAATTCACCACGCCCATCTATCGGATGAAGATGGAGATCATGGAGAGGGTCTTCGGACGGCCGGAACTCTATGCCGAGCTTCTGACCCTGAATCCCCACGTCAAGCGAATCTGTAACCTCTACGAGAAGAAAATCGCCGAGCTGAGGCAACACATCATCCATGGCGATGCCGGGGGGCTCAGGGCCTGCATGGAGCGTTGTGTCGGATTTCAAGAAAAACCTTAAAAAGAATTGACAGGTGAAGCAAAGTCTGTTATGGATTCGAAAATTTTGGAGTTCTAGGTTATGGACAAAACGATGGTTTCAAGAACGGGCTGGTGGTGGCGGTGCTTCATAGGAAGGGTCTGCCCGCCGGGCGTTTGATGATATAGGTTGTCGAGACCAAGGCCGTGGGGGACCCCGGGGGTGCTCCGCGGTTTTTTATTGGTATGGTAAGGGGAATTGAAGGCCGTGCTCAGGAGCACGGCCTTTTTTATTTTATCGGGCTTTTGAAAAATACCCATCTGCGGCGTTTCCCTCATCCTTCGTCGCTGCGACGTACGCTTACAGTGCGCCTCACTCCTCAGGATTCGGGGGCCTTGCATCTGGACATTTTTAAAAAGCCTGAAGGGAATTTAAAAAATTTATGAGGAAAGATCATGTACCGCCCATCACTTGATGAATTCAGGGAACTTTCGAAGAGGGGGAACCTGATCCCCGTGTATCGAGAGATCTTGGCCGATGAGGAGACACCCGTAACGGCCCTGATGAAGCTGCAATCCAATGCCAATGTTTTTCTCCTGGAGAGTGTCGAGGGCGGGGAGAAGTGGGGAAGGTACACCTTTCTCGGTGCCGACCCGAGGATCGTTTTCAGGGTGGAAGGCAACGAAGTCGAAATCCGGGAAAACGGAAATGCCCGGCGTTTGAAGCATGGCGGGAATCCCCTTGGCTGCCTCAAAGAGCTGCTCTCCGGATTCAAGCCCGTTTCGGTGGGGGGACTTCCTCGTTTCTACGGTGGTGCCGTCGGCTACCTTTCATACGAGATGGCTCGCTATTTCGAGAAAAAGCTGATGAAGGCCCCGGCCGGTGAGGTGAAAGATGCCCTTGCCGTTTTTCTCATCAGCGACACGCTTCTCATTTTCGATAATGTTCGCCACACCATCAAGGCGGTCTCCTGCGCGTACGTCGACGAAGGGGATGAAAAACTGGAAGAGATTTACAGAGAAACGGTCGGAAAGATCGACGGTGTCATCGGGTCACTGCGCCGGCCTGTGTTGCGGAATGCCCCGTCGGTGGCGGAGGACGGCCGACGGGAGATCACATTCGAATCGAATCTCTCGGCTTCAGAATTCGAGAACATTGTCCGGCGGGCCAGGCATTACATCGGCCGGGGGGACATCATCCAGGTGGTCCTCTCTCAGCGTTTCGAGACACGGAATGCACTCGACCCGGTCGATCTTTACCGGGCCCTGCGGTTCGTCAATCCGTCACCCTATCTTTTCTTCCTGAAACATCAGGATCTTTACCTCATCGGCTCTTCGCCGGAAGTCATGGTTCGCCTCGAGGAGGGCGTTGCGGAGCTGCGGCCCATCGCCGGGACGAGGAAAAGGGGCAAGACGGAACAGGAGGACCGGATGCTTGCCGACGAGCTTCTGAAGGACCCGAAGGAACGGGCGGAGCACGTGATGCTTGTCGATCTCGGGAGGAATGATCTGGGACGGATCGCCCGCGTCGGGAGCGTCCAGGTGAATTCGTTCATGGCCGTCGAGCGTTATTCCCACGTCATGCACCTGGTCTCCAATATCCAGGCCCAGCTTGCCGGGGGGAAAGACGGCTTCGATGTCCTGAAAGCCGCCTTCCCGGCAGGGACGCTCACGGGCGCCCCGAAAATCCGGGCCATGGAAATTATCGATGAACTGGAACCGTCCCGAAGGGGCCCTTACGGCGGGGCGGTGGGCTATTTCAGTTTTTCCGGGAACATGGATTTCTGTATCACCATCCGGACGATGGTGCTGCAGGGGGACAGACTCTCTTTACAGGCGGGAGCCGGCATTGTCGCCGACTCCGACCCGGAGCGAGAGTATGAAGAGACGATGGACAAAGCGGCCGCAATGATGAAAGCGGTGCGGCTGGCGGCGTCGGGCTTTGAAATAACGGAACAAGAATAGAGCGAGGTGCAAGCCATGATTCTCATGATCGACAACTACGATTCCTTCACCTACAATCTCGTCCAGTATTTGGGCCAGCTCGGTCGGGCGTCGGCCGTTTATCGCAATGACGAGATTACCCTGAAAGAGATCGAGGTGTTGAGGCCGGAGGCCATTTTTATCTCCCCGGGTCCCTGCACACCGAAGGAGGCGGGGGTTACGGTGGATGTCATCCGGCATTTCTACCGCCGCGTGCCGATCCTGGGTGTCTGCCTGGGTCACCAGGCCATCGGTTGCGCCTTCGGCGCCGAGGTGGTCCGTGCCGAGAGACTCATGCACGGGAAGACGTCACCGGTTTTCAACGACGGGAAAACGATCTTCCGGGGTCTCCCGAACCCCTTCACGGCGGGACGTTATCACTCGCTGCTGGTGCAAAGGGAAACGATGCCGGCGTTTCTGGAGGTGAGCGCCCAGACGGAGGAAGGGGAAATCATGGGAATCCGGCACCGGTCGTATCCCGTTGAAGGCGTCCAGTTTCACCCCGAATCGGTCCTGACGCCGAACGGAAAAAGAATTTTGAGAAACTTCCTGGAACTCAACGTCCGGGGAAAGAAAGGAGCGGAATGAAATGATCAAGGAATCGTTGTCGAAGGTCGTACAGGGAAAAGATCTTCAGGAATCGGAAATGATGGAGACCATGAAGGAGATCATGGAAGGACAGGCCACGCCGGCGCAGATCGGTGCCTTCATCACGGCCCTGCGGATGAAAGGAGAAACCGTCGAAGAAGTCACGGGTGCCGCACGGATCATGCGCCGGAAGGCTACGAGAATCGATGCCTGCTCATCGGTCATCGTCGACACCTGCGGGACCGGCGGCGACGGCCGGAACACCTTCAACATCTCGACGACAGCGGCTTTTGTGGTGGCGGCGTCGGGGCTCACGGTGGCGAAGCACGGGAACCGCGCCGTCTCCAGCGGATGCGGAAGCGCTGATGTGCTCGAGGCCATCGGCGTCAACATCGACGCCCCCCCCGATGTCATCGAGGAGTGCCTCCGGCAGATCGGGATCGGTTTTCTATTCGCCCCGAAGCTGCACGGGGCCATGAAGCACGCCATCGGCCCCAGGCGGGAGATCGGGCTGAGGACGGTCTTCAACATGCTGGGGCCCCTCACGAACCCGGCCTCGGCGACGGCTCAACTCATCGGTGTCTACGATTCGAGACTCACGGAGATGTTCGCGGGAGTGCTGAAAAATCTCGGAACGAAACGAGCCTTCGTCGTGCACGGATTCGACGGGCTCGACGAGGCCACCATCACCGGTGAAACGAGGGTGTCGGAGCTCAGGGACGGTATTGTCACCACCTATAACGTCGACCCCGTCGAATTCTTCGGCGAGACCTTCCGGGCCGAGGAACTGGCGGGTGGGGATGCCGCCGCGAATGCGGAGATGACCAAGGGGATTCTCTCCGGCAGCAACGGGGCCCGGCGAAAGATCGTCCTCCTGAACGCGGCGATGGCCATGGTCGCCGGAGGCAGGGCGGACAGCATCCGTGCAGGGATCAAGCTGGCCGAGGATTGCATCGACAGCGGGGCCGCCATGAAAAAACTCCGCTCCCTGATCGAACTCACGCACAGCTGAGGTCCCCATGATCCTTGAGAGAATCGTTCGGCACAAGATCGAGGAGGTCAGCCGCAAGAAAACCGTCCTGCCGATGACGGAGTTGAAGCGGAAAATCGCCGGCATGAAACCGGACGGCAAATTCCGAGCAGCCATTGATACCGGCGAGGCTGCCATCATCGCTGAAGTGAAAAGGAGCTCCCCCTCCAAGGGACGGATCCGCGAGAACTTTGATCCCGTGGCCGTCGCTCGCATTTACGAGGAAAGCGGCGCGGCCGCCGTATCGGTCATCACGGATAGCCGGTTTTTCGAAGGGGATGTGTCGTTTCTCGCGGACATCCGGAGGGAGACCGCTATTCCCCTTTTGAGGAAGGATTTTGTCGTCGACCCCTACCAGATCTACGAAACGGTCCTCCTTGGCGCTGACGCGATCCTTCTCATCGCGAGGATCCTCGAGCTTCCGAAGCTTCGGGATTTCATCGATCTGTCGTCGGGGATAGGACTTGCGACGCTGGTGGAAATTCATGACGAGGATGACCTGGGAAAAGCCTCTGCCGCGGGTGCGGAGATCATCGGCATCAACAACCGTGATCTCTCCACGTTCGAAACACGGCTGGAGACAAGCCTCCGGCTTGCGCCACTCGTGCCCAACGGGATCACGGTCGTGGGTGAAAGCGGCATCCGTTCCCGGAAGGACATCGAGAGGCTGATGCAGGTGAACATCCGGGCATTCCTCGTGGGAGAGGCCCTGATGGTGGCGAGGGACATTGCCCGCAAGATCAGGGAACTCAGGGGAAAGGACGGGGGGTCATGACGGAGATCAAGATCTGCGGGATCACGAGCCTGGAAGACGCAAGGATGGCGGCAGTTGCCGGTGCGAATGCCCTGGGGTTTGTCTTTTACCCCGAAAGCCCGAGATATGTGACACCGGAGCGTTCAAGAGGAATCACCTCGCTGCTTCCGGCGAGCATCTCCAAGGTCGGGGTTTTCGTTGACTGCGATGCGAGTGAGGTTAAAAGTATTTTTCGGTACTGCCGGCTTGACTTCATCCAGCTCCACGGCCGCGAATCACCCGATTACTGCAGGCGTTTTGCCCCTTCCGCTCTCCTCAAGGCGGTGGCACTCCGATCCGAGGCGGATCTTGTTGCCCTGGGTGAATATCCGGTGAAGGCGATTGTCGTGGATGCCTGTGATCCCGGATCGCCGGGTGGGACGGGAAAAACCGCTGACTGGGACTTAGCGAAGCGGGCAGGCGAGAAGTGCGCGCTCATTCTTGCCGGCGGTCTCCACAGCGGGAATGTCCGGGCGGCCATCGAGTTCGTGAGGCCCAGGGCCGTCGACATCGCGAGCGGTGCTGAAGCGAGGCCGGGGAAGAAAGACCCTGAAAAACTCAGGGCCTTCGTGGCGGCTGTGAGGGGTCCCGGACCGGCGGATTCTCCCGCCCGTACGGGCAGGATTTTTCAAAGAGGGTAAGGGCCATAAAGCCCATCGGAGGTATCATGAGTAGACATTCACTACCGGACAAGAAGGGGCACTTTGGTGTCTTTGGCGGCAGGTACGTGGCCGAGACGGTCATGCCGGCTCTGATCGAACTCGAGGAGACCTACCGGGAATGCCGTGCCGACAAAGGTTTTCGGAGGGAACTTGGCCGCTATCTGCGGGAATACGCCGGCAGGGAAACCCCCCTCTATTTCGCAAGGAATCTGACGGAAAAACTCGGGGGTGCGAGGATCTATCTCAAGCGGGAGGATCTGAACCATACAGGCTCCCACAAGATCAACAATACCCTCGGACAGGCCCTCATGGCCGGACGCATGGGGAAGAAGAAGGTCATCGCCGAAACCGGCGCCGGTCAGCATGGCGTGGCCACGGCGACGGCGGCGGCTCTCTTCGGTATGAAATGCCGGATTTTCATGGGGGAGGAGGACATTCATCGCCAGTCGCCGAATGTCTTTCGCATGAAGATTCTGGGCGCCGAGGTCGTCCCCGTGACGGCGGGAACGGCAACGCTCAAGGACGCCATGAGCGAGGCGATGCGTCACTGGGTCACCCACGTCCGTGACACGTTCTACATCATCGGCTCCACGGCGGGTCCCCACCCCTATCCCATGATGGTGAGGGATTTTCAGAGCGTCATCGGGCGTGAGACCAAACGACAGATCCTCCGCAGCGAGGGACGGCTTCCCGATTACCTGCTTGCCTGCGTTGGCGGCGGGAGCAACTCCATGGGTCTTTTTCATTCCTTCCGAAACGATCACGCAGTCCGGATGATCGGTGTGGAGGCGGCCGGTCGGGGGATCAAAACGGGGATGCACGCGGCGACTCTATCGGCGGGACAAGTCGGAGTTCTTCACGGGAACAAGACCTACCTCCTGCAGGACCGGGAGGGCCAGGTCCGCGATGCGTACTCCATCGCCGCCGGGCTGGATTACCCGGGCGTGGGGCCGGAACACAGCTATTTTAAGGAGACGGGAAGGGTAACCTATGTCTCCGTTGAGGACCGGGATGCCATCGAGGCATTTCTCCTTCTTTCCACGTACGAAGGGATTATCCCCGCCATGGAAAGCGCCCACGCCGTTGCCTGCGCCATGAAGCTGGCGCCGACGCTCGACCGAAAAAAAGTCATCGTCATCAACCTGTCAGGGCGGGGGGACAAGGACACGGGGATCATTTCACAGGTCATGGGAGGTGGCGGACGTGAAACGCATTGAGAAGCAATTTTCCGGTTTAAAAAGGAAGAGGGAAAAGGCCCTTGTGGCGTACCTGACGGCGGGATACCCGGATCTCGGGACGACCGGGGAACTCATCCTCGCACTTGACAGGGCGGGCGTCGATGTGCTGGAGCTTGGGGTGCCTTTCTCCGATCCCACGGCCGACGGACCGGTCATCCAGGGGGCCTCTCAAGTGGCCCTCAGGAATAGCGTAACCCTCACGGGGATTCTCGACCTCGTGGCCGTTCTCAGGGGTTCGACGGAAATGCCTGTCATTCTCTTCAGTTACTACAATCCCATCTTTGTTTTCGGTACAGAGCAGTTCGCCAGGAAGGCCGCAGCCGCCGGTGTCGACGGAGTGCTGGTGGTCGACCTTCCCGTCGAGGAGTCGGCGGAGTTGAGAACGTACACGGACGAAGCGGGTCTGGATTTTATCACGCTCATTGCGCCCACGACGGGTATCGACCGGGCAAAAAAAATGTTGAAGAGAGCTTCCGGCTTCATCTATTACATATCTCTCACCGGCGTGACCGGCAGCGGGATGCCCGTCATCGATGAAGTTCGGGACAGGGTTTCTGTCATAAGGAAAATGTCGGATCTTCCCGTCGTTGCGGGATTCGGAATTTCCAACCCCTCCCAGGCGAGGGAAATCGCCGCGGCGGCGGACGGAGTCGTCGTGGGCAGCGCCTTCGTCCGCCTCATCGGAGAGCACGCCGGCAGGCCGGACCTCGCACATACCGTGGAGACCTTTGCCCGAAGCCTCAAAGAGGGCATCGGGTAAGGGCGGGGATAAACCGATCTTTATTTGTTTGACTCACCGGCGATGACGGTTGTATAGGATCGGCCATCAGAGAGATGCTTTTCCATTTTCCTGCCCATTGCTTTTTCAAAGTACCCGTGTGAAAAGATCAAAAGGAGCGGATATGAAAAAAAGACGTTTGGTGGATCTGAGTATCGCCATCGAGGCAGGTCTGCCGAGCGACCCTCCGTGGATGATCCCGCAAATCAACTACGTGGACCACGGCCAGGGGGCCGAATAGATGAAGGAGGTCTTTCCCGGTGTCGAAAAAGAGGAACTCCCCGGGGGGCTCGGCTGGGCCCTGGAGTTCATGACGCTCACCACCCACAGCGGCACCCACCTGGATGCACCCTACCACTACCACCCGACGATGGACCGCGGGGTTCCCGCCCTCACCATCGATGAGATCCCCCTTGAATGGTGCTTCAGCGACGGTGTGTTGCTCGATTTCCGCCACAAGAAAGACGGTGAGCGGATCGTCGTAAAGGACGTTCAGGAGGCCCTTGAGAAGATCCAGTACACCGTCAAGCCCCTCGACATCGTTTTGATCCAGACGGGTGCCGACCGGGTCTGGGGAACCCCGGAGTACCTGGTCAAGGGGGCCGGCATGGAACGGGAAAGCACGCTCTTCCTCCTGGAGAAGGGCGTGAAGGTCGTGGGGACCGACGCCTGGAGCTGGGACCGGCCCCTGCCGTTCATCGCTGAGGAGTTCAAGAGGACGAAAGACCCGAAGGTCATCTGGGAGGCCCATTTCGCAGGCATCGAAATCGGCTATTGCCACATGGAGAAGATGGCGAACCTCTCCGCCATCGGGCGATCCTGCGGCTTCACCGTCTGCTGTTTCCCCGTCAAGATAAAGGGGGCAAGCGCTGGCTGGTGCCGCCCCGTGGCCATCGTGGAAGGGCCCTGACGCCGTGTGGCTGCCGGCTCTTTTGAAAGGAGGATAGTCATGCTCGTCCAGTTCAGTGTCGTGCCCCTGGACACCGGCGAAAGCATCAGCGAAGGCGTCGCGGAGGTCATCCGGATGGTCGATGAAAGCGGTCTTCCCTACAAAACGAACCCCATGGGTACCGTTGTGGAAGGGGGATGGGAAGAGGTGATGGCCCTCGTCAGAAAATGCCACGACGAGGCGCTGAGAGGCGCACGGAGGGTGCTCACGTCCATATCCATCGATGACCGGCCGGGAAAGCCGGATCGGATCACGGGGAAAGTTCAATCGATCGAGAAAAAGCTCGGGCGGGAAATAAAAAAGTGAACGGGAATCAAGGCAGGATTCTCTCCGCGACGGCGCGAAGCTCCTCGTGTTCCCGTGCGACCCGTTCCGAAAGTGCCCTGCTCGGGATTCTGCTCCGGGAGAGGACCTCGAGAATTTCCTCCTCGCTCATGTCCTCGTAGTCCATTGCCCCGAAATCAATGCCCAGCGGCATGAGACCCACACCGTCCTGAAACTGTGCCAGGATCGGGAAGATCACCCGCCAGTCTTTCATCCCCGGGTCTGACCTGTTCGTCTGCATCCAGACCACGCAGGCATTCCTTATGAACTCCTTGTCGTAGGGGAGCAGGGTGGCGTCATAGATCATGCCGGGTACGGTGTTGTCCACGGCAAAATGCATGAAGTGGCTGGCCACGGTATGCGATTTTGCGATGATGAGTTCCGTCATCCCCCTGATAAAATGTCTGTGCCCGGCGGTTTCCGACATTGTTTTCCCTCGATTATTTCATAGTTAGATGATTCCTGCGATTCTGCGACACCGGCCTTCCGCGACATGGGCCGTCAGTGGAAATATTTTCTCTGTCATGTAACCGGAATACATGTACTGCACTTTTCCTGCCATTTGAGGGTTTTAACCCTCGTTTCAGGCCCCTCCTTTTTACTTTGAATTTCCACGGGCAAGGCTTCTCTCCGAACCTGCCGGCTCCCTTCCCCTGCGTCCGGGTCCTCTCACCCTTTTTCCCTTTAATTTGCGGGCCGTTACAATGGATTTGCGCCTCGCATCCGGTACCCGGACCTAATACTTTTTTCTTATACTTCACCTAAGCCGCAAAGAATAAAAATACGACATTCGACCGATTGATTTGTCAACAGATTAGAGCTATATGTAACATACGAAACAAATGATTTA
Organism: Syntrophales bacterium; assembly: GCA_036725345.1. Classification (GTDB taxonomy): domain Bacteria; phylum Desulfobacterota; class Syntrophia; order Syntrophales; family UBA2192; genus JAPLJU01. The sequence goes on from DAIMEJ010000006.1 coordinate 163,169, forward strand.
AAATTGCGTTTTGTTGCAGCTAAAATAAGAAAAATCAATGATTTCAAATGTTAAAAAGAAGGGTCCAAAATGAAGAGGTCAATTGTCCTTTGCATTCCCTTTCTCGTGATTTTACTGACGGTGAGTCCGGGATTTGCGGACACCTACACGTTTACGCTGAGCCCCTCTGATTTTTCGGCCCATTGCGGCAGCGGGCGCCTGTCGCGGTCCAGTTTCTACGCTTGGGGTATCGATTTGCATTTGGACCCGGGGGATGTCGTCACGGCGGCGACTTTGACCTACGGCGGCGTCAAGGGGAAAAAAGGGATCCTGCACACGAGCCTTCTCGACAGTGCCGATATCGGCCTTGAGCGATGGAGCGATGGAAAAAAATCGAGGAAAAACAATTTCGCGAATTGGTCTGACGGGTCAGGAGCCCTCGACACATGGAGATCCAAGAAAAAACGGCGCAATCACGCCGTCACATTCAGCCAGGGCGAAATCGGCCTTCTGAACGCCTACCTCGCGGATGCCGGGGAGGGGGAGGCCCCCTTCGCCATCGGCATCGACCCGGACAAGAAAAACATTTCTTTCAAGTGGATCCGATTCACGATTGAAGTTGCCCGAGCGGGTGTCCACGATGAACCCGCACAGGCGGTCCCGGAGCCTGCAACGGTCGTTCTGCTCTGTTTAGGCCTTGTCGGGTTCGCAGGGGTGAGAAGGTTCAAGAAGCAAATTCAGTGAACGGTTCTGCAATATGAAGCAGGGTCGGGCATGGCCCCGCTTTGTATCGGGGTCCAATATATATTGGGTAGGCGGAGGTCACCCCCTGCTAAGGAGGTGATGCCGGCGTAAACAAGATTTTCAGATTCTTAACCAACCTTGGGCGAAAGGAAAGGAGGTAAGGAGAACAGAAAAACTGATCGACGCATGGCTGGGGTAGCGTCGAAACGTCAGCAAGAAGAATTCAGCAGTCAACGCAGAAGCGCCCGCAGGATTGAAATCCTGCGGGCGCTTTCATTTTTTGTTCTTCTCTTGCGTGAGAGACGACGTCACGCCCTGGGGGCAAGCGGCAGGTATCAGAGGGGCCGGGTCAGAAACGTCTCTGCCTCTTTCATCCGGCGGGCCTGCCGGTCTTCTCGCGTCAGGATGCTTGCAATACAGCTACACCAGCCCGGGGGCACCGCCCCTTTGTTGTCCCCCGGTGTGATGCCCGCCTCTTTATCGTTTCCACGTCACTGCGACGGATTTTGACCATTGAACTCTCGCCGTGCTATAGTGATTCGTCGTGGCACTATCGGAATTCACAAGAAAACTCGTGGAGACGAAGCTTTCCTGGTTCTGTCGGGAGAAGATACCTCTTCACTACAGGACCAGGATTCGACTGGGCTTCAGGATCGAGTCGGATTTCGTCACGATCTTCGAGCAGCGGCCGAGATTTGCCGATCCATGCCAGTGGGTGGACCTGGACGTGGCGCAGTTCCGCTGGAATGAAAGGACGAAGACCTGGTCGCTTTATTACAGAGACCGCGAAGCAGACTGGCGAGCCTATTACCTCAAACCAAAGGTCGACTTTGAAATTCTTTTCAGGGAAGTGGACGAAGACCCCGTGGAGGTTTTTGGGGGGTTCTGAGAAAGATGGCCGAAATAGTGCGCTCACACCGTATCTTGATAAAAAAATATGCCGCTCGACAGTGATTTATGATAGACAGAAGAGCCCGTGTGAATGAGTGAACAATAAAAACGAAGGAGGATATCCATGTTTTATGCCGATAGATGCGATCTCTGCGGAAAATGCCTCGAGTTTTGCCCCTATGTCGATTACAACCTGGAGCGGGCCCAGAAGGAAATGAAAGAGCTAGTGGAGGGGGGAACGCCGCCCATCGTGGGCCAATGCGTCACCTGCGCGTCCTGCAACCTGGTCTGCCCCACCCAGGCCAACCCCTTCGACCTCCTCAACGAACGCCAGGAGAAAACGGGCGCCCTCAAGATTCCCGAGCAGGCCATGCAGAATTTCGCCAAGCTCCACGGTCTGCCGACGGTGGTCAAAAAGGGGAAGAAAGGCGCTCCCGTGCTGAATCTCTGCATCGTCGGGGATATGGTTCGTGAACTCCTGGACAACCCTCTCTTCGAGGACCTGACGATCGTCGAAGGCGCCGACTATTTCTGCACCGTCGGGTACATTCACCTCGGAAGACCGAGCCCGGTCAAGAAAGAGGCGAAGCGCTTCATCGACAATCTCGCCGCCCTCGGGGCCAAGGAGGTGGTTTGTTTCCACGACGACTGCTACACCCTGTTGACCACCCTGGCCCAGGAGTACGGACTGAAGGTACCCTTCCGGCCGATCCATATATTCGAGTATCTCTACAGGGAACTGCTGAAGAGGAAAGACAAGATCAAAAAGCTCCCCCTTCGGGTCGCCTACCAGTCCCCCTGTGCGTCGCGGTACACGCAGGGAAAGGATATTTATCTCGACAAGATCTTCGAACTCCTCGGTGTCGAAAGACCGGCCCGAAAGTACGAGAGGGTCAACGCGCTTTGCTGCGGTGCCCCGCTGATGGCCCGTGACAAGGAACGCGCGGCGGCGGTGAAGAAGTGGAACATCGACGACGCGAAGAACGTCAAGGCGGGGGCCATGGTGTTCCTGTGTCCCATGTGCTACCTGAACCTGCGAAAACTCTGCCGGGATGACGGCATTGATCCCGTGTTCATCACGGAGCTTTGCAAGAAAGCCCTGGCGGCCTGAAACAGAGCCCGGCATCAAAATATCGGACGGTTCGATTCAGGGTTCCCGGATGTCCCTGGTTCCTGAATGTTGGAAGATAATCCCCGGCGCGGCGACCGGGGATTATCTTTAGGGAGGGGTTAGTCACCCTTGGGTCGGAGGTCGGAGACGGTGTCGTGCTTCACGAATGAACGGCCATCATTCCGTACATGTATTTCCCTGTATTTTCCTATTCCCGCACAAGCCGTAAAGATGAAGGCCAGCGATATGAGGATGATCGCACCCGAGGCCTTCGGGTATTTTATCCCGTAAACGAGCGGTGAGAGGGCCAGACGCATCAGTGTCCTCAGATTTTCATGGTCCCGTATGAAGTCGGCGACGGGGGGGGACAACCGGTAGTAGACCTTCACGAAGACCTTCCCGGGAACGCTCGTGAGAAGGACACGATCCCTGAATTGTCGCAGGACCATGACCTCCGGCGCGAGGTAGCTGCCGTAAGCCGCCGTGGCGATGAAGCAGCCGCCGCCTCCGCCACCGCCGGACGATGAAGAACCCGACCCGGGTTCCGCAGCGGAAACGGCATAGACGATTTCTTCGGAGAATCCGCTTTCGTTTCCCTCGCCGTCGTAGGCCGTCGCAGCGAAGTAGTAGGTGACGCCCTGCTCCAGATTGGAGATCACGCAGTGGGTATTGTTGCCGATGTCGACCGAGGCGGTGTAGTTGCCGCTCGATGTCCCGTAGTAGATCCTGTAGCCTTCCAGGTCCGGCTCATCGTTGGCATCCCACTCGAGACTGATCTGTGCGGCATGGACGGCGGGCGCGGCAACAGGAAGGGAAAAGATCGAGATGGCCAGGATGGCGAAGCTGATCGCGGAGAGGAAACGACCGATTTCCCGGGCGGACTTCACCCGCAGATGTGTCGTCGACATGACAACAGCACCTCCCTATGGCTGAACTTGCTGGGCCGACGAAATTCAGCACGGGAAAGTGCTGCTTTCGCCTGGCAACCCGGCTGCCCTGTCCGGCGGTTCCGGATTTAGGCCCGTGGCTTTGCGTCCCACCCTTTCGGTGTGGTTTGCCTTTTTCAGACGCATGAACTCTGTTTTCTATATCGGCACGGTCCCGGAAAGCTTTAGGGCGAAGGTCTGCCCGGGGCATCCTTCTCGTCAAAGGCGCGAGACTCACGGCCGCTGTAACTCATTGTAAAAACAGGGAGTTTATTTGAAAAGCAGCCAATGATGCCCCCTCAGGAGGAGCATTGACAGAAATCAAGGGAAAAGGTAGGTTAAATTGGTCAACCTATTTGGAAACCGGTGGAAGGGTTGTTACGGGGCCGGTGATTGAGCGACATGGAAAAGGATGTCGGAAAAACAGATGAAAAGCTGGATAAGCTCGAAGCGGAGCTCCTCGATCGAAAGAGGGAGGCGGACCGTTACCGGAGTGTCATCGAGCATCAGACCGAGCTGATCTGCCGCTATCTGCGGGACGGGACGCTGACGTTTGTCAACGATGCCTATTGCCGATTTTTCGGCATGAAGAGGGAGGAACTCATCGGATTCAATTTCAAGAACCTCATCCCCGAACAGGATCGTGGACGGATCGAAGACATGGTCAATGGGATGAGCGGGGGAATGCCTTACTGCGTCCGGGAGCATCGGATTTTGATGCGCGATGGGAAAATAGGCTGGCAGGTGTGGACGAACCGCCCCATCTTCGATGACCGCGGCGATATCCTGGAGTACCAGGGTGTCGGCCACGACATAACGGCGATAAAGGAAGAGGAGCAGGCACTTCAGGAATCCGTGGATTACTACGAAAAACAAGTGGAGGAGACCTCGACGGAGCTTCTGGCCCGGACCCGCGAGATGAAAGTGGAAATCGAAGAACGCAAGCGGTTCGAAGACGCGCTCAAGGCGTCGGAGCAGAAGTACAGGAGCGTCGTCGACAACGTTGGCATCGGCATCGTCCTGGTCAGCCCGCAGATGGAGATCCTGACCCTCAACAATCAGATGAAGGCGTGGTTTCCCCAGCTCGATCCCGAAAAAAAACCGATCTGCTACGTCTCTTTCAACGATCCTCCCCGGCAGGACATTTGTCCCTACTGCCCCACCTTCCAAACCCTCCGGGACGGCGAGGTGCATGAATCGGTGACAGAGACCCCTTCGGCGCATGATATCAGAAATTACCGAATCATTTCGTCCCCGATCAAGGACGCCTCCGGCAACGTCGTCGCGGCAATCGAAATGGTGGATGACATCACGGTCCGCGTTCTGGCGGAGCGGGCACTGAAAGAGTCGGAGGCGAGGTACAGGACCATCTTCGAAACCACCGGGGCGGCGACCATGATCATCGGAGAAGACATGACGATCTTCATGGTGAACACCGAGTTTGAAGAACAGAGCGGATACAAAAAAGCCGAGGTGGAGCGGAAGATGAAGTGGACGGAGTTTATCGCCGACGATGAAGGCATGCTTGAACGAATGATCGAGTATCACCGTCTCCGCCGCGTGGATGAGGTTGCCGCCCCGCGGAATTACGAGTTTCGCTTCAGGGACAAATCGGGCCAAGTCCGCGACGTCTATATGACGATCGCCATGATTCCCGGGACAATGATGAGTGTGGCCTCTCTGCTGGACATCACCGAGCGGAAGAAGGCGGAGAAGGAACTGCTGGTGCGGGAAGAGGAGTTGAAGGTCAAGTCCCGGAATCTCGAGGAACTGAACACGGCCCTCAAGGTGCTTCTCAAACACCGCGAGGATGACAGGGAAGAGCTGGAAGAGAGGATCCTCTCCAATGTCCAAGAGCTTGTCATCCCCTATCTGGAAAAACTCAAAAGGACACCCCTCAAGAGCGATCAGCTTGCCTACATGGGTATCATCGAATCGAATCTGGACGATATCCTTTCCCCGTTTCTCCGCAAAATGACATCAAAATACCTCAATCTCACCCCCCGGGAGATACAGATCGCAACCCTGATCCGGGAGGGGAGGACGACAAAGGAAATATCCGAAGTTCTCAACATTTCAAGCCGCGCCGTTGAGTTCCACCGGGACAACATAAGGGTCAAGCTTGGATTAAAGAACAAAAAGGCAAATTTGCGGTCTTTTTTGTTGAGCCTCACATAATTTCAGTATTGTCTTGATATCTTTTCAGTCACCATCGGGGATTGTCATTTAGCCGGCCGCTCTGTCATACTGCTTGACAAAAGGGTTAAAAAAAGCAGAATTAAAATCAGATTTACTCTGTGACGGAAGTGCTTGTGTCAAAAACCGAAATTGCCGGGCAGGCCCTTGGAGAAGCGGCCCGGTCGGTATGGGAACACAGGGGGGGAAGAGGCCGCCATACATCGGGCCAACCGCACCCCGGCGGACAAAGATGACTGTGAAGCCGCCATCATGGGAGCGATCAAGCTGTATTTCAAGGTCGATGTCGCGCAATAGATGGAAAGGCCGCAGAAGGATGCGAAGTCCAACCATGAAATACCAGGACGTTCAGAAAATGGCAAAGGCCCTCGGGATCAACTCCTTCGGCATGAAGAAAACGGATCTCATCAGGGCCATCCAGCGCAAAGAGGAAAACCCCGAATGCTACGGCACGGAGCGGGTCGAGTATTGCCGCGAGCTTTCCTGCCTCTGGAGGCAAGACTGCATCGCTCTTCAATCCAAACCTGCATCCCTGGAAGCGCCTGCGAACTGAGGGGCACAGAGAGCTCCCCTTTGAGATGCCGGGGGAGCGGAAGCGGGCCCGCTGTTTCGGTGGGGCACGACTTGAAGCGGCGGGAGATCCGGGTGATCTCTCCCGGCCGGTATGAAATAACCCCGGGTGCGGACGTCGCCGCACCGGCTGATCCGTCTGCAAAGAAGGGACCCTTGAAAAGAGGGTCCCTTCTTTTTTGCTGTATCGTCCGCCTCTGCGAATCATCGGCACACAAGAGGGTGGAAATCATCGGTCTGATATTGTATGGTAGCGCCCGACAGGGCAGGCGGAAAAGAACATGACGAAACCCGCAAAGACGATCGAAAAACTTCGGACGGATAAACCTGCGACCATTGTCGCCATAGGAGATTCCCTTACCTATGGATGGATGGTGAGGAAGGGCTACCTGGATTTTCTGAAAGAGATGCTCACGGAGCAATATCCGAAAAACGGATTCAGGCTCATCAACAAGGGAATCCCGGGCGACACGGCCGAGGGCGGCCTGCACCGGGTCGATCCTGACGTTTTTTTCTACAACCCCGACTGTGTGCTCGTCCAATTCGCCCTCAACGATGCTTTTGTGGGCTACACGCCTGAAGATTATCGTCTGAACGTCGAAACCATCATCAGTGAGATTCAGGGGAATACAGAGGCGGAGATCGTCCTCGTGACCTCGTCCTACATCGGCGAGAACGAATGGAACCGGGTCATCGAAAATTCATTTTACGGTTCCCTGGAGAACCTGGCGCGGGCTTATCACCTGTCGGTCGCGCGGGTCCACGAACACTGGAAGCGGTGGGTCAGGGGCGGGGGAAACCTGGAAGAACTTGTGCAGTCCGACGGCGTCCACCCGACGGTGACGGGTTACAGGCTGATGGCCGAAGCCGTCATGGAACTCTTCGTCTAGCCAAAGCTGACCGTCTTAAACGCGTCAAACTTCGCTATCCGGAATCCGGATCAAGCGGCTATTCAACAAAATCGATTTGGGCAACAGCCCGTTAAAACTCAAAACTTGTATATTAAATCCCTATCGCAAAGTTTAAAGTTTATGTTAAAC
>DAIMEJ010000007.1:0-56855 GCA_036725345.1 Syntrophales bacterium
AACGCCAAAAGAAGCCTTTAATGCCGAGTGTTGCACTTAATGGTTGAATGCAGGTTAGGTATTACCTTATTTTTTGTCTTATTCCTCCGACCCGAAACCCTGGACCCGAGACCCGATTTTCTATTTCTCCGTCACGATCTTCGAGAAGTCGGCCACGCGGTAGAAGAGTCTTGCGATAGCCTCGAGGAGTGAAAGCCGGTTGATACGGACCTTTTCGTCTTTCGCCATGACGAGCACGCCCTCGAAGAAGCTGTCCACCGGCTTCCGGAATTGCACCAGATGCGCCAGGGCCTCGCGGTATTCGCCTTTCTCCAAAAAGTCCTCTATTTTCGCCTCCAGCCCCATCCAGGCTTCGTAAAGATCGCGCTCGACATCGGTCTCGAAGAGAGTAGGATCCACCGATCCGCCTTTGAAGCCCTTCAGGATGTTCACCACCCGCTTGAAGGCGATGGCGAGGGGCTGGAAATCGGGATGACCCTTGATGTCTTCGACGGCCCCGATCTTCACCATGGCTTTTCCAATGTCGGAAATACCCACTGCCAGGACGGCGTCGACCACGTCATAGGGATGCCCCTGTGAAATGAGCTGGTTTTCCAGCCGGCCCCGGAAGAAGTCGAGAACATCCTTCTTTGTCTCCGCAGGCGATCGCCTGAGTTTATCCCCCAGTATGGCCATGCTCCGGTCGATCAGGTCGGGGAGATCCAGTCGGTATTTTTTGTGCAGGATGATGTTCAGGATGCCCAGGGCCTGGCGCCGCAGCCCGTAAGGGTCGGCCGTCCCCGTGGGCATCTGGTTCGCCCCGAAGAATCCCACGATGGAGTCGATTTTGTCGGCGATGCTCACGATGGCGCCCTCGTCCGTCTCCGGCAGCTCCCCCCCCGCCTGCGTCGGGAGGTAGTGCTCATAAATGGCCTTTGCCACGACGGGGTTCTCCCCCTGGATGAGGGCGTATTCGCGCCCCATGATGCCCTGGAGTTCGGGGAATTCGTAGATCATCTGCGTCTCGATGTCCGCCTTGGCGAGACAGGCCGTGCGGTCCACGGTGTCCTTCAGGCCCGGGTTGATTCGTTTTGTGATGTAGGCCGCCAGTTCCCTGAACCGCATGACCTTGTCATAGGAGGTCCCCAGCATGGAGTGAAAGACGACCTTTCGGAGTTTTTCGAAGTGCTGATTGAGCGGGATCTTCTGGTCGGCCTCGAAGAAGAACTTGGCGTCGGCGAGCCTCGCCCGGATGACCTTTTCGTTCCCCCGGGCCACCACCGAAGGGTCGCGCGCGATGGTGTTGTTGATTGTGACGAAGTGGGAAAGGAGCTTCCCGGCCCCGTCGATGACGGGGAAGTAGCGCTGGTGATCCATCATGGTCGCCGTGAGGACGTCCTTCGGGAGCTTTAGATAGTCTTCCTCGAAATTGCCGACGACAGCGGATGGGTATTCAACGAGGAAAGTCACCTCCTCGAGGAGCTCATCGTCGCGAAGAATCCTTCCCCCCAAACCGGCTGCAGCCTGCTCGGCCTCTTCGAGGATGATCTTTCTTCGTTCCTCGGGGTCGACGATGACAAAGGCCTTCCGGGTTTTCGCCAGGTAGTCTTTGATGCTTCTCACCTTGAAGGGGCGGGGGTGCATGAAACGGTGACCGCGGGTCCGGTCGCCGCTTGTGATGTTCTCAACCCTGAAAGGAACGACCTCGCCTCCGAAAAGGGCCACGATCCAGTGGATGGGCCTGACGAAGCGTATGTCGAGGTTCATCCAGCGCATGGACTTGGGAAAGGGGATGGAGGTGATGAACCGGGTGAAGAGGGCCGGCAGGAGGTCCTTCGTCTCACCGCCCTTCGTTTTCTTTCTGGCCAGGAGGTATTCCCCTTTTTCCGTGGTGACGGTCTTGAGTTCCGCGATGTCCAGTCCCTGCCCTCTGGCAAACCCCAGGGCGGCGGGGGTAGGGTTCCCTTTGTCGTCGAAGGCCGCCTTTTTAGCCGGCCCGATTTTTTCAATGACTTGGTCTTCCTGCCTTGAAGCCACGTTATGGACAAAGAGGACAAGTCTTCTCGGCGTGGCCAGGGTTTTTATCTCACCGTGACCGATCCGGAGACCGGCGAATTCCTTCCGGATGATCTCCTCCATGTCCTTGAGGGTCCTGGGCAGAAACTCTGCGGGGATCTCCTCCGTTCCAATTTCGAAAAGCAATTCCTTAGACATGTAAAAAGGCTCCTGAATTATGAGTTATGAATTTTGAGTTTTGAATTATGGCACGAAGTGCCCGGCTTAAGGCTAATGGCGAACAACTAAAGGTTTCGGGCTCGCAGCCCGTTCTCACCACTCATCACTGATCACTATTTTTTAGAGAATTTTCCCATCAGCGGGAAGCCCATTTTCTCGCGCTGCTTGAGGTAGCCTTCCGCCGTGAGCCTGGCCAGGTTTCTCACCCGCCCGATGTAGTTCGTGCGTTCAGCCACGCTGATGGCCCCGCGGGCGTCGAGGAGGTTGAAGGTGTGGGAGCACTTGAGGCAGTGGTCGTAAAGGGGGAGCACCAGCTCCCTTTCGGCCATCCGGATCCCCTCGGCCTCGTACATGTCGAAGAGCTTGCGGAGCATGTCGATGTCCGCCTGCTGAAAGTTGTAGTGGGACCACTCCACCTCGCCCTGGTGATGGACGTCTCCGTACTTGATGCCGTGGGCCCACTCCAGGTCATAGACGTTGTCGATGCCCTGGAGATACATGGCGATCCGCTCGATGCCGTAGGTGATCTCGGAGCAGATGGGGTCGAGGTCCACGCCGCCGACCTGCTGGAAGTAGGTGAACTGGGTGATCTCCATTCCGTCGAGCCACACCTCCCACCCGAGACCCCAGGCGCCGACGGTGGGGGACTCCCAGTCGTCTTTCACGAAGCGTATGTCGTGATCGAGGGGGTCGATGCCGAAGCTCTTGAGGGAGTCGAGGTAGAGTTCCTGTATGTTCATGGGGGAGGGCTTCATGATCACCTGGTACTGGTAGTAATGCTGGAGCCTGTTGGGGTTTTCGCCGTAGCGTCCGTCGGTGGGCCTTCTCGAGGGCTCCACATAGGCCACGTTCCAGGGCTCGGGACCTAAAGACCGAAGGAAGGTCGCCGGGTTGAAAGTCCCCGCGCCTACCTCGAGATCGTAGGGCTGCTGGATGATGCAGCCCTGTTTGGCCCAGAATGTATCAAGAGCAAAGATCAGTTCTTGGAATGTCACGTCTTCCTCCCGGTATAAAAAGCGCTGAAAATGGGTATTTCAGTCGGTTACACAGGCGGGACAAGTAGCATTATGACGGGGCCAAAGTCAAGGGAAATCAAAGCACTGTTTTCCTCATATCATCAAGGACTTTGAGGGATTTTAGGGTCTTGCCGAGGAGGTGTTCGATGATGGTGCCGAGGACGGCGCGGCTCTCCCTGGCGGTCCTTTCGGAAACGACAAGCCTCGAGATCATCTGAAGATCCGTTTGCGATCCCGCAATGAGCGTCTTCAGAGTCCCCGGCGTGACGGAAAGCGCTGTCGTGGCGTTTTTGAGGCAGGTGCGGCAGCGGATCCCGCCCTCGGCCGGGATGAAGGCGGGCTCGCCGATTTCATCGAGATGTTTATTGCAGGCGAGACAATTCCGGATGTGGAGGTCGTAGCCGGTGAGCTTCAGAAGCCTCATCTCGAAAAATCTTTCGATGCCGGGCTGCAGGGCTTCGCGGTCCAGGATCTCCAGGAAATCCTCGAGGAGACGAAAGAGTTCAGCGTTCCTCTTCCCTTCGACACTGAAGCCGTCGACGAGTTCTGCAAGATAGGTGGCGATGAGGGTCTTTTCGAGGTCTTCGCGGATGCCCGGGTGGTGGGAGACCACGTCGGCGCCTTCGATGAGGGAAAGCCCGCCGCGACCGCTCCTCGAGAAAAGGACATTGGAGAGCGAGAAGAGTTCCAGGGCGTTGGCGAACCTCCGTCTGCTTCGCCGCGCGCCCTTTGCAATCCCCTTGAGTTTCCCCAGATCGGCGGTGAAGAAAGTGACGATCCGGTCGGATTCCCCGTAGTCCAGGGTTCTGAGAACAACGGCCCTTGTTTTCTGAACGTTTCTTCCAATCATCGTTGCAGGGTAAAAGCTGGTGGTGAGTGGAGAGTGATGAGTGGTGAGGGTATAACTCACGACCAATCAAGAGAGCTCACAACCCACGACTCACAACTGTTCTGTGTATTTAATGATACCGCCGACAATGGTGTGGGTCACCTTTCCCTTCAGCGGCCAGCCGCCGAAGGGGGAGTTTCGGCTTTTGGACCGGAACTTCCTGACGTCCACGGTCCAGACCTTCCCGGGATCGATGATGGCGATGTCGGCGTCGGCTCCCGGCTTGAGCGTCCCCTTGTTCAGCCGGAGGATCTTCGCCGGGTTGAGACTCATCCTTTCGACGAGCTGCGGGATCGTCAGGACGCCCTCGTCGACCAGGCGGAGGCTCAGCCCGAGGGACGTCTCCAGGCCGATGATGCCGTTGGCGGCGTACTCGAACTCCACTTCCTTTTCGATGGGTGACTGGGGGGCGTGGTCCGTCGCGATGGCGTCGAGGGTCCCGTCGCCCAGGCCCTTTTTGATGGCGGCGACATCGGCGGTGCTCCGCAGCGGCGGGTTCATCTTGAGCCGCGTGTCGAACTCCGTGAGCGCCTCTTCCGACAGGCAGAAATAGTGGGGCGCCGTCTCGGCCGTGACACGCACGCCCCGCCGCTTCGCGTCGCGGATAAGATCGACGGATCCCGCCGTGCTCACGTGGCAGATGTGGAGGGCCGCTTCGGTGTAAGCGGCAATCAGGATGTCCCGGGCGACCATGACCTCTTCGGATATGGAGGGGATGCCCGGGAGCCCCAGTTCCGTTGACGTGAGCCCCTCGTTCATGAGCCCGCCTGCGGACAGTGTGGCGTCCTCGCAGTGGGAGAGGATGGGCGTGCCGAAAGAGCCGGCGTATTCCAGCGCCCGGCGCATGAGCCCCCCGGTCATCACGGGCTTGCCGTCGTCGGAGAAGGCCACGGCTCCCGCCTCCACCAGGTCGCCGAATTCCGTCAGCCCCTTTCCCTCGGAGCCCTTGCTGATCGCCGCGACGGGGTAAACATTCACGAGGCCGCACTTCGCCGCCTGGCGGATGATGAACTCCGTGACGGAGCGGTTGTCGTTGATGGGGTCCGTGTTGGGCATACAGGCGATCGACGTGAACCCGCCGGCCAGTGCCGCCTGGCTTCCCGTCTCGATCGTCTCCTTGTACTCGTACCCCGGCTCCCGCAGGTGGGTGTGCATGTCGACAAGCCCCGGAAGGACGAGGAGATTGCGGGCGTCGATGACCTGCAGGGCGGGCGCTTTCCGGGAGGCCTTCGCGCCGCCGTCCGGAAGATCCTTTCCGATCTTCGATATCTTCCCGTTTTCCACCAGGATGTCCATCTTCGCGTCGAGGCCCTGCGAGGGGTCGACGACCCGTCCGCCTTTAATCAGAAGACTCATCAATTACCTCCAGAGAGCAGATAGAGGAGCGCCATTCGCACGGCGACACCGTTTGTCACCTGGTCGAGGATCACCGAGTAAGGGCCGTCGGCCACGTCGGGGGAGATCTCGACCCCCCGGTTCATGGGCCCCGGGTGCATGATGATGACGTCGTCCTTGGCGAAGGCCATGCGCTTCCGGTTCAGTCCGAAAAGGTTGGCGTATTCCCTGAGTGACGGGAAGACGCTCATGTCCTGCCTCTCCGTCTGGATCCGGAGCATCATGATGATGTCGGCGTTCCGAATGGCGTCATCCACGTGGTGATGCACCTCCACGCCGAGCCGGTCGATGAAGCGGGGCATCATGGTGCTGGGGCCCCCGACGGCCACCTGCGCCCCCATCTTCGTGAGGCCGTATATGTTGGAGCGGGCCACGCGGCTGTGGGCGATGTCCCCGATGATGGCGATCCGGAGGCCGGCGATTCTTTTTTTCTTCTCCCGGATCGTCATCATGTCGAGCAGGGCCTGGGTCGGGTGTTCGTGGGCCCCGTCGCCGGCGTTGATCACGCACTGGCGGACGACCCTCGATAGCATGTGCGGCGCGCCTGCGGCGCTGTGCCTGAGGACGATGATATCCGGGTTCATGGCCTCGAGGTTCTTCGCCGTGTCGATGAAGGTTTCGCCCTTGACGACGCTGCTCGTCGACGCTGCAATGTTGATCGTGTCGGCGCTCAGGCGCTTCGCGGCGATCTCGAAGGAGGTCCGGGTCCGGGTGCTCGGCTCGTAGAAGAGGTTCATGACGGTCACCCCCCTCAGGGTGGGGACCTTTTTGATCTCCCGGGTCGATACCTCGATGAAGGACTCCGCCGTGTCCAGCACGAGATTGATCTCCTCCACGCTGAGATCCCTGATGCCCAGAATGTCTTTCCTGGCTAATTTCATGAAGAACTCCCCGATATAAAAAAGTGGTGAGTGGTGAGTGGTGAGTGGTGATAAAAACAAATATAAAATTTTCTCTCATCACTCACAGATCTTTCCGACCCCTGCCTTATGCCCATGTTCTATGCGTTTTCGATGATGACCACCTCGTCCTTCAACTTGTCCGGGCTCACGCTCACATTCACCTCCTCCCACAGCGAGGAGGGGAGGTTTTTGCCGACGAAGTCTGCACGGATGGGGAGTTCCCGGTGGCCCCGGTCGATGAGAACGGCCAGCTGGATCAGCCTGGGCCGGCCGAAGTCGATCAGCGCGTCCATGGCCGCCCGGATGGTCCTTCCCGTGAAGAGGACGTCGTCCACGATGACGACCTTTTTATTGTCCAGGGAAAAGGGAATGTCCGTCTTTCCCATCCTGGGTTTTTTCGACGATGTGAGCAGGTCGTCCCGGTACAGGGTAATGTCCAGTTTTCCCATGGGCACCTTCGTGTTCTCGATCCTGGATATCTTCTCGCAGATCCTCTCGGCGAGAACCACGCCGCCTTTCTGGATCCCGATGATCACAAGATCCTCGACACCCTTGTTCTTCTCGAGGATCTCGTAGGAGATTCGCGTGAGGGACCGGTCGATCCCGTCGGTATCCATGACCACTCTTTTCTTGCTCATTTCTGACTCCCCCTGGTGTATTTTCACGGTGCTGCCGGCCGGACCGGGTAAAGGGCGGGGCCCCTTTCAGTCAAAAAAAAGCCTTCCCGTCAACGGGAAGGCCTTCGTACACAGTCTCTTTTGATCCCCACATGGTCCATGACCGATCCTTTTTCAATCTCACCGGATCAAATTAAAAGGTCGTTTGCGGATTCTCTATACCAATCGGATTCCCGAGTCAAGGCCATATTTCAAAACGGGGAATTTCTTCGGCTTTTTCCCCCTCCCATGTCCAAAAGTTTATTGACAAGGCGGGTGATTTGGCATAAAAGGGCCGCAGACTGAACCAACTGGAGGTAAGAATGTCGGGATTTTTTGCGGTTACAGCCCTTGATTTCGGCGGGAATTACGGGGGGAGCCTTCTGGGCATGATCATCGATGCCGGCGGGATGGTGCAGTTCGTCCTGGCCCTGCTCCTCATCTTTTCCGTCGTTTCCTGGGCCATCATACTGATGAAGTACAGGGTGATACGGAAGACGAAGAAGGAGAACGAACAGTTCCTGGACCTTTACATGAAAAGCAGCAAGCTTTCGGATATTTTCCCCGAGTCGAGGAAATTCCGGTCTTCGACACTGGCGGAGGTCTTCCGGGCCGGTTACATCGAACTGGGGAAATTGAGCAAGTCCGGCCGCGCACCGGGCGGAACGGGCGATCTCGCCAACGGCGACATCCCGGCCGTCGAGCTGGTCGGGGTCGACAACGTGGAGCGGGCGCTCAACAGGGCATCGGGCCAGGAGGCCTCCAAGCTGGAGAGCGCCCTCGGGTTTCTGGCCACGACGGGCAGCGCCTGCCCTTTCATCGGCCTTTTCGGCACGGTGTGGGGGATCATGAACGCCTTCCGTGGCATAGGTTTCCGGGGTTCGGCCACCCTGGCCGTCGTCGCACCCGGCATCTCGGAAGCCCTCATCGCCACGGCAGCGGGCCTGGCGGCAGCAATCCCCGCTGTTATTTTTTATAACTACTACCTGAGCCGCATCCGGTTCATCACCCAGGAGATGGACAACTTTTCCTCCGAGTTTCTAAACATCGTCGAGCGGCATTACATCCGGAAGTAGGGGGATCATGCGTTACCGCCGAAGACCCAATCACATGGAAAACAAGCACGTCTCGGACATCAACGTGACCCCGCTCGTCGATGTCATCCTCGTGCTCCTCATCATCTTCATGGTCACGGCGCCCATGCTCCAGATGGGGATCGACGTGAACCTTCCCCGGGTCAAGGCGAGGAGCGTTCACGTCGGGGAGGAGAAGATCGTGCTGACCATCAACGGCAAGAAAGAACTCTACCTCAACGACCACAAGACCGCCATGGGCGATCTCAGCCCAAAGCTGGAGAGCATTTTCAAGAACCGCCTCGATAAAGAGGTCTACATGCGTGCCGACAAAGAGGTTCCATACGGGTTTGTTGTCCAGGTCATGGCCGAGGTCCGGAAGGCCGGCATTGACAAGCTGGGCATGATCACGGAACCGCCGCAGGGTACGAGATGATATCACTTGAATACGCCCCACGTGATCTTCAGGGTGGCGTCAGCCTGAAATGGACAATCCTCTTTTCCGTCCTGCTCCATGTTGTCGCTCTGTCCGTCCTTTTCTTCTCCCCCTCCCTCCCGTCAAGACAGTGGACCTTCGGACCGGTCTATTCCGTCGATCTCGTCAGCCCCTCCGCCGTTATGTCGGAAAAAGCAGGATCGTCGCCGTCGAAGGACATCTTGGCGAGGACCCTCCGGGAGAGCTTCAAGGAAGACACGATTGTGCTGAAGAAAACGGTCAGAACGACACCGCCTTCCCCCCTCCGGAAGCATTCCGAGGCCGAGAAGGAGGACAGAGGACGGGTCGACAAGGCCATCGACGACATCCGCAGACGGCTGGCCGCATCGGAGAAAAAAGGCGCAGCCGGTCCGGCGGGGCCCGCGGGACCCTCCGGGCAGGGCGAAACCAACACCAGGCTCATGTCCTACTACTCCTCGATCTGGTCCAGCATCAAGGGCCAGTGGGCGTTGCCTCAGAGTATTCTGAGTCAGAACCTTGAAGCCGTCATCGACGTGAAAATCGCGAGGTCCGGGACGCTTCTTTCGGCCCAGTACGAAAAGAAATCCGGTAACAGTTATTTCGACGAATCGGCCATGCGGGCGGTTCGAAAAGCAAGCCCCTATCCCCCGCTGCCCGACTGGATCCGTGACGACAGTGTGGAACTCGGGATCCGTTTCCGGTCATCGGAACTGCGGTGAGGGCGGCGGAATTCATCCGGGCCCCTTTATCCCGTAAACTATAAGAAGGAATGAATCTCATGAAATTCGTAATTGCAGTTTTGGCGGCCGTTCTGGTCATGACGGGCGCAGCGGTTGATCCGGCCTGCGCCAAGGTTTACATCGACATCGATTCCCCCACGTTTCAGAGGTTCCCGATTGCCGTTCCCGATTTCAAGAATCTCGGCGGCAATGCCCGTAATGATCTCTCCGCGTGGTTCTCCGACGCCCTGTCGCGGAGCCTCACGATCACGGGGTTTTTCAACATCATCGACAAAAAGGCCCACCTCGCGGACCCGAAGAAAACGGGCATCACGGCGGATGTCATCCGCTTTCCCGACTGGGTGAGCATCGGCGCGGAATCCCTGGTGACGGGGGGATACCGCTATAACGGGAAAGAACTCACGGCGGAGTTTCGTCTCTTCGATGTGGTTCAGGGGAAGCTCCTCGTGGGCAAGAAATATTTCGGCACCCTCGATGAAAGGCGGGAGATGGTCCTGCGCTTCGCCGACGAGATCATCCTGGCCCTCACCGGCGAGAGGGGGCTTTTCAACACGAGGATCGCCTTCTGCGGGAAGAAGGGGGGTGTGTCGGAGATTTACACGATCAGCTTCGACGGGACCGACTTCACCCGCCTGACGGGCTTCCAGTCCCTCACCCTGCTGCCCCGGTGGGCTCCCGACGGGAAGCGGCTATCCTTCGTTTCCTACAAAGACGGAAACCCCAACGGCTACCTCATGGACGTGAATCGAAGGAGCAACCGGAAGCTCGCCGCATACCAGGGGCTGAACCTCCCGTCCTCCTGGTCCTCCGACGGGAAAAAGATGCTCGTCACGTTGAGCAAGGACGGCAGCGAAGACATCTACCTGATGGACGTGGCCGGCGGCCAGTTGAGACGGCTGACGAACGAGCCCTCCATCGAGATCTCACCCGCCTGGTCTCCCGACGGCCGTCAGTTCGCCTTTGTTTCCGATCGGGCCGGATCGCCGCAGATTTATGTGGCGGGCGTCGGCGAGAATTCCGCCCGCAGGCTCACCTACGCGGGCGGTTACAACACCTCGCCCGCCTGGTCCCCCCGCGGGAACCGGATCGCCTACGAGGGGCGTGAAGGCGGTCGTTTCCAGATCTTCGTCATCGGGTCCGACGGCTCCCTGCCGCCTGTCCGGCTGACGGCCGACGACAGCCGAAACGACTCCCCCGCCTGGTCCCCCGACGGACGATACATCGCCTTTGTCTCCAAGCGGGCCGGGAAAGCGAGGCTCTGTGTCATGAATTCCAACGGCATGAACGTGCGTGTTCTGCACGAAGGGTTCGACAGCTACAGCGGTCCCTCCTGGTCCCCGAGATGATATTTGTATTGACGCCCTTCGGGAAGATGGATTAAATAAACGCGGTCCCTTTTGCCGTGACCGGCGGAAGGGTTGGGCCCAGAACCAAACACTAAAGGAGGAATGATTCATGCGGAAAGCACTCGCCTTGGCAGGCATGGCACTTCTCATCGTGAGTTTCACCTGTATCGCGTTGACCGGTTGCGCCCCGGAGAAAAAAGCGCTGGTCGATGACCGCGGGGCAGGTGTGTCGAAATCGGACCAGCTTTCGGCTGCGGAGCAGCAGCGCATAAAAGATGAAGAGGCCAGGCAGCGTGCCCTGAGGGAGCAGGAACTCAGGGAGAAGGCCATGAGGGACCGGGAGGCGGCGGCCTCGGCGGCGAAGGGAAGCGGTCTCGAGAACATCTACTTTGGTTTCGATCAATACGGGCTGACGGAGGAAGCGCGGGCGACGCTGAAGAGGCACGCCGAATGGCTTCGGGCCAACCGCGGGTACATCATGGTGATCGAGGGGCATTGCGACGAGCGCGGGACCAACGAGTACAACCTGGCCCTCGGGCAGAGGAGAGCCGACGCCGCCAAGAAATATCTCGTGAGCCTCGGAGTGGAAGCCAGGCGTTTATCCACGGTGAGTTACGGGGAGGAGAAACCCCTTGACCCCGGTCATGACGAAGCGGCGTGGGCGAAGAACAGGCGGGCCCAGTTCACCGCCACGAAACAGAAGTAACATTCAATTTTGGGAGGCTTGATCCTTGAAGAAGAATCTTGTGCTGTGTTTCATCGTTGTGCTGGCGCTGCTGTGCGGCTGTGCCACGTCGGGCGATCTCAGAAAGGTCCAGCAGAATCAGGACCAGAAGGCCGGCGAACTGCGGGAGCAGGTCAACAGGCTGAGCAATGATATGGCCAGGGCCCAGAAGGATCTCGCCGAGGTCGTGGAGACGAACAAGACCCTGCGCAAGGGGCAGGCGGAAGCCGGCGCGGATATGATCAACCTGCGGGACAACGTTCAGAATCTCCGGGGATCCGTCGACGAGATGAAGAAGGAATTCGCGTCGTTGAACCAGCAGAAGGGCGGGGGTCTTAAGGAGATGAAGGACAAGCTGGATGATCTTTCCTTCCGGGTGGAGTATATTGAAAGCTTCATCGGCGTGAGCAAAAAGGAGGCGCCGAGCGCCGCGAAGGAGGAGGGAAAACCCGCTACCGCCGCGGGCGCCGCCGAGGCCAGAAGCGATCGGGAAACCTCCTACCAGGCCGCTTACAAGATCTTCAAGGAGGGCAAGTATCCCCAGGCCCGGGAGGAATTCAGCAAGTTTCTGAAGCAGTACCCGAAGGGGGAATACTCGGACAATGCCCAGTTCTGGCTCGGCGAGTGTTACTACCTGGAGGGTAACTACGAGAAGGCCATCCTGGAGTATGAGAAGGTCATCAAAAACTTCCCCAAGGGCGGCAAGAACCCCGACGCCATGCTCAAGCAGGGCCTTGCGTTTCAGAAGTTGGGCGACAGGCAGAGCGCCAAACTCATCTTCCAGCAGGTGACGAAAAAATATCCGAAATCCAACCAGGCCAAGATTGCGTCGGCAAAACTCAAAGAACTCAAGTAAAGCGCAGGGTCCCGATCATGTCTTAAGGCCGTCCTTCCGACGAAGGGCGGCTTTTTTTATGACTTTCCTGTTCCGGAAGCCCGGTCCTCCAGTCGGGGGGAAGTCCCCGTTCGCGTTTTCGATGCATAACCGTCGTTCAAAAAAAGACTCTCTCGCGGAAGGGCCAGAAATTTCTGTGCAAACAGACGGGGATGAGCTAATGAACAGCCAGGCACAATGATCCGCAACCCGGCGAAGAGGTCCATCGTTGATCGAGGACGAGAAGAAGCGAAAAGAAGAAGGGATCATGAGGGGTGAGCCCGTGAGTCATGAGCGCACCGCATCGGATGTGCCGCTCCTGGGCCTGCTCGCGATGCTATACTTCGCGCAGGGCCTGCCGTCCGGGCTGCTTGGCAAGGCGCTGCCGCCCCTGCTGCGCGAGCACGGCGTGTCGTTGTCCGCCATCGGGTTCACGGCGATGCTGGCCCTGCCCTGGACGCTGAAGTTCCTGTGGGCGCCCTTTCTGGACCGTTTCTGGACGCGCCGGCGCTGGCTGCTGACGCTCAACCTGACGACCTGCGGGCTCATGCTCCTGGTCGCGGCGCGTGATTTCGGCGACTGGGTGTCGCAGTCCTTTGCGCTGCTGATGACGGTGCTCTTCCTGATGAACCTCGTCGCCGCGACCCAGGACATCGCGACGGACGGCCTTGCCGTAAGCCGGCTGGCGCCGCGCCTGCGCGGCCTGGGAAACAGCGTGCAGGTCATCGGCTACAAAATCGGCATGATCGTCGGGGGCGGCCTGCTTCTATGGCTGGTGGCCGGCTTCGGCTGGAAATGGTCTTACACGGCGCTTGCGCTGCTCATCGTACCGGTCTTGCTGCCCGTCTGGTTCATGCGGGAACCCTCCGCGACCGGGGGGGGCGGGGTCAAGCGCGCCGACTGGCAGGGCTGGCACGGCTACGTGCGGTTGTTCGCCGATTTCGTTTCGAGGCCCCGCATGGGATGGTGGCTCTTCACGGTCGCGACGTTCAAGGCGGGCGACTCGCTGGCTTCGCGCATGATCGGGCCCATGCTCTCGGATCAGGGACTGTCGCTCGCGGACATCGGGCTGATGACCGGTGTGGTGGGCGCGACGGCGGGGCTGGCCGGCGCGCTGCTCGGCGGCCTGTTCCTGCTCCGCCTGGGGCACCGCAAAGCGCTGTTGCTGTTCGGGGGGCTGCAGGCGGCGGGTTTCATCGGTTACTATCTCGTCGCCGCGGGCGCCTGTGACGCCGCGATGCTCTATGCCGTGATTTGCATGGAGCAATTCGCCGACGGGCTTTCGACGGTGGCGCTTTTCACATCGATGATGGATGCCTGCCGCCAGGACTCGCCGGGCACCGACTACACGCTTCAGGCGGCCTTGCAGGTGGCGGTCTCCGGTTTTGCGGCACTGGCCAGCGGTCTCTTTGCCCAGACCTTCGGGTATCAAGCCGTCTTTGCCGCCGGCGCGGCTGTCACGCTCTGTTCGCTCGTGCCTGTCGTGATGTATTTCCGCGCCGAGCGACCACGCCCGCGGGGATGAAAGCGGGCTAGTAATCGTTGATCGAATCGATGAACTTCCTGAGTCTGCCGAAATCCCTGCGGTTGAAATCAACCACAAGCCGCGGCAGATGAACGACATCCGAATCCTCTGTTTCAGCCTCCAGGGCACCCGATGCCGCGATACCTCCCCCGGGCAGAAGGATATCCTGAAACTGATCCGTCAGCTTGCGGATGGCGTCCGGGCCCAGCGCGGACGTGAGCCGGATGACGAGTTGGCCCTTCACATACCGCAGGCTGTGATAGCGGCGATAGAAATGTTCAATGATCTTGACGGCCGCATCCACGGAGAAGACCCGCTCAATGATGGCGAAATCCGACGGGCAAATATAGTTGCGCACCAGAAGTTCTTCTTCGAAAAACCGTATCAGGCGGGGCCAGTAGGGACGGTCGGGATCGTCCACGAGCACGAGCGGCATGGGGTTTCGTTTACCCGTTTGAACCAGGGTGAGCGTCTCCATTGCCTCGTCGAGTGTGCCGAAGCCCCCCGGGAAGAGCACGACGGCATCCGCTTCTTTCAGGAAGGCCACTTTGCGGTTGAAAAAATATTTGTAGGTGATGAACCGCGGGTTCCCCTCGCTCACGGGATTCGGCTTCTCCTCGAAGGGCAGGCGGATGTTGACGCCGAAGGAGTGCTCGGGGCCGGCCCCCTCGTTGACGGCCTGCATGATGCCTTTGCCTCCGCCGGTGATGACCATGTAACCTGTCTCGGCGAGCCTTTTACCGAGGAGCGTTGCCATTCCGTATACCGGATCGCCCGGCAGGGTGCGTGCCGAGCCGAAGACCGTGACCTTGCGAACGTTCCGGTAGGGGCCGAAGACCTTGGAAGTGAAGCGCATCTCCTTCAGCGTTGAATTCATGATCTTGAGGTCCGCGTTTTCTTCGGCCTCCTGCCCGGCTTTGAGCGCAGCGAGGATCATTTCGCGGACGTATTCCGGCCGCTGGATGCCCTCGGCGGCCTCCATCAATTTATCGATCATCTCGTCGATGGGTCCGTTGCTTCTGGTGAAATTGATTTTCATGGTCTTTCTGTCACCGTCCTCGTGCCTGTTGTGAGGGTCGATATCGTGGTTGTTCTTTTTCAGCGGCGGCAGCGTTTTTCGCTGACCCCGGTCTTCCCGCTCAGTCCAGCTGCAGGGTCGTGACCCCGGCCGGGATTTTGAGGTCGAAGACGTATTCGTCGTCCCGGTCAGCGGTGACCTCGGCGCTGCCGTGGCGGATGAGGATGTCCATCTTCTCGGGCCTGAAGAAAGCAAGGGTCAGTTCTTTCGGGATGACGAGATCCCCTACGGGGCTGTAGGCGTCCAGGCCCACCCGGCATAGCACGTCGCCTTTTTCGGTCAGGATTTCCGCCCGGACCAGGCGGTGATCCGGCGGGTCGATCCAGAGGGTTCCGATTTTTCCGCCGCTGCCGTGGGCGTCGATCCGGTAGAGCGCTCCCTCCGCCCGGCCTTCCAGTCTTTCCGCCGCGGCGATGCACGGCGGCGGCATGCCGAAGAGGAGGGCAAGAAAATCCTCCACCTCGATTCCCCAGGGCAGAAATTTGGAGACATTCTCCCTCGTCGGCTTCCCCACATAGAATTTTCCCTGTTTCGGGTAAAAGACCTTGAGCCGCTTCTCATTGGCGGACAGGAACAGATCGGGTAGCCCCATAAGCGGCATTTCTTCGATGCGCAGCGAGCAGGGTCTCTTCGCCAGCAGGGCCATCTTCACCGTGTATCGCTCGTTGGCCCCGGTGAGCGTCAGGGAGCTCACCGCTCTCAGAATGCCTTCACCGGCGCCTTTTTGCCCGAGCTTCTCCAGGGCGCGGCCGGGTGAAGAGAAATCCTCCCCGGGAAGGAGGGCTTTATGCGGGGTACACGCTGTCATGCAGGAGGCCGTCGCTATCATCAGCAGAAAAAAAACGGTTTTTCGCATCGTCAGTCGAAGTGGCTCCTCAGTGTTTATGCCGCGCTTCCCGCTGCAGAAGGCTTTTGTCTCAAGATGGAACGGTTGTCCTTGTTTTTAATGGGGTATTCGGACGGCTGGCGGGAGACGGCTCCGGTTGAATGCAACCCCTTGAATTTCAGGACGGGTTCGTTTTTGTTCGTTTCTTCAAAGTGTCTATTTTCTCCCGGACCTTCTCATCTTCGGGTTTCAGCTGAAGCACAAGCCTGTATTTTTCGATGGCTTCCTCAATCCGGCCGTTCCTGGCGTAAGCATCGCCGAGGTGTTCGGCGATGGCGGGGTCGTCGGGCAGAATGCGCGAGGCTTCTTCCAGGTAACGGATGGCTTCTTCGATGCGATCCTGCTTGAAGTAGACCCAGCCGAGGCTGTCGGTGATGTAACCGTCGCCGGGCCTCAGTTCAAGGGCCTTCTTGATCAGGGTCTCCGCCTCCTGGAGTTTGATTCCCCTGTCCGCGTAGCTGTACCCGATGAAGTTGAGCGCCTCGGCGCTTTCGGGCTCGATCTTCAGGACCTCTTCCATCTGTTTCATGCTTTCGTCGAAGCGATTCGTTTTCTCGTAGAGGACGCCGAGCCGATAATGCAGATCGGCACTCGCCGGGACCGCGGCAAGCCCCTCCAGAAGCGTCTTCTCGGCCGTCTCGAGATCCTTGGCGTCTTCGTAAAGGGAGGCCAGGAAACCGTAGAGGGCGGGATTCTCCTTCTTGACCTCCATGGCCTTCCTTGTCACCGCGATGGCTTCCTGCGGGCGGTTCTGCTTTTTCAGGATGATGCCGATCTGGATTTGCGCGTTCGCATAGACTTCGGCACTCGCCGGTATCTTGTTCAAATCGGCAAGGGCTTCGCTGTAAAGCTTCTTCTCGGTGTAGGCGGCGGCCCGGAAGTATCGGGCCTCATCATCCTTGGGAAAGGTCTTCAGGACTTCTGAAAATTCGGCGATGGCCTCGTCATGCTTGTTCCACTCGTAGTAGATCAGGCCCAGTGTGAATCGCACCTCCCGGTTGTCGGGATCGCGTTTCAGGATCTCCCGGAACTGACTGACGGCTTCTTCGTATTTTCGATCCCGCAAAAGCAATTTGCCCAGCTTGACCCTTGTCGAGGTCCTTCCCGGGTGCTGGGCGATCATCGAGATGTAAATCTCCATGGCCTTGTCATTTTTCCCCTGCAGTTCGTAGAGGAGCGCCAGATCGGAGAGGGCGTTCTCGAAGCCGGGCCTGATCTCCAGTGTCTTGAGGAACCATTGCTCGGCCTCGGGGTACCGCCGCATCTCGGAGTAAATTTTACCCATATAGTAATGACCCATGACGTTTGCGGGGTCCACCTTGAGCATCTGCTGGAGGATGTCAATCGCTTCGGCGTACTGCTTGGTCTCGGCGTAGATGACGCTCAGGTAGAGGTAGGATTCCAGGTTGCCGGGTTTCAGGGAAAGGGCTTTTCGGTAAACCTCTGTCGCCCTGTCGTATTGCCTCGTGTGCAGGTAAAGGCCTCCCAGGATCAGGTAGGTATCGGCATAATCCGGATTGTATTTCAGGGATCGCTCACCAACGGCGATCGCCTTGTCGATGTTGCCCATCCGGGTGTAAAGGGTCGCAAGCTCCACCGCGAGAAAAGGTGAGGCGGGATCGGCAAGAAGCGCCTTCTCATATTCGGGCAGGGCCGCCTTGTATTTGCCGTTGAGGCTGGAATACAGGCCTGACATGTAGTGGTAAAGGGCCTCGGACTTGTTTTCCGCGCCGAGCGCGGCCTGCGAGGAGGACCACAGCAGGAGGCTGGAAACCGCAAGGAGGAGTATCATTGCCCTGGCGGTCTTTTTATTGATGAAAGGGATCATGAATGACTAGCCTCGTTGCGATCGGGAATGGCCGGCGGGGCGGGCTTTCCCGTTTCCGTTCATGTGTTCCGACAGGGAGATCACCTCAACGCCTGCCGACCGAAGCCTGGGAAGGAAAACCTTCAAAGCCCGGATCGTTTCGGGATAGGGATGGCCGATAACCAGTAGACTGCAACCCTCTCCCTTTTTTGTCATGAGACTTTCCACGTTCCTGAAAACCATCTCCCGGTCCAGCGCGTGATCGATGAAAATTCCGCGGGACGCAAACCGCAGGCCTGTTTCAGCCGCTACCCCCGCAGCCTGTGAATCCGCCGTGGTCAGGCTGTCGATGAAAAAAAGATCCCTTTCCCGGAGTTCCCCGAAAAGGACCCGGAGCTTTCGCCTGTCCTGCATGAAGCGGGAACCCATGTGGTTGTTGACCCCGCGCGCGAAAGGGATGGCCCTCAAATTTTCCTTCAGCCGGGATCGTATTTCCCCGTCGCTCATGACGGTGAGGAGGGCTCCCTCACCGGGGTCCCGCTCCGGATAATCCAGGGGTTCCATCGGGAGGTGCAGAAGGA
Source organism: Syntrophales bacterium (assembly GCA_036725345.1). Lineage (GTDB taxonomy): Bacteria > Desulfobacterota > Syntrophia > Syntrophales > UBA2192 > JAPLJU01. The sequence goes on from DAIMEJ010000007.1 coordinate 18,164, forward strand.
CTTCACCGCCCGCTTTGTGTATCCTGGTTGCCGCCCTGACGGAGTGGCTGCAGAAGGGAAGGACCGAAAAGGCGATCGGCGCATCGAGCCGCAGGAGTTCATCAAGGGGTTTCAGGTCCTGACCGATGTCGTCGATGAGTATCGCGATCTTCAAATGCCGGTGAGAGGGGGCGTCCGGGACCGGGGCTCTCGCTGTCGAATCCGACCGGGCTTCCCGCGAGGAAGCCTTCTTCCCCGGACCCTTGTTCTCCTGTGGCTGATGAACCGCCCAGAGGATGAGGCCGGTCAGGCCTATAAGAAAGAGACAGAAGCCAAGCCGGGCCCTGTGGTTTTTTCTTGCCTTTTTTCTCTTTCTTTTTGCCACGTTGTTGCCGTCGGGCGGGCCCTTCTCTATCTTCCGCTCTTACTGAACACCTCCCAGCTTTTCAGGATATCCACGGCGCTTTTCAGCTGGTTGTCCCGTGTCAGGGGATCCTGTTCTTTCTTCTCGGGCGCCGCCTTCGGAGGCGCTTCCTTCGGCTGGGCCTTTTCCTTGTCTCCCCGGATATGGCCCCTGAGATCCTTTTCCCGGATGATCGTCTCCGGCCCTTCCTCCTCTTCGGACGCTTTCACAAACTCGACCACGATGTCCGGCACGATGCCTTCCGCCTGGATAGATCTTCCCTTGGGCGTGAAGTATTTCGCCGTTGAAAGCTTGATGGCGGAGCCGTCCTCGAGAGGAATGACCGTCTGAACGGATCCCTTGCCGAAAGTCTTTGTCCCCAGGATGATCGCCCGGCTGTTGTCCTGCAGGGCTCCCGAAATGATCTCCGAGGCGCTCGCCGTCCCCTCGTTGACGATCACGACCATCGGGCAGAGCGGTTCGCTCCCGTCGTCCCTCGCCACAAAAGTCGCCTCGACGGTCTTCACCCTGCCCTTCGTCGCGACGATGGTGCCGGATTTGATAAAGGCGTCGGAGACTCTCACGGCCTGCTCCAGAAGCCCGCCGGGATTGTTCCGCACGTCCAGGACGAGGCCTTTCAGGGGTCTGGTTTTCCCGTTGATGTCCTGCATGGCTTTCTTCAGTTCGTCCGTTGTCGATTCCTGGAAGTTCGACAGCCGGATATACCCGATGTTTCCATCGAAGACCTGGTGCTTCACGCTTTTGATTTTGATCGTCGCGCGGGTGATGACGAAGTCTTTCGGCTGCGCGAAGTCCTTCCGCATGATGTTGAGGGTCACCTTCGTGTTTTCGGGGCCCCGCATCTTCTTGACGGCGTCGGTTATGGCGATCCCCTTCGTGAACTGCCCGTCGATTTTTATGATTTTGTCCCCCGCCTTGATGCCGGCCTTGAAAGCGGGCGTGTCCTCAATCGGTGAGACGACCGTCAGCTGGTCGTTCTGAAGGGTGATGACAATCCCGAGCCCGCCGAACTGGCCGCTCGTGTCCACCTGGAGATCCTTGTACTGGTCCGGCGTCAGGAAGGCGCTGTGAGGATCCAGTGATTTGATCATCCCGTTGATGGCCTCCTGGATGAGCTTGTTGGTCTTCACGTCTTCAACGTAGTTCTTCTCGACGATGTCGATGACCTCGGTGAAGACCTTCAAACTTTTGTAAGTGCTCGTGTCCACGGCGGCCACCCGGCTGTCGCCGTATGGGCCGAACATGACGAGAAGGACGGGAAGAAGCCAGAAAGAGACCAGAATGTAAAACCTTTTGTTGAACCTTTTCATAAAAAAACGCCTCCGGATCGCATGACCTTTGTATCTTGCAGGTTTTTGAAATTAGCCGTTTTTGCCGTAAATTTCCAGTCTTTTTATTCCCCCGGAGGGCGTCCCGGGCATCCCGATCCGGCCGGGGCGGACCCCCCGCCCCGGTGCGGTCATGACCGCCAGCGGGACAGTATTCCGGCCATGGATGCGCAGCTCGCCGCGATCCCTGAATGCGGGGAGGCCTGCACCAGGATTTCCTGGTTCATAATCGATCGCGGCACATCCTCGTCCTGGTGCACGGATCCGAGGTGCTTCAGGGGGAACCCGAGGAATCGCCTGCAGATGGAATCGAGGTGGCGGAAGATCCGGTCGCCCTCCTTTTCATTCATCGAGGAATTGACGATGACGTCGAAGGCGTCCCTGCCGAAGAGCTGGTACAGCACCTTGATCATCGCGTAGGCGTCGGTGAGGCAGGTCAGTTCGCGGTTGATGACAAGGATATTCCGGTCGGCAAGCAGGTTGAACTGGAGAACAACCTCCGTCATTCCGGCGCCGGTGTCCATGAGTACCAGATCGTAACCCTCGAGTGACAGGAGCATCTCCTTGATCATCTCGATCCGTTCGTACAGAAGCTGTGCCATGTCCCTGACACCGGAGCAGGCGGGAACAAGGTCAAATCCGCCCGGGGTCTTGACGATTACATCCCGGAGCGTTTTCCCGCCGAAGACGACATCCTTCATCGTCCGGGAGGGCCGTATGCCGAGCATGATGTCCACATTGGCGAGACCGAAGTCGCAGTCGACGACAAGGACCTTCTTACCCTTCGCGGCCAGCGCCGCGGCGAGGTTGACCGTGATAAAGGTCTTTCCCACGCCACCCTTTCCGCTGGTGATGCACACCATGACGGGTTTTTTCTTTCTTCCGACTTTCATTTCATTTCCCTTTCGTTCGCTTCATATCGTCCCGATGAGGTGTTCCCTGCCTGGAGGGCTTCTCCCCCTTCATTTTCAGCAGAAGCTCTCTCTCGCGGAGACTCACGGGTTCGGCGGCGGCGATGCGCCTTTCGACGCCCCCCGCCGTATAGGAAATCTTGTTCTTGCCGTCTTTCTTGGCCTTGTAGAGTTCCGCGTCGGCCAGGTTGAAGAACTCCTCGAGGTCCCCCTTTTCGGAGGGCTCGTACTCCGCCAGGCCGATGCTCGCCGTGGTAATGCATTTCTTCCAGTGGATGTCCGAGATGAACTGCTGGAGTCTTCGGGCGATCCCGATAGCGTCGACGAGACCCGTCGCCGGCATGAGGATGCCGAATTCGTCTCCTCCGAGACGGCAGAGAAAGTCCGTGGGGCGCAGCCTGTCTCGCATGAGCAGGCCCACCTCTCTGAGAAATCGGTCCCCCTCGGAATGACCCAGGCTGTCATTGATTTCCTTGAAGTTGTCAAAGTCGAGGATGGCCATGCAACAGGACTGTCCTGTGCGTTTCGAACGCGCCATCTCGACACCGAGTTGCATCTTGAAAAAACGCTTGTTATAAAGGCCCGTAAGCTCATCGGTCAAACTGAGTGATCGTAACTGCCTGTTTTCTCTCTCGATTTCAATAATCCGTCTTACGAGATCGGCCCCCAGTTCCATGACCGCGTCGGCTGTCCGCTCAAGTTTCTTGCGATCGGCCCTGGGGAGTCTTTCCGTAAGAATCATCAGCAGCTCCCCCCTGCCTGCACTCCCCTCGCGAAGCCAATCCGCTATGACCTTGTTTTTCTTGATGAATTTTTCTATCGATAGACGCCTGTCGGCCCGACTTCCGGCGACGGTCTTCCTGCCCGTTGTTTCTTGCTTCTTTTGCATGCGTCGGTTCATCACCTTTCGGCTGGACGGACCAAGATGTAATTCCATGAAATCTGCAAGAAAAGTGCCTTTATGAAGACCTTTTCCTTCCGCCCCGCCCGGTCCTCGAACGCCTGTACAGTGTCTCCCCGGAAATCCCCTGCAATTGCGGGCGGATTTGAAAAAAAACATGGATTTTTCATGACATATTCTGATACACGCAAATTCGACAGAAATCAAATATGGCAGGTCAAGGAGCAGGAGGTCGATGATATGAGAAAGATTGCGGCCGTCACCCTGATGATTCTGTTTCTGGCGTCGCCGGCGGCGGCCCAGGTGCTCGCGCCCACGGGAGGGTCTGTGTTCTCGGATGAGACGGCCGGCCTTTACAGGATGAACCGGGAGGGGACGCCGATGTCCCCCGGCCACGAACGGATGATGGTTGCGGCGAACGCGGCCGGTGTCGGGCAGGTCGAAAAAACCTATGTCGCGAGTGGAGCGACGGGCCCCATCCCGAGACAGCCCCACCGGTTGGGCCTTGCCCTCAATTATTATAATTTTGATTATAAAGAGGAGTTGGATTCGCCCCTCAAGAGCACGGAGGAAGAGTGGGTCACGGCCCTGAGACTCTACTACAACTATTCCGCCAACGACAGCGGCTACATCCTGCTCTTTGCCGAAGTGTCCCTGGATGACGACACGGATTACGACGGCTCCACGCAGGCGGGTGTACCCGTCAAACAGACGACGAAAAACGATTTCCGGAGGTTCGAGCTTGACCTCGGTTATACCTTCAAGGGGCGAATGCCTTTGTCCCTCACGCCCTATGTCGGTATCGGATACCGGTTCTGGGAGAGGGATCTGGGGGGCTATAAGGAAGACTACAGCTGGTTTTACCTCCCCCTCGGGCTTCGTGCGGCCTGGGCGCCCCACGAACGGATCTCCGTGGCCCTGAATGCCGCTGTCAACTTCATGTTTGATGGTGAAATGGACGTTTACGACTGGGCATACGAGGACATGACGGTCGAACTCGACGACAAGATAGGCTGTTCGGTCGAACTCCCCGTGACATTCAACCTGGCACGTCACTGGGCGTTCGTCATGACCCCCTGGTATGAGTACAGCAAGATCGGACAGAGTGCCTGGGAGCCGATTTTTTTCAAGGACGGGACCTATACGGGTTTTGTACTCAGAGAGCCCTCCAGCCGGACGCATCAGTACGGCCTGCGGGCCGGTTTGGAATTTGTCTTCTGAGTGGAAACTCGAGGCCTGTGATGATTCATGTTTGAAAAGCACCTCCCCGGAGGAGGTGCTTTTTTATTACAGGGCCGTAAAGCGTCACAGACCCTTCAGGGGATTCCCGGTCCCGTCACTCCGGCGAAGATGATCTCCCTCGTGCCTGTAAAAGGCGTGAAAATCCTTCCGCAGCAATGAAAAGCGCCGTTTGGCTCCCGGCATGAATATAATTTTGCGGTTGCTTTTTCTCTGGACATTAGAAATAATGGTGTGTATGTAGGGTTTGCCCGTTGAAGATGCGCTGGTCCCACAGGGGGAGGGAATTTCGGCGGACGGGCGTGAGGCAACCTCGGTGCCCTTCAGAAAGCGGGGTATGGGAGGCAGGACTTGCAGGCGATTCGGAGGAGATGGCCTGCGCGCAAATCCGGCGACCCCGGGGACGAAAGGAGGGAATGAGGAGAGGAGGCAGGCTGTCCGCATTCCGAAAAAGGGGACAAAATCCCCCCTATCGAAAAATTTTTTCATGATCAAGGAGGATTAAATGAATAAGGCGGATTTGATCGATGAGGTGGCAAAGGTAGTAGAGACCAAGAAAGCCGCAGCGGAGGCCGTGGATTGCATGATCGACGCGATTACCAAAGTCCTGAAGAAAAAGGGGAAGGTAACGCTGGTTGGCTTCGGAACCTTCAGCGTGTCCAAGCGGGCTGCCCGGAAGGGGAGAAACCCCAGGACCGGCAAAGAGATCAAGATTCCTGCTAAGAATGTTCCGAAGTTCACCCCCGGCAAGGAACTCAAGGCCGCAGTGAAGTAAAGGACGGTCAAAAAACCCCCGGTGCAAACGCCCCGGGGGTTTTTTTGCCTCTGATTCGGTCCTGGCGGTCTTTGAGGTCGAAAAAGGACTCACCCCTGAATTCGATTTGTGATAAAAACGGGCCGACCCCGGTTTTCCACCCGATTCCGGGACGTTTCTTCGTTGTCAACGGATTAAATGGCTAAGCGTTTAATATTTCAAAGACCTTGCTCCGCGCAGCGGCGGCAACGGGATAGGCTCTCGAGGACAGTTATCTGGGCACGAAAGAGAATCTGAATCGTTTTCTTTCAGGTGTTGAGCGGAGGGCCTTCCGGATGGCTGTCTTTGCCACGGGAAGCAAGGAGGAATCGCTCGACCTGGTGCAGGAATCTATGTTCCGGTTCGTGAGGCTATACACCGAGCGACCGGAGGCGGAGTGGAATGTGCTTTTCTACCGCGTCCTGCAAAGCCGGATCACAGACTGGTACAGGCGAAACGCTGTTCGGAAGCGGTTCATGGTCTGGCTCGGCCCCAGGGCCGGGGAGGACGAGCAGGAAGACCCCCTGCAGGGGATTGCCGACGCAACGGCCCCGGGCCCGGCCGAGCATGTCTTCAGGCGGGAGTTCGCCGATGCCCTGATGAGGGTCCTCAAGGAGCTTCCCCTGCGGCAGCAGCAGGCCTTTCTTCTCCGGGCCTGGGAGGGAATGGACGTGGCCCGGACGGCACGCGCCATGGGCTGCTCGGAGGGAAGCGTGAAGACTCACTACTCCCGGGCGGTTCATTCGTTGAGACTCAAGTTGGAGGCCTTTGACAGTGACTGAGGAGATTAGAAGAGAAAAGGGACAGGATGAGCGCATGCTGAAGAGGACGAGAGAGGTTCTGGATGAAAGCGTTGCCAACCTCGACGACCGGACGCTCGAACGGCTGCGCGGGGCCCGGCTTCGAGCCGTCGAAGCCGCCGATGAACGGCCCGGGCTCCTCCTGCGTTTACCCAGGTGGGTCAAGGTGAGCGGTCTGGCCACGGCCGCTGCAGGCGTGCTGGTCTTTTCTCTCTGGTTCACTTCGCCGCAGAACGACCTGGCCGTTAAAAACCCCGATGATTTCGAGATTGTTCTCGCGAAAGATCAGATAGATCTGTACGAAGATCTGGATTTTTATGGCTGGATGGCGGATGACGAGGACAACGCGTAGGCTTCTGGCCGTTGCGGTTATTGTCTTGCTTGCCGGCGGTGTTCACGCGAAGGAGGCGGCCACAGCCCCGGAGCCTGAATTTCTGGAATTCCTCGGTACATATGAGAAAGACAGTTACAGCGGTATAGACCCCTATCTTTCCGAAAAACCGGGTGCGTCGAGAGACGGGAAACCTTCCGTCGTTGAAAGGAAAAAGGACCGTCGTTCGAAGGGCAAGGAAAACATCAGGGAAAAGGAATCTGTGGATGAGTAGACGGGCAGGGATATTGGCATTCGCCCTTGGGGTCCTGTTCATGGTCACGCCGATCACCGCGGCCGCGCAGGGGACTCGCTGGGATCAGCTCAAGCCGGAGGAGAGGCAGGTTCTGAAGTCTTTCCAGGACCGCTGGGAGCAGCTTCCGCCTGATCGTCAGGACCGTCTGCGAAGGGGGGCCGAGCGATGGCAGCAGATGACGCCCCAGGAGCGTGATGAAGCCCGGAGCCGTTATCAGAAATGGCGGGAACTTCCACCGGAGAAACGCCAGGAAATCCGGAAGCGCTACGATAAATTCAGGACACTTCCGAAGGACGACCAGGACAGGATTCGGCAGTCCTACAGGAAATACCGGGAACTTCCGCCGGAGAGGCGGCGGGAACTTCGTGATAAATGGCAGAGGATGACGCCGGACGAAAAACAGGAAACCCGCCGGAGATGGCAGAGACCCTACCCGGAAACCGGAGGGGATCGGTGGGGTAGAAGTGGGGGTTTTCCAAAACGCTGAGACGGCCGTTGCCGACATCACGGGATGAATTTCCCGATTTGATATTTAAAAAGGGGTCACGCATTCTGCGCTGACCCCTTTCTCTTGCCTTCGGAACCGCAGGGCCTGCGGTTGTCAGTCTGTCCTTCTCTTTTCCGGCGGCAATATCAGGAAAAATCTGGAGACAACCCTGTCCAGGTCTTCTATCTCCACGGATTCGTACTCCCGGCGGAAATCCTCCCACAGAGAAAAGAGGGTTGTCCGGAGCACGGGACCCATCGCCGTGTCGCCGGCGCGAACCGCCAGGTCATTCACGAAGCGCTCGCCGAATCCGGCCATGCGGTATGGCGGGCTTACTTCCCCCCTTCGCAGGTGGTGAAAAAGCCGCCTGGCCTCGTCAGTGGAGATGCCCGAGAAAGAGGGTTTCAGGTCGAGCAAGCGGCGGGACCAGAAATCGAAGAGAAGCCTGACGTACGTCAGATCCTCCTCCAGAATCAGGGCATCTTCCAGAGGTGCGTCCTCCGAGATCCTCGAAAAAAGGATATCAAGCGCCGCGATGCCTTCGAGAACCCTTTCCGCCTCTTCAAGCTCCGCAACATGCTCAAAACTCTTCGTGGGTTCATCGTGCTGGAGTCCCTGAAAGAACATCGGTTTCTTCAGCAGAAGCGCCGCGAGCACCCCGCCCTGCGCGTCTCCCCAGAACCCCGGCGTGAGCCCGTTTTTCATAAACCAGCTTTTTTTCCTCCACTGTTCAACCCGCCACCGGAGAGACAGCACGTATCCGAAGCCGACCCGGTGGATTGCAGGGAGGGGGTTGGCGGCGATCAGCCCGCCGGCCCTTGCCGCGTCATCCTTGCAGAGCCTTTCCATGGCGAGATTCATGTAGCCCGCGGCCTCACGGCAGGTCTTCACCAGGTGGTCGGAGTCCTCAATCGGCAGGCCCTGCGCCGCAATCATGGCGTTGCAGATGCCGGCAAACTCCAGCTGGATTCTGTCCATGGCGGCAGGGTCTCTGACGGTCGCGAGCCCTTTCCCGAAGAGGCTGCTTTTCCCCGTCTGGTAGAGCGGAAGAAAGGGAACGAGGGCTTTCGTTTCATCCTCGTCCAGATCGACGGGGGAGGCTTCTTCCTCTCCGGCCGCAGCGAGGGCCTGTTCGTCGAGGGGGGAGAATATCTCAAGGGCTTCCTCGAAGGGGAGAAACCCCTGCTCCGCGACGCGCGTGCTCCTCAGCCGGTAGAGCTCCTCCTCCGTCTCCGTGGCAATGATGGTCGGGAGGGCCTGGAGGATGGCCATGTACCGGACGGGATGTTCGCCGGCCATGAGTTTCGTCAGCTCCTCGATGAAAGGCCGCAACGCCTCGTTTTGAACGCCAATGTAAATCACGCCGTCATGCGAGAAGTGGTCTTCGGGAATCTGCGGCGTTTCTTCATCCTCCTCCCTCACGAGGACCTCGATGTATTTTTTAAGGCAGTATCCGGCGAATACGTACCCCTCGCTCAGGAGCCAGCGGACCGTCCTCTGACGGTCGGCTTCATAAAGCCGTTTCAGCCAGGCCATGGCCTTCTCTTCGTCGAGGTGGTCCCGATCCCATATTTCCATGTCGAGGAGGTGCTGCCACTGGTCGTCGGTGGCCAGCGACAGAAGAGGGAGGGAATCGTCGGCGCCGATCTTCTTGATCAGCCAGAAAAAATCGCCCAGGGCGAGGTCTTCCACAAGCTTTGCGGGATGCTTCGAACCCAGGATACGCTCGAGCAGGTCTTTCCCCGTCAGGGCAGGGTAGGCCAGGAGCAGGGCTTCGCCCGCCGCCCCGGCGTCTTCCGGGCGGTTCTCTTCCTTTGCCGTTTCGGGTCTTTTCTCCATCCTGTTTGATCCGGCTCCTGTGATGATCGATTCCGGCAGGCTTAGCCCTCCCGATGGATCGGGATATCGTGACGGCTTCACGGCCCCGTCTCCGACCCATCCAGCGTGACAAGCCGTTACCCTGTGAAGGGGCATCTCCGCGCAGCGATATTAATCATCACCTTGAACCTTATGTCAAGACCTCCCGATGTCCGCGGACAAAAAAACCGGCTTGAAATGCCATCCCAAGAATAATGTTCTCTTTCTTCCGGCCCCTGTGATATAAGGGCGGGAATTTTTTAAGGCGGAATCGCAGGACGGTTCCTGAGAGAAAGGACGGGGTTATGATGGACAAAAGAGGTGATTACCGGCTGTTGCCGAACAGGCAGGGACACAACTGTTTTGGCTGCGACCCCTCCAACCCGCACGGGCTTCACATGCAATTCTTCGCGGGGAGAGGCTCCGTTGTTTCATGGGTCACGGTGCCGGAGCATCTATGCGGGTGGAAAAACATCGTACACGGAGGCATCCTGGCTGTCATTTTCGACGAGGTGATGGGACGGGCCCTGCTTTACCAGCTCAAGTGCTTCCCCATGACGAAGTCCATGGACATCCGTTTCATGAAACCGGTCTATACGGGGGGGGAATTGAGAGCCGAAGGCAGGGTGGCCGGGATGGTCAGCGAGCGCGAGGCGATGGTGGACGCCTTCCTTTATAACAGCGAGGGGGAACTCTGCGCGAATTGCTCGGGTCTCTTCGCGGTGATCAAGCCCGAGGCGGGCAAAAAGCTCGGACTTGGCGATGAGGAATTCATCCGGTGGTTCGAAGACTACATCAAGGGGTAGATGTAGGCTCGACCGGCCATGAACGGGTTTGGACAGAAAAATGCCTGACTTGAAAACCGGCAATGAAAAGAAAATAGTCCTCTTCACCTCCGTGACACATTTTCTTTTTCACTTCTATGAAATTGCCTTTCCGGTTCTCGCGATCCCGCTGACGCTGTCTCTCGGGAGGGATTTAAAAGAAGTGCTCGCACTCGGTTTCCCCATGTACCTCATGTTCGGGCTCTTTGCGCTTCCCTGGGGTTTTCTCGCCGACCGGTTCAACAATCGCGCGGCTCTCATCATCTGCTTTTTCGGGACCGCCGCCGGAGCCATCATGACGGCCCTTTCGACGACGCCGGGCGGCATCATGTACTCCCTGGCCCTCGTCGGCATCTTTTCGTGTATCTGTCATCCGGCCGGCATGGGCCTCATCTCACACGGAGCGAGAAATCGGGGTATGGCCCTCGGTATTTTCAGCGTGGCAGGGACCTTCGGGCTCATTGCGGGACCTTTTCTCGCGGGGCTCCTGAACTGGCTCGCCGGCTGGAAGATTGCCTACCTCGCGACCGGTATCTTCGGACTTCTCTGGGGCATCGCCCTGATATTCATCAGGATCGACGAGACTCCCCTGGAAGTGCACGAAAACAGCAATGGGCAGGGACAGGAAGACTCAACCCATCCGATCAGGCGGCTTGTCCTTTTCTTCTGGATCGTCACCCTCGGCGGCCTTGTCTACAGGATCAACATCGTGGCGCTGCCGGCTCACATGGAATTCGAGGCGCCTTTTCTGTCACGCGTTTTTCATCATCTCCGGATTCCCGACATCGCGGAGACTACGACGATGGCCGCAGCGCTCCTGACGTCGCTCGTCTACGTCGCGGGGATTTTCGGGCAGCTCTACGGGGGCAGGCTGGCGGACCGGCATGACCTGCGAAGGCTCTACCTTGTCTTCAACGGCCTTTGTCTCCCCCTGGTCATCCTCATCGCCTTTGCGGGCGAGCAGTACCTCGTCGCGGCCGCGGCGGGCTATGTGTTTTTCGCCCTGGGAATCCAGCCCATCGAGAACAGCCTCATTGCTCATTTCACGCCGAGGCAGTGGAGGAGCACCGGCTACGGTTTACAGGCCATCCTGATCTTCGGGGTGGGGGCCCTCGCCGTTTATCTCGTCGGCTGGGTTTCCGAGCGCTGGTCGCTGGGCACGGTTTATCTCTTCGCGGGCGGCCTCATTCTCCTCATCATCGTCAACATCCTGTTTCTCCTGCGCGACACACGCGGCGTTACACTGAGGAATGTGGCCAGGCGGTGAAGGTCGATCCCCGCACGGAGGGCAGCCGGCCGTTATGAGAACGAACTGAAAAAGGTGGTCATAGACGTCGATGCTTGAAGGATTCCTGACACTGCCCGCCATGATCAAGGTGGGTCTCTCGTTTCTCGGGATTCTCCTGGTGAACCGTGCCGGTTTGCATCTGGGATATTCGATTCTCCTCTTTTCCGCTCTGCTGTCGCTGTGGGCGGGTACGGGACTTCAGGGTCTTGCCCTGCAGGTCGCCGATCTCACGAGACCGGAGAACTACCTGCTGACCATCATCGTCCTTTTGCTCCTCTTTTTCACCACGGCCCTCAACAAGTCGGGCAGGATGGATAAGACCGTAACGGCCCTCAAGGATTGGTTGCGGAGCAGAAGGCTTCTCATCGCCGGTCTTCCCGCCTTGGTCGGGCTCCTCCCGATGCCGGCCGGGGCCCTCTTCTCGGCGCCCCTCGTCGCTTCGGTGGATTCGGAAAACGAACTCGATGAGAATCACAAGGTCGCCATCAATTACTGGTTCCGACACATCTGGGAGTACTGGTGGCCCCTCTACCCGGGCGTGATCCTGGCCATCCGATATTCGGGGCTCCCCGTGGCCGCCTATTTCCTGGTCCAGATGCCCTTCACCATTGTCGCCGTGCTGGGGGGGTATCTCTTCATCCTGAAAAAAGTTAAAAGTAGACACAGGGAAGGTTCACAGAACGGATCCCTCGATCCTGCCGGCGCCCTCTCGGCGATGGGGCCCATCGCGCTCCTCGTCATCCTCTCCGTCCTGGGCTCCGCCCTTCTGCCGCTCGCCGGCGTCGGCGGTACACTGGCGAGCCTGCTGGCGATGTTCGTCGGCCTCATCTTCGCCTTGCTCTGGGTATTCGCGGTCGATCCCCGTTCTTTCGGCCTGTCCCTCGCCCTTTTCAGGGATCGGAACACCTGGCTCATGATGATACTCGTCGTGGGTATTCAACTCTTCTCGTCGGCCATCAGGTACCCCCTCGACGCGGCGGGGGCAACGCTTGTGACGCTCATGCGTGACGAACTCATCGGCGCGGGGATTCCCCTGCTCACGGTCATCATGGTCATTCCCTTCATCGCCGGGCTGGTCACGGGGGTCGCCTTCGGCTTCGTGGGCGCGAGTTTTCCCATTGTCTTCGCCCTCATCGGCAATGACCCGGGCTTCGGGACGCTGGCGGCCGCGACGGCATGCGCTTATTCCTTCGGCTACATGGGCATGATGGTGTCTCCCATGCATGTCTGTTTCGTCGTGACGGGCGAGTACTTCAGATGCTCCATCTACGGTGCCTATCGATACCTGGCAGGGCCTGTCTTCCTGATCCTCTTCGCGGCCTTGTTGATATCGTCGTTTTATTACTTTGTCCTCTGAGGCTTCGCGGGTTTGTCCCGTCGCCGGTCCTCATTGAAAATAAAAAAGGGGGTTGACCCGTTCCGGTCAGCCCCCCTTTCTGTCGGGTGAAAAGGAAATCGCCTTACTGCATTGTTTTCGCGATGAACTTGAACATCTGTTTGAAGACCCCCTCGAGGATATCGGGGGCAATGAAATAGCCGGGGAATTCCTTGTAGAAAAACTCGTTTATAGACTTCGAGGCGGCATCGATGTCGCCGCCGTGCTTCCGGTAATACTCCTCCAGGTAGGTCTTCCACTTGCGCCCCTCCCGGATGGTCTGGGCAACGATCGTCCCCGCTTCTTCGCCAATGATAAAGCCGTAATGGTCGGCGCAGAAGATTGAGACGGGAAGGGGCTTCATCTTTTCGAGGCTTTCCAGGTACTGGTTCGCATTGGTGTTCATGGAGGGGAAGACGAGGTCCCGGTAGGGAATCCCGGCGGCGTCGGTGGGAAAGAGAGCCTTCAGATTCGGCTCATAGGCCGTCACGGAACAATGGGTATGGCCGGGCGTTTCGAGGATGTCAAGCGAAATGCCGCCCAGATCGATCCGGCTTCCCTCGCTGACGGTTGTCCCCGTCATGTCGTCGCGCCAGTCTATGTCGTAACCCGTCAGTTTCTCTTCCACGCCCGCCTGCTTGGCGCTCAGCCGGCCGAAGCTGTTCATCACGGCGACGTACTTCGGATTGGCAAAGATGTTCCAGGCCGCCGCAGAGGCCAGCACCTCAATCTTGGGGTACGTTCTCTTGAAGTAGGGTACGATTCCCACATGGTCGAAGTGAGAGTGGAGAATGAGAAATTTCGTGACCTTCGCCGGGTCGAGGCCGAGTTCCTTCATCTGCCCGAGCACATCGGGGAGAATGTAGCTCAGGCCCCCGTTGATCATGACGGTGCCGTTTTTCCCCTCTAGGCAGTAGGTCCCCGACTCCTCGCGGCCAAGGTACCAAAGGTTGTCCGCGATTTTTCCAGCCTTTCGAAATCTCATAGCTTAACCTCCCTCTTCCTGTCCGTGTGAACGGCTTGCTGGTCTTTCCAGAGATTCCTATATAGACAATCGGGCGAGTGATGGCAAGGGGAAAAGAGGCCCCGTGGTGGGTTTTCGCCGGTTTATCGAACAGTGAAGGTAAGGAGTAGGGGTTGAAATCGTGCTTGAAAAAAATGTTTTTTCATCCCGTAATGATGTGAAGAGGGAATGGGCTTCCCGTCACTCGGCCTGGAGCAGGCGATTCAGTTTCTGGATGATCGCTTCGGCGTAGATCTCCTGCCCTTTCTCGTTCGGGTAGCGGGTGTCCTTCTGAAGAAAATCCCCGCTCGAGAGTTTCCTCCCCAGAAGATAGCCCGCCCAGTAAGTGTGAATCGGGATCATTTCGCAATAGAGGTCCGTTGCCACTTCTCGGACCGTGCGATAATAGATGCCGACGGCTTCCATCTCGCTGGGGACATCGAAACTGTGGGAGGTGAGAAGGATGACCAGCGAATCGAGACGATCCCTTGCCTGCCGCACGATGTGCACCAGGTTCTCCTTGAATTCGGAGCGGTGGACGGCTGAGAAGGCGTCGTCGATGCCGTAGTGCAGGATCAGGATATCCGGACGGAGGGGTTCGATGTCCTCGCCGAAGGTCCCCACGCCCTCGAAGGAGGTTTCCCGGATCCTGGACCGGTTGATGATTTCAATCCCCTTGGGGGTGTAGTAGTCCCGCAGGATATCGACGTAGCCCCGGCTGACACCGAAGCCTGCCGCGATGCTCCCGCCGCGTATGAGGATTCTCATCTCGGCTCCAGATGGATTTTGTGGGGAAGCATACCCCGGCGGACCCCAAAGGTCAAACCCTTGTTTCTCAAAGGCCTCGAAAGTTCCCCGTAGAAAATGCGGCCCGGCTGTGATAAAAAATAAAAGCTCCGACCGGGCGGCCCGCCTTGTCCGTCACGCCGTTATCAACCTTGAAAAAGGAGGACCATATGAGTCTCGTCAGCCAGCTCGATGCCATCTTCAAGCCGAAAAGCGTGGCCCTGATCGGGGCGTCGAACACGCCCGGGAAACTCGGCTACGATGTCCTGTACAACCTGATCAATGCGGGCCTCGAGGGGCCCATCTACCCCATCAACCCCAAGGCCGATGAAATCCTGGGTCTCAAGGTCTACAAGGACATCGGCTCTACGCCCACTCCGGCGGATCTTGCCGTCTTCCTGATACCTTCGAGGATGGTTGCGGGGGCCATCGAGGAGTGCGGCAAAGCGGGGGTGAAGGCCGCTGTTGTCGTCACGGGGGGCTTTGCCGAGGCGGGTGAGGAAGGGGAGAAACTGCAGGCGGAGCTCGCCGCCAAAGCCCTGCAGTACGGTGTGAGGGTCATCGGGCCCAACTGCCAGGGCGTGAACAGCCCCTACTCGAACCTCTGCGCCTCCTGGCCGCTCATCACGACGAGAGGCAAGATCGCCTTCATCTCCCAGAGCGGCACCGTCGGGGCGGCCCTCATCGACTGGGCGAGTGTCGAACACCTGGGCTTCAGCGCCTTCGTGAGCCTCGGCAACCGCGCCGATGTCGACGAGTCGGACTGCATCCGGTACTTCAACGAGGATCCCAACACGGGGGTCATCTCCCTCTACGTGGAGGGCGTGAAGCGTCCTTACCTGTTCATGGAATCCCTGGCGAAGGCCACGAAGCCCGTCGTGATCCTGAAGGCGGGGCGCACGGCCCGCGGCAAGGTCGCGGCGGAGAGCCACACGAAGTCCCTGGCGGGAAGCGACGCGATCTACAACGCCATCTTCCGGAAATACAGGATCTACCGGGCCGACAACCTCGAAGAGCTTTATGATTTCTCCAAGGCACTGGCCTACATGGAGAAACCGAAGGGCAGACGCCTTCTTCACATCTCGAGCTCCGGCGGTGCGGCGATCCTCGCCATCGACGAGGCGGAGAAATACGGCCTCGAATCACCCGCGCCTTCCGCGGTCCTGAAGGAAAAGCTGCGGGCGTTCCTTCCGCCGCACTGCGGGGTGAGCAATCCCATCGATCTCACCGGTGATGCCATCACCGATCCCACGCTCTACTCGCGGTCCATCGAGGCGGCGAAGTCCGATTACGACACCGCCGTTGTCATCTTCGGGGACCCCATTCACGGGGCCTCCGACATCGTCACCGGCAAAGGCGAAGTCGTCGTCTTCTGCGGCGGCGCCGACGTGGAGAGGGAAGAAGCGGCTCTCATGCACAAGAAGGGGATCCCCGTCTTTTCGACGCCGGAACGCGGCGTGAGGGCCCTGGCCCAGTTCTTCGCCTTCGACGAGGTCAAGACCAAAAAGGCGGAGGCGGGCCACGCGGTAGTGACCGACCTTATGGCGGCGCCCGAGGCGGTGAAACTTTTGAAACAATACAGGATCCCCGCCGTGGACGCCCGTTTCGCCGCGACGCCGAAGGAGGCGGCGACTCTGGCGAAGAAATTCGGGAAGCCTGTCGCTTTGAAGATCGCCTCACCCGACATCGCCCACAAGACCGACGTCGGCGGCGTCCGTCTCAACGTGGAGAAGAAGGATGTTGAAAAGATCTTCCGTGCGATGATGAAAACCGTGAAGGCGAAAGTCAGGAAGGCGAAGCTCGAAGGCGTCACCGTCTCCCCCATGGCAAAACCGGGGGGCGTCGAGGTCATTATCGGTGTCATCACCGACCCCCAGTACGGACCGGCCATGATGTTCGGACTGGGCGGGATCTTCACCGAGATTTACAAGGACGTGCGGTTCTGCCTGCTGCCCGCCAAAGAAAAGGACTGCATGGAGATGATCCGGGGGATTACGGGTTACCCGGTGCTTGCCGGCGCCCGGGGGCAGAAGCCGAAGGACCTGAAAGCCCTTGTCGGGGTTATGAAGGCCCTTTCGAAGCTCGTCACGGATCATCCCGAGATCGACCAGATTGATTTGAACCCTGTCCTCGTCTACGAAAAGGGTGTGACCGTGGTGGACTACAGGATCCTGACGGTTGCAGGCGGGGGGAATCCCTGCTGAGGGGCCCTTTACGACGGAAAGACAGGATGTAAGAAAAGGGGGCTGCGGACTGCAGCCCCCTTTTCTTTATTCCCCGGATCACCCGGGCAGGGGGGAAATGTGAACGAGAAGAAAGACGGGTTGAGGGAATCACGGGCGGATTCGGCGGGGCCTGTGTTTTTGGGTCACCGGGAACTCAATAGCAAAAGGATAAAAGGACCGAGCCGCTTCCCCAAGAACTTTCGCCGGGTAAAGCAACACGCAAAGAAGGAAGAGAAACACAAAGTATCTCAGGTCACGATGAGACGACCGCTGTTTGTCAATGATTTCGTGATGCGCTTTGGAGGTCATTCGAAACAGGGTCCCTTCGCCGACCGAGCGGGGAAACAACCTGTTATTGGGAAAGGCGGATTCACGTTCTTTTCAGATGCCGGCGGCCCATTATTATAAAGCCCCGAAAACTTATTTCTTTTTGGCCGTGCCGTGACCTTCTGCAGCCCGCGGATGCCAGCGGGACATGTGTTCGGCGTGGGTTCTCAGATAGGAACCCGGCCGATAGAATCGATCGTAGTATTCCAGATCAAGATGGTGTGCCTGCAGATAGGTGAAGACCAGGATGGTCGGGACAGTGCCGGGAAATTTGCCGAAACGATCGAGGATGTACCGGGCCTGAAGGGCGACGCACGCCTGGAATTCCTCATCGTGAACCCGGGCGCTGCGGCGAACAGCCGCCGTGTCTTTCCAGGGTCCCGGTGTTTGCTCGTAGAAAGGACCCCCGGGACCGAACTTCATCCTGACTGCCGATTCAACGGCGCCTTTCATGTCGCGGAAGTGAGGCGGGCAGTGGCCTTCGAAGGCGCCCTTCAACCCGGTGACATTGGGAACGGCCCAGTCCTCGCGTTGATCGAACAGGAATCCCAGCCCCGGGACTTCGGGATCCCCGCTTGCACCCAGGATCGAGTATGGATTTACGCCGTTGAACATCCACCCCCCGAGCCCCACTGCCTGCAGCATCAAAGCCCCCGCGTAACAGGAAGCCACAAGCTCCGTCGTCGCTTCCGTCAGGGAGTACCGCTCGACGTAACTCAGGGGCAGGAGATTGTCCTGGTCGTATAAGTGTTTGAACCTCTCGAGGTCTTTAATTTTTCCCCCGTGCACGTCATCGTAGAGGGCGTAGCCGTTCTGCAGGTAGTAGCAGATGTTCAGGATGTTATGGAGGGCGACGTCCGCCGCCGGGAACACGAAAAGGCTTCCCGGCCGGTTCACGACCCAGTGGTTGTGGCTTTCGATGTGAGGGTCGCGGGGAGGAAGGTAGAGACGGCCCTTCGCGAGCTTGCGGATGCGGGAACGATGTTTCTCCAGTGTCGCAGCCAGATCAAGGGTGTCATCGCCTTTCATTTCTCTCAGGTCCGCTGCGTCCCGGGTATTCAGCATGTAAACCCCGTCGTCATCCGTGAAAAAGACTTCGCTTGTCTGAAAACCCGCCGAGGACGGGAAGGTCCGTCCCCCGGCAGCACGGGCGTAATTCGGGAGGTTCGGGGCGTACCGGTCATTGTGGGGGATAAGGTAATGCCACCCCGTGTTGCCGGCCATGGCGCACAGGACAAGCAGTTTCTCCAGTTCGGAGAGGGCCACCGGCGCGAAACGCGATTGATAGGCAAAAACACCGTCGGGAATCTCCGCCCCCATGAAGAAGCGCCGTGAGCGGCGTCCCAGAAGGCTCTCGACAAGGGGAAAGGAAAGCATGTCCTGCCATCCTTCCGGTATTTCGAGTCTCTTCACGGTTTCAACCCCTCTTTCTGAATACGGTTATTAACATCGTTCCTCCGGGCATGGATTTTTGGAACCGGAACAGGGGCAACGGCGTCCTGTCCTCAGTGTCTGTCACCGACGGGCGCTGCGAAGGCGTCGCGGACAAGGGTTTCGATGTTGTCGCCCGTAAGCGATTCCAGAAAGGAGACGATATCTCCCATCTCCCCGCGGGTCAGCCCGAGCGGCCGTATTTCCGGATCGAGCAGGGGATTCGGGATCCCCCCCTTGTTGTAGAATTCAACGACATCTCTCAGGCTGCCGAAGACGCCATTGTGCATGTAAGGCGATGTCAATGCCACGTTTCGAAGTGACGGGGTCTTGTAGCGCCAGCGGTCCGCGGGATTCTGCGTCACCTCGTAGCGGCCGAGGTCGCTGGGAGGCGGCTCACCGAAACTCTCGACCGTCGCACTCGGCACCCGCACGACCACGCCCGGGGCAAGCTGGACGGGGTATTCCGCCGGGCCGCCGCCTACGGAGTCCTCCCACCCGAGGCCCGTGTTGTGGAAAGCGTCGTCGGTAAGGAGGGCTTGACGGTCATCGGCTGTGTGGCAGACCACGCAGTTTGCTTTCCCCGTGAAGAGCCGGAAGCCCCTCTTGGCCGCTTCGCCGATCGCCTTTTCATCCCCGCCGAATCTCCACCGGTCGAAGGGAGAATTGCCGGATATGATCGTTCGTTCGTAAGAGGCGATCGCCATGCCGACGGTCTCTATCCCCGGCCCGCGCCCGTCGAATGCGGCCTCGAAGAGCCCTTTGTAGTCCGGAAGGCGGCCGAGCTTTTCGATCACGTAGCCGATGCTGGGGTTGGCCATTTCATTGGGTGCCAGCATCGGCTGCCAGACCTGGTGCTCCAGGCGCGTCTCCCGCCCGTCGTGAAACAGGTTGGAGAAGTAGGCAACATTGTAAATCGTGGGGGCGTTCCGCCGCACGGTCCTCCCCTCGATGCCGACCGCCGTTTTGAGTTCGTTGTTGGTGAATCCCTGCTCCGGGATGTGGCACATGGCGCAGGACATGGTCTCATTGAACGACAGCCGGCGATCGTAGTAGAGCTTCCGCCCGAGCTGAATCTTCGGGCCGGTAACCGGGTTGTCCCGGGGTACGGGCACCGCCGGGAGCCCCCGAGGGGGTGATTTCAGCAGGCGCATGAGATCGGCCGGCAGGCCCTTGCGGCTCTGGAGGCTGACGGAGCGGGTCTCGTAGTCGGCGGATTCGTAGCCGGTCTTCACGTCCCCGGGGCCGTGCACCGCGTCCGGGACGGCCGGCAACCCCGCGGCGCACACCCCTATCCCCAGCGTGGAAACCAGGAGGCACGGGACGAACCGGACCCGTCCTGTCTTTTTACCCTTTCCTTGGACTGGAGCCATTATTTTTTGTACAGCGAGTAGGCCCCGAACTTCATCTCGTGGGGGCGCCCGAGCTTTTCCCGGGTGAAGTCAATGGCGAACCGCTCCTTGAGTTCCTTCCCGTCCCACGTGTACCCCTTGATGAACTGCTCGTTGTCCTTTCCCTTTTTGTCCCACTTGGACAGCAGCGAGCTGGTGAAATAGATCCGCTTGCCGTCCCAGCTGGAGGAGACCATGTTCACCTGTGAGCCGATCTGCTTTTCATAGACCTGAACGGGATGGAAAGGATCGGAGACGTTGAATGCGCGGACCTTGCCGTCCGCGAAAGTGGTGACCCAGATGAGCTTGTCGTCGGATGAGATGGAGAAGGCAACGGGAAGCGGCACCTTGGCCGGATCGCCGATCGCGCTGACCTCCCGGGCCTGCCACGCGCCTGTCTTGTCTCGGTAGACCAGCCAGAACTTCGAGGTGAGGGCGGTAGCGGTGAAGCAGTAATCGTGCTCCGGCTTGAGGGCGCATCGGATTTCGAGGGGCGAGCCGGGCACGTCGAAAATCTTGAGCGGCTTTCGGTCACTCATGCGCCACACGACGACGGTGTTGCCGAAGCGTTTCATGGCCTCTTCATCTTTCAGTAATTTGCCGAAGTCCATCATGTAGTTCGACCAGCCGGCGAAGGATGAGGTGATCATAAAGTCAAGCCTCTGCAGCATGCGCACATCGTAGCCGTATCCGTCGGCGTACTTGCCTGTCTTGACCGCGTCTTGGAGATCGTCATCCGTCGGCATCCAGTAAGTGGCCACGTATTTTCCGTCGGCGGTGTATTCAACCAGCCCCGTCCGCCCACCGTGGTCGCGGTTGTTGGAGAGGCCCGTGATGATCATGCGGTCGCCGACGGGCATCACCGTGTGAGGGCCGACCACGCCGCCGCTTTTCGCCACAAAGTCCGTGATGGCCCCGACCAGCCGCGGCCGTGCCGGGTCCGTGCGGATGTCAAAGATGAAAATCTTGCTGGTGTCCAGGCCGGCAGCCCAGATATAGTGCCGGTCGTGGGTGAAACCGGCGTGGTGCGCCTCGTTTCGTCCGCCGACCGACACGGAATACACCACGGTGCCGTATTTCGGCGACTTCGGGTTCACATCCACCGTCACGAGTTTGTCCTGTCCGTCCCCCAGCCCCTCCTCACCAAGGGTCCAGACGTAGATGAAATCCTCCTGTCCGAAGATCTTGGGCATCATGTCGGGCGGCATACTCGTCTCGTCGCACCACCCGGAGAGAGGCGCCAGGGTTAAGAGTGCCGTGACGGCGGCGATTCCAACCAAAAAAAGTTTTTGTCTGAAAGTCATCATCGCTCGACCTCCTCGTGCGTGTGGGAAATGTTGTCCCGGAATTCTTCAGGTATTTATTCTTGCAGACAATTTCCGCTTTCGTAATCGGTGGAAACCTGATTCCGGGGGTGGAAATCCCTTAAAGAGAATAAGGGAAGGCATTATTTTTCTCTTGATTTTAGAACGAACGTTCTATTATAATTATTTCATGAAGAGATGGCGGACGACGGAAGGCGTCCAGAGGAGGATCGCCGCATTCTTCCGCGAGAACAGGCGAATGCCGACCTACGCGGAAATGATGGGACTGCTCGAGGTGCGATCCAAGAGCGTCGTCTATTTCTGGGTACAGAAGCTCATATCGAAGGGCCTTCTGGAAAAGGACCGGCGGCACCTGAGGCCGGCGCGCAGGTCCTTTCCCCTTCCTCTGGTCGGGGATATCCAGGCGGGGCTACCGGCGCCGGCCGAAGAAGAACTGCGCGATGTCGTTTCGCTCGACGAGTATCTCATCACTCGCCCCGACTCCACTTTCCTCGTCAGGGTCCGGGGGGATTCCATGATCGATGAAGGCATCATGGAGGGTGATCTCGTGCTCGTGGAAAAGAACAGGGAGCCCAGGAGCGGGGATATCGTCCTTGCCGAGGTCGACGGGCAATGGACGATGAAGTACCTGAGAATCCGGGGGAGGGATACCCTCCTCGAATCGGCCAATCGGAACTATCCCCCCGTCAGGGCAAAATCAGAGCTTCGCCTCGGGGGGGTTGTCACGGCCGTTCTTCGCAAGTACGGAGGCGGGATTGCCGGAGAACGGTGAAATTGAAAACAGATTCGCATTGAAAGTGAGGTTGTCCTATGGGCGTGAAGACAATGAAGGCGGGTGGTTGCACCCTTCCGCTGCCCCTGGAGCAGGTGGGAATCCAATCGCATGCCGGGGCGGCTCAGGGCGGGCTGGTGTTTAAATGCCGGCGTCTGCTCGAGGAGAAGGACTGGGAGGATGTGGCGCTCAGGCTGGAGAGGCCGATGGATGTCTTTTGCTGGGTGGCGGTCACGGCGGCCGTCATCGTCCTCGTCCCACTCTGCATCAGGTTGCTCGCGGGATAGAAAGCGTCATTTCGCAGATAGACTGGACGACCTGCCGCAATAGAAAAAAGGCCGGTTCTCTGTGAACCGGCCTTTTTTATCCCTGTTATCGTGATGTTCAGCTATATCTTGTTTTCTTGTTCTTTTCTTAGAGTCTCAGTTACATCTGCTACGGTATCATCGATGAAATAACTTCTGTCTGGTAGAAGAGGATAGTCAGCTCCAAATAACCCTGAGAAAATCAAACGAAAAGAGTTAACAGGAGTTATATTCTCGTACAAACGTTGCTTAACTGCTTCCGGGACTAAATAGGCGTTTAATATAGCCATACGTTCTTTCTTGGCTGAGTCTCCCTTTTCTTCAAGTGTCCAACCGTGGTCTCCCTGTATAATGATTACCGGCGGCGTCTTTGAAGTTCTGAATATTTTTTCAACAATTTTTGATATTCGAAAGTTGACAAACTTTATCTGATCTATATATCCCTTTCTTGCTTTTTCTATAGATGTATTAAAATCCATGACGTTAAAATTCATTGAGCCATCAGCAGAAAACACATAAGGCTCGTGTGGCGGCAATATGTGGGCAAATATAAATTTGGGAGTTTTTGTGTTTGGCGGGCTCTCAAGCTGATCCAAAATAAATTTTTCTCTGACATGCATTTTATATGGAGATATAAATCGCTCATAAAAAACCCTGAAGATTGTGCCATATACATATCCATTAAAAAATTCGTTGTAAATACCGGGATAATATATGACCTTATCAAAAGATGCTGTCGTCGAGTGACCAGCAATCCAATGATGACCTACACAATAAGTGGAGTAGCCCAAGCTTTTAAATATTTCAGCGACATGATTATCGCGTATTTTCTGTGTAAGTTGCCCTTTATTTAAAGAAAGTTGACCAGACTCGGCGTCCAGGTACTCCATATTAAAGGACGAAGGAAGAGAATAAATTGTTCGATTATAATTGCTATTGCTCTGATGTGCGATGTAAAAGCCTTTGCACTGTAAATCTTTTATAAAAGCACTATTATCATATTCATACGTTGTTCTTAAAATATCTTCACGGGTGTAACCGTCAAGGATAATGTAATATACATCTGGTTTGTCTCCATCGAAAACACTGTTTTTTTCGCTGGCAGCAGCAAGTCTTGGAGCAGGCATCGATGATAACAATACCTCATTCTTCAGTACCCCGGATAAGGAGCTCAGGAATAGTAATAGAGACGCTACAGTGAAAGAACGCGAGACAATCTCAGTAATTTTATTCTGCTTAAGCCATATATAAATAATCAAGCTATAAAGCAGTATGCACATAACAAGCAAATATCTGTGCCGTAGTACCGCTACAGATTGAATAAATGAGTAAATATTTCCGTACGACAAAATGAAAAATAATGTCACACTTATAACAAAAGGTCTTTTCTGTTTTTCATTGATTATAATACGCGCGGCAATATCCAAGACAACGGTAAGAATAGCGACAAATAGCAACGTCCACAATGAGTCTTTAAACAAGGCTTCGCCTTGATTGTACTGTAAAAAAAACAGAACCGTGAAAAAAGCGAAGAAGTAATGCTGATAATTATTTATTTTGTTTAACATGAAAAACCCAGGCTCTTCCCGGACAGTTATTTCCTATCCGGGATAAGGCTTTAAGCCGCTTCTTTCATAATCTCTCATTCTATGACAAGCTTACTAACTTTAGTGGTTTCCATGGGCCCCTGACCATTTTCCGGTATGCTCTATGGAACCCTTCGTCGTTGTAGTGATGAAGCCCCTGATTCTCACTTAGCGTTAAGGTTCTTCATCAGATACAACGTGCGCTGTGTATTCAATATCTTTTCGGATTTGAATATTGAAAAATAATTTCGGAAGGCAACCTCGAAATTCTTTTTTGTGTAATTATAAAAGATATCCTCACGGGAGCGCAGCAGCCTTTGGACCTGAGAATCTTCCTTCTCGACAAACTCAATGATCAGATGGCGACACAATCCGGAGAGAAAATCGGCGATATGGTCGAGGGGTAGATTGTTAGATATTGCCAGATGGTGAATCAGCGCCAGCGCAAGGGCCATATCGGCCGGTCCCCTGTTGAACAGAGAAAGTCTTTCTTCGTTCGCCCAGCCAAGCGCGGGGCTTGGATTAGTCAGGTCCAGACATAAGGGTAACATTGTTGTTTCCTTGTTTTCCCGCATCTGGCGGTAGTTCTTTTCTACAGCAGCCGGGTCAACATCGAACGCAACGGTGTGAATTCCCTTTGACGACGCTATACGACTGAACAACCCGGTATTAGCACCCAGATCCCATACGGTCTCCGGTTTACATTCATTGAGATATGATTCCACGAGTCGCTTTTTGTGGCTCATTGAATCTTGCGTATAGTTTGTATCTTCGTAGTAGTCCGCCCATTCTGTCCCGGCAGGCTCCCACTGTATATTGATGATGGCTGATTCAAGGTGATTGATCAAGGCTAGGAGGTGTTGTTTTCTTATTTTTGTCATCTTAACTGATGTCGTTTTGGTCTCATATCGCTTCTGCGCTTTTGCGTGTAAGTGAAGATGTGACATAAGACCAGTATTGAACCAACTTGTTTTTGAAAGCAGCCTGCTTGCGAGATCCAGGGGGATACCGTCTATGTATATCCTCATGAGTTGCCTGAGTCGCACATCACGATATGCAATCAACGCAAGTGGTGCCAAGAAATGCTGACAAAACTGACGGTAGGCAATCCACGGTTGATTTTCCCTGCAGGTTTCGAATGAAAGCGTGTCAATTAGGATAGGGTTACCTTTAAAGTACTGTATGTTGTATGCACTTGCATCTTTGAGGGTCATGTTGAATTCTAGGGCTTGCTTTTGTATTCTTAGAATCGTTAGTGCCGCATCCTTCAACTGGCTGAAGCACCATTCGTACGGGTAGGAGATGAAGGGAACAATTTCCGGTTGAATGATTTTGTATTCATCGTTTTTCTTGTCTGTTGAAGATTGAACTTCGCAATGTGAAATCAGCAAAGCGCTCTTAACAAGTTTATCATATAGTCCTGACTGAATGAGATGATCATAATTTTTCTGATAGAGACGGCTGACGGACCTGAATAGCGTGCCGTCCTGAGAAAAGATGAAACCGCTTGGATCCCTGAAAGAACCTTTGAGGCGACTGGCCGCTGCTTCCATGGCTTCGTCCCTACTGTTTCTTGAATAAGTTAGCGCCGAAATCCTTGATCTTTAGCCAGAATGTCTTAATAGCAACCAGGCCTCCGATAAAAACTGCCAGTAGAACTTGAAAAAGATAGCTTCCAGTGCCGGGATCCAAATAGGCTGAGGCGTTTTCCGGGAGAATCACGTGCACTAAAACTGCAAAAGTCAGAACAAAGAAGGTTTTTCTTATTGTCATGATAATATTAGACCTCCTGAGGTCATTTTTAATTATACAGTCAAGAATGTGGTATTTGATGCTATGCAGGAGTCATACCATTTAATATGCAAAAAACAATTTTATCATAAGAATATCAGGGGTTTGATAGAGGAGAAGGACTGGGATGTGTTGGCGATCGGGCTGGAGAGACCGATGGATGTCTTTTGCTGGGTGGCGGTCACCGCGGCCGTCATCGTCCTCGTCCCACTCTGCATCCGGTTGCTCGCGGGATAGAAAGCGTCATTTCGCAGATAGACTGGACGACCTGCCGCAATAGAAAAAAGGCCGGTTCTCTGTGAACCGGCCTTTTATTATTTTTCTGGTGGGTCAGGGCGGAATTGAACCGCCGACACCCGGATTTTCAGTCCGGAAAATACCGTCTTTAACGTGGCGTCACCTGATTTGTTAAAGAGTGCACAAAGAGCAAAAAAAGCGTTGAAATTCCGTGACATATATCGTATATATATTAACACGACGTCACAGGGCGTGAGCTGACTTATCACAAGAAAGGTGGGAAAAAGGTGGGAAAAAATGGTCGGGTCATCATGACCGCATACCCGCCCGACCTGCTTTTCGAGGAGGGAAAAGGATATGGAAAAAACGAATTTCAGGGGGAGGGAGTGGCTTTATATCGTCGGGGCCGGGAATGACCCGGAGCGATCCGGGGAGCTCACCCTCCCGATATTCGGCGCGTGGAAATTGCGGAGGGGTGACACGGTCTATCTTTTCCGGCCGGTGAAAAACGGCTCGGTCCTTTTCGGGTCCCTCGCCGTCCAGGACGAGATCCTGGATGTCGTCAGGCGAAGCCGAGGTCCCGAGGTCGTGATCGGCGGATCCTTCAAATCCCATGTTCAATTCAAGACGGACGTGAAGGGTGACGGGCTGCGGCCTTTCGATTATGCGGCCTTCATGGAAAAGGTTTGTGACCGCCGATCGGTGAGGGACATCGTGCGTTTCAACGCCACGCCGGCGGCAATCCCTTCCGGGGGCTGCTGCCGGATATTTCAATTCGGGAGGTGACGGCATGGATGACGAGCGTAAGGCGCAAAAGGCTGGAAGGCGGCACGAGGTGAGAGACGCCGCCGGGGATAAAATCCCGGGTCTTTGGTGTTACATATCGAAGCATCGCGAGCACGAAGGCAAAAAGGATAAATGTTTTTATATCCGGTATAAATTAGGCAAGACATATCATGAGGAGTGCGTGGGCTGGGCGTCGCAGGGCTGCTCGCCCGAAGCGGCGCAATATGCGCTTGACCAGGTCAGGAAGTCCATCAAGTATGGCGAGGATGTGGTCGGTCCGAAAGAGAAGCGCCGGCGGCTCAAGGAGAAGCTCGAGGCGAAAGAGGCCGAGGAGAAGCGCCTCAAGCGGGAGGCCCTCACGTTCGGAGAATTTTTCAGGGATACATACCTTCCGGATGCGCGGCTTAAAAAGGCGGCCGGCAGCGTCGAGCGCGAGGAGGGACTTTTTCAGCGATGGATCGCGCCGGTGATCGGGAAAACGCCACTGCAAAAAATATCGGTCGTCGGCATCGAACGGATCCGGCGGAACATGATCACGGCGGGCGCCGCGGATCGGTCGGTTGAATACTGCTTCGCCGTCTGCAGACAGGTCCTTAATTCGGCCAGGGACCGGCGTCTCATCGATGAAGTGCCGGTCGTTTTCTCGAAGCGGGCGGGATCCGCGGCCCCTGGAGCCTCAAGGGTGACTATGCCGAAGATCGACAACGCGAGCCGGCGGTATTTAACGCCGGAGGAGGCCGCGAGGCTGCTCGAGGCGCTTCGGGAAAAGTCCGAAGATGTCTACGGCATGACCCTTTTGGGGCTTCGTTGTGGTTGCAGATTCGGCGAGCTTGCGAGTCTCAAATGGCAGGACATTGATCTCGAGGAGGGTCGGCTTGTGGTCAGGACGGGCAAGACGGCGTCGTCGGCCAGGGAGGTTTACTTCGGGAAAGAGGTCCAGGAGATGCTGGAGTCGCGGCCGCGGGGCAAGCCGTCGGAATATATTTTTGCCACGGCCTCTGGTAAAAAGCTCGAGAAGGTCAGCAATACATTTCCCCGGGTGATCAAGGCGCTCGGCTTCAACGACGGCGTCGAGGATCGGAAGGATCGAGTTGTATTTCACACCACGAGACACTCCTACGGAACCTTCGCGTATGGTGCGGTGCGAGATATTTACGCTGTGTCGAAATCGATGGGGCACAGCACGATCCAGATGACTACGAGATATGCCAAAATGCAGTCGGGGCCCTTGAGGGATGTTTCGAAGGCGGTCGACAGGGCCTATGAGGTCAAGCCCAAGGGCGGCCAGGTGGTCAATCTTAACGAGAAAAAATAGGCCGTTGAATCTTTTTTCTATAAGTGCATTGACAGGGGATTTAGCTCTGCGGTATAGTCTTTCCAGTAAAAGCAAATTAAAAAGCTCTTTCGCAACGGAATATCTTTTAACGGGACATTGAGATTAAGCGGTCCGGGCAATGGCAAGGTGACGACCCGGACCTTGTGAGAAAAATAGACGGGACAGTCTGAGATGACAGTATCAGGCCGTCCCGTCTTTTTTTTTGGGGAAAAACCAAAAAACCAAAAGGAGGTTTCGTATGAAAAATACCAAGAAGTCCCGGACGCCGGTCGTCTCCGGGAAAAAATATAAATCCATGATCGAGGTGCCGGAGGCTCAGCCTGGCCTTCCCGAGCCCTCCTGGGAGCCGGGGCCGGATGTGCCGGAGGAGCTCAAGCCGGTCCTTCTTCAAATATGGGCGACGGTGAGAAAGAAGCCGCTTCACGCGCGAACCGCCCTGCCCGAGGTGACCAACGGAATTTACAACCTGGGCACATTACGCAACCGGGATGCGCGTAAGGTCGGAATCAAGAACCCCGTGCTCATCGAACGAAAAATTTATTATTCCTCGATTTGGATTATGGAGGACATCGCGTCCCGGATGACCCTGGCCGGTGGCCTCAAGGGGTCCCGGGCGAAGGGCGCCGGATCTGAGGGTGATCGTGGAAATTGACGGGAAACGGAGGCCGGCGCTTATATGAACCCCTTTTCGAAACGCCCGATACCTTTGAGGGACGAGGGTTTCACGGACACGGCCGGGCGCGGGGCACCCGGACACCCGATCCGGGGAGGTAAAGACGAGAAGATGATCGGCGATAGGTCCGCGGACCGACAAGGCGGAAATTCCCGCCGCCTTCGCCGATCTTAATCAGGGGCGATACAGGGGAAAGTATCATGCACACAGACAAAAAGACCGATTTCAAGACCTCATGCCGTCGACCCTTTGCGACCGCGGCGACCCTGCTCTTTGGAATAATTGTCCTGGCGGACACGAAGGAACAGGAACAGGAGCTCCTCGAGAAAATCAGGCGCCGGACTCCGCGATCGTGGTGGCGTTCGTCGTGGCGGCGGAGGAGGTCCTGATGGCACGAATACGAACGATCAAACCATCCTTTTTCCGTCATGAGGGTTTACAAGAACTCGAGGCGGCATACCCCGGGAAACACCCGATGCTTGTATTTTGCGGACTATGGACCCAGGCCGACAAGGCGGGACGTTTCGAGTGGAGGCCCAGGCAACTCAAGCTTGATATATTGCCTTTCCTCGACTTCGACATGGAGGGCACCCTGGCGATCCTGGAGGGGGCCGGGTTTGTGTTTAAATATGCCGTGAACGGAAAGTATTACGGCGTCATCCCGACCTTTGCCGAGCATCAGCGCTTTTCCGGGAAAGAGGCCCAGGGGGAGCCCCTCTATCCGGCACCTCCCGAAGGTCCGGAAATAGACCAAAGAGGAAGTATCGGGGAAGCACCCGGGAAGCACCCGGGAAGCACCCGGGAACCCAGGAATAGGAATAAGGAAAGGAATGGAAGTATTGCCTGGAGCGATGAGGCTCGCGCCTTCATCGGCATCCAGGCCGAACACCAGGAGAAGTGGTCTAAAGCCTATCCGGCGATCGACCTTAAACGAGAAATAGCGAGGGCTGAAGCCTGGGTTGACGCAAATCCGAAAAACAAAAAGTCGAACTGGCCCCGCTTTCTCAATGCCTGGATGAAAAGAGCCCAGGACAGGGCACCGGCCAGGGGCGGGGAGCCGTCGCGATGGACAAAATGACCGGCCTATACACGCCCCGGGAACGGCGGGAAATCCTCGCGGGCGCCGCGGCCTACGACCGGCGGACCGAAGCCGAAATCAAAGCCAGGGCCCAGGGGCTCAAAATCCCGGACCATTTCGGGGAACTCAAGAAGGCCCTGGAAAGGGAAATCATCGAGGCGATCCGGTTTTACACGGCCGACATTGGTTTTCTCCTGGGACTTCGGGAAAGATTCGCGACCGATCCCGAAATCCCCGGGACGGTCCGGCGCCTGGTCGGCTTCGAACGTCACGAAATCGAAATGCTGAAGGAGGAGAAAAATGAAATTGATTGAGAAGCACAAGCAGCCGATGAACCTCGCGGAATACGACGGCCCGGATCAGGTCATTTCGTCACATGAAATGGCCCTGGCCCTCAAAAATCAGCCGGAGGCCCTGGTCCGGGTGAAATCCCTGATCCCCTCCCTGGACCACGCGATCGAGGACTTCCGCGACGGCGAGGTTATCGCGATCTCCGGGCCGACCAAAAACGGCAAAACCCTCCTCGCCCAAACCTTGACGGCGAACTTTGACCGGCAGCAGCAGCCCTCCCTTTGGTTTTCCTATGAGGTCACGCCCCGGCAATTCCTGGAACAATTCGGCGCCGACCTCCCGCTTTTCTTTATGCCGAAAAAACTGAAGGCACACGCCCTGCCCTGGATCGAGGAGCGGATATTGGAAGGCTTCGCAAAATACCACACGAGGATCGTTTTCATCGATCACTTGCATTATCTGATCGACCTCGCCAGAACCCGCAACCCATCGATCGAAATCGGGACGGTGGTCCGATTTCTTAAAAGCCTGGCCGTCCGGGAGGAAATGATTGTTTTCCTGTTATGTCATACGACCAAAGGGGCAAGCGAGGAGGCCCTGTCCTACGAGTCGATCCGGGACTCCTCTTTCGTCAGCCAGGAATCGGACAGCGTGATCATGATCAGGCGAACACCCAAAGAGGGGAAAAACGCCGCGAGGGCTTCCGTGGAATTTCACCGGCGGACCGGCGTCCTGGAAAAAATGATCAAACTGCAAAAAGTCGGGCCAGGCCTTTTCGAGGTCGCGGACAGGGAGAGTCCTGAGCCGTATTGGGATCGTTAAGGGAAAGGAGGAAAAAATCCAAAAGGCGGTTTTACCTGATGAAAAAAAACACGAACAAGAAAACAAACATCGCAATCCTGAACGGGAACCGGCGAACCCCTGCCCTCCTCGATAAGACCGAGATCGAGAGGCTCCTTGAAACCCTTGAGGACACCTCTACGCAGACAAAATTAAAATTGCTCTGGAATGGCTATATCGGCACTCAGTCGAAATTGAATGCCGACCCCTCCGCGAAGCACATCCGTGATTTGAGGGTCGCCGAGGATGCCCTGCGGGCCTTCCTGGATGAGATCGGGGAGAAGCCGGCGCCATCCGTGTCGCCGTCGAGGAGGAGGACAAGCCTCAAGAGGCCCGAGGACGTCAGGAGATTTTTGAGCTCGCTTGTCAACCAGTTGAAGTGGGGAACCGTGGACGTCGCCTCGGCACGCGCCATGATCTATGGCTGTCAGGTCTTGCTCGGCTGCATGAGCGATCACTTGCTGGAGCAGAGGGTCTCGGCGATGGAAGTCGTTCTCGCGGAGAAAAATAAACGGGAGGAGGTATGAAATGGACTGGCTATCATTTCAACCGGTCGTCGTGGGTGACGATGGGGTCGGCATGATCGAGGTGCCGGAGAAAAAGCTCGAGGGGCTGCGAGGCGGCGATAAAATTTATCTCTTCAGGATCCAGGATGACGGGCACTCGACGCCGTATGCCGTCTTGACCTTCACGAGGCGCGCGGCCTCGTCAAGGGAGGGCTTCCAGTTTATCGGAGGGCCCTACTTAGGTTATGAGCAGATCCCGTCCGAGATCAAGCCGGACACCCTGAGAAAATTCGACCTTGGTCAATTCAGGCAGGAGTGGAATTTCGGGCGCACAAAGCAGGGGTTCGTCAAGGTCAAAGGGCAATTCAAAATCGGACCCGGCGAGCTGACGGACGACACCCCCTGCACCAGGGAGATCTCCAGGGAGTTGACTAACCTCAACGCGATCCGGGCAAGGGACCGCTGGAAGGGCTCCAGGAGGCGGCGGTGAATGTATCCCCTGGGAGACAAATGGGACCCTGGGGTCCCAGGATGGCAACGATTGTTGTCAAAACCGTGCCAATTGGCACCCATGGGTGTCAAAAATGGGAACCACGGGTCCGGTCGCGGATATTGTGAACAATTGTTCACATTGCCGGACGGGCTCCAGGAGGCTGCCGGATGGGAAAAGGCGGGAAAACCGGGACGCCGGGCGCAGGCCCTTCAACCGGGAAATGCCAGAGGCCTTGAGACACGGGGCTTTCGGCGGATCGGGTCCGCGTCCGGCACCGGGATATATCATCCGGGGAGGCCTCGAAAACGTAAACAATTGTTTACAAATGTCTACCACGGTAGACACTGCCGGCCCTGAAAATGGTAACCCTGGTTACCAAACGGGGCCCACGGACCCCAAACGTCTCCGATAGGAGACATTGCCGGGCGAGAGAGGAGAGGCAATATGATTATTTTGGACCCAGTGACCTGGTGCAGGCGAAAACTTTACAAGGTCAAGCACCGCGAGAGGATCCGGGAGATGGACAAGGCCTATTATGAGAAGCATCGGGAGGAGATCCTGGAGAGGCGGAAGGCGAGGAGGGCGGCCTTGAGGAAAAAACGCCTGGATAAAGAAATGGAGGTGGGCAGAGATGGCAAAGAGAAATCTTGAGGCGCGGATCGTCGCACTCGAAGAAAAGATAAATCCGCCCCAGTTCGACTGGGGGGCCTATTACGATCGGCTTCGCGAGGCGGAGGTTGAAATGGAGCTGTCCGTCGGGCGGCCCCCGGAGGTGACGGAGGAGGATCTCCGCGCCCGTGTCGACGCCGGGGATCCTGGCGGGCGCGATGAGTTTATTGAGAAGATGAAACAGTGGTCGCGGGATTCCAGCATCCCGGGGCATTGGAAAAAATAAAATCGTTTTGCAGAAATCAAAAAACACGAAGGAGGAAACACGTATGGCATACCAAAGACCAACAATCCCAAGACCGAAACCTCACCCGATCTATTCTGAGTATTCCGCGTATAAGGAGCTAAGCGAGCTGGACATGCCGAACTTCTGCGTGCCCCATGCCGACCCCCTGCTCGACGCCGGGCGGTTTTACCTGGACCGCTTCAGGAAAGCCGTCGCCGAGGCGAAGGAGCTGGACCTTAGCGAGCTCAAGGAGGAGGTCGCTGCACAGAAGCGGGCCGAGCACGTTTTGAAGGCCAGGAGGGCGCTCCTCCAGGCAATCCGGCCGCACATCGAGGCAACGAAGCAGAGCGCGGAGGCGAGCACCCAGGCCATCTTGCGGGTGACGGAGCCGGAGGTCCCCAAGGATCCGTCGAAGGCGATGCTCCAGGAATTGAGAAACCAGGAGATCCGGACCCTCGTCAGGAACATGGTGGGCCCGGATGATAAGAAGGCCTTTGTCAGGAATAACCTCGAGCGTCTCCAGGCCGTGATCTCGTCGCCAGACAAGCTCCTGGATGAGAAGGTCCTTCTCGAGCTGCGCCGTGAATTTGCCCTGAAGCAAGATCCGACCCGGGCTGATGAGGAGAAGGACTCGAGGCGCATTTATGACGAGGTCAGAAGGAAGGGCGCGCAGATCAACGCGACGGCCATAAAAATTCTTCGGGCGGCCGAGATCGAGGATCCCCTGCCGTTGCCGGAACACTTCGCCGTGTTTCCCCCGGAGGGCACCCCGCACCAGCGCCACGCCGGCACGAGGGCGCTAATGGAATGGAACCGGAGGATCGCCGAGATCGAGAGGCAGCGGGAGCAGCTCCGGCAGCAGGAGGCCTCCGGGGAGGGCCTCAAGCGGGCAAGGAATAAATAGGACACTGTCGGGCAATCCTGTGATGAGTGCCGCAGGCCGGCGGGAGGGGCGACCTTCCCGCCACGCCCAAACATTTGGTGCCCACGGGCACCATGCCACAATCAGAAAGACAGTCCCGCCTCCTTTATGCCTTCCTGATGGGGAGGCGTCCAGGAGGGCCTCTCTGTGTGCGCTGGGGGGCACTTTTGAGGTCCAGGAGCAGAGATTATTTCTTCCGAGGGGTCCGGTAGGGGGCAAATGAGAAAATTGAAAATAGGCCGTAACCTGGCGTCACATCCCGGAGAAACAGGAGGCCGTCGGATCGGGGAGCTGGTGCCGGCGGAGCAGGGAAAGAGGACGGACATAAAAACAACTTCGCCAAATTCCGGCGAAGTTAAAATTCCCCGAGGAAGCAATGTCCAAACTTCGGACCTTGAAATCCCGAGGGAGCAGGGAAAGAGGACGGATAAACAACTTGTCCAAACTCCGGACAAGTTAGAAATCCCGAAGCAGCTGGCTAAATCAATGCCGAAATCAGGCGTTGAAATTCCGAAGCAGCGCCTTTCCGATTTCAGAAAAAGGGCGAGATCGGGAGGCCGCCGGTGGAAAGAGGAGGGAAAAACCTCCGGACGCCTGATCACGGCCTTTACCGGACAGGCCGTGATCCTTGCGGCGCGGGGCTTCAGGTGGATCGGGTCTATCAGGGGCACCGGGATAGAAGATCCGGTCTAAAGTAAAAAAATACATGGGAGGGCTAATCGTGCAACCGATAGAAACGAAATTCATCAACGCTGCAATCAAGAACCAGGTCGATCTTGAGCGCTTCTCTGAGCATGTCCTGGGGAAGGTCGTCAAGGTCCTCGGGCAGGCGCAGGATGAGATCCTCAAGGCCTTGATCGTTGGGGATCCGACAATCCGGCCGGCGACGGAATGGAGGAGGAAACGGCTCGAGCGGCTCAATGCCCGGATAGGGGAGATCCTCGAGGAGCACTATGCGAAGATCGGGGAGCTGCACGAGAAGGATCTCATCGACCTGGCCGGCTACACGAAAGACAAGACGGCTGCCGATGCCCGGAGGATCTTCGGCGTCAATCTGTTTGACGTGACCTTGACTGAGGCGAACCTCAAGGCGATTGTCACCGAGACGATGATCGAGGGCCAGGTGATCGGCAAGTGGTGGGAGTCGAAGCCTCTCGACTACCGGCAGAGGATCGAGCGGTCCATTAACCAGGGTATGCAGAAAATTGAGCTCGGCCTTGTCCAGGGCGAGTCGGTCGGGGAGCTCGTCCGGGCGATCCGCGGGTATAAGGACAAAATGGGCATCATTCATCCCGGGGTCATGGACGTGACGAGGCGTGAGGCCGCGGCCCTTGTGAGGACCTCGATCCACCAGGTCGCGCAGACGGTCAGGATGAGGATCTACGAGGCGAACAAGGACGTGATAAAGGGCCTTCAGGTCGTGGCGACCCTGGACACGCGCACCACGCCTCTTTGCAGGGCCCTGGACGGCAGGATCTTCGACCTTGAAAGGCAACCCCTGGATGATGACGGCCCGCCCCTGCCCCCCGGACCGCCTTTTCACTGGCAATGCAGATCGACCCTGGTCCCGATCATCAAGTCCTATGCCGAGCTCGCCGGAGGGGATCTCTCCGAGGAGAAGCGCGCGGCACTCGAGGCCATGGACCCCGGCACCCGGGCCTCGATGAATGGGCAGGTGAGTGACAAGATCACTTATGAAGAATGGTTAAAGACGCAAAGCGAGAGGATCCAGAAAGAAGTGTTAGGCGAGACCCGATGGGATCTGTGGAGGAAAGGCAAGATCACCATGGCTGACATGGTCCACCAGAACGGACGGCCCTTGACGCTGGAGGAGCTGAGAAAAAAGATCGGAAGTGAATAACCTGAATCTCCCCTCGGCTGTCCCACACCTCCGACCGGCCAGGGGACGATGACCGCCCCGGTTAAGCACTCCAGCCCCGCCGGGGCGGCTTTTTTTATCCCTTGTAAAGAGACATTTTGCGAATTATAAATGATGATAATCGCAATAAGGGAGGACTTAATGAGAAAGGCCGAAAAAGTTCTCGTATATTCTGCAAAGGGTGTTAACTTTATGATTGGTCCCGGTCGAGAGATTTATTTACAGTTTGCCGGGCTTGCCGAGGAGGCCGGCTTGACTCCAGGAATGGATGTAGTGATTCGCATGACAGCCGCCGAAGCCCGCCACGTTGCCGATGTTCTAAAACGTAAGGCGGATGAGGCTGAAACCGGATTACCCCGAGCATAGTTATGATCTTTTGCCCCGGGTTGTGCTTAGTAGTGGCTTGCTCTTGAAGGAGAACGACTTTAGAAAAAGGTTGCGGGTCCGGAAGTTTTTTGATTAGAAAAGAATAAATTGGAACCATCGGCATAAAATAAGGAGGGAAGTGCCGTGGACCGACCGTAAACCCCGTTTCTCAAAAGAGGCGGGGTTTTGTGTTTAAGGAGGGATTCATTATGCGCATTATCTTAATTATATTGTCTGTGTCGCTTATCTTCGGATGCCAAAGTGGCTCAACGACCAACAGTCAACAGGCAGAACAAATTAAAGAATTGGAAACCCGGCTACACGCAGTTGAAACCTTGGCTAATTCGAGCGCCATAGCAATAGTGAATTTGGATGACAGATATGCACACCTCAATACCGAAAGTGAAACCTATGACCTGATGAGAAATAGATTCGGTGTGTTTCCTGTGACCTGCAAGTCAGTTAAGCCTCATCTTGACGGATATGAATTCAAGGTTGATATTGGCAATTCAACAAATATGGTCTTTCATGGTGCAAAAGTGAGATGCAGATGGGAAGAAGGTATATTAAAATTCAATAAAGAATTCGAGGTCACAAACACATTCCTGCCAAGAATCTACACCCCGATAAAAATAACTATTAACCCGCTCACATCTAAAGCAGTAAATACGGTGGAGGTATTTCTCGTATTTGATCAACTTTCCCTTTATCGCCAGTAAAGGATATGTCTCTTAGGAAAGGAAAATCTATGCTCAAGAAAGTATTTCTCACAGCGTTTGTTCTTAATGTCCTGATTATCTGCCTGCCCTCATCGTCATCTGCCGCAGAGGCATGGGTGCTTTGGAAAAAAAATGAAGTAGTTTCAAAAACAGGCAGTAAGGATACTTCATGGGAAATCATAAGTGGACATCCGACGTATGACACCTGTCAAAAAGCAAAAGCGATTACATATAGAACAGAATACAAGATTCATTATGAATACCTCGGAAAAGAGTTTATGAGGCCAGTTGAAAATGAATCACTTACCCTGATGAGCCCCAATACAAAAATAATTCTGTATTTTAAATGCCTTCCCGATACCATAGACCCACGAGGACCGAAGAAGTAGCTGCGGAACCCTATTTTCGATGATTAAGTAGTATAAGAGTAGATAAAAACTTTTATCGTTAGGGGGAATTAAATGCGAATGACTATCATCATTATATTTATCGTGTTAGTATCGCTAACTTGCTGTCAGACGGGCCAGAAAGTGGTCGGCCAAGAGGCGGTTAAAGAATTCTTCGCTAAAAATCGTGTCGGCTCTTCCCCGGACTATGCAGTTATGAAAAATGGAGAGCATTTGATTACGATCCATGGCTATGCCGATGACCGCGACGTTTGTTTGCGACTTATTGAGCCTTATAATCGAGATCCGTCCCAATCTGTTATTCATGGCACTTATACTTGTGTGCCCCTGAACAAATAATAAAATAAATTTGTGAGGTTTTTTTACAGGAAGAGAGATTTGATCTCTGCCGTTTGGTAAACCGCCCATGAAACGTTGTGAGGGTTGGATTATGAAAATAACAAAACCCGATCCGTCAAAATGGTGGGGGTCCAGCCTTGCACCCGCCCTCTTTGCCCTAATGACAACCGCAGTTGTCTGGCGTGAAGAATGGTATCATCCAGCCGAAATATTCATCGCTATCTGTTTTGCTTGCTATCTTACTTTTGCATTTACAATCTATATTTCGAGAAATTCAATAGTAGGGAGAGAAAAACGGTCTTCGATAGATTAGATTTCTACGGAACCGCAAAACCATTGACAGAAAAAGGGCGGCCTTCATAACCGCCCCTTTTTTGTCCCTGGTGGAAATAGTGGGGAAAAAAGGCGGGCTCCGGAAATTCATGTTTGAGGCGATCGCCGGGACCATTGACAGAAAAGGCTTTCAAGGTGATGAATCCCTGAAAGCCTTTTGTTTATTGACTATCCCGCTTTTGTTACCGCTAAGACCTTGATTTCGCTGGTGGGTCAGGGCGGAATTGAACCGCCGACACCCGGATTTTCAGTCCGGTGCTCTACCTGCTGAGCTACCGACCCGTTTGATGATCCTGTTTCGAAGGCCTGTTTGGTAATAGATATCCCCTCCTTTGTCAAGGGCTTTTTTGCCCAGAGGTCCGGTCTTGTCTCGTATTCCCTCCGGATGACGACGGTCCCCGCGATCTTGTCGTGCCACCCCTGTTTCCGCCCGTCAAAGGCAATCCAGATAAAGCCCAGGTTCATGCAGACGGCGTTGATAAGGTATCCCACCCAACGGAGGAAAGCGAGCCCCGGCCGAACGGGTTCCCCTGTTTCCTGCATCACCTTGAGGCCCAGGATTTTCTTGCCCAGCGTCTGTCCCGTCGTCCCGTGAAGGTAGGTGAAATAGGCCATGCTGAGAAGAACGGTCAGAAACTGGTAGGCGATGAAATACCTGAAACCGACCCCCCAGATCATCTCCTCATTAAAGATGAGCTCCCTGGTCTGCATCCCCAGGTTCAGGGCCGTCCCCCCGATCAGGAAAAGGAACCAGCCGATGGTGGTGAGAAGCGCCTCGTCGATCATGAAAGCAAAAAAACGCCGCCAGAACCCGCCGT
>DAIMEJ010000007.1:56955-153202 GCA_036725345.1 Syntrophales bacterium
CCGCCGTTTCGACCCGCAGGACCCTTCTCCCCAGGCTTGCCGTTACAAACCCGGCCGCCCTTGCCCTGTCTATCTCCCCCGGGGCGAAGCCCCCCTCGGGACCCACGACGACAAAAACGTCCTGTATGCCGGCGGCGTTATCCCCGAGGACCTCCCGGAGGGATCTTTCCGATTCCGCTTCCCAGAAGATGATCTTCAGACTGCCCGTGGCGGGCCGTTCCAGGAGCTTTTCAAAGGTGACGATGCCGTGTATCTCCGGCACGTCGAACCTCCCGCACTGCTCGGCCGCTTCTGCGGCGATTTTCCTCCAGCGGCTGAGCCTGTCTTCCATTTTGCTTGCCTGGATCTTCGGGATCGCCCGCGCCGACGTAAAGGGCAGGATGCCTGATGCGCCGAGCTCTGTCGCCTTCTGGATGATCCATTCGAGCTTTGCCCCTTTCGGAAGCGCCTGGGCGAGCGTGAGCTTCGGACCAGGCGCTTCGGGGACGCGATTTTTGGCGGTAATTTTCACCCGCGCCCTTCGGCCGCCGAGACCGGTGATGACGGCGCTGTACTCGAAGCCCCTCCCGTCGAAGAGGGTGAGGGTGTCGCCCGAGCTGAGACGCAGCACGTTCCGGAGATAACGCAGCTGATCGGCCGGGAGCTCCAGGCTCTCGCCCGGCTCCGGAGACCCGGGAAAATAAATACGGGGGGTCATCCGCGTACCCTGGGCGGTTTCTTGAAGACGTAACTGAGCCACTCCCTGTCGGTGATCGCCCGGTGCGTGGTGAGCTTATCCTTTAGGAAGGCTTTCTCGATATCTTTGCGGTTCTGTTCGATGATGCCGGAAATGATGAGATATCCCCCCGGTTCCATCATCTTGACGAGGTGGGATTTGATCTTGACCAGCGTGTCGGCTGTCAGGTTCGCCACGATGAGTTCGAAGGTCCCCTTGATCCTGACGACGTCGCTGTTGATGATGACCACGCGGTCTCCCACCCGGTTGACGGCGACGTTCTGGTGGGCGATTTCCACGGCCTGGGGGTCTATGTCGACGCACATGACGCTCTTGGCGCCGAGCTTCGCCGCCGCGATGCCGAGGATGCCGGTGCCCGTCCCCACATCGAGGACGCGCCACTCCCGGAAACTCCGATCCTTGAGGAGG
The DNA here is from genome assembly GCA_036725345.1 of Syntrophales bacterium. GTDB lineage: Bacteria > Desulfobacterota > Syntrophia > Syntrophales > UBA2192 > JAPLJU01. Next base: position 58,100 of record DAIMEJ010000007.1, read on the forward strand.
ATCTCCTCGAGGGCCTCAAGACACATCCACGTCGAGGGGTGCTGGCCCGTGCCGAAGGCCATGCCGGGATCGATATCGATCACCGTGTCGCGGCTTGTCGCCTGGTACCTCTCCCAGGTGGGCTTGATGACGATGCTCCGGGTGACCCGAAGCGGCTTGAAGTATTTCTTCCACTGCTCTTCCCAGTCGGGGTCGACGACGATCTCGGTGTCGAGCCGGGGTCTCTCGAGGTCGGGGAACATCTCACTGATACTGTTGATGTAGGCGGTGAGGGCCTTGATCTTGGACTGGTCGGAGGCGGTCGACGGGATAAAGGCGTTCAGTTCAATCCTGGAAGGGGGTTCCGGCGTATCCGTCAGCGTCGACGATTCCAGTTCTTCCTGGAAGACCCCCTGCGTACCCATTTCCGTGAGGAAGTTCGAGAGCCCCTCGGCTAACTCCGGCGGCGTGGTAATGGCGAATTTAACCCACTTTTCACGCCCCCTCGCTGCCTTTTCAGTTTTGGCCCGCATAAATCGTCCCACCCTGAAGTACTGAATCCGCGAAGGTCTTGCGCGATGGTGTCACGTTGTCGATTATTGAAAAAATGTATAGCTTTTTTTTCGTAACATTGCAAGTAACTTGAATTTTCGCTGTCATCATGATAACTTTCACAATCTTGTCGTTGCGTTTTTATGCGGGGGTCATGGAGATGAAATACTATCCCGTGTGCCTGGACGTTTCAGGCAGGCGGTGCGTCATCATCGGCGGCGGCGAGGTGTCCGAGCGGAAGGCCCGCAGGCTCATGGACTGCGGTGCGGAGGTCCTCGTGGTGTCCGAATCCCTTTCCCCGGCCCTGCAGGCCCTGAAGGCCGATGGACGCCTCAGCCACATCAGGGCCGAATACAGCCGGGAACTGATCGACGGGGCCTTTCTCGTCATCGGGGCCACGGACAGCGCCGAGGTCAACGAGGCCGTCAGCCGCGACGCTAAGAAGCAGGGGATCCTCGTCAACATCGTGGACGATCCCGGTCGCTGTAACTTCATTCTGCCTTCCCTGTACCGTCGAGGGGATCTCCTGATCGCCATCACCACCGGTGGCAAAAGCCCGGCCCTGGCGAAGAGGCTGAGAAAGGAAATGTCCCGGCATTTCGGACCGGAGTACGAGATTTTCCTGAAGATCATGGGTCAGATCCGGGGGAAGGTCATCTCCCGGGGGTACTCCTCCGAGCAAAACAGGGCCCTTTTCGAATCCATCATAGATTCTGACATCATCGACCATATCCGTGAAAAACGGTGGGACAAGGTCAGGGAAACGATTCGAGAGCTCGCGGGTGAGGAAATCGAGGTCGGCGAATAATGGAAGCGATACTCTTCAAAGCGGCCCTTCTCGGCTATCTGGTCGCGACACTCGGTTACACGGCCTCCCTGATGGTCAAGAGGGTCGTCATCGCAAGGGCGACGGTGTGGCTACTGCTCGCCGCTTTTGCGATCCACGGCTTATCGCTTGCGCTGAGGTGTTTAAGCCAGGGCCTGCCCCCCGCCGTTCACCCCTATGAGACGCTTTCCTTCTTTGCCTGGGCCATGACAGGCACCTATCTCGCCTTCCAGCTCAAGACAAAGACACAGGTGCTGGGCGCCTTCGTGTCTCCCCTGGCCTTCCTGCTCATGGTTGTTGCCTCGAGCCGCCTGGGTGTCGACGTGCCCGTCCCGGACATCCTGAAGGGGACCCTGGTGCCCGTTCATGTGGCCCTGTCCGTCACCGGGGAAGCGCTCCTGGCCATAGCCTGCGGGGCCGGCATCCTGTACCTGGCCCAGGACAGCCAGATCCGGCGGAGGAAGATGACGCCGATGAGCCGCTACCTGCCGTCGCTCGACGATCTGGACCGCGTCAATCACATCAGCCTGCTAACCGGTTTTGCCCTGCTCACCGCGGGCCTCCTCGTGGGCTCCGTCTGGGCGAGCACGGTCTGGGGAAGACCCTGGCCGTGGGACCCGAAACTTCTGTGGACGCTGGCGGCCTGGTTTTTCTACGCCGTCCTCATCCACCAGAGGCTGGCCATCGGCTGGAAAGGGAGAAAGATCGCCCTTTTGTCGATTGCGGCCTTTGCCGTGCTTCTGTTCGCTTTCGTCGGCGTCAGCTCGTTTTTTAAAACGGTTCACCGTTTTCAATAGGGTTATGAATATCGTTTTGATCGGCATGAATCACAAAACGGCTCCCCTCGAGGTCAGGGAGAAGCTTGCCTTTTCATGCGGTGACGACGTGGACCCCCTCAAGGAAATCATGAGGGGTCCGCAGATCATGGAGGCCCTCTACCTGTCGACGTGCAACCGCGTCGAGGTGCTGGCCAGCACCCTGGAGATGAGCGGGGCCTTAGAGAGCCTGAAGTCATTCATCCTGGCACAGGGGAACCTGGGCCGGGGGGAAATGGAGAAATGCCTCTACGTCCACTGCGGGGGCGACGCGGTGCGGCATCTCTTCAGGGTGGCCTCGAGCCTGGACTCCATGGTGATGGGTGAGCCGCAGATCCTGGGTCAGGTCAAGGAGGCCTACCGCCAGTGCGTGGAAGGGAACACTTCCGGCGTCATCATGAACAAGCTCCTTCACCACGCTTTTCGCACGGCCAAGAGGGTTCGCACCGAGACGGCCATCGCCCAGAACGCCGTGTCGGTGAGCTTCGCCGCCGTGGAGCTTGCGAAGAAAATCCTCGGGCACCTTCAGGGCAGATCGATCCTGCTCATCGGGGCGGGGGAGATGTCGGAGCTGGCGGCGCGGCACCTCATCCAGCACGGGGCGGAACGGATCATCGTGGCGAACCGCACTTATGCCAGGGCCGTGCGTCTTGCCGAGGAATTCCACGGTGTTCCGGTCGAGTTCGAACAACTGGCGGAAACACTGAAAGAGGTCGACATCGTCATCAGTTCCACCGGTGCCGCGGGTTACATCGTCAGCAAAGAGATGATCCAGGCGGCGCTTCACAGGCGAAAGAACCGTCTTCTCTTTCTAATCGACATCGCCGTTCCCCGGGACATCGATCCGGCCGCCGGCGAAGTGGACAATGCCTACCTTTATAATATCGACAATCTTCAGGAGGTCGTCGACGAGAACATCCGGGGTCGCCTCAGGGAAGCGGAGAGGGCGGAACAGATCATTGAAGAGGAGGTCGTGAAATTCACGGACTGGCTCAACACCCTGGAGGTGGTTCCCACGATCGTGTCGCTGCGCGACAAAGCGGAGGGGATCATGAAAGGCGAGCTGGAGAAGACGCTTTCCGGCATGCGACACCTCGGGGACGAGGAGCGGAAGAATATCGAGATCCTCGCCTCGTCCATTGTGAACAAGATTCTCCACGACCCCATCACGGGATTGAAAGAGGAGAGCCAGAACGGCAGCGCCATCCCCTTTGTTGCCGTGCTGAGGCGGCTCTTCAGGCTGGACCCCGAATAGGGTTCAGGGGACCGGGCAAAGGGCAAAGAGCCAGAGAAAAAGTGGTTAGTGAACAGTGGTGAGTGGTGAGTACGGACTATCGGCCCGATGACGAAAGCAAAGAAATGGACGACAGAGACGAAACAGACGAGAAAGACCGTCATTCGCAGGTCATGATCAATAAGAAAATGAAAATCGGGACCAGGGGGAGCCGGCTGGCCCTCACGCAGGCGAACTGGGTCGCCGACCGGCTGAAGGAAAGGCACCCGCGGATGACAGTCGAAATCGTCCCGGTCAGGACGACGGGCGACAGGATGCAGTCGGTGTCCCTTTCCGTCATCGGCGGCAAAGGCGTCTTTGTCAAGGAGATCGAGGAAGCGCTCCTTCGCGGCGAGGTGGATATCGCCGTGCACAGCATGAAGGATATGCCCTGCGAGATCCCGGAGGATCTCGCCATCGGGGCCGTCCCCGATCGGGAAGACCCTCGCGATGTGTTCATTTCCGGTGACGGCCGTCAGCTCGATGAGTTGAAGCCGGGGGCAAGGATCGGAACGGGTTCGCTCCGCAGGGGTCTTCAGCTCCGGGGCCTCGTGCCGTCTGTCGAGGTCGTCCCCATCCGGGGAAACCTGGACACGAGGATCCGGAAGATCGGGCGGGAAAAGCTCGACGGCATTGTCGTCGCGGCGGCGGGTCTCCGGCGGATGGGCTGGGAGGGCCGCGCAACGCAGTTCATTTCCGTGAAACAGATGATTCCCGCCGTCGGCCAGGGGGCGCTTGCCGTAGAGGTCCGCAGGGCAGACGATGCCACGGGGGAGATCGTTTCCTTGATGAATGACCCTGCGACATCTCTCGCTGTCACGGCCGAACGGGCTTTTCTGGCCATGCTCGGCGGGGGGTGCCAGGTTCCCGTGGCGGGACACGCCACGATCAGAGATGGGGTGCTTCACCTGGATGCCCTGGTTGGAAGCATGGACGGCTCCGTGGTTTTGAGGGACGAGGTCGAAGGACCCGTCGGAGAACATATCCAGCTGGGAAAATCGCTTGCAAGGCGGATCCTCTCGAGGGGAGGGCGCGAGATTCTCGCCTCCGTCCATGCCTGTGACGGGTGAAAGGCAAGCATTCCTTGAGCAGGCAGGTTCTGTTATGAAAGAAGAAAAAGGCTTGGTCCTCATCATCGGCGCCGGTCCCGGCGATCCCGGCCTCATCACCCTGCGGGGTGCAAGGGCGCTCATGCGGGCCGACGTGATCGTTTATGACCAACTCGCCAGCGCCGAGCTTCTCCAGTTCGCGCGGAAAGATGCCCGCCTCATCTACGTGGGGAAGAAGGGCGGGGATCACACGATTCCCCAGAAGGAGATCAACCAACTGCTCGTCCTCGAGGCGAAGAAGGGACTCGTTGTGGCCAGGCTCAAGGGGGGAGACCCCTTCATTTTCGGGAGGGGCGGTGAGGAGGCGGAGGTCCTCGTCAGGGAAGGAATTCCCATCGAGGTCATCCCCGGGGTGACGTCGGCCATTGCCGTTCCCGCCTTTGCGGGCATTCCCCTCACCCACCGGGAGCACACATCGACGGTCGCTTTCGTGACGGGACATGAAGACCCGACGAAGGAGAAAAGCGGGGTTGACTGGGAAAGGCTCTCCGGTATCGGGACCCTCGTCTTTCTCATGGGCGTCAAAAACCTGCCCGGCATCACAAAAAACATCATCCGGGGCGGGAAGAGCCCGGCAACGCCGGCAGCCCTCATCCGCCAGGGAACCACGCCCGACCAGGAGACCCTGTCGGGAACGCTCGGGGACATCGCGAAGAAGGCCGCCGTAAAAAAACTCACGCCGCCGGCCATTCTGGTCGTGGGGGATGTTGTTTCCCTCCGGGGTCAGCTCAACTGGTTCGAGGGCAAACCCCTTTTCGGCAAGGGCATCGTCATCACGAGACCCGAGGACCAGGCCGGGGAATTCGCCGCCCTCCTCCTGGAGGAAGGGGCGCGGGTGATTCGCTTTCCCACCATCGAAGTGGTTCCTCCCGAGAGCTGGTACGGGCTGGACCGGGTCATCGACGCGATAGAGTCGTACCACTGGATCATCTTCACGAGTGCAAACGGTGTGCGGTTTTTCTTCTCGCGTCTCCGGGAGCGCGGAAGGGACGTGAGGGATCTGAAAGGACTGGGCCTCTGCACGATAGGACCCGCCACGGCCCGTGCCGTCGAAGACAGGGGTCTGCGGGTGGATATCGTCCCGGCTGAATATATTTCGGAAGGGATCGTCGCGGCCTTCGAGGGCAGAAACCTTGAGGGGAAGAAAATACTCCTGCCCCGGGCGGAGGTGGCGAGGGATGTCGTCCCCGAGGGGCTCAAAAAGATGGGGGCCGCCATTGATGTGGTGACGGTGTACCGGACCGTCCGTTCGGGGTATAAAAAGTCCGATCTGCAGCCGCTCATAGACGGGGGGAAGGTGGATGTCATCACCTTTACAAGCCCCTCGACGGTGATTAATTTTAAACTGATCATGGGCAAGGACATGCACCTGCCCGAGCAAATCAAGATCGCCTGCCTGGGACCCGTCACGGCTGCAGCGGCAAAAAAGCACGGCTTCAGCGTGGACATCCTTCAGGCGCATTACACCATTCCCGGCATGGTGGATGAGATGAAGGACTACTTCGCAAAGCAAAGGTAACCGAAACGTCTGCCGGGTGGACCGTTTTATATGATCGGGATTTCAAAACTATATTGCGGGGCCGTCGAGCCGGCCGATGTTCTGCGCTACGGGAGACAATCAAAGGAGCTTCCCTCCCACCTCCTGCAGTTCTCGGCTGACAAACGCCCCGTCGTCGTCTGGAACGTGACGCGGCGGTGCAACCTGAAATGCGTCCACTGCTACTCCAATTCCAGGAACGTTTTTTACACCGACGAACTGACAACGGGACAGGGAAAGGCGCTTCTGGCCGACCTGGCCGCCTTCGGCTCTCCGGTGATCCTCTTTTCCGGCGGCGAGCCCATGATGAGACCCGACCTCCACAACCTGGCGAGATTCGCCGTTGAACAGGGTCTGCGGGTCGTCATCTCAACGAACGGGACCCTCATTACGAAGAAGGAAGCGGCCGTCTACAAAAAGATCGGGCTTTCCTACATTGGTGTGAGCCTCGACGGGCTGCAGGAAGTTCACGACCGGTTCCGGGGCGTCAAAGGCGCCTACAACGCCACGCTCCAGGGTATCAGGACGGCCCGGGACGCCGGAATCAAGGTGGGGATTCGTTTCACCATCAGCCGGAGGAATTACGGCGAGATCCCGGCGGTCTTCGATCTCATCGAGAAGGAAAATATCCCGCGGGCCTGCTTCTACCATCTGGTTTACAGCGGCCGCGGTTCCAAACTGGTCGAGGAGGGTTTGAGCCACGGGGAGACCCGGCAGGTCGTTGACACCATCCTGGGCCGCACCCGCGATCTCTTCGACCGGGGTTTCCAGAAGGAGATCCTGACCGTCGACAATCACGCCGACGGGCCCTACATTTACCTGAGGCTTCTCAAGGAGGATCCCCTGCGGGCGGAAGAGGTGATGCAGCTCCTGAAGATGAACGAGGGGAACAGCTCCGGCCACGGCATCGGCTGTGTCAGTTGGGACGGGGAAGTCTACGCGGACCAGTTCTGGCGGATCCATTCGTTCGGCAATGTGAAAAAGCGGCCCTTCAGCGAAATCTGGATGGATAAATCCGACGAGGTGATGGCGAAGCTAAAAGACAGAAAGCGCCATGTGAAGGGGAGATGCGCCCGGTGCCGCTGGCTGGATGTCTGCGGCGGAAACTTCCGGGCCAGGGCGGAGGCGGTGACGGGCGACATATGGGCCCCCGATCCCGCCTGCTATTTGACGGATACAGAAATTCAGGCATAAGACTCAAGGCTCAAGGCGTAAGGCGGAGGAAGACAGAATCATGGAGGTCCTCTTAGAATCGCCCTTGGCCTTTTGCCCTGAGCCCTAAGCCATTTCAGGAGGTTGACCATGTTTTTCCCAGCAAATCGCCCGAGGCGGCTAAGAAAGAATGAAAATTTAAGGCGGATGGTCCGGGAGACTGAGCTTTCCGTCGATGATCTCGTATACCCGCTTTTTGTCACGGGGGGGAAAAACGTCAAGAAGCCGATAAGCGCGATGCCGGGAAACTACCAGATGTCCACCGATCAAATCGTCCGGGAAGTAAAGGCGACGAAGGAAATGGGCATCCCGGCCGTGCTTCTTTTCGGCCTTCCCGCCAAAAAGGACGAACGGGGGTCGGGCGCTTATGCCAGGGACGGGATCATCCAGCGGGCCGTGAGCGAAATCAAGGAAAAGATCCCGGACATCCTGGTCATCACGGACCTCTGCCTCTGCGAGTACACGAGCCACGGTCACTGCGGGATGATCAAAAAAGGCGCGGTGGACAACGACACCACCCTTGACATCCTGGCCGAGACAGCCGTGTCACAGGCCAGGGCCGGTGCCGACATGGTGGCCCCCTCCGCCATGATGGACGGGCAGGTCCAGGCCATCCGGGAAGCCCTCGACGAGGAGGGTTTCGAAGAGGTTCCCATCATGGCCTATTCGGCAAAATACGCCTCCTGTTTTTACGGACCCTTCAGGGAGGCCGCGGAGAGCGCACCGCAATTCGGAGACCGCAAGGCCTATCAGATGGACCCGCCGAACAGCGATGAAGCCATGCGGGAGATCGGCCTCGATGTAGAGGAGGGAGCCGACATCATCATGGTGAAGCCGGCCCTGGCCTACCTCGACGTCATCCGCAGGGCCAAGGAGGAGTTCGATCTGCCCCTGGCGGCCTACAATGTCAGCGGTGAGTTTTCGATGATCAAGGCAGCGGCGAAACTCGGCTGGATCGACGGGGAGCGGGCGATGATGGAAGTCCTCACGTCCATCAAGCGCGCCGGCGCGGATATCATCCTGACCTATTTCGCCCGGGATGCGGCAAAGGTGATGCAAGGGCGGGCGCGAGGCTAAAGGCTCAAGGAAAAAGTGCAGAAGTAATCAGGGACATAGGTTGGAGTAATGGAAAAATGGAATATAGGGTAGCCCAAATGGTTGTCTACCCATCATTCCAACATTCCAGTATTTGCGATGAAGGATTTTGTGAAGCCGGAAGAAAAAAAGAAACAGAGGCATCCGGGCGCGGGCGGTACCCCCCGTGGCAGCACGCTGCTGCCCTCCACCCTGCGGATGGTGGCCTGGGAGGTCACGAGAAGCTGCAACCTCGCCTGCCTCCATTGCAGGGCTTCCTCCCTCCACGGTCCCTATCCGGGGGAACTTTCGACCGATGAGTGCCTGAAACTCATCGACGATTTTGCGTCCCTCGGCAGCCCCGTTGTCATCCTCACGGGCGGTGAGCCCCTTCTCCGGGAGGATATCTATGCCATCGCCTCCTATGGGACCGCCAAGGGGCTCCGAATGGTCATGGCGACGAACGGCACGCTTTTGACCGACGAAGTGGTGCAAAATCTCAAGGAAGCGGGCATCAGGCGGGTCAGCATCTCGATTGACGGTATCGATGCCGGGAGCCATGACGCCCTGCGGGGTGTCCCCGGCGCCTTTGAGGGCGCCCTCGCCGGCATCGAGTCCATGAAGAGGGGGGGCATGGAGTTTCAGGTCAACACGACTATCACCCGCGCCAACCTTCCCCAGGTGCAGGGTATCCTTGATCTGGCCGTGCGGATCGGTGCCGCGGCCCATCACATCTTCCTGCTCGTGCCCACGGGCCGGGGAAAGGAGCTCGCCGACCAGGAGATCTCGCCCGAGGATTACGAAAAGACGCTGAACTGGTTCTACGAGGAGGATCAGCGTTGCGACATTCAGCTCAAGGCGACATGCGCTCCGCACTATTTTCGCATCCTGCACCAGCGAAAGAGGGAAAAGGACAAGCCCCGGCGCGAAGGCGGCCATCCCTTTCACGCCATGACCCGGGGCTGTCTCGGCGGGATGTCCTTCTGTTTCGTCTCGCACCGCGGGCGCGTGCAACCCTGCGGTTATCTGGATCTCGATTGCGGCCAGGTCCGGGAGAAGAGATTCGGGGAGATCTGGGAGCATTCGGCCGTCTTCAAGAATCTCCGGGATCTCTCCCGGTACAAGGGGAAATGCGGTCGATGCGAATTTGTCGGGGTCTGCGGCGGTTGCCGTGCGCGGGCCTACGAGATCACGGGGGATTATCTGGCGGAAGAGCCGTTTTGCGTTTACGAACCGAAGAGGGCTAAAGGCCTGAACCCTGAACCCTGAACCCGATACCCTGATATGGACGACATCGACCGAAAGATCCTCAACCTGATCCAGAAGGAGTTTCCCGTCTGCGCGGAGCCCTACAAGGTCATCGGCGACAAGCTCAGCCTGGGAGAAAAAGAGGTCATCGAGCGCATCCGGCGTCTGAAAGCCGACGGGATCATCCGCAGGATCGGCGCCGTTTTTGATCTAGGGAAACTCGGGTTTGTGAGCACCCTCTGTGCGGCCCGTGTCCCGGAGGGCGGGATCCCCGACTTCGTGGCTATCGTGAACAGTTACAGCGGGGTCACCCACAACTACCGCCGCAATCACGATTACAACATCTGGTTCACCTTCATCGCCGAGAGTGTCGAAGCGCTCGAGCGGTCGCTGGGAGAAATCAGAACAAAAACGGGCGTAAGAGACATCATCAGCATGCCGGCCGGGAGGACTTTTAAGATCAACGCCACCTTCGAGCTTTAAGAGGCTGGTGAAAAACACTCATCTGCTTCGTTGTCCTTGTTCCTCGTCGCTCAACGTACGCCCCTAATATAGTGGTCAGTGGTGAGTGGCGAGTAAAGAGTAAAAAGAAAAAAATACTAACCACTAATCACTATTCACTCATCACTCATCATGGGGCGCCTTGCATCTGTGCATTTTTGACCAGCCTCCGACCAAACCGTATCGCTAACGCCGAAATGGACTAAACATGGCAGAATCCAAAAAACCCACGCTCTGCCTGGTGGATGGGAGCAACTACACCTACAGGGCTTTTTTCGCCATCCGGGATCTTTCCACGTCCAGGGGGTTTCCCACCAACGCCGTTTACGGTTTCAACAACATGCTGGTGAAACTCCGTCGTGAAACGGCTCCGGAGTATCTTGCCGTCGTATTCGATTCGAAGGGACCCACCTTCCGCTCGGAGGCCTACGAGAAGTACAAGGCCAACCGGCCGGCCATGCCTGACGCCCTTCAGCCGCAGATCCCTGTCATCAAGGAACTCGTCGCGGCCTATGCCGTGCCCATCCTGGAGAAGGAGGGTATTGAGGCCGACGATATCATCGGCACTCTGGCGAAGACCTATGAGCAGAAAGGCTTCCGGGTGGTCATTGTCTCGGGGGACAAGGATCTTTTGCAGCTGGTGTCCGATGGTGTGACCATGATCGACACGATGAAGGACAAGACCTTCGACGTGACGGCTGTCAGGGAGAAATTCGGCGTCGGCCCCGACCGGGTCACGGATGTCATGGGGCTCATGGGCGATGCCTCGGACAACATTCCGGGCGTCCCCGGCGTGGGGGAGAAGACGGCGTCGAAGCTGATCCGGGAGTACGGCAGCGTCGAAGCGGTTCTGGCCAATGCGGATCAGATCCGGAACGAGAAGATCAGGAAGGCCCTCAAGGAACACGCCGACCTCGCCAGATTGAGCAAGGAGCTGGCGACCGTCAAGACCGATGCCGAGATCGAGTTCAACCTCGAAGAGGCCCGGCTCCGGGAACCCGACAGGGAGAAACTCAGACGGATTTTTACGGAGATGGAATTCTCGACCCTGCTCCAGGACTTCGGCGCGGGGCCGAAGGTGCTCAGGGGAGTGTACGCTCCCGTGACGACCGGGGAAGCATTCAGCGCCTTTTTGAAACGGCTCGGGGAGGCCGGGTCGTTCACTCTCGGGACGGAGTCCGCATCCGGTTCCGCCGCCAGGGCCCCGATCGCGGGTCTCACTTTCTGCCTTGAGCCCGGCGAGGCCTGTTACATCCCGCTGGGGAATGAGGTCCGTGGAACGTCCCTTGAAAAGAAGAAGGTGCTGGAAGGTCTCGCGCCGGTCCTTTCGGACCGTCGCATCGGGAAATTCGGCCACGACCTCAAAACGAGCATCCTGGCCCTTGCAGGGGAGGGGATTGCGCTCAGGGGCCTCACCCTCGACACGATGGTCGCCTCCTACATTCTCAACCCCATCAAGAAGGCCCATGACCTGCCCGATGTCGCCCGGGAGTTCCTGGGCCAGGAAGTCCTGTCCCTCAAGGAGATCGCCGGCGGCGGGACAAAGGCGGTCCGCCCGGGGGATGTCCCCGCCGGGCATATCGCCGAGTATGCCTGCCGGAGGGCCGATGCCGTTTGCCGGCTCACGCCGGTCCTCGACGAAAAAATCCGGGCGGAAGGGTTCCGTGATCTCTTCTACGAGGTGGAGATGCCCCTGGTGGAGGTTCTCGCCGCGATGGAAAGAAGAGGGGTCCTGGTGGACGTCAAATTCCTCCAGGAGATGTCCCTGCAGTTCGAATCGGTTCTCTCTTCTTCGGAAGGCCGCATTTACAGCCTTGCGGGCGAGAGGTTCAACATCAATTCCCCCAAACAGTTACAGGTCATTCTATTCGAGAAGCTGGGCCTCCCGCGGGGACGAAGGACCAAGGAGGGCTACTCCACCGACATGGAGGTTTTAACGAACCTGGCCCAGACCTATGAACTGCCCGCCGAGATCCTCGCCTACCGGAGCCTTGCAAAGATCAAATCGACCTATGTCGACGCGCTGCCCGCGATGATCGACGCCGAAACGGGGAGGATACACACGTCCTACAACCAGACGGTGACCGCCACGGGGAGACTCTCGAGCAGCGATCCCAACCTTCAGAACATCCCTATCCGCACCCCGGAGGGCCGGCGCATCCGGCAGGCCTTTGTCGCCCCAAGGGGATCCCTCATCGTCTCGGCGGACTACTCGCAGATTGAGCTCCGCGTTCTCGCGCACCTCTCGGGGGACAGGGCCCTCCTCGACATCTTCGAGTCGGGTGACGACGTCCACACGAGGACGGCGGCGACGATCTTCGGCGTCTTTCCCGAGATGGTGACGGCCGAGATGCGGCGGCAGGCCAAGGTCATCAACTTCGGGATCCTCTACGGCATGAGCCCATTCGGCCTGTCCCGGGAACTCGGCATTTCCCAGGCCGAGGCGAAACAGTTCATCGACGACTATTTCGAAAAGTTCCGGGGCGTGAGGGTCTACCTGGATGCCGTTCTCGAACAGGCCAGGAAAGAGGGGTTCGTCACGACCCTGCTCAACAGGAGGCGCAACCTTCCGGAGATCCGGAGCGCCAACATCGCCGTCCGCCAGTTCGCCGAGAGAACAGCCGTCAACACGCCCATCCAGGGCACGGCCGCGGATCTCATCAAGATCGCTATGGTGAATCTCGCCCGGATCCTGGAGCGGAAAAAAATGAAGTCCGCCATGATCATGCAGGTTCACGACGAGCTGGTCTTCGAGGTCCCACTGGAGGAGAAGGAGGACGCCGTGAGCCTCATCCGTAAGGAAATGGAAGAGGTCATCACGCTCAGGGTGCCGCTCCGGGTCGGCATCGCGTGGGGCAACAACTGGGACGAGGCCCACTGATCGGCATGGATATCACCGTCATACTGAAACACGTATTTCATTTTCTCATCGTCGTCGCCCCTTTTTTGCTCGTCTTTTACCTGGCCTTTCGGGCGGCGCGGAAGCGAGCGCAGAAACGCGTGGCCGTTGAGACCATCCACAGGGCCCTGGAGGAAATGAAGGAGAAAGTCGTCGTCGTCACGACAGCCGAGGTGCCGGGGCGGACCATCGAAAAGGTCCTCGGTCCCGTCAGCGCGGAGGGGGAGGCCTACAGCGGCTATTTCAGCGCCGCCGAAAAAAAGGCGCTTGTCCTTCTCATGCACCGGGCCAGCCTCATGGGTGCCGATGCCGTTGTGGAGTTGAAACGGGCAGCCCCGGATGGCACAGTCAAAAGCGCCTCCCGACGGGTCGAAATGATCCGGTTTTTCGGAACGGCCGTGAAGCTGGCGGAGACGGGTAAAGGGTAACGGGTATGGGGTCGAGGGGATAGGCCTCTATCGCTCACGACGCGCGAATCCTCCTTGTGCCCGCCACTGGCATTCAAACGGGGATTGACGGAAGCGTAAAGGTAAGGGGTACCGGACGGACTCAGAGACTTTCGATGAAAGGCTGGATGAGTTTCGGGTCGAACTGGCGGCCCTCGTATTTTCTCAATTCATCAATAGCTTGCTCCCGGGTCATCGCCTTCCGATAGGGCCGGTCGGTCGTCATGGCATCAAAGGCATCGGCAACGGCGAGAAGCCTCGCGAAAAAGGGGATCTGCTCCCCCGAGAGCCCGTCGGGATAACCCTTCCCGTCCCACCTTTCGTGATGATGGCGGATGATTTTCCTCTCGGCCTCGAAGAGGAGAATCGGCGCGAGGATGTTGTCGCCGATCTGGCAGTGCCTCTTGATGACCTCGTGTTCTTCTGCCGTCAGGGGCGCCGGTTTCAGAAGGATGGCATCGGGAATCGCGATCTTCCCGATGTCGTGGAGCATGGCGGCGATTTTCAGGGATTCCATGTCCGTGGAGGCGCATTTCAGCGATTCGGCCGTCCGGAGGGCGAAGTTCGTGACATGGGCGGAGTGCAGTTCCGTGTAATGGTCGCGAACCTGGATGGAGCCGACGAGGGCTTTAAAGGTATCCGTGATGTTGTCGTAGAGGCTCTCGTAAAGGATCCGGTTTTCCAGGTTGAGAGAGGCCCTCCTCGTGAGGCTCAGGATGTAATGGAGATCCTTCTCCGAGAAGACGACCATGTTTTTTTTCTTCGTCAGCGAGAGAATGCCGAAGACCTTGCTGCGGATCGTCAGGGGGACGCACATCATGCATGAGCCCCCTTCGTGGATGGGTTGAAAGAGCAGCGGCTCCTTCCTCTCGACGACCTGCCGGTACAGGCTTAGGAGCATGGGCGAAGTCCGCTCTTCGACGGATCCCAGGACAGCGTCCCGGACGATCTTCGGGTGGAACTCCCCGCTGTCCTCGTCATAGAGGAACAGCGCGCATCGCTCCCCGTCGGCGATCTTCAGGGCCAGATCCACCATGCCCTGAAAGATGTGATCGTTGTTGCCCGCCGTGTTTTCGATGGCGTCGTAAATGTAGCTTCTCTTCGAAATGTCGCGGATCCTGTCGCTCAGTTTGAGGGACTCGGCCCGGTAGCGGAGTTTTTCCTCCGAGAGGATGGTCTTCTCCCGCAGGTAGATCTGCACCTTGTAGGTCAGTTCGTCGATATTGAAAGGCTTGGGCAGGAAGTCCACGGCGCCTGTCTGCATCGCTGAAACGGAGAGACCGACGGAGGGGAATGCCGTGATCATGATCACGTAGATGTTGGGGTTGATTTCGCGGATCTTGGACAGAAGCTCCATGCCCGTCATGTTGGGCATCTGGACGTCGCTGATGACCAGGTCGTAGAGGTCGGACTTCAGCGCCTTGAGGGCTTCAGCGCCGTCACCGGCCTCCTGAATGCCGAAATCCCCCGTCTGTTTCAGGGCGTCGACGATCATGCCTCGAAGGGCGGAATCATCATCGACGACAAGGATGTTCTTTTTTTCCTTGAAAGTATCGAGCATGAACCCAGTCCGCCGCTGCACCTCGAGCCCCCCGGGACCGTCGCAGACCCCCCACTGAGGGCAGGCACAGGAATCTCCGCATTCGCCGCTCCTTCGGGGGAAGGCCGGGGTTTTTCAGGCGGAAAATTGACTTATTTCGATTTATTCGTCTTTAAAATAATGTCGAGCAAACTGTAGGAGATCTTGTCGAAAACCTCCGGTTTGTTCTTTTCCTTGGACAGGGAAACCGTGTCCGCCTGTTTCCCGGCCTCCTGAACATCCGTCAACAGATGGTTTTTGGCCTTGACCTTGTTCTGTTTGTTGTAGGCCTTGAGTACGTTGTCAACCTGGTATGATGTAATGCTCATTCCCCGCTCCCTAAGCTGTTTACGTCATTCTTTGAATCGGAATCCCCCCGGGAAAACTTTAGTCATTTTCACTTCTGGGGCCGGGGGTCCCGTGCCGGGAGGTTCGGCAAAAAGGGTTAAGGATTTTCGATGCATATTTATGGTTGACTATTGTAATTTTTTTGTTAACATCCGTCTTGTTTTTTGACGCTTTCGTTCTCCATGTCAAGACTTCATCAGGGGGATTATCGAAGAAAAGGGGCCTATGAAACGAGTCAAGGTGTTGATTGCAGAGGACAATGACCTGAGCCGGGAAAATCTCGCCGATATGCTCAAAAGTTACGGCTACGAGGTAAAGGCCGTCAGTGACGGCAAGCAGGCCATGGATATCTTCCTGGAGGATAAGTACGACCTGGTCGTCACGGACCTGAAAATGCCCAACGCGGACGGCCTGGAGGTCCTCGCCTTCGTCAAGGAGGTGATGCCCGAGAGCATTGTCATCATCATCACCGGGTACGGAACCGTCCATTCGGCCGTGGAGGCCATGCGGCTCGGCGCATTCGACTATATCACCAAACCGCTGAAGGATGACCTCGTCAAACTGACCCTCGAGCGGGCGCTCAGTTTCGCGAAGCTGAAGGAGGAAAACATCTCCCTGAAGGTTCAGCTCAAGCGCAAGTACGACTTCGGCAAGATCGTCGGCTACAGCGACAGCATGAGGAAGGTTTTTGAGCGGATCGAAAAGGTCGCAACCACCGACAGCACCGTGATTGTCTACGGCGAGTCCGGGACGGGCAAGGAGCTCGTGGCAAGGGCCATCCATTTCAACAGTGATCGGAACAGCTACCCCCTCGTGCCCGTCAATTGCGGCGCCATCCCCGAGGAACTCCTGGAGAGCGAGCTCTTCGGTCACGAGAAGGGCGCCTTCACGGGCGCCATCAAGAGCAGGGTGGGGCGTTTCGAACTTGCCCACGGCGGGACCATCTTCCTCGACGAAATCGGGGACATGAGCCCTGCGCTGCAGGTCAAAGTTCTCCGGGTCATCCAGGAAAAGCAGTTCGAGCGCATCGGGGGTGTAAAGACCCTGAGCGTCGACGTGCGAATTATTGCCGCGACCAACCAGGACCTCGAGAGAGCCGTTCAGGAAAAAAGGTTCCGCGAGGATCTTTTCTACCGGATTAACGTCATCCCCATCTACATTCCTCCGCTTCGCGAAAGGAAAATGGATATCCCCGTCCTCATCAATCACTTCATGAGGAAATTCAACAAGTTGAAGAAGCGGAACGTGAAAGGGCTGACCCAGGAGGCCATGCAATACATGATGCGGTATCACTGGCCGGGAAACGTCCGGGAGCTCGAGAACCTCATCGAGATGCTCGTGGTCATGAAGGAAGAAGGGCACATCGACATTCCCGATTTGCCGCCCAAGGTCCTGAGCGAGGAGTCGAAGCCGGACGACCAGGCGGGTTTTATTGTCATCCCGGAAGAAGGCGTGAGCTTCAACGGGATGGTGGAGGATTTCGAGAAGGACCTCCTTCTGAAGGCCCTTGAAAAAACGGGGGGCGTGAAGAACAGGGCGGCGAAACTCCTCGATCTGAACAGGACGACCTTCGTGGAGAAACTCAAGAGGTACAATATCGGTTCGTGATCTATCGATTCGCGGGATGGAGGCGAAGAGCTTCAAGCCCGCCAGGGTGTCGCGACGGATAAGGGTATTTTACGGAAATCCCCGGCAGCGGTAAAAAGGGCCGGGGATTTCTTTTTCACGCGACGGCGCCGCGAGTTACGTGCCGAAATTCTTTGAGCTATCGACGCCCGACGCCGCCCTCTCGCCGCCCGGTTTTCAGGGTCTGCCTGGTATGTAAATTGCTTTCATTCACCCGAGGGAGTGTCCATATCCCCAAGATGCGAAATTCAAAGGTGTTTGGGGGGAAAAAGGGGGGCAGGATGAAGAAGATGAGGAGATTTCTGGTTGGTCTTTATTCAGCGCTCTTTTTAATCTGCGCCGCCACAGTGCCTTGCGCTGCCGCGAAGGTCACGAACCCCTTCTACAGTTTTCAGGTTGCCGCTTACCCGACGGCCCAGGAGGCGGAAGCCCATGTCAAGGCCCTGCACGGCAAAGGATTTGAGACCTTCTATGTCAAGGCCCTCGTGTCGGGGAAGATCTGGTATCGCGTCTGTATGGGGCAGTACGCCACCTCCCGGGAGGCCCAGCGGGATGCGGAACTGCTCAGGAAGCGCGGCGTGGTGAAAGAGTATCATCTCCGCAAGGTCCAGCGATTCGAGGTTCTGGGCGCGCCGTCCGCCCCGGCCGTGAAGGCGCGAAAGGAAGAACCCAAGGCAAAGAAGGATGTCAGGGCCGGGAAGGAAACGCCTCCGCCGACCGAAAAGGGGGTCACTGCGCCGGCTGAACAAAAAAGCCCGCCGACGCCCGAATCCCGGGAGACACCGGGGCAGGAGAAAGTGGGGGCGATATCGCTTGCGGTTCCACCGGAGCGGGAGGACCGGGGGGAAATCGTGGAGCCGAAAACACCCCTCTCACCCTATGAAAGCGCGGAGATCGACCTGAAGGCGGGGCGGTATGAGGAGGCGGCCCATAAATTCGAGGAGATGAACCGGAAGGGTCAGGTGTACGAGAGCAACCGCGAAGCCGTTCTTCGCGGACTGGCCGATGCCTGCTACTTTCAGGGCGAACAGGGAAGCGGCGTCGCCCTTGAGAAGGCCATCGAAAATTACGAGAAACTGCTGTCGGCCTATCCACAGCATAAGGATAGCAATGCGAATGCCCACCTGAGGCTGGCCCGGTCCTATCTCATCCTCAACCGTCACGCCGAGGCGTACAGGGAATTTGAAAATCTTTACTCGAAATACCCGGACTCCCCACACGTCCCGGAAGCGACTTTTGCCACGGGGGTGACCCTCTACAGGCTCGGCAAGTATCCTCAGGCCATCGAGCGTTTCAAGGAGTACCTGCAAAAGAACCCCGACGGGGACTATGTAAAGCACGCCTATTTCTGGATTGCCGATTGTTACAGCCAGATCAAGGACATGGACCAGGCCGAGGTCTGGTACCGCGACGGTCTGAGGCGTTTTCCCGATCATAGCGATCTGCCGAAAGACGTCATGGTCCATCTGGGGATGCATTTTTTCCGAAACCATCATTTCAGCGAAGCGGCGGATACCTATTTTCGCTACGTCAATCTCTATCCCGACGGCCCCTTTCAAAAAGAAGTCCTCTTTATGATCGGGCGCTGCCTGACGGAGATGGACCAGCTCCCGGCGGCGCTCAAGGTGTACAGCATGCTGATCGAGAAATACCCCGGGAGCAGGGAGGCGCAGGAGTGCACCATGATCATGGCCAACATCGCCGTCAGGAAACCGGACCTCAAATTCCCGGTGGCCATGCTGGGTGAGGAAAACGTGCGGGACCCCGTCAGTACCTACGACGATCTGCTCAGGAAATCGCCGCAGCCGGACGTGGAAGAGGCGCTGCTCTTCCAGAAGGGATACGCCCTGGCCCAGCATGGCAGGCACAAGGAGGCCTTCGACACCTTCGACACGATCATGCAGCGGTTCCCGAGAGGAAAGTTCAAGCCGGCTACGATTGAGAATCTCCGGAAAAACGCGGAAATTCTGGTGGACAGTTACTATGTCCGGGGGGATTACCTGGCCGTCTCGGACATCTACTTCCGGATCTACGCAAACGGCGTCGCGAAGGGGTACGATGCCATGACGGGTTTCAAGATGGCGGAGAGCCTCAGGCGGACCGGCCTCTATGCGCAAGCGATGCCGTTCTTCAATGACCTGATGAAACGATCGGAAAAGAAACTGCAGGCGAGCATCCTGATTTCCATGGCCGAGATTAAATATCACGAGGGGAAACACGGGGACGCCGAAGCGATCCTTCAGTCGATGCTGAAGGGATTCCCCGGCGCGGAGCAGAGGGAGCAGGTGCGGGCGCGAAGAATCCTTGCCGATGTCTATGCCCGAAAGGGCCTGAACGGAAAAGCCGTTTCCCTCTACGAAGAAGTGACGAAGTCCGGGCTGGTTCCGGAGGACCCCGCCGTCTTCTACCGCAACTACGGCCACGCTTTGAAGGATACGAAGGCCTGTCCGGCGGCCATCGGCTTCTATCAGACGGCCATCAAGCATTATCAAGGGGACCGCGAGCGATATCCCGTCGAGGTGGCCTCGGAATCCTACACGGGTCTGGGGGACTGCCTCATGACGGAGAAGAATTACGCCCAGGCCGTCTCGGCGTACCGCAAGTCGCTGGAGGCGGACCCCGACGGCAGGCAGAGTCTGTGGACGCTGTACCAGATGGGAAAAGGATATCTTGCCTTGAACGACGAACCGTCGGCGAACCGGGTTTTTTCCGAATTGAAACTGAAGGGCGGTGAAGCATTCTGGGCCGGGCTCGCCGATTTTTCCGTTCAGGATCGCCAGTGGTCCGGAACATACAGGAAGTATGCGCGACAGCCTTAGCCCGGGAACGGAGAATATTCGGTTGGATAAAGTCACGACCCTGAAGCGGTCCTTTGAGGACTTCAATCTGGTGACCCGAAAGCTCCAGGAGGCTTTTGCCAGTCTGGAGCTGAAATTTGAGGGCATTAACCGGGAACTCGAGGACAAGAACGTCCGGCTCGAAAAGGCCGTCGAGGAAAAGGAACGGGTCAAGAACTACCTGCAGAGCATTCTCGAGAGCCTGACGACGGGTGTCGTTGTCACGGACCGCGATGACCGGATCACACTGATGAACCCCTGCGCGGAACTTTTCTGCGGCGTCGAACAGCAGACGATGCAGGGGAGGCCTGTGGGCGCCCTGCTTCGGGGCATGGCATCGAAAACGGCGAAGACCGGGCGGCGCAGGACGGTGATCGGCGAGCCGGGGCGGAAAATGCGGATTCGCGGTAGGACCATCGAAGTCCTGGATGCTGCCGTCAGAACGGCGAGCGACGAGATCATCGGATCCGTCTATATCCTGAGGGACATCACGGCCGTTGAGAAACTCGAGGAAATGGCCAAGCGCACGGAGAAGCTCACCGCCCTCGGGGAACTGGCGGCCAATGTCGCCCATGAGATTAGAAACCCCCTGGGTTCGATTGAACTCTTCGCATCCCTTCTGATGAAGGATCTCAAGGATCGCCGAAGTCGGGACAGGGTTTCCCAGATCATCTCTTCCGTGAGAAACGTGGACAACAAGCTCTCCAACCTCCTGCTCTTCACGAAAAAAAGAGAACCCCGGATGATGGAGGTGGATCTACACGGCATTCTCGAGGAGGTCATCACGTTCTGCGGGGAGATTGTCGCGCAGGAAGGTATCTCCCTGTCGGCACGGTATGCCCGGGGGCCTGCCCGCGTTCAGGGGGATGCCGAAATGCTGAAGCAGGTTTTTCTGAACGTCATTCTCAACGCCTTCCAGGCCATGCCCGGCGGCGGCGTGCTGGAGATTGAAACCAAGATGATCGAAGCCGCTGAAAGCCATCCCGGCCTGAGTTCCCTCGTCGATATCCGTTTTTCCGACACCGGCGTCGGCATCCCCGCCGAGTATCTTGCGAAGATCTTCGATCCCTTTTTCAGCACGAGGGAGAAGGGTTCGGGTCTGGGACTCGCCATCGTGCACAGCATCATCGACATGCACGGCGGATCCATCGATGTGGAGTCCCGTGAAGGAGAGGGAACCTGCGTCGGCATCATGCTCCCCCTCGCCGACAGGCCGCTCCGGGCGAAACGACAAGGACAGGCCCCGTCCGAAGGCCGGAACAGAAAAGCGTCGATGAGAGGTTGATCACCCCGGATGAAAAGAAAACCCATTTTAGTTGTCGATGACGATCCCTCCATGCGGATGGCCCTCACGGAGTCCCTGGTCAGCTGCGGCCACGACGTGGAAACCGCCAATGACGGCGCGGATGCCATGGGAAAGTTCAGGAAAGGCGTATTCGAGATGGTGATCACCGACATCCGCATGCCGAAAATGAACGGTATCGATGTCCTGAAAGGCATCAAGACTGTCTCCCCCGAGACGCCTGTCATCGTCATAACGGCCTACGGAACCGTCAACACCGCCGTGGAAGCGATGAAAGAAGGGGCCGCGGATTTCATCATGAAGCCCTTTTCGCTGGACGATCTGGAGCTGGTCGTGAAGAACGTCCTCGACACATCCGCCCATCCTGCCGAGGACGGAGAGACCGTGCCGCGCCCCGGCGGGGAAAGAGAGATCTTCACGAGGGACGCGAAGATACAATCCATTCTGGAGCTCCTGAAAAGCGTCGCCAAGAGCCGCTCCAGCGTTCTCATTCAGGGAGACAGCGGCACGGGCAAGGAACTGCTCGCCCGCTACATTCACCGGGAGAGCCCCCGGCGCAACAGACCCTTCGTGGCGGTCAACTGCGCCGCCATCCCGGCCAACCTCCTCGAAAGCGAGATGTTCGGGTACGAAAAAGGCGCCTTCACGGGCGCCGCGCTAAGACGTGTCGGGAAGTTTGAGCTTGCGGACGGGGGGACCCTGCTGCTCGATGAAATCAGCGAGATGGACATGCAGCTTCAGGCGAAGCTTTTACGGGCGATCCAGGAATCGGAAATAGACCGGCTCGGCGGCAAGGGACCCGTGTCCGTGGATGTGCGCATCATCGCGACGACCAATGCCGATTTGAAGAAACGGATCGCCGATAAGACCTTCCGCGAAGACCTCTTCTACCGGCTCAACGTGATCCCCGTCAAGATTCCGCCGCTGCGTGAGCGCAGGGGGGACATCCTTTTTCTGGCCGAACATTTTCTCGAGAAATTCAGCGGGCTCGCAGGCAGAAAAAAGCCGCATCTGGCCGAGGAGAGCCTCGCCGTTCTGGAGGGGTACCCCTGGCCCGGTAACGTCCGGGAACTTGAAAATGTCATCGAAAGGGCTGTCCTCATCTGCAAAGACGATCAGGTTTTCCCTGAACATCTCTTCATGGGGGAAGTCGATGGGGAACCGGCGGTCCTGGAGACACCGGACAAATCCTCGGGGGCGTCCCGCCCCGGCGAAGTCCCGACACTCCGGGAGATGGAAAAGGCCCTCATCTTCGACACCCTCAAGAAAGCGAAGGGCAATAAAACAAGGGCCTCTCAGCTCCTGGGCATCTCCGTCCGCACCATGCGAAACAAACTCAACGAGTACAAGCTTGACATCGCGGAAACCGACTCCTCACCCACCTAAACCCTCCCTTTTTTTCGACTTTTTTATTGGCACATGCCTTGCAACGTCTCATTAGGGCGGACTGCGCCGGCGGTATACCCCTTCCGTCGGGCAGACGCGGAGAAGGAGATTCCAGTTTTTAACTGCTTGTAAAAACACGTTTTTTCGGGGCAGACGCCCTGGAGGAGCTTGAAATGAAGGCCCTGTTCGGGAAGACCGTAGATATGCTGTCCGACATGCTCGATCTGCACACCAGGCGGCATAAAGTTCTGACTTCCAACATCGCCAATATCGACACGCCGGACTACGAACCCAAGGACCTGGATTTCGAAAAAGCCCTCCAGGGGGCATCGGCATCCAGGATCGCGTTGACGAAAACGGATGAAAAACATCTCCCCGCAGCTGTTTCGGGAAAGGATTTCAGCGTGGTCACGACGGGCCGGAACGTGTCGCTTGACAAGGAAATGGTGAACCTGGCCGAAAACCACCTCATGTACAACACGGCGGTGGAGCTTCTCGTCAGAAAATTCAAGAGTCTCAACAGCGTCATCAAGGAGGCCAAATAATGGATTTTTTCACGTCATTCAAGATCTGCGGTTCGGGACTCGAAGCCCAGAGGGCCAAGATGGACGTCGTGGTATCCAACCTGGCGAACGTCAACACCACAAAGACCCCGGAGGGCGGGCCCTATAAGCGCAAGGTGATCGTGCTCACGGCCGAGGCACTGAGTGAGAGTTTTGACTCCAGACTCAGGGATGCGCTCAAAAAGGTCCAGGTGGAGTCCGTGGTGGAAGAACAGGAAGGTCTCAGGCAGGTTTACGACCCGAACCATCCCCACGCCAACGAGGAGGGTTTTGTGGCTTACCCGAACGTCAACGTCGTGTCCGAGATGGCCGACATGATCACGGCCAGCCGTGCCTACGAGGCGTCGGTCACGGCCTTCGACGCCACCAAAAACATGGCCCTCAAAACCCTGGACATCGGAAAGTAGTCCCTTCTGAGGGAGCAGGAATGGATCAAGGCGGAAACGAATCTGCGCGGAGGTGATTGAACGTGAAACCCACAGCCGTCCGGGGCGAATGGATAGCCCCCGAATCGACCCTCAGGAAGCCCGCCGGTGAACCGGCGACATCAAAGGAATCGTTTGGAAAGGCCCTCACGGATGCGCTGAAGGATGTCAACCGGCTTCAGCTCGATGCCGACCAGGCGATCCGGAACCTCGAGGTTGGACAGACCGGAAGCCTTCACGAGGCCATGATCGCGCTGGAGAAGGCGGACATTTCCTTCAGGGCCATGATGCAGGTCCGGAACAAGATCCTCGATGCCTATCAGGAGATCATGCGGATGCAGGTCTGAGGCCGACTGCCGGGATGAAAGGCGGCTTCAAGAAGGATGAAAATAGCCGCGGCGGCGAAAGGCCGGGGCTGCATGGTATACGTGAAGAAGGACGAAAATAGTTTATGAATCCCCTATCCCAGTTTGTGTCGCAGATTGCGAAAGGGTTCGGGGCGCTGCCGCCCGCCCGAAAACTGACGATCCTGGTGGCCGCGGCCGTGACGCTGCTCTCCATCGCGCTCGTCGTCTACCTCACCAATCAGGCGGAATACCGTGTCCTTTACTCCAACCTGACCAGCGAGGACGCGGGGACGATCGTCGCGAAGCTCAACGAAAAAAAGATATCCTACAAGCTCTCCCCCGCCGGGGACATCATCTCCGTTCCCGCCGAGAAGGTTTCCGAGGTGAGGCTCGATCTTGCCGCTTCGGGGCTTCCGAAGGGAGGCGGTGTGGGGTTTGAAATATTCGACACCAAGAATCTGGGCGTCACGGAATTCGTCCAGCAGCTCAACTACCAGCGGGCCTTGCAGGGCGAGCTCTCCAGGACCATCAACAGTCTCGATGAAATACAGTCGAGCCGCGTGCACATCGTCCTACCCAAGAAAGCCCTCTTCAGCGAAGACCAGAAGAAACCGACCGCCTCGGTCATTCTCAAACTCAAATCCGGAAGGACCCTTCAGGAGCTGCAGATTCAGGGCATTGCCCACCTCGTGGCCAGCAGTATCGAAGGGCTGAATCCCCAGGACGTCATGATCGTCGACGGAAGCGGAAAAGTTCTTTCCAGGATCACGGATCAATCCGACCTGTCGAAGATGTCCATAGCGCAGGTCGAGTACAAGCGGAACATCGAGAAGGATCTCGCCGCGCGAATCCAATCCATGCTTGAGAGGGTCGTCGGCGATGGAAAGGCCGTGGTGCGGCTCAATGCGGATCTCGATTTTAGGATCATGGAGAAGACGGAGGAGATCTTCGATGCCGAGGAACCCGTCGTCCGCAGTATGCAGCGCGCACACGAGAAGGCGACGACGCCGGCGTCGTCGTTCGGCGGCGAGAGCACCGTGATTCCGACGACCAAACCCGGCGGTGCCGCAACGGCGCGGAGCCAGTCGAGCCGCGAGAAATCCGACGAGACCATCAACTATGAGATCAGCAAAACGGTGAACAAAACGGTCATGCCGGTCGGCGATATCAAAAAACTCTCCATCGCCGTCCTGGTCGACGGCCTCTACACGAAGAACGACAAGGGCGTGGAAGAGTACCAGGCGAGGTCCGACAAGGAGATGGCCGCCCTCGATGATCTCGTCAAGAAGGCGGCCGGTTTCGACACGAAGCGCGGCGACCAGGTGGTCGTGACGAACGTTCCCTTCAAGAAGGTCGACGCAGACACGGCGGGCTTCACCGAGAAGTCATGGGTGGACCGGTTCGTCGTTTTCATGCCGATCATCCGGCAGGTTGTCCTTTTGGCCGTCATCCTCCTCATCGTCTTTTTTGTCGCTCGGCCGGTTGTCAAGACGCTTGTCGCCAAGGGTCGGGAACAGGGGGGTTCCGTTCACGCCCATGCATCCGGCGGGCGCGAACTGGGGGGCGGACCGGCTCCGGCCACGCTGGGTCCGGGTGAGGGGAGAGACCTCACGGAAACCGATGTGGTCAGGCAGATGGCCGGCAGCGACGCGAGAAAGTTCGCCGAGCTTTTGAGGACGTGGATAAAATAAATAAAGGCGAATGGCTTTAGGCTCAGGGCTTAGGGTAAAGATCCCGGTTCCATCAGCCTTTTGCCCTGCGCCTTATGCCTTGCGCCCGTTTTGACTATGACCAACGAAGAAAAAGCCGCCATTCTTCTCCTTCTGCTGGATGAGGAAATCGCCTCCCAGGTGATGAAGAACCTCACGAAAGCGGAGGTCCGCCGGATCGGGAAGCACATGGGCCGCATCACGAGCATCTCCGCCAAGGAGGCTCAAGTCGTGGCCAAGGAGTTCTGTGATCTGGCCAAGGACAAGGGCGGCATATTCTCCGTCGGGATCAACCAGGCACGGAATATCGTCTTGAAGGCCCTGGGTCCGGAAAGCGCCGGCGGGATGCTGAGCGACATGAAGACCGATGAAGACCCTCTCGACGAGATCCCCGCTTTTGAAAAACTCAAGGACATGGACCCCAAGCTTCTCATGGATTTTGCCCGCACGGAACACCCCCAGACCGTCGCGCTCATCCTGGCCCAGTTGAGGCCGGACCGGGCCGCCGACGTGCTCGATCAGCTCACGCCTGAAACCCAGCTCGAAGTGGTCCGGCGCATGGCCAGCCTGAAAAGCGTCCCCAGGGACGTCATTGAAGATGTCGCGAAAACGCTCGAGACGGAGGTCATGACGAATTCGACGGGACAAAAGGAAATCGGCGGGGTCCGCAAGATGGCGGAGATCCTGAAGAACATGAAGCGGGACAGTGAAAACAACATCATCAATGCCATCGACGGCGCGGACCCGGATCTGGCGGCCGAGATCCGGGGCATGATGTTAACCTTTGAGGATCTTCTGCAGATCGACGACCGGGGAATGCAGGAGCTTTTGAAGGAACTGAGCAGCGAAGACCTCTCGCGGGCCCTCAAGGTGGTCGATGAAGAAGGGCGCGGGAAAATCTACCGGAACATGTCCAAGCGCGGTGCCAACATGATCCGGGAGGAAATCGAGATGATGCCCCCGACGAGGCTCTCCGACGTCGAAAAAAGCCAGAGGACCATTCTCGAAATCGCGAAAAGGCTCGAATCGGAGGGTCGAATCCTCATCGTGAGCAGAGACGAGGACCAGTTTGTCTAAGCGGGTGATCAAGTCCAGCAATGTCGAGATCGGCGCCGAGGTGTTGAAGTCCGGAGACACCGGACCGCCCAAATTTATCCGAACCGACTTTTCCCCCGGGCAGGCGCCTCTGCGCGGGCCTCAGAAGACGCGGAACCGGCTGGACGAGCTTCGCGCCGAAACGGAGAAGAGGGGCCGCGCGGCGCAGGGCGAAGCCTATGAGAGGGGCTTCGCGGACGGGAGCGCGAAGGAGCGGAGAGAACTCTCGGAGGCCATCAAGACGGCCGTGTCTCTCATCCTGGAGCTGGAGTACATCCGCCGGGAAACGCTCGAACGGATGGAGATGAGAATTCTGGACCTGGCCTTCGCGATTGCCGCCAAAGTCATTCACGAGGAACCCAGGGCGAACCCCGAGGTCGTCGTCCGCGTGCTCAAGGCGGCCATCCACAACCTCACCGACCGGGACGGAATCCGGATCCACGTGAATCCGAAAGATCACGACTACCTCGTCGGCATCAATCCCGAGGCCCTGAAGGAGGTCGAGGGGCTGCGGAATGCCGTCTTCGTCAAAGACGAAGGAATCAAGAGAGGGGGGACTCTCATTGAAACCGCTTTCGGCGAAGTGGATGCAAGGCTGGAGGAGCAACTGAGCGAGATCGGCAAAGCCTTCGTGCAGGGGAACCCCGCCGACGATGAGGGGACGTAACGATACGATGGACGGCCAGCCGGGCACAATGAGAACCTATCCGGGCGAATTCGATTTCACCCGCTATTACCGGATCCTGGACCGGCTCGACCCCATCCGGGTGAACGGGAAGGTGACGGAGGTCATCGGTTTGATGGTTGAGGGCCACGGGCCGGCCACGTTCGTCGGGGAGATGTGTCATATCGAATCCAGCGGGGGGAACAGGCCTCTGAGGGCCGAGGTGGTGGGTTTCAGGAGGGGCAAAGTGCTTCTCATGCCCCTGGACGACATGAAGGGGATCGGACCCGGGTGCCGTATCATCTCCCTCGGGAAAAGGGCCGTCGTGAGAGTCGGTCCGGAACTCCTCGGCCGGGTCCTTGACGGCATCGGAAACCCCATCGATGACGGGGGAGGCCTTTCCTGGGAGGAGGAATACCCCCTTTACGCGGAGCCGATCAATCCCCTCAAGCGGGGGCGCATTTCGCAGGCCATGGATCTCGGCATCCGCTCCGTCAACGCCCTTCTTTCCTGCGGCAAGGGGCAGAAGATGGGGATTTTCTCAGGCTCCGGCGTGGGGAAGAGTATTCTGCTCGGGATGATCGCGCGTTACACGCAGGCCGATGTGAACGTCATCGCTCTCATCGGTGAGCGGGGACGGGAGGTCCGGGAGTTCATCGAAAAGAATTTGAGCAAGGAAGGGCTGGCCCGTTCCGTTGTCGTCGTGGCCACCTCGGACCGGCATCCCCTGATCCGGATGAGAGCCGCCTACATGGCCACGGCCATCGCGGAATATTTCAGGGATCGGGGGAAGGATGTCCTGCTGATGGTCGATTCCCTGACACGATTTGCCATGGCCCAGAGAGAGGTCGGGCTCTCCGTGGGGGAGCCTCCGGCGACGAAGGGGTACACGCCGTCCGTGTTCAGCCTGATGCCGAAACTGCTGGAACGCGTCGGGGCCGTGGAGGGGAAGGGCAGCATCACGGGCCTCTACAATGTCCTGGTCGAGGGGGATGACTTCAATGAGCCCATTTCAGACGCTGCCCGATCCATTCTTGACGGGCATCTGTCGCTCTCCCGGGCGCTCGCGTCGAAGAACCATTATCCGGCGTTGGACATCCTCGACAGCGTCAGCCGTGTCATGATCGACATCGTCGACGACAAGCAGCGTGCGAAAGCCAATGAGGTCATCGACATCATGGCCACTTATAGGAAGGCGGAGGATCTCATCAACATCGGCGCCTATGTGGAAGGAAGCAATCCCGGGATCGATCATGCCATCCGGATGATTGATCGGGTCAACCGTTTTCTCAGGCAGGATATCGGCGAGCGGGTGGATTTCGAGGAAAGCAGGCGGGCGCTCTTTTCGCTCTTTGATGACGAGACGCCGGCGAAAACCCGGGCCGGGGCGCGTGCGGCGGAAGAAGCGTCGGGCCGCCGCATGTTGAAAGAGGAGCACCGAACTTAACCGGGGGGTGAGCCGTGTTTCGGTTCAATCTGGAGACCCTTTTGAAATACCGGACGATGCTCGAGGAAAGGACGATGCTGGAGTTTTCCGAGAAAGCCCGGATCCTGGATAGGGAGAAAAAGTCGCTGGACGACATCACGCGCCGGCGGGGGGCCGTTCTGCTGCAGTTCCTGGAGAAGCAGCGCGGCGACCTGAGTTCCGCCGATGTTTCCGCCTTCGTTTCCTATATCCACGAACTGAAGCGCCGGCAGCAGGAACAGGACGTCGTTGTTCGCCGTGCCGAGGCGGAAACGGAACAGAAGCGCAGGGCCCTCGTGGAGGCGATGAAAAAAAGAAAAGTCATGGAGACACTCAGGGAAAAGAAATTTCAGGCCTACCGGTCTGATCGGCAGTTGAAGGAATTCAAAGAGACGGACGAGATAGGGATCATCGGTCATGGGAAAAAAGGGTTACGCGAAGAAATGGATCGTCGGTCTTGAGATCCTCCTGGTGGGTTTTGTGGCCGTTAAAATACTCGCCCTTGCGGGTGTCTTCCATCAGGCGGGATCCGCCGATCCCGTTTTCCTGAATACCGACCGGGCGATGGCGGAGTCTCCCGCCGCTACGGCGGGCGGTGCCGATGCGAAGGACACAACGGCGGATCCGCTGGCCAAGGAGCGTAAGCTTCTTTCTTTGCTCCACGAAAGGGAGCGTCAACTGACGGTGCGGGAGTCGGCCCTGAAGGAGGAAGAAAAAAGACTGCTGGGCCTCAAGCAGGAGGTGTCGCTCAGGATAGAGACGCTCAAGGGCCTCGAGGAAAAATTAACGGGCCTGCTGGAACATTCGAAGGCTTTTGAAGACAAGCGGTACAGGGATCTCGCCAGCGTTTACGAGCAGACGCCGCCGGCGCAGGCGGGCCCCATGCTGGAGAGGCTGGACAGGAAAATTGCGGCAGGCATCATCATGAACATGAAGAGCAAAAAGGCCGGCGCCGTCTGGGGCCACATCAGCCCTCAGAAGGCCGCCGAGATTACGCGGGAGATCACACAGTCGTCGAAACAGCAGGAAGAGTAAAACAAAGGACACCTTCTTCATCACACCTCCTTCTCCTTCGGGCCCTGAGACCTATCGCATGTCGCAGGGCCCTTTTTATTTTCAACGGACTGTCTCTCACAGGCACTCGATCGGAATTCCGGATGACGAAATTAAGCGCCTTTTTGGCAAACAATTTGTTGTTGCATGTCTCTTTCAGCCGCCCCTCCGTATTTCCGATCCTCCGAACTTCCGATCCCTTTGACGGCGGGTATTTTTTTTACGGCTCCCCCGGGAATCGATAGGCAACTTTTTCCTTTTGCAGGGCCGCCCTGTCCGCGGTCATTTTCCAACTATCAAATATTACTCACGAATTTTAATGCCGGAGGAATGGCATACGCGTTGCTCTTCCCTGAAGTCAAATCGATCGAGGTATGCCATGAACCCGATGGTGACATCTTTTATAGCAAAACTGGGGGAGGCCGTGCTGAGTGAAGGCATTCAGGGGGTGAAGAATGCCGCGACACAGAAAAACTCGCGCGGCAAGAAAGGCGGTTCTGACAAAGAAGACCTATCGTCATTCGCGAACATTCTCGCAGGGACGGCGGCGAAAACGATGTCACAGAAGAAAGTCGCCGGCGGAAAAGCGGCGGGGTCCTCGAATCCGGCGGGCGAACTGCGAGAGGGCCTTGCGGGAACCCAGAGGCTTGAAGGTGCGAAGGCCTTCGTCCGCGAGGCGGCATCCGAATCCCTGAAAGGCGAGGAAAAGGCCCGGACCCTGGCCTCCGTGAGCGAATCGCTCAAGACGGAAGCGGCTGATGCGGGGAGCCGTCGGTTCCGGAAAAGTCAGCTCCAGTCGGCTGTCAGAGCGGGCGCGGCGGAAGAGAAGTTTGATGCCTCCGGAGCCCTGCTCAATCGAATACAGGGTGTCAAGACGCCGAAATCATCCCTCGCCGGAGTGTCCGAATTTTCTCAACAGAGGGGGAAGATCGACAAGGGGGCCCTGAGCGCAGACAGGACACAGGCGAGGGAGGCGGGTGCATCGAGGGGGCAGAAAAGAACCGAAGCTGGCCGGCCGGAAGCACACCGATCCGATGCTGCGAACATCAAAGACAGGGCAGAGGGCGCAAAAGCCCCCGTCAACGAGGGCCGGGCATCGGCGACTGACGGCGTGAACCGTCAGGAGGACCATTTCGCCAACGTCTCACAGGCGAGGACCGGTTCCGCCACCGGCCGGGTGTCGGAAAACACAGGACCGCTGAGGCCGCAGGTCATCATCCCGCAGGTCGTGGAGGGTGCAAGCCACCTCCTTCGCAGCGGGTCCGGCCGGGTGACCATCACCCTCCACCCGCCGCAACTCGGCACCATCGACATGGACATCCAGGTCCGGGACAACAAGGTCAGCATGCTGATGCTGGCGGACAACCATGAGGTCAAACAGGTGCTCGAATCGAGCCTCACACATCTCCGCAACGCCCTGAGCGAGCAGGGGCTCCAGGTCGATCGGGTGGACGTCCTTGTCCAGGACAGGTCGGGCAATGAATTTGCCGGGCTGCTGCATGAACGCGGATCTTCCGCCGAAGGCCGCGGGCAGGTCGGAGGCGGCGGGCAGAGCGGCCCGGGGGCGGAGGCGGGCCCGGATGAGTTGCGGCGAAGCATGGACGCCGACGAATCGAGGCTGGTCAACATTTTTGCGTGATGGAACGAAGACGGGAGAAAGGATAGGAAGATGGCAGGACTGTGGATTGAAGACACAACAACCGTGACGAGCGCCGCAAGCAGTAAAAACAGCATGTCCACCGACCGGGTCATGGGCAAGGAGGAGTTTCTGAAAATGCTCATCGCCCAGCTCAAGAACCAGAATCCTCTGAACCCCCTCGACGGGACGGAATTTACGGCGCAACTGGCCCAGTTCTCGAGCCTCGAGCAGCTGCAGAACGTCTACACCGAGCTGAAGGCCCTGAGCCAGAGGCAGGCATCGCTGAACAACAGCCACCTCGTCAGCCTCATCGGCCAGGAGGTCACCTTGAGGGGCAATGCCTTCACGGCGAGCGGGGAGCCCGTCGGGCTGACCTATGATCTTGGGGGGGATGCCGCCCGTGTCTGGGTGAGAATCTATGACCAGCAGGGCGGTCTCGTGGATACCGTCACAGCCCAGAATCAGGGATGCGGCACGAATGCCGTCACCTGGTCGAACACGCGCAACCTCACGGGGAACTTCACTTTTGACGTGACGGCGATCGACAGGGCGGGGGATGCCGTGTCCGTTTCCGGTGTCACGCGCGGCATCGTCACCGGCGTTAATTTCCGCGAGGATACGCCCTGCCTGATGGTCGATGGGAGAGAGGTCTCCATCACGGACGTCCTCTCCGTGGTCAGGCCGGCAAGGGGTTAACAGATCAAATACACTGGGAGGTTATAGAAAATGAGTAGCGCAATGTGGATTGCCATCACCGGACTCAACGCCACGTCGAGGCAGTTGGACGTCATCGGCAATAACGTGACCAACGCCAACACGATGGGGTACAAGGCCGGGAGGATGTATTTTGCAAACGTTTTGAGCCAGAATTTGATGACGGGCACCTCCTCCGGTATCGGTCAGGTCGGCCAAGGGGTCATGATCGCCGATATCTCGACGCAGTTCAGCCAGGGCTCCCTGGAGACGACGGGCAGCGTCCTGGACATGGCCATCGACGGCGAGGGGTTCTTCGTGGTGGAGGACATTGAGAATTCAAGGTTCTACACGAGAGCGGGCGCCTTCCGCGTCGACGAAGACGGCTACATCATCGACACCAACGGCTATCGCGTTCAGGGATACGACTACTTCAGCGCCACGCCGAACGCCATCGGTGACATCAACGTCCGGAACGCCCATTCAGAACCGACCGCGACAGCAGAGTTCCAGACCGGCATGAACCTCAACGCCGATACCGAGGCCGGAGGGGTCTTCGTCTCTTCCGTCACGATTTACGACAGCCTCGGGGCCCAGCACAGCCTTTCGATCACCTTCACCAAGAACGCCGCCGCAGGGACATGGGATTTCGCGGCTGATCTGGACGGCGTCGCCGCGACGGCGCAATCGGACAACCAGTTTGTCTTTGACGCGGACGGCAATCTGGTCGGCGCGGCCGACGTGACCTTCACCTTCGCGGCGCCCGCGAACGGGGGTGAAATCGGGACAGGCGGCGTCGTGAACTGGGATATCGAGGGTGCCACGTCGGAGGCCGTGACGGGCTATGCGAGCAACTCCGTCGTCCGGACCATCTACGCCGACGGCTACCCCGCCGGGTTCCTGCGAAGTGTCGTCATCGGAACGGACGGGACCGTGAGCGGTTTCTTCACCAATGCCCAGACGGTCGCCCTCGGTCAGGTCCTCCTGGCGAGTTTCGCGAACCCCTGGGAACTCGACAAGATGGGGCAGAACCTCTTTGCCGAGAGCCTCCTCTCCGGTCAGGCGGTGATCAACGCCCCCGGAACGGCGGGCCTCGGGGAACTCATCTCATACTCGCTGGAGCAGTCGAACACCGATCTCAGCACGGAGTTCGTCAACATGATCACGGCGCAAAGGGCCTATCAGGCCTGTACCAAGGTCATCACCACGGCGGACCAGATGCTCGAGACGCTCATGAGCGTCAAACGATAGCGGATGAGGCACGACGGCGGCGGGGCTTCCCGGCGCCGGAAATGACGTCAAATTTATGACAAACTCAAACCCCGCGCGGCGCTTTGCTCCGCGGGGATAACCTCCCGGATTGCAATGCAATTCCTGCGGGGTGACGAGCGGACGCCCTCACCCCGCGGGAATTCGACATTCCCGCACAGGCCCGGTCGACCCCCTGTCTTCCTGCAGGCGGTAGGCCCGGGTGTCCGCCTTTGGATCCCATCTCAACCGATTGGTATGGAAATTGCTGAAACAAGATATGTCCTTTCGTACCTGGCAAGGCCCGCGATTTTAACGATTAACTTATTGAATTAATTATATCTATGCTGACTAAGAGATTCGAATAAGGGGTTTCTATGGCGCAGGTGAGGGACAGTTACGCCCAGAAAGATGAAATGGCGGTGGAGGAGACGGGGCAGAAAAAGAAGTCCTACCGCAAGTGGTTTTTCATCGGTCTTCTGGTGACGGCCCTCCTGGCCGGGGGTGTCCTGGGGGGGAAGTACTTGATGGACCAGTTAACGGCGAAAAAGGCGGCGCAGAAAAACGCGAAAGCCGCAACAGTGTGGCCGATGGACACCTTCATCGTCAATCTGATGGACAATGGTGGTGAAAGATACCTGAAGGTGGTTTTGCAGCTCGAGCTCTCCGATCCGGAAGCCGTGGCGGAATTGAAAGAGATAAAACCCAAGATCCGCGATGCGGTCCTCGGTATCCTGTCGTCGAAGTCCCTGAAGGACATATCGACGACCGAGGGAAAGCAGCGGTTAAAGGAAGAGATTTCCCATCGGTTGAACGGCTACTTGAGCACGGGGAAGATCCTTCAGGTCTACTTTACCGATTTCGTGATTCAGTGAGGAAGGCGCAAGACCGGTACGCAGGGATATGTCGAACATCCTGTCGCAGGAAGAAGTCGATGTCCTTTTGAAAGGGATATCGGTCGGTGAGATCGACACGACGGGGCAGGGCGCCAAAGAGCCCTACGCCGTCGTCCCCTATGATCTCGTCAACCGGGATAAAGTATTGCAGAGCCGGTTGCCGGGCCTCGAAATGATGGCCGAGCGGTTTGCCCGGATCTGCAGGATCACCCTGGCCGCTCTGCTTCGGGAAGGGGTCCAGGTCAGCGTCCTCTCCGTGGAATCGGTAAAGTTCGGGGAATTTTTAAAAACGCACACCGTGCCCACCAGCCTGAACATCTTTCGCATAGACCCGCTGAGAGGATCGGCTCTCTTCGTCGTGGAGTCCAAGATCGTCTTCACCTTCGTGGACCTGCTCTTCGGGGGAAGGGGTGAGGCGACGTACAGGGTCGAAGGCAGGGAGTTCACGGCCATTGAAAACAAGATCATCCGGAAAATCGTCCTCGGTGCCCTCGGGGACCTCGAGAAGGCCCTCAAGGACATCCTGAACGTCAAGGTGGTTCACCAGCGTTCCGAGTACAACCCGCAGTTTGCCCAGGTCGTCACGCCGTCTGATACGGTGATTGTCATCCATTACGAAGTCGAGATGGAATGCGCCGCGGGTTCCATGTTCCTCTGTATCCCCTACGCCGTTCTGGAACCCGTGCGTGAAAAGCTCCAGTCGGGATACCAGGGGGATCATCTCGAGATCGACCAGGAGTGGGCTAGAAGGTTCAGGGGGGGGCTCATGGCGTCCAGGGTGGAACTCATCGCCGAACTGGGGCGGGCGGAGATCACCATGAAGGATGTGCTGGGGCTCAAGAAAGGGGACGTGGTCCTCCTGGATCGTTTCCGAACGGACAATCTTGAAATCCTCGTGGAGGGCATCCTCAAGTTTCACGGGTGCCCGGGGGTTTTCCGCGGGAACAAAGCCGTGCAGATTTCTGATACCCTGTCGGGGAGAGAGGTTCATCATGATGGAACAGAGTGACTTCAAGGAAAAGAAAAACAGCGCCCAGGACGGCCTCGAAAGCAAATCGGATTTAAGACCCCGGGCCGCTGCCGAGTATCATGACGATCCGGGAGGCGTGGACCCGAAGACCCAGGTCGACGAGATTCACTTCGGGGAGATCAAGAAAGACGCCTCCGGGCGGTCGGCCCTCGATCTCGATTTCGTTCTGGACATCCCGCTGACCCTGACCGTGGAGCTGGGGCGGAGCCGGATGCTCATCGGCGAGCTTCTGCAGCTGGGGCAGGGATCCGTCGTGGAGCTGACGAAGGCCGCCGGTGAACCTGTCGATGTCTATGTGAATCAGCGGCTGATCGCCAGGGGCGAGGTAGTCGTCGTGAATGAAAAATTCGGCATCCGTTTCACCGATATCGTTTCCCCGGCAGAGAGAATCCTCAAGCTGAAATGAGGTCGTGATGAGCTCCTGGGAATTCATCCTTTCCATCCTGAAAATGATGTCCGCCCTGGCCCTGGTGCTGGGCCTGATGGTCGTGGCCATGTACGTCCTGAAAAAGTTCATGAACAGGACGGGGGGCGGCATCGAGACGGACGAGTTCGTGAAAATCGTCTCCACGCGCTACCTCGGGCCCAAGAACAGCATCGTTATTCTCGATGTCCTCGGTCGCGTGATCGTGGTCGGAATCTCGAACCAGCAGATCTCCCTGTTGACGGAAATCGACGACCGGGAATCCCTGGACCGGCTGCAGATGACGCGGGGGCGCAGGACGCCATCCCCCGCCCTCATGGACCAGCTCACGCTCTACAAGAGAAAACTGAAGGCCCTCAGCTTCATGGGGAAGAACCATGCCGTGCCTGATTGATCGCTTTCGCGGCGTCTTGAAGAAGCGTCGGGTCCTGGCACTGGGAGCGATTCTTGCCCTCGCGATCCTCCTACAGTCGTCCTCGTCTTCCGCCGTTCCCATCCCGACGATCCAGTTGAGCGTCGGCGACGCCGCGGACCAGCCGGGGCAGGTCGCCGTCGTCCTTCAGCTGTTGCTCCTTCTAACCGTCCTGTCGCTCGCGCCGGCCATTCTGGTCATGGTGACCTCCTTCACGCGGGTCGTCGTGGTGCTCTCCATCCTCCGGCACGCCCTGGGCACGCAGCAGATGCCGGCAAACCAGATCATCATCGGGCTGTCGCTTTTTCTCACGTTTTTCATCATGACGCCGGTGTGGCAGCAGGTAAACACCAACGCCCTGCAGCCCTACTTCGACGAGCGGATCACCGGCGAGCAGGCCTTCGATCAGGCGGCCCAGCCCGTCCGCGAATTCATGCTCAAGCAGACGAGGGAGAAGGATCTGGCCCTTTTCGTTAAGATCTCCAACACGAAAAGACCGGACAAGTCGGCCGACGTCCCGCTCCAGGTGCTGATCCCGGCTTTCGTCATCAGTGAATTGAACACGGCCTTCCAGATCGGCTTTCTCATCTATATTCCCTTTTTGATCATCGACATGGTCGTCGCGAGCGTGCTTTTGTCCATGGGGATGCTGATGCTGCCCCCCATCATGATCAGCATGCCCTTCAAGCTGCTGCTGTTCGTGCTCGTGGACGGCTGGTATCTGATCATCGGATCCCTCGTGCAGAGCTTCCATTAGAGGCCGGAAGGACATTTTATGACAACGGAACTCATCATGGGCATCGCGGTGGAGACGATGAAAGTGACGCTGCTGGTTTCGGCGCCGGTGCTTCTGGTCGGCCTCATCGTGGGGCTCGCCATCAGCCTCTTTCAGGCGGTGACACAGGTCCACGAGATGACCCTGACCTTCGTTCCCAAGATCATCGCCGTCATGATCGCCATGCTGATCGCCCTGCCGTGGATGATGAACCTGATCATGACGTTCACCCACAATCTTTTTTCGAACATACCGATGTACGTGAAATGAGAGTGCCCCGGTCATGCAGAATGCCGCACCACAGGCAGGGAGACGATGAGGCGAAATTCCGATGAACATACCGGTCCTTTCCATCGAACAGATCGAGACGTTCTTCCTGGTCTTTCTCCGCGTGACCGCCATTATCGCCATGATCCCCGTTCTCGGGGACCGGACCGTCCCCTTTAAGGTCAAGGGGGCGCTTTCGCTCTTTGTCGCTTTTCTGGTCTTCCCCTTCGTCCAGTCTTACGCCCCGCAGAGCGGGAATCTTTTTTCCATGGCCTTCCGGATGGCCGGTGAGATCCTCATCGGGGTGCTGCTCGGTTTTGCCAGCCGCCTCGTCTTCGCCGGCATCCAGCTTGCCGGGCAACTCATCGGTTTTCAGATGGGTTTTTCCATCGTCAACATCATCGATCCGGTCACCAGCGCCCAGGTTTCGATCATCGCGGAATTCCAGTACCTCGTCGCGGCGCTTCTCTTCCTGGCGACCAGCGCCCACCATGTCTTCCTGGCGGCGATCGTGGAGAGCTTCAAGGTGCTGCCCGTTTATGATTTCCAGTTCACCGGGGCGCTCATGCAGGCCCTGATGGATCTCTCGGGCAATATGTTTGTCGTTGCCGCGAAAATTTCCGCCCCCCTCATCGCGGCGCTGTTACTGACCAACGTGGGCCTGGGCCTCATTGCCAGGACCGTTCCGCAGATCAACATCTTCATCGTCGGTTTCCCGCTCCAGATCGCCGTGGGGCTCATCGGCATCGGCCTGACCCTGCCCATCTTCCTGAACATCGTCGGGCGTTTTTTCTCCGGTCTGGAAGGGGAGGTCAATCTTCTGCTGCGCCTCATGTAAGGGCGGGAAACGGAAGGGCGTTATTCAACAGGAATGCCCCGGCGCGCGCAGGACGGACAGCGTTTGAAGGACTCGAACCGGAATTCCCGGTAAGAGCCGTGGAGCCACATGCCGGATATTGACAGGGATCAGGAACGCACTGAACAAGCGTCGCCTCGACGAAGGGAAGAGGCGAGAAAAAAAGGCCAGGTCGCCCGGAGCCAGGAAGTAGTCTCTGTGGCCATCCTGCTGGCCTGCGCCACCCTCCTGTATTTCAGCTCCACCTGGATGCTCGACCGGATGATGGACCTCATGCGCTGGGCCTTCAGGGAGTCGGGATCCACGGTGATCCACATCAACACCGTTCAATCCATCGCCGTCATATGGCTGTACAAACTCTTCATCGTTCTGACCCCCCTTTTTCTGACCATCGTTGCCGCGGGGCTCCTGGCAAACTATCTCCAGTTCGGCTTCCTTTTCTCCACGGAGGCCGTTCAGTTCGACCTCTCCAAGCTCGACCCCATCCGGGGCTTCCAGAGGCTTTTATCACTCAAATCCCTCGTGGAGCTCATCAAAAGCCTGATCAAGTTCACGGTGGTGAGCTGCGTCGTCTATTTCACGATGAAGAACGAAATCGAAGGGCTGATCCCTCTCATGGACGAGAGCGTCTGGGGGATCCTGGTCTACATCGGCAGGATCATGTTCCGGATCGTCATCACCACCTCCTGGGTTCTCATCGTGCTCGCCATTCTCGATTACCTTTACCAGCGATGGGAGTTCGAGAAGGGACTCAAGATGTCCAAGCAGGAGGTGAAGGACGAATTCAAGCAGACGGAGGGCGATCCGCTGGTGAAGGCGAGGATCAAGCGCATTCAGCGGGAGCAGGCCCGCAAAAGGATGATGGCGAAGGTGCCCAAGGCCGATGTCGTGATCACAAACCCCGTCCATCTGGCCGTTGCCCTCGAGTACGACGGAGGGCGCATGATCGCCCCCCGGGTCGTGGCCAAGGGAGCAGGTGTAATTGCCGAGAATATCAAGGAAATCGCGCTGGAGCACGGGGTGCCCGTCGTGGAGAACAAACCGGTGGCACAACTATTGTATAAGATAGTCAATATCGATGAATTTATCCCGGAAAATCTCTACCGGGCCGTGGCCGAAATACTGGCCTATGTTTATAGCTTAAAAGAAAAGAAAGTTTAACGAAATTAAAGCTTTATGGCGGATACCTACACGGAAGCCAGCCCTTTCAGCGGATGGATGAAAAACTCGAGCACCATGATGGCTCTGGCGGTCATCGGGGTGCTTTTCGTCATGATCATTCCCGTCCCCACGCTGGCCCTGGACATCCTGCTGTCGGTGAGCATCACCGTTTCCATCATCATCATACTGATGTCCATGTACGTCCTCAAGCCTCTGGACTTCTCCGCCTTCCCTTCGATCCTCCTGACCGTGACCCTTTTCCGGCTGTCCCTGAACGTGGCCTCGACGCGCCTCATCCTGCTCAAGGGAAATGAGGGGACGGCGGCGGCCGGTCAGGTCATCAAGGCCTTCGGGACCTTCGTCGTCGGCGGGAATTATGTCGTCGGTCTGATCGTATTCTCCGTTCTCACCCTCATCAATTTCATTGTCATCACCAAGGGTGCCACCCGCATCGCCGAAGTGGCCGCGCGGTTCACCCTCGATGCCATGCCGGGCAAGCAGATGAGCATTGACGCCGATCTCAACGCGGGGCTCATCACGGAGGCCGAGGCCCGGCGGCGGCGGGGCGAGATCGAACGGGAAGCGGATTTCTACGGCGCGATGGACGGCGCGAGCAAATTCGTGAGAGGGGATGCCATCGCCGGCGTCGTGATCATTTTCATCAACGTTATCGGCGGACTCGTCATCGGCGTCCTCCAGCAGGGGATGCCGATTGCCGATGCCGCGAGGAACTACACGCTCCTGACGATCGGAGACGGCCTGGTCACCCAGGTGCCCGCCCTCATCGTTTCCACGGCAGCGGGCATGCTCGTGACGCGCAGCACGGCCTCTTCGGACCTCGGCAGGGACATGTCCCAGCAGCTCTTCACGCAACCGCGGGCGATCGGCACGGCCGCCGCGATCCTGCTCATCTTCGCGCTGATCCCGGGCATGCCGAAATTCTCTTTCATCCTCATCGGGCTTCTCACGGGCACCCTGGCGTGGAAGCTCTATCAGGCCTCCCGCCGGGTCGAGGAGGTGAAGGAAGAAGCCCCGCCTGCCGCGCCCGTCGACACAGTCGAAAATCTCCTGCCCCTGGACATGATGGAGCTCGAAGTGGGCTACGGGCTCATCCCCCTTGTGGACGCTTCCCAGGGGGGGGAACTCCTGCACCGCATCCGGGCGCTCAGAAAGCAACTGGCCCTCGACATGGGCTTCGTCATTCCCGCCATTCACATTCGCGACAACCTCCAGCTCAGGCCGAACATGTATTCCCTGATCGTCAAGGGCATCGAGGTCGCCCGCGGGGAGGTCATGCCGGATCACTGGCTGGCGCTCATCTCCGAAAAGGGCCCCAAGGTCAAGGGCATCGAAACGAAGGAACCCGCCTTCGGGCTTCCGGCCGTGTGGGTGACGGAGAGAGAGAAAGAGAGCGTGCAGTCCAAGGGCCATGTTGTGGTCGATCCGGCAACGGTCATGACGACTCATCTCACGGAGATCATCAAGTCCCATGCCGAAGAGCTCCTGGGCCGTCAGGAAGTCCAGGCCCTGCTCGACAACCTCGCGAAGACGCACCCGAAGGTGGTCGAGGAACTCGTGCCCAAAGTGGTCTCCCTCGGGACGGTACAGCGGGTCCTGCAGCGGCTCCTGAAAGAGCGCGTCTCCATCCGGGACATGCTCACCATCCTGGAAACGCTCGCGGACTACGGCGTCATGACGAAAAATCTCGATGTCCTGACCACCTATGTCCGGCAGGCCCTCGCCAGGACCATCACCCGGCAGTACAGGGACGGCGACGGCAATATCAGCGTGGTGGTCCTCTCTCCGGACGTGGAGGACAAGATCAGCCGCTCCCTGCAGCACACGGAATATGAATCCTATTTCACCGGCGATCCCAACTGGGTCCAGAAAGTGGTAAGGGGTGTGCAGAAATTCACGGCCGATTTCACGACCAAGGGCCTGCAGCCGATTTTTCTGTGTTCGCCCGTTGCCAGGGTGCACTTCAGAAAAATGATGGAGAAGTTTTTCCCGGGCATCATCGTTCTGTCGCATAACGAGATTACCCATGACGTGAACATCCGTTCGCTGGGCATGCTGGATTGAAGCCATGAAGATCAAACGCTACGAAGCATCAAGCATTCAGGAAGCCATCGTCAAGATCAAGAACGACCTCGGTGAGCAGGCCATCCTGCTCTCGTCGAAGCGGCTGCGCGGCGGGCGGACCCCGCTCTTCGAGCTGACGGCGGCAGCGGACGAGGGTCAGGCCGAGGGCCGGCCGTCCGCGGTCCCGCGGCCGGAGCCGCGCGCAACCGAGAGAACGCCGCTCGTGCCGCAGGAGAGCCAGGAGACGCTCCAGGCTTTCCGCAGGGACCTCGAGGATTTGAAGGCCCTCGTCATTGAGGCCAACAGGAAAAACATCCTCTACGGCGAGCTCATGGAGCTGAAAGAGAGCCTGAACTCCTTCTTCGACATGCTGGGGGTCCGCAAGGCGGAAGGAAAACCCCAGCCCCTGTCCAAACTGTACTGCAACCTCGTGGCCGGGGGTGTGTCGAAGGACCGGGCGTACCGGCTTGTCG
This sequence comes from Syntrophales bacterium, assembly GCA_036725345.1. Classification (GTDB taxonomy): domain Bacteria; phylum Desulfobacterota; class Syntrophia; order Syntrophales; family UBA2192; genus JAPLJU01. The sequence continues at coordinate 99,927 of DAIMEJ010000007.1, forward strand.
GCCTGATCCGGAAGGGACTGACCGCCCAGGCCGAGGAAGATTTCGACGGGGTTCTTCACAGCGCCGAGGAATTCATTCAGAAGTCCCTGGTTCCCTCCTATGAACGGACCCGTCAGGGTCGAGTCGTGGCCTTTGTGGGTCCCACCGGCGTGGGCAAGACGACGACGCTGGCCAAGCTGGCGGCACGATGGGCCCTGGAGGAAGACAAGAAGGTCGGGCTGGTGACGGCGGACACCTACCGGATCGCGGCGATCGAGCAGTTGAGGACCTACGCGAAGATTATGGGACTGCCCCTCGAGGTCGCCTCCGAGAAAGAGGAGTTCAAAAACGCCCTCCACAGATTCCGGGATCGCGACGTGATCCTGATCGACACGCCGGGGCGGAGCTTCACCGACGAGAGGCATCTGGACCGGCTGAGAGATTACCTCCGCCTGGAAATCCCCGTGGAGACGAATCTTCTCATCAGCATGACGGCGAGCCCCGAAAACATGCTGGCGACGACCTCGCGCTTCGACAAGGTCGGCTACGAGGCCATTATCTTCACGAAGCTCGACGAGAGCAACGCCTACGGTCAGATCTATAACATCATCGATCAGGTCGGGAAACCGGTCTACTATGTCACCAACGGACAGAATGTCCCTCATGACATCGAGCGTCTGAATCCGGCCAAGCTGGCGAAAATGATTGTGAGGAATTCGCTGCACTGATGCGGCATCGAAGAAACCGGAGGTATTTCCTTGGATCAGGCTGAAACACTGCGAGAGATGAAGAAAAGAGGAAGGGACACGAGCGGCGACGGGATGCTGCCGGCCAAACCCGGTGAAAAGGACATCAGCGGCCGCAAGAGCGACGGCATTCGCGTCATTGCCATCACCAGCGGTAAAGGGGGCGTGGGCAAGACGAACATCGCCACCAACCTGGCCTACATCCTCTCGAAGATGCAGAAAAGGACCCTGGTCTTTGATGCGGACATGGGACTCGCCAACATCGATGTCATTCTGGGACTGGCCCCCAAATATAATCTGTATCACGTGCTCCGGGGGGAGAAGAACCTCTCCGAGATCGTCCTCCAGGGTCCGGGGGGGATTAAGATCCTGCCGGCCGCCTCGGGCATCCAGGAGATGACGGATCTCACGAAGGGGCAGAAACTCGCGCTGCTCGACGAGTTGAATCAGCTGAGCGACGAGCTTGACTTCATGCTCATCGACACCGCGGCGGGGATAGCCGGCAACGTCATCTACTTCAACATGGCGGCTAGGGAAATTATCGTCGTCGTGTCCCCGGAGCCCACCTCCATCACAGACGCCTATGCGCTTATCAAGATTCTTTATGCCCGGCACGCGGGCAATAAGTTCATGCTGCTGGTGAACATGGTGAAAAACGCCACCGAGGCTCGCGAGGTCTACAACAAGTTGAGCAATGCCACTTCCCATTTCCTCAACCTGTCCATCGAGTACCTGGGTTACGTCCTCGATGACCACAGCGTCCAGGATGCGGTGAGGAAACAGCAGGCGCTGGCCGAAGTCTATCCCGGTTCCCGTGCCTGCAAGTGCCTGTCGTCGATCGCCAGGAAACTCTGCCGGTTACAGCCCGGCGGTTACGAGGCGGGGAGCATAAAATTCTTCTGGAAGAGCATCGTCGATCGGGATCGTGGATAAAAAGGAACGCGATAAACTCATCTTGAAATATGCTCCTCTCGTGAAGAACATCGTCGAGAGGGTCGCGGCCAAAGTTCCCCAGCATGTGGCGGACAGGCAGGACCTCATGCACGTGGGCATCATCGGGCTCATTTCAGCCCTGGAAAAATTCGACAAGAGCCGCAATGTCCAGTTCGAAACCTATGCCCGCTTCAGGATCCGGGGCGCCGTGCTGGACGAACTTCGGGCCCGCGACTGGCAGCCCCGATCGGCGAGGAACAAGGACGCGAAAATCGAGAAGGCCGTCTTCGAACTCCGGAAGCTCCTGGGGCGGCAGCCGCAGGAGGAGGAAATCGCCAATCACCTCGGCATCCCCCTCGAAGAGTACTACCAACTCCTGGACGAGGCCTGCGGGGTTTCCCTCCTCAAGAGCGAGGACCTGCCGCCGGACTATTGCGAAAAGTACGGGAGTTACGACGTTCTCGAGCGGATCGACCAGGGCAACCCCTTTGTCCTGCTCACAAAGAACGAGCTGAAAAACACTCTGAAGCAGGCCATTGAAATGCTGCCGGAAAAAGAGAAGGTCGTTCTGTCGCTTTACTACTACGAGGAGCTGACGATGAAGGAAATCGGCCTGGTGCTGCGACTGACGGAATCGAGGGTGTGCCAGCTCCATTCGCAGGCCATCGTGAGATTGAGAGGGAGAGTGAGGGAACTGCAATAAGAAGAACATGGCCAGAAATAGAAAACCGGACATTCTGGACGACGATCCGATAATCGACGCCGGTGCCGGGCGGGAGGGAGAAGGTCACTCGCTGCCGGAAGAAGACACGGAAGATCCTTCTCGTGGATCCTTCCAGCAGCGTCTTCGACGGGGTTTCATGCAACCCGCCAAAACCGTTTCCGCGGCGATGAGCTGGGTCCGTCATCACCGGATGCAGACCTGCGGCACCTGCGGCATACTGCTCTTCCTGGTCGTTGCCGTCTCCGTGGGCATGTACCTCAAGGGATCGCGTCCCGACGCCGATCCGAAAAAGGGCGCGGCGACGCCGGCCATGGCGCTTCAAAGTGTGTTCTCTTTCGAGAACTTCACCATCGATTTGAAGGACCCGCAGGGGAAATACAAGCTTTTGATCTGTGACGTCGTCCTGGAATTGAACAGACCCGACGTGATGACGGAGGAGAAAAAGGTCGTCATTCGAAAAACCATCTATGAGGCGGCCCGGAAAAAGAGCCCGGATCTGCTGGGTTCATCCCAGGCGCACCGGGTGTTCAAGCGGCAGGTCAGCACCGCGCTCGGCAGCCTCATGGGGCAGGGAGTCATCCGGGATGTCTATGTGACGAAGTTCGTCCTGCTCTGACGGCGGGCCTTTTTTTCTCTACCTGGCTCGATCGGGTCGGAGGGAGGTTAGGATTTATGGAAAGATCGCTGTACTTCGCCTTTGTGAAACCCTCGTACGTCATGGCTTTTATCATTCTCATCCTGGGCGGTTTCACCGGCACGGCCTATTCGCTCACGGCCGATGAGGTCCGGGCGCTCAGGAAAGCGGGCGTCAGTGACGAAACCATCCAGATCATGCTGCAGCAGGAGCGGGAGGCGCAGGTGAGAGGGCCCCATGATCAAATGGGGGTCCGGGAGATCAAGGACAAGGCCGGGAACACCTATATCGTCTATTCCACCGGCAGGCCGGGCAGCGACACGTCCGATGCTGAAAAAGAAAGGGTTGAAAAAGCCTGGAGAATGCTGCAAAACATCATCATCGACAGGCGCCACTGAGAGCCTGTCGTCGCAAATCCGCAGAACGCAGAGAGGAAGGGCTTGTACATGGTGAGGGAAGGTGACATTTTCCGGGAATTAGAGAATGATTTTGAGTCGACCTTTGCCCGGGAACTCATTCCCGGTATCCTGCACAATTTCGCCAACCCCCTGAACGGCATCATGGGACGCTCCAAGCTTCTGCAACGCCGGGTGGAGGACAACATCAAAAAGACGGTTGAACACTTCCCCGAGGCGGGGAAGCGGTTCGTCGAGGACTACGGCAAGATCACGAAGGATGTGGAACTCATGATCTCCGAGGCCGATCGGCTCATCGAGATGTTCCGGAGCGTGTCGGGCAAATTTTACGCCATCGGTGACACGACCGTCCAGAAGCTCAACCTGTCCGAGATGGTCGAAAACGAGATGAAGTTCTCCGATTTCTATCTCGATTTCAAGCACCAGGTAAAAAAACAGGTCAGTCTGGATCCCGAGGTTCCGGAAATCTCGGCGGCCCCGGCGGACCTGACGCTTTTTCTCACCACGCTTATCCGTTACTGCATGGGGGCCATGAAGACGAGCAAGGTCAAGGAAATTTCCATTTCCACGTCCGGCGAGCGCGGGCAGGCGGTCCTGAGGGTGCAGGACACGGGTTCACCGCTCCCGCCCGCACTGAGAGAGTCCCTGATGAGGGGGGGGGATGTGCCGACGGAAAGCCCCGAGGGCGCCAGGAAACTCGTCCTGGCCTTTTCCCTGCTCAGAAAATATCAGGCAGGCATCGAGGTGTCTCCGGAAGGTTCAAAAAATGTTTATGTCGTCCGGATCCCCGTTCAACCTGCAGCGGTCAAAAAGGGTTGAGAGGTAGATGGAAGGCGGGGACCCGGAAGACCATGACCAGGTAAGTACTCATGACGATTAAAGAATTTTTCAAAAAAGACGATAGATACGACAGGGGCGGATGGGTCTGTGCCCCGGGGCTTTTGGTCCCCGTCTAATCTCGAGACGACTGCGACTGAACCGCCGACGTCTCGAAGGGAGGTATTTCCGGCGTGTTGAGGGCGGTTGACGTGCAACAGATACTGCTGCAGACGAACCCCGTGGAACGCATCCAGCAGACACAGCAGCAGCAGTCCGACATGCAGCAGAGGCACTTCGCCGTTGAAGTGGGTCTCGAGAAAAAGATCCTGGAGGAAAAGGTCAAGGTCGCCGACGAGACGGAGCGGTCGAGCATCAAAAGGGAAGAGGAAGAAAAAAGAAAGAGGCATTCAAAAAGTTCCAAATCCGATCACGAACCCCCTGATGAAGCCGGAGAAAAGAACGCGGCGGAGACGAAAGAGCAGGGAAGGCTGATCGACGTCAAGGTGTGAGATGAGCCAGCAGGTATTTTTCATCATTCAGATCCTGGCCGATTGCGCGCTTCTGGTGGCGATCGTGTTTTTCATCTACCGGATCCACGGGGAGAGCCGCAGGAAGCCGGAAGGCGTGGATCCCGGCATGCTCGCGGAATTCAGGAAGTTCCTTGTCGATTGCCAGAACGGTTCGGCAAGTCTTGTCCAGGCCATGGACGAAGGCAAGAAAGCCTTGAAAGAGATCTCCCGGGCACTGGACGATAAGGAGCGCCGACTCAAGAAGATCATCGAGCAGTCGGAGATTCAGCTCGAAAAGGCGGACCCGGGCCCGGGCACAGGGGTCTTCGCCGGCGAGGCGGGTTTCTCAGAGGCCGTCAGGATGGCCAGGCGGGGCATGGACCTCAAGGAGATATCGAAGCGCCTCGGTCTCCCCGAAGGGGAAGTCAGCCTCATCCTCGATCTGGATCGAAGAAGGAGTGATGCCGCCCGGTCCTGAAGGGCGGGCGCACCCGTGAAGAGACCGCCTTGTGTCTTGACCGGCCTTCGAACGCCGACCGTTTGAAGGGGCCGACGTTTCACATCACATGAGGGACATTTCGCGGTCAGAAACTCGCATGGCTTCCATCCATCTCTCCCCCATCACATCACCGGCATCGGAAAACCGGCTCCAGATCCAGCAGGACGCACGGCGCTCGCCCCATTTGACCGTCGGGCAGCTCCTGGAGGCCCGTGTCCTGGGGCGTCTGGACGGTGAGCAGCTGCTCATCAACATTCAAGGGCAGAGCCTCGTTGCCCGGACCGCCATCCCCCTTCAGGCGGGAGAACATATCCGCCTGAAAGTGGAGGGGCTGGACCCCCTCATCAGACTGGTCCTGCTGGAGGCATCTGCGGGGGAATCCACCCGCACCGCCGAGGCTCTCCAGTCCATGAGAACGGAGCCCACGGCACTGGCGAAATCCCTCGCCGGTCTTATCGAAGCGCTGGATCCCGAAAACCCGGGCGTGACCGGGAGCCCTCCCGCCAAGGGTGAGGCCGTCCGGTTTCTGGAAGTAGTCCGGAACCTTGTCCTTCCGAAAAACACCGTCGAAAACCCGCTGTGGATAAGGGATTGCCTGCAAACTTTGGGACTCCTCCTGGAAAGCGACGTCAGAAAAGAGTTTCAGAAAGGTTCTTCAACGGGCTTTCAGGAAAGAGCCGTAAGCCTCAAGGAGGTCCTCCTGAACCTCGTTGAAACGCTCCGGACCCGGGGTGACGGTGAAGGGGGGAAGGGGCTGACACAGAAATTGAGCCTCTTCGAGGGGGCCCTCAAAAATATAGAGAACCTCCAGGTCCTGAATGTCCTCTTACAGGAGCAGGAAGGGAAATATCTCCTCCAGATTCCATTCCTGCTTTCGGGTCGCATGACTACGGCGGACGTATTTGTTCATGTCGACCGGGAAAATCAGAAAAGAAAGAAGAATGCCGAAGGCTATCATATCGTTTTCGCCATGCACATGGACGCCCTCGGGGACATCATGATCCAGACAAGATTGAAAGGCAAAAGGCTGGGCTGTTTCATCGAGTGCGGGAACGACGAAATCCGGGACTTCATCCGTCCCTCCCTCGCCGGTCTTGCGGAGCGGCTGGGGGCCCTGGGATTTCAGACGGGCGAGATGATCTGCACTGTAAAAAAAGACCTCGTGCAGGCCCGGGAGGCATTTTACCAGAGGGAACTGTCCCTGACGGCCCTTGACCTCTTCGCTTGAGTGAGGCGCGGGTGTCTCGCAGGAAGGGATTTGACCGGAAATGAAGAAAAAAGACGACCTCCGGATGGCTGCCTCCATCCAGTACGACAAAAAGAAGGATGAGGCCCCCCGCCTGACGGCCAAGGGCCGCGGCATCCTGGCGGATAAAATCATCGAGCTGGCCCGGAAGCACGATGTCCCCATCAAGGAGAATCCCGCGCTTGTTTCCATCCTCTGCCGGCTCGATATCGATGACGAGATCCCCCCCGAACTCTTCCGGGCCATCGCTGAAATCCTCGCCTTTGTGTACACAACCAATGAACGTTACCGGGAAAAACGGGAGGAGAGCCGCTGAGGGAAGGCAAAAAAGAAACGGCTTCGGCACGGGGGAAAATTTTTCCCGACCCGCCCATCCCCGGGAGGAAAGAGCCCTTCCGGCCCCCCTCTCCGGGCCCGAGTCGCCGGCATTTCCCGAGGATGAGTTAATTCATAACTCATTGATATAATTTAATGATCAGCATGGATCTTCCCCTGTCCCAGGCCCCGCCCCCGTCCGCTGACCCCATGGCATGACAATTGCCTCAATTCCTACTGAAAGAGAAAATTCGGAGCCTTTTTCCATGATCTATGGTGTCAATACCGCCGTCAGTGCCTGCGTGAAGAGACTTACGCAGCTCGACTATGTCACCAACAATCTGGCGAACGTCAACACGCCGGGATTCAAAGCGGAGAGACTGACCTTTGTCAGGAGGCCGGAGACCCCCGATCTGGAAGAAAATGCCTTCAGTCACGACATGCTCCTTTTCACGGACACGTCCCAGGGAACCCTGCAGAAAACCGGAAACCTGCTGGACGCGGCCGTTGAAGGGGACGGGTACTTTGTGATTCAGGACAAAGACGGGAGCAGTTATTACACGAGGAACGGAAGCTTCACGATCAACCGCGACAAGCTGCTGGTCACCCCTTCGGGAGACCCCGTGCTGGGGCAGGGCGGACCGATCACGGTGGACGGGAAAAAAGTGGAAATCGGCCATGACGGCACGGTGAACGTCGATGAAAAGAGTGTCAACACCCTGCGCATCGTGAAATTTTCGAATCGCGAAGCCCTCGTTCGCATCGGAAACAGCCGGTACCGGGATCCCGGTAATGCCGGTCTTCAGGACGAAGAAAAACCCGCCGTTCAGGCGGGCTATCTGGAGCTTTCCAACGTGCAAGCGTTGAAAGAGATGATCGACATGATCGACATCCATAGACATGTCGAGGCCTACCTGAAGGTCATGCAGACGATCAGCGACCAGGACAAACTGGCCGTCAGCCGCCTCGGGAAGCTCTACTCATAAGAAGGATAACGATCAGGGAGGACCATTATGATCAGGTGTCTGTATACAGCCGCGACAGGGATGCTCGCCGAGCAGATCAACCAGGACGTGATCGCCAACAATCTGGCCAACGTGCAGACTGTGGGGTTCAAGGCTGCGCGGGCCGAGTTCCAGGACCTCATGTACCAGGTCTACCGCCAGGCCGGCGCGGAGACGACTTCCGGAAGCCCCCTGCCGCTCGGCATGGAGGTCGGTCTGGGTTCGAGGCTGACGGCCATACAGAAGCTCTTCACCCAGGGGGATTACCAGCAGACGGGAAACAGGTTCGACTGGGCCATCGAAGGGGAGGGTTTCTATCAGATCGATAACAACGGGACGACCGTCTACACGCGCTCCGGCAATTTCAAGGTGAGCAAGGAAGGCTACCTCGTGAACACGGAAGGGCTCAAGCTCATCCCGCAGGTCAGTGTTCCCCAGGAGACCGTCAATTTCACGATCGATAACGGCGGGACCTGGACGGCGACGGACAAGAACGGCACGACCCTCGCCACAGGCCGGATCGAGCTTGCAAGATTCATCAATCCCGCGGGGTTGACGAGTCTCGGGCGCAACCTGTACGGCGTCACGGAAGGCTCCGGTGACGCCATGACGGGCAATCCCGACACGGAGGGCTTCGGCATCATCACCCAGTCCTTTCTCGAAATGTCCAATGTGAACGTGGTGGACGAAATGGTGCAGATGATCATCGGCCAGAGGGCTTACGAAATCAATTCGAAATCCATTCAGACGGCCGACAACATGCTGCAGATCGTCAACAACCTCAAGAGGTAAAACATGAAAAGAAGCTGGGGCTGCATCCTGTCTTTGCTGGTGGCCGTTCTTCTGGGGACGGCGGCAGCGGGATCGGCTGCGACCATAACGGGAGAGAGCCTCCAGGCCGCGGTGCAGGCCTATGTGGAGAAGAATTCCCCATGGCCGAAGGGGAGAATCAAAGTCGAATTCCAGGAGACCGTGGCCGACGTGGACGTCCCGTCGGAGAAGGTCGCGATCCGCATCAGGGGCCGCGTCAATGAAGACTTCATCGGCCAGACCTCTTTTACGGCCTCCCTCAGGGGGACGAAGCCCCTTCGGGAAGAACATATAAGAGTCACGCTCTGGGTCCTGATGGATGTGGTGGTCAGCACGAAGAGCCTTTCCTCGGGGAGCGTCCTTGGCGCAGGCGACATCAAGGTTCTGCAGAAGTGGTACGACGCCGTCCCGCAGAACCGCGTATCGGATGTAAAAGAAGTCCTCGGGAAGAAACTCTCCGTCAGCGTCAATCCCCATACGGAAATCACAAAGAATGTGCTCAAGGATTGCCCGATCGTGCGGCGCCATCAGCCCGTCCGGATCATTCTGGACAACGGCACCCTCTGCATCACCGCGAGCGGCGTGTCCCAGGAGGACGGCATGCTGGGAGAGGTCATCCGCGTCCAGAACACGACCTCCAAGAGGGTGATCCATGCGCGGGTCAGGGGGAATGCCCTGGTCGCGGTGGATTTCTGAGATTCCGGGGTATCGCGCATGAAAGAAAAAGCTGGAACAGAAAAGCGGCAGGCAACGCTGCGATGGAGGATTCGAACGGGACGAACCGCCCTGCCGGGTCTTTTCCTTCTCATCACGGCCTTCGCCCTATCGGGGTGCGCCTTCAATGACGACCTCTTCAGAGACAAGGTCTTCAAGGACCGGGAGCCGCCGCCGACGCCGTCCGTTTCCAAGACGCCGCCGGCGCCAGGATCCATCTGGCCGGGCGCCACGGGGAACAACATGCTCTTCATGGACCGGAAGGCGCGGTATGTGAACGATGTCGTCACGATTGTCATCAGCGAAACGGCCGAAGGCGAGAACAACGCCAAGCTGGAATCGAACAGGACGTCGGTGGCGACGGCGGGCATCGCCGGCGTTTATCAGTTCAACCCGGACAAGACCATGCTTTCCAAATATGAACTGGGAGGCTCCTCGACCAATGACATGGAGGGCGAGGGCAAGACCAAACGGGACGGGATCCTGAAGGGGCGGATGACGGCCAGGGTGACCCAGGTTCTCGATAACGGACATCTCATGATCGAGGGCCGTCGGTTGGTCTCGGTGAATGCCGAGGACCAGTACATGATCCTGACCGGTGTCATTCGACCCGAAGACATCACCAGCGACAACCTGATTCTCTCCCAGTACATCGCCGATGCCCGTATCATCTACACGGGCCGCGGGGTCGTGGACGACAAGATGCGCCCGGGATGGCTCACGAGAGTGATCGACTGGGTATGGCCGTTCTAAAGACAGTGAAGAGTGATCAGTGGTGGGTGGCGAGAGTAAAAAGGGGACAGGCTACTTTATCCGGGCGAAAGGCAAAGGGCAAGAGACAAGAGGCGATATGAAACGGATCGAGAAAATGAAAAGACACATGGCCCTGAAGGCGGGTGTATGTTTTCTGCTCCTTGCCGCGTTCTTCCTTTCGACGGCGGCGGCGGCGAGGATCAAGGACATCGCCGGTATCGGCGGCATCCGTGACAACCAGCTCATCGGCTACGGGCTCGTGGTGGGGCTGGCGGGTACGGGCGACGACGTCAAGAACGGCTTTACCCGTGAAACCCTGTCCAATCTCCTGATACGGCAGGGTCTCTCTACGCGGGATCGGGTTCTTACCTCGAAAAATATCGCGGCCGTCATGGTGACGGCGCAGCTTCCGCCCTTTGCGAAAAACGGGTCGAAACTCGATGTGACCGTGTCGTCGCTCGGCGACGCAAAGAGCCTGCAGGGCGGCACGCTCCTCATGACCCCCCTCAGGGGCGCCGACGGCGAGATATATGCCGTCGTGCAGGGGGCGGTGACGGTCGGGGGCTTCTCCGCGTCCGGCGCGTCCGGCAGTTCCGTGTCGAAAAACCACACGACAGCCGGATCCATTGCCAACGGGGCCCTCATCGAGAAGGAACTGAAATACGACCTCGCGGGCCTCCAGCGAATTTCCATCAACCTCTTCCAGCCGGACTTCACGACGGCCACGAGACTGGCCGCTTCGATCAACGGCAAAGTCAGCGCCGTCGAGGCGAGGGCCGTCGATTCAGGCTCCGTCCTTGTCGACATGAAAAAGGGCGCCCGGGGCGATGTGGCGTCGCTTGTTTCGTTGATCGAAAATATCGAGGTCGCCGTCGACGGGCCGGCCGTCGTCGTTCTCAACGAGCGGACGGGTACCGTCGTCATGGGCGAGAATGTCAGGATATCAACCGTGGCTGTTGCCCACGGGAATCTGAGCATCCAGATCCGCGAGGAACAGGAGGTCTCCCAGCCCCTGCCGTTTGCGCCCGCGGCCACCGGAAGGGGCGAAATGGCAGCAGGCAGAAACGAACGCGCCGACGCACGCAGGGAAGGAGGGGGCACCCTCATGGCGCCGGGCGGACAGACGGTCGTTACGCCGAAGTCCGAAGTCGGCGCCACCGAGGAGAAGAAGGGTCTTGTGGTGGTGCCCCGGGGCGTGACCATCCAGGACGTGGTCCGGGGTTTGAACGCGATGGGCGTCTCCCCGCGGGACCTCATCACGATCCTGCAGGCCATCAAGGCTGCCGGTGCCCTTCAGGCCGATTTGAAGATCATGTAAGGGGGATTCTGTGGACAAGTTTTCACCGCTGTCCGCCGGGCTTAAGCGCCCCGCGGCGCCGGAAAAGGCAGGTGAAAGATCGGCGGAGGAGGAGAAAAAGCTGAAAAAAGCCTGTGCCGACTTCGAGGCCATTTTCATCAGCCTGATGTTCAGGACCATGCGGCAGACCGTTCCGGCGAGCGGTTATTTCAAGGCGATGCCGGGCAAGGACGTCTACAACATGATGATGGACCAGAAACTCGCCGAGGACCTGGCCCACCGGGGGGGCGGTCTCGGAATACAGGAACTTCTTTATAATCAGCTGACTAAACCGATTCATACGGATGAGGAGAACGCCTCTGACGTTTCTGTGGAAAAGGATTAAAGTTTTATTCCACAGGGCCGATAAGTGTGATAAGATAACATCCTGAGGAGATGGAAAAGATGAAAATTTCCAAGATCGATGATCCCAAAACCCAGATGATCCAGCAGTATCAGAATGGCCAGAAGGTCGATGACAAGGCCCCTGATAAGCAGGTATCCAACGGTTTGGCTCCAACGGAGAAGGTGAACCTGTCCACCACGGCAAAAGACGTCCAGAGGATCAAGAGCGAGATCGAGAAGCTTCCCGACGTCCGGGAAGAAAAGATCCGGGAGCTGCAGGCTCAGATCGACAAGGGGACCTACAGCGCGGACGCGGACAAGATTGCCGAAAAGATGGTGGGCGAGTCACTGCTCGACAACCTTTCCTGATTCTCCCCTTTCTTCGGCATCGAAGAATCACCCCCGCACTGTGCCCCCGCCCGGAATCCGTGACCTCCGGCCAGCGGTCGACCTGCCTCCGGATGGCGAATTCATCCATAGAGGGGTGTATCCATGATGGAACCGGACATGAGTCTGATACAAAACCTCGAGGGCGTCAGCGGATTTCCCTCCCTGTGTGATGCCCTGCTTTCGGTGCTGCGCAAGGAGATCGATGTCTACACTGAACTCGAGGCGGCCATGGCACGGGAGAGAACGGTCCTGGAGAGACCCTCCCTGACGGGTCTCCAGGAAAGCAACGCCCGCAAGGAAACGTGCCTGCTCAAGACAAGGATTCTGGAGGAGGCCCGGATGAAGCTCGTCGGCCGGATCGCCAGGTCCCTGAACGTGAGCGAAGACGATGTGCGTTTCTCCACCCTCCTCTCCAGCGTGGAGGGTTCCCGGCGGGAGGACCTGAAGGCCTGCCAGAGCCGGCTCCGCGAGGTCCTTTCCCGGATCCGGGAGACGAACCGGGGCAACCGGGCCCTTCTTGACACCTCGCTTCACGGGGTCCGCAACTCCATGAACTTTATCTACAACCTGGTGTCCCAGGGGTCCACCTATATGGATTCCGGCGAGCTCCGGACGAGAAATACAAACGGCCGGATCTATTCAAGGAGGGGTTAAGACGATGGCAGGTATCAATTCGATATTCAATATCGCGAAGGAGGCGCTCTGGGTGAACCAGACGGGTATCAATGTCACCGGCTCGAACGTGGCGAACGTGAACACCCCCGGTTACTCGCGCCAGCGCGCCGTCATCGCGACGCGCAGCCAGTATGACGTTCCCGAAAGCATGGTCCTGACCGGGACGGAGGTAATCACCATCGAGCGCCTCTATGACAAGTTTCTTGAATTCCAGACGGTGGAACAGTCGGATCAGCTCGGGTACGCCAACGAACGGAAAGACGCCCTGGACCGGATCGAGGCCATATTCAACGAGTCGAACGGCGGCGGGCTCAATGAACTCCTCGACCAGTTCTGGAAGGCCTGGGAGGACCTTGCCGCCAACCCGAGCGGGCAGACGGAGAGAACGGCCCTGACCTACGCGTCGCAGAACCTCGCAGGTATGTTCCGGGAATACGCCGGGGAGCTCTACAGCCTGCAGCAGGAACTCAATACCGGTATTTCACAGACGGTGACACAGCTCAACGGCTATCTCGCCGACATCGCGGACCTGAACTACAAGGTCATCTACGGGGAGGCGGGCCAGAATAATATCAACGACATCCTCGACAAGCGATCGGAGCTGCTAAAGAAGGTGAGCGATCTGGTCGATATCAACTACGTGGAGACCTCCGAGGGGGCGGTCAACGTCTTCCTGTCGAACGGCATCCCCCTGGTGGAGGTGATGAGAAGCCGGGATCTGGCCGTGCAGACAAACGCCCAAGGGTTCTATGACATTGTCGTCGCCGATGACCCGACCAAAAATGTTACCTCCGCCATCACCGGCGGCCGCCTGGGCGGCATGCTCGAGATGCGGGACACGACGATCACCGGTTACCTGGGGCACTTGGACGACCTCGTCGAGAACATCATCACCGAGGTCAACGCCCAGCACGCCCGGGGCTACGACGGATACGGTAACGTGGGGGGCAATTTCTTCGAGCCCTTCAACGCCCTCATGGGCGCCAGGGACATGCAGGTTGACGCGGCGATCACCTCCGATCCGAACCGGATCGCCGCCTCGCTGACGGTCAACGATGACGGGGAAAACGCGCTCGCCATCGGCAGTTTGAAGGACGCCCTCATCATGGGCGGGACGGCGACCTTCGGGGATTATTACGCCGCTCTTCTGGGGAACGTCGGCCAGGCGGTGGCCGAGGCCGAGCGGAGTCTCTCCCATGAGACAAGCGTCATGACCCAGCTCCAGGCGCAGCACGAACAGGTCTCAGGGGTGTCCATCGACGAGGAGATGATGAACTTGATCAAGTTTCAGCTCGGTTACAGCGCGGCCGCCAAGATGGTCTCGATGGCCGAGGAGATGTACGTCGAGCTTCTCAAGATGGTTGAACGATAGACCGGCGGAAGGTTACGGGATAAACCCATCGAGGTTGTGAAATGCGGATTACGGAAAACCTGAAATTCCAGATGCTGATGAGCACGCTGTCGCTCGCCCAGAAGAACTACGGCAGCCTCGCGGAAAAGATGGCCTCGCAGAAGGACATCAACCGTCCCTCGGACGACCCCATCGGCGCCACCCGGGTGCTCAACTACCGCAGTGTCCGGGAGTCCATCGATCAGTACCAGAGAAATATCGAAAACGCCAACGCCTGGATGGAGATCACCCATACCAAGCTCGAGAGCGTCCTTGAACTCATCGCCGAGGCTAAAGAGGCGGGCCTGAACGACCAGTCATCGGACACCCGGCAGGTCCTCGCCCAGACCGTGGGGTCCCTCATCGAGGAACTGCAGTCGCTTGCGAACTCGAAATTCGGCGACCGCTATCTCTTCTCGGGCACCGCGACGGACACGGAGCCCTTCAGCCGGACGATCCTCCCCGTTTCGGCGAGCGCCAACGCCTTTGACGGCTCCCTGTACACGGGCGGAACGTACACGGGGACTTCCGACAAGACCTTTACGGTGAGGGTCGTGAACGGCGGCGCCCTCGGTGCGGCCACCTACCAGGTCTCGGAAGACGGCGGCGCGACCTGGCTGCCCGACCCGGCCGGGACGGTCCCCGCTGACGGCACGATCACCCTCGGGGACGGTCTCACGCTGACCTTCGTCGATGACGGATCGAGCCCTCTTGTGACCGGCGACATTTTCACCGTGAACGCCTACGAATCGGGCACGGCGACGGCTTCCCGGGTGGATGACCCGCAGGCGACCGCCGGAAACACCTTCGCGGGGACCGTCGCGCTCGACGCCTCGAGCGGGACCTACGCGGGGGAGACCAACAGAACCTTTGTCGTCAAGTTCGTCAACGGCGGCGGCGCCGTCGGAGACGCCGACTACCAGATCTCCGCCGACGGCGGAAAGACCTGGAGCGCCACCTACGACGCTGCCTGGGGGACGACCATCACCGTGGACAGCACACCCGGCAACGAGATCATTCTCCAATTCACCCCCTCCGGACCGGGGGACAACCTCGCCGAAAACGATATCTTCCATGTGCAGGCCCGGGCGTCGTGGAATTACAACGGAAACGGCGAGAACCTCTCCGTCCGCATCGGAAAAGGCAACACGGCGACCTACAACGTCTCGGGTGAAGAGGCCTTCACCGGCCGCGGTAAAGGTGAGGTCGACCTCTTCGGCGCCCTCGAGACCCTGAAAACGGCCCTCGAAAGCGGCGACAGGGATCTGGTCAATGAACAGGTGACCCGGCTCACGGCGGCCCAGGACCACATCCGGGAGAAGATCGCGAGCGTCGGGGCCCGGATGAGCGGACTCAACATTTCCAAGGAAAATTACCAGGTGCTCGATGAGAAGATGAGCGGTTTGATCTCCGACACGGAGGAGGTCGACCTTGCATCCCTCATCGTCGAGTTCCAGATGAAAGAAACGGCCCTGCAAGCCTCCTATGCCATGGCCGTGGAGATCGGCAAGAAGTCCATTCTGGATTTTCTGACGTGATGTGACAGGAGGTTCACCCCCAACCCCACCTACACCCCTTCCTTTTGAACCCTGAGATATCCCTAAAGTTTTTGGAATCCGGGGACGATAATTAGGGCAGAAACCATCAAAAGGAAGGAGGTGCAGGAACAGAGTCGGTTATGGGAAACGGGGTGAAAATCCAGGTATTTCAGTCACTTAAACCCTCAAGACCGGCGAGAACACCGGAGAAAATCCAGAAAAAGGAGATCACATCGTGGCAGTTACAGACATCACCCTGACTTCGGGCATGCGTGCCAACCTCATCAGTCTGCAGGGCACCGTAGAGCTTCTCAACCGCACACAGGAGCGTCTTGCCACCGGCAAGAAGGTCAACAGTCCACTCGACAACGCAACCAACTACTTCGTGGCCAAATCCCACCTGGACCGCGCGAGCGACCTCGCAGTCCGCAAGGACGGCATGAGCGAGGCCATCCAGACGGTCAAGGCGGCCAACGAGGGTATCGAAGCCATCCAGCAGCTCATCGAAAACGCCAAGGGTCTCGCGCATTCCGCCTACTCCGCGGGGACGACCGGTGCCTCCACACTGGCGGCCCAGTTCGACGAGATCCTGGACCAGATCGACAACATTGTTTCCGATTCCATCTACAAGGGAACCAACCTTCTTGACGCAGATGACCTGACGATCGTTTTCAACGAAAGTGGCACGAGCGAAATGACTATCACCGGGTTTAGTGCCAACACCACGGGTCTTAGTATCGCTTCGGCGGCGGGCAACTGGTCAACAACGACTAACATCGATGACGCCATCGCGGATCTCGACGCGGCCCTCGATGTGCTGAGGTCGAACGCCGCGGCCCTTTCTGCAGGCATGAACGTCATCACCACGAGGGAATCCTTCACGGAGAGTATGGTGAACGTCCTCTCCGAGGGTGCTGACGCGCTCACGGCGGCTGACACCAACGAGGAGGGCGCCAACATGCTGATGCTCCAGGTCCGCCAGGCTCTTGGAACGACAGCACTGAGCCTCTCCGCTCAGGCGGCGCAGTCCGTCCTGAGATTATTTTAGTAGCGGGGACTTAAGCGGGTCGATCTGCGCCTCGCCGTGGGTCCCCGAGTAGAGTGTAACCGAAGCATGGGTTTAACCGGAAAAAGGGGAGGAGAAGGACTCTCCTCCCCCCCCTTCCGCCATGCGGGAGAAAAACTATGATTGTTATCAGATCTGCCATCGAACAGTCTCTGATCGTCCTGAACCGGACGAACGACAGCATGGATGTTGTGACCAGAAAGCTCAGCGCGGGGAAGAAGATCAACGTCCCGGAGGATGACCCCGTGCTCTGGGCCGGCGCAGAAAAGGGCCGTTCCATCGCGGAGCACCTGGGTGCCGTCAACAACAGTCTTGAGTCCGTTGCCATCAGCATCCGGGGTGCGGACCTCACGATGGAGACCATCGGGAAGCACGTTGACCAGATGATCGGGAATGTCAAGAACTTCCCGCCCTACCCCCCCGGGGACACCTCTGCGGAAAGGGCGAAATTCCTCGAGAGCTTCAACGGGATCCGCCGGATGATAAACGATCTCACCCTGCCGCCGAGAGACGACCTCGGTCAGTACATCATGGCCGATTCGGCGTCCCTTTCGGAGCCCGTGGACGTGTGGAGCGTGGTCATCGACGAAGGAGGCCGCGTCCGGACCATCCAGAAGCAGGAAGTGCACACGGGATCGACGGGCCTCGATATCCCCGAACTTTCCGAAGGGGACATCACCACGACAGGCCTGCCCGGCGGGCCGCTCGACGAGGCAAAGATCAGCGACATCATCGCAAACCTCGAAAGGGCGAAAGTAACACTGACCGAGAGGCGGTCGGGGCTTGCCATGGATGCGGCGGGCATCGCCCGGGCGAAGGCCTTCAACGACCGCGTCGCTTCCTTTTACACGACCTTTGCGGAAAACGCGGTGCAGGCCGACACGGACGAGGCGGCCGCGCAGGCGAAGAGCCTGGAGCTCAAACGGGAGCTGGCCATTGAGGCAATGAACAGCATTACCTCCATGCACTCGGAGCTTATCGAACTCTTGAGATAGAGAATTTATGGGACTGAAAATTGAGTTGAAACCGCAGGAGCGGTTCATCATCGGGGGTGCTGTTGTCAAAAACGGCGACTCCAGAACGGAACTCATCATCGAAAACAGGGTCCCCATCCTCCGCGAGAAGGATATCCTGAGCGTCGACAAGGCCGACACCCCCTGCAAGAGGATTTACTTTCTCCTTCAGCTCATGTACGTCGAAGGGAAGGATCTCGCCGAATTTCAAAAAACTTACTGGGATCTGGTCCGGGATGTGGTCAAAGCGGCCCCCAGCCTGATCGGGTTCATTGACGCCATCAGCGAGCACCTCATCAGCAACCGCTATTACCAGGCCCTGAAAGTCGCCAAGCAGCTCATCAAACGGGAGGAAAAGTTGGTCCATGACGCAGGAAAGACAACTGGAAGCGTACCAGAAAACCCATAAGATGGCCATGACGGACCGCGAGGTGGAAGCCTCCGTCCTCACCAAAGGGGCCCTCATGCTCCAGAGGTGCCAGGAGGAGTGGGACAAAGGCGGAAACAACGGCCTGCTTGATGACGCCCTGCGTTACAACCAACTCATCTGGACGATCTTCCAGGGGGAACTGGGTCGAAGAGATCATCCCATGCCGAAGGATCTCCGCGAGAAGATATTGACGCTGAGCCTGTTCATCGACAAACGGATCTTTGAAATTATGGCCTATCCCAACCCCAAAAAGCTCGATGCCATCATCAATATCAACTTGAATCTTGCGGCGGGTCTCAGGGGATCATCTGAACCATAAACGGAATCAAAAGGGTAAGGGAGGAACAAAGAAAGGCGGCTTATTCATCAAGCCGCCTTTTCAAATATCCTGGTATTGCCCGCCGTGTTTTAGGCGTGCGCAGCCGTCACTCGGGCTGCAGGGCAGGAACCCCCAGCGCCGTTTCTCCTTTCTGAAATTCCGGATCGACTTCGATACCCACGGGAACTGGCCCGGGCAGGGGACCCTCTTCACCGGCGAGCATCATGATTCTCTCGATCTCCTCATCAGAGGCCTCGAGACTGCGGGACTTGAGACGAGACTTGAGAAGGTCACTCCAGATGCTCCGCGCGGCCGCCAGAAGCTTCGCACCATCTTCATCCCGACCTGCCGAGAGGAGTTTTTTGACGTAGGCCTGGAAAAAAACCGCCGGGTTCGTATTCTTTTTTCTCATATATTCAACTGTCGATTTGTACCTGTCCGTCCTGCCGATGAGGATGAGCGCCGCTGCGGAGAGAGCCTGGGCGGGGATGTAATCCGGGATTTTCTGAATCAGGTTGTCCAGGATCGCAACGGCTTCCTCAGGGCGGCCCATGTAGACCTCGCTCATAGCAAGGTTGAGATGAGCCTCTTTCAGCTCAGGGTCGATTTCCAGGGCTTTTTTACAGTTGATTGCCGCCTCCTTGAAGAGGCCCGTTTCCAAACAAACGTGCCCCAGGTTCATATAGGCGAGATGGAGGTCTTCCTTGGAACCGGAATCCAGAAATTGATTCCAGAGGTCGACCGCCTCATCATATCTGCGAAGCCGTGCCGCCACGACAGCCAGCTCATAAATCGCCCGGGCATTCCCTCCGGATTCATCGATTTTCTTTTTCCCGAGCCGATAGTAGATCTCGCCCTTGTCGACACCCTCTGTTGATTTCATCGTCCCATAATGGTGCACGGGTATGCTGCTCGTAAGGATCTTCAGTTTGTGCCGGAGCATGGAATCCTCGACGAGTTCATGAACAGAATTTTTGAAATGGATCCGGGGGTCGTTTCTGAAAAGTCTCACCTTGCGACTGGGATACCATCCCGGTCCCGCTTCTTCCTTCGCGTAGGAGCCGTCGTTCGGAATCCAGCCTTCCGTGGTCATGGCGGCCGTGTAGTTTCGTGTCGTGAGGATGAACCCATCGGCCCCGGCCTTCCGGCCCTTGACCGTGGAGGTGAGCTTTCGTAGTCCTCCAAAGTCGCAGGGGGCAATGACCTCGTCGGCGTCGAGGACGAGTATCCAGTCACCGGCGGCCTTGGCAAGAGAAAGATTTCTCGCCTCCGAAAAGTCATCCCGCCAGGGGATGTCGAAGACCTTCGCGCCGAAAGCGGCGGCAATGTCCTTTGTCCGGTCCGTCGAGCCCGTATCCACAACGATGATCTCGTCAACAGCGGGCTTTGTGGTTGAGAGACAGCGGACCAGATTCCTTTCCTCGTTCTTCACGATCATGCACAGGGAAATCTTATTCCGGTCTTTTTTACGGGTCGGCGTTTCCAGGGGACCAGTCTTTGAGCGGATTTCGAGAGCCGCCTTCATGAATCCCTCGTCGATTTCGAAGAGGGCCATGGCCCTTTCGATCTCCTCCATGGCCTCCCCGAACTTTTCCAGGGACATCAGGAGGTCGATGAGCAGGAATGAGATGGAGCGGTTCAGGGGGTGAAGGCACTTCGCTTCCCGGAAGATCGCCGTGGCCTGTTCAAGTTGCCCCATGTTCTTGGCGGCCGCGTGATAGAGGTTCGCCACATCGGCCAGATCCGGCGATAGAATGAAACCCTTTTCAAGGAACCGGAAAGCCTCCTCGCCGGGTTCTTTCTTCCATTTCACGACGCCGAGATTGGCGTGGGCCTCACCGTAAGAAGGATCGACTTCGATGGCCTGCCGAAAGAGAGATGCCGCTTCTTCGAGGGCTTCTTTCTTGTAGGCAAGAATTCCCTTGAGGTTCAGGGCTTCTGCCCGAACTTCGGACTGTTCGAGTGTCTTTTCGGCAAGTATGCCGGCCGCGTCGTCCTCGTTCAACCCCTCTCGAGCGAAGCCGGTGAGGATCTGCGTTTTGCCATTTCGACCTTCCAGGGGCATCTCGTTCAGGACGTCAAGGGCGTCCTTGAAGTTCTTGGTCTGAATCAGAATTTCGGCAAGCTCATGATAGGTTTTGGGTTCCGAGGGAACGAATTTGATTGCCTCGAGATAGAGATCAACGGCTTTGTTGAGTTGCCCTGATTGATGATATTCCCGGGCCACCTCGGCTTTTTTCAGGGCAAGGCAGCTGCGGCCCAGACCCTCTGCGAGTTGAAGACCACGCCACTTGTCGTCGAAGATCTTCCGGTGGCCCGTCAGAGTGGCACCGTAGTTGATCTTGTTGCCGATGAAGCTCCGGCTTCCATAATGGTGGATGAAAACGTCGCCGGCGATTACGTTACGATACCCCGCAAGGGTGGCCCTCAGGCAGAAATCGTCGTCCTCGAAGTTTCCCGTGCCAAAGGTTTCATCTAGGGGGCCGATGGCATTTACCAGGCTCCGCCGGAAGAGCATACAGAAGCCGACGAGCCTCCGGGATGGAACCCGTCGGTGACGATTTCTATTCCTGAATTCGCGAGCATAAACCTGGAGATCGTCTACGGACCTGTAGGTGACCCCCTCAACCTTCTGTATGCCGCTGATGTTGTTGGTCATCGGCCCGACGATACCGATGTCGGGCGAACTGTTGAGATGCTCCAGCATCCCCGGGAGCCAGTTCTCGGTGACGAGGATATCGTTGTTCAGAAGGAGGATGTATTCCCCTTTCGAGGCCTCGATGCCCTGGTTGCAGCCGCGGGCGAAACCAAGGTTTTCTTTATTTGCGATCAGTCTAAAGTTTGTATTTTTTGTGACGAATGTTTTGAACCATTTCACCGTGCCGTCTTTCGAACCGTTGTCGACGAAGATAATCTCGTGGGATTCCGGTGTGCGCTTCCTGATGCTCTCTACACACCTCTTCGTGTAATCAAGTTCATTGAAGGTCAGAATCACGATGGATACAAGACCTTCGACAAAGTCTTTTTCCTTATTTTTTTTCTGATCACAGATGTCGACAGCCTGCCGCTTCAGGACGACCACGCGGGACATCATTTCCCTCAGCCTCTCGTCCACTCTTTCAGGGGAAAAGTTGTCCCGGATATATTGTTTTCCCGCAGAAGCCACCGCCGTCCAGAGCCGGTCATCGCTGCAGAGCTTTACGATCTCTCTTGCGAAAGATTCGGCGTCGTCGGCAATGAAGGCGGTATGCCCGGAGACGAGATTCATGCCTTCGGCACCGATGGACGTGGTCACAACGGGAAGCCCGGCGGCCATGGCTTCCCCGATTTTTCCTTTCATTCCGGAGCCGAAGCGTAATGGCGATATCGAGACACGCGCCTTTTTGAGATAAGGTTCCGTCGCCGGGACATAACCCGTGACGATGATATCATTGTTCCGAAGACTGATAATCTCTTTCGAGGGGTTGTTCCCGACGATGGTGAGTGTCATTCCGGGAAGTTCCCTCTTCACGATGGGGAGGACATCCCGGACAAAATATTTCACGGCATCGGCATTGGGCGGGTGATTGAAGTTTCCGACGAAGAGAAGGCCCTCTCGTTCTTCGCATTCTGCCGCATCCTCGTTCGTAGGATGAATGTTCGGGATTACAAAGTGTTCCTTGCCCGGGAGATGGGATTTCAGGTGACCCCAGTCCTCCTCCGTGATGGTGACAACCGCATCTGCTTCGCCGTAGATGGCGATTTCCTCATCCTTTGTTTTTTCGGCCTTAACCATGAGATCCTGATCGCCATGAATCTCCGCCATACGCTGCTCCCGGACAAAATGGATGTCCACAGAGTCGATAATGATTTTCGTCTCAGGCGAGCATTCGCGGATGGCCGGAAGGTATTGAAGGGCAATCTCGTAGAAGGACAGGTAGGCCGCTTCGTAAAACCGGCGTGCGAGAAGTTTTTCCAGATCAATCCCCATTCCTTGTGCGCCAAGACCCATCGATCTCAGCATCGCCGGGTCCGTGGCGAAAACTTCAACCCCGATTCCCTGCAAGATTCTGGCGTATCGCTCCTGGCCACTGCCGTTTCGGGCGATGAAGGTGATGTGATACCCTTGGTTATTGAGGAGCCGGACGATGTGGAAAAGCCTCAGCGATCCGGATGCCCGGTCGAACATGGGAAGCGATGGGTCGATGACAAGGATATTGCCCCGAGTGTTTCTTTCACTTGCCGCGATGATATTTTCCGCGCGGGACGCATACTGCTTCTTCAGTTCTTCCGACCACTTCTTGATGAATTTCTCTCTGTTAATGACCTGGTATCTTTTCATGCCCTGCGAGAGGTCGGTGCCGCTCGAGATGCCTTCATGGTGAATCACCCTCGAAAAGGGACAGAACATGACCCTGTAACCGAGCGATCTCGCCCCGAAGCACAAATCCGTGTCTTCATAGTAACCCGGTGAGTAACTCTCGTCGAAATAATTCAACTTCTCCAGAAGGTCTTTACGGACGAGCAAGCTTGCGCCCGAAACGTAATCAACCTCCCTCACATAGCTGTAATCCGGTTTATCCGGGTCGTCCAGTCTCCCGTAGTTCCATCCCTGCCCGTCACTGAATATGATACCCCCGGCTTCCTGCAGTCGGCCATCGGGATAGACGAGCTTCGACCCCACGATCCCGATGCGTTCATCCGACCGGGCCAGGTCGATGAGGCTCTCCAGCCAACGGTCCTGCGGTTCGGTGTCGTTGTTCAAAAACACGACGTATTCACCCGCGGCCATCCGCGCCCCCTGGTTGCAGGCCTTGGTGAAACCGACGTTGCTTTCATTGGTGACGATTTTTGTATTGCCCTGCAAAGATCTGAGATAGACAGGGGTTTCATCGGTCGAGGCGTTGTCCACGAAGATGAGTTCATAACAGATATCAGTCGTGTGTTGTTTGACTGACTCTATACATTTTCTCGTGTAATCCACATGGTTGAAGACCGGGATGACGATAGAAGCCTTGATTTGCCCCTCATGCTTTCCGGGTTTTGTTTCAGGTATTTCCGTACAAGTTTTTTTATCATCTTCTCCCGGGTGAGAGGCCGCGTTTCGCACTTGCAGCAGATTTCTCAAGGCTTCCAGACTGTCTCTCACTGTGATGTTTTGCGGTTCGATTTCCAGGACTCTGTTGAAGAGTTTTTCGGCGACATCGAGGCGTCCCATGGCTATGACGATGTGACCCAAAGAAATAAGGGTCTCGACGTCATCGGGGTGATCGGTGAGGATTCGTTGATAGATTTCAAAAGCTTTGTCGATCCGGCCCGATTCAATGTAGTAGAAATCGGCGAGGTTCTTCAGGATGGTTGTGTTTCGGGGGTCGAGTGCTGCGGCTTTTTCATAGTATTCAAGGGCCTTGTCCTTCTGTCCTTTTTTGTAGCAGAGAACACCCAGATCGTTGTGGGCGAGGGCATCTTCCGGGGAGAATTCCAAGTGCCTCCCCAACGTGTCAATGGCTTCATCCTCTTTTTGCGGACAAGATGGTTTTCGGGCATTCGCGTATTTTTCTCCGGTTTCCTCGGGTCGTCTTTTGCCTTCGGGAGGGAAAAGCCCCTCATGGGCGAATTGTCGGCCTCGCTTCGTCACGATAGTCCGGGCCTGAGCCATCTCCCCGCTTTGCCCTGTCGTCATCGTCGAGCCGTCCTGCCGCCATGTGAAGGCACAGGTCACCTTTGGGATGTGGGCGAATTTGAACTTCCGGGACATTCTCATCCAGAGATCCCAGTCCTCGAGGGATTTAAGTGTTTCGTCAAAAAGACCGACTTCTCCGAGGCAGGATTTTTCGTGCATCACACAGAGCACGGGAATGAAATTGTCCCTGAGGATACGCTCGTAGTCGAAGTCAAAAGAGTAGGGGACGTCCTTTTTGACGATCTGGTATCTGCCGTTTCGCTTTTCCTGAAATGCCCTGTGCGCATCCGTATAAGCCACCTTGTGTTCGTTTGATTCCAGGTGAGAGACAAGCGTCTCCAGGTGATCCGGGTAGTAAACATCGTCATCATCGAGATAGGCGATGTATTTCCCCCGGGCAAGCCGGATGCCCGTGTTGCGCGCCGCGGGTAGCCCCCGGTTTCTCTCGTGCCGGACATAGTGGATATTGCCGGCCGTGTTCAGTGTCTTCAACCTGTCTTCGACATCAGCACCACCGTCATTGATGACGATGATCTCGAAATCCTTGAAAGTTTGACGGAGAACACTCTTCAGGGTTTCGTCCAGCATGTCGGGGCGGTTGTAGGTGGGAACGATGACAGAGACAAGCGGTTCAGAGACGGAAGGGCCGGTTTTCTCTTGTCTTCTCTTCTTCGCTTCCGATACGGCGAGTCTTGCATAGTATTGCTGTTCGTTTTTCTTTTTGTTTGAAATGCTCTCGGGTGAGGATCGCCAGCAACAAAGTGGCTCGGCGATGTTCGCCAGCTTGTAACGCTCCGACATTCTGATGAATAGCTCGTAATCGTGAGCGTATTTAAATCGCTCGTCGTAGCCATTGAGCTCTGCCATGGCATCCTTTCGAATCATAACGGTACTGTGGCCGAACCAGTTCTGGTTCAACAACCCTGGATACAGTGCCTGGTGATCTGTGAGAACACTTACAAAGGATCGAATCTGGTCGTCTTCGCCGATTTCATAGAAGCTGCTCCCGACAAGGGCGATATCGGTTTTGTTCTTCAGGAATTCTACCTGCATGGCGAGTCTGTGAGGCAGAGAGAAATCATCGGCATCCATGATGGCGAGGTATCGGCCCCGGGCGAGCTGGACGGCGCGGTTACGAGAACCCGCAGGGCCGCGGCGTTTGCCGTTTTTGTGCGTTATGATCCTGGGGTCATTATATGCTGCTAACAACTCGGCGGTTCTATCCGTCGAGGCGTCATCAATAATGATCAGTTCAAAATTTTGGAAGGACTGTGAGAGGATGCTCTTGACGGCCTTTTCGAGATATCTTTCACCGTTATGAACAGCCATGATGACGCTCACTTCCGGGTCTGCGATTTTATCATCCTGTCCGGTCTTAAAGGGCATATAAGCGTTCCATCCATCCCTGTAGGCGGCCCTGACACGCT
This sequence comes from Syntrophales bacterium, assembly GCA_036725345.1. Lineage (GTDB taxonomy): Bacteria > Desulfobacterota > Syntrophia > Syntrophales > UBA2192 > JAPLJU01. The sequence continues at coordinate 125,619 of DAIMEJ010000007.1, forward strand.
CGTCATGGCCTTTCAAATAAACCAATCCCCGGTCGTCCATCATGGCATAGAGTCTGTTGTCAATGACATATCGATAAAGGGGGCTGTGCGGAATGCCGACGAATACGTTGTGCCAGATGACCGAAGGGCGAATATCTTCAAGGAGCTTTTGAGTTTCGTGGATATCCTGGGCCGTTTCCGTGGGGACGCCAATCATGATGTTGGCAGCGGTCTTGATCCCGAATTCGCGGCAGTATCGGAAAGCGTTGCTGATCTGGTCTACGGTGATCCCCTTGTTGAGGAAATTCAGGATTCGCTGAGACCCGCTCTCGACGCCGAAATAGAACGCTCTCGCTCCGGCACGATGCATCAGTTCCACAACCTCCCGATCGAGGCTGTCTACCCTCGTTTCACAGGCCCAGGGAATGTTGATGCCCCTCTCCAGCAAAAGGTTGCAGAATCTCAACAGCCTTTTTCTGTTGGCTGTAAAATTGTCCTCTCGGAAATAGAACCCTTTAGCGTCGTACTTTCTCATCAGAAATTCGATTTCAGTGACAACCCTTTCAGCGCTGAAAAAACTGTACTTTCTGCCCCAGACCGAACTCACCGAGCAGAAAGAGCAGCCAAAGGGGCATCCCCGGCTTGTGTTCATGGTGAACACCGGCTTCTCCGGGAACCATTGAACACCCCAGTGGTAAGGGAGTTTTACGAAATAATCCCATGCTGGCAGGGGGAGCTTGTCCAAATTGACAATGCGCGGATATCGGACGATTCTCTCCCGTACACGGTCTTCAACGATGTCAATAATCGCGTCTTCACCTTCTCCCTGGACGATGAAATCGACGAAGTCGGGTATGGTCTCGACGGCGACAGAGGTATGGGGACCCCCGACGATGATCTTTCCGTTCCATTTCCCCGAATACCTGAGGAATTGGAGTTTGTGAAGGATCCGGAGGGTGTCTCTCAGGCAGATGGTGTTTGCATAGAGGCCTACAAAATCGATGCTGTTTTCTTGGAGGATATTTGTATCGAGGAAATTGTTTGGCTGGAGGTAGTTGTCTATGAAGAAAACCTTATGGCCGGCCCGCCGCAGGACCGAAATCAGGTACCCGACACCAAGAGGCGGTCTTTTCTCCGTGGTCGAAAAAGGTGTCTGATCTGGAGCCGCGGGTGTGATTAAGAGGATGCTCTTTGCTTCTGTCTTGAGATGTGTTCCGGGTTTAATATTGCCCATATTTGTAGCCTCCAGTCACCGGCATGTGATGCATGGCCCTGTGAGATGCAATACCCTCAGGACTGCAATCGTCCATTCTCATTTTTCTGAGCAAGTTACATGCCAGAAACTAGGATTTAATATCTTGATATTACTGTGTATTTGATGAATCGATGCCGAGCGGAGGGGATGGGGGGAGGAGCATATCCTTTAATTCTATCGCTTCTGGAGAAGCTCTTTCATTGTAAAAAATTACATCCGGAAGAATATGAAATTAAGCAGGTCTTCAGGAAGGTAATGTTGAAGGTGCTGCGTTAAAAAAGCTTTTTGTTTTCAATAAGTTGAAATTAACCTGTTCATAGTTTGAAATGGCACAAAATCTGCTTAATTTTGAAGGAAAACAGGTATTTTGCCTTCGCTGATGGATACAGATAAAACTGAAACAAGGGACGAGGCGCCCCACGTGATGAACGTGGAGGATGAGAAGTTTCTCGTCGAGTGGCTCGTCGAGAGCAACAAGCAGCTCGCCCAGCGAAACAGGGAGCTTCTCGTCGAGAATTTGAATCTCAACTCACGGGTTGAGGCGCTTCAAAAGATCAGCTTCATCGACTTTACCACCGGAATCCATAACCGGGGCTATCTGCATCAACGACTGGAGGAGGAATTCTCCCGGTCACGCAGGACCGGTTCGTCGCTCTCCTGCCTCTTCATCGATCTGGATGACTTCAAGAAGGTGAATGACACCTATGGGCACCTCACCGGTGACCGGCTGCTTCGTGATGTGGCCATGCTGCTCAAGAGTTACTGCAGGCGCGAGGATGTCCTGGTCCGCTTCGGGGGAGAGGAGTTTGTCATCCTCATGTCCTGCACGGGTCATCGCAAGGCCCAGCTTGTCGCCGAGCGCATCCGCACGAAATTGGAAGCGTGCATTTTTGATTACGGCGACTTGAAGCTCACCATCACGATCAGCGTGGGGGTAAGCACGCTCAAGAAAAATGATTTAAAGAGCGTGAAAAGTCCGGAAGAGCTGATCTGGACGGCCGATCGGGCCATGTACGAGGTGAAGCAGCACGGGAAGAACCACTCCTTCTATCTCCCCTTCTCCAGTGATCGGCGCAACTTCGCACCTGCCGCTTCAGCCGTCACGTGAAATAATCCTTATTTCCCGATTAATTACTGAAGAAATTACAATTCAGTCCGTGGAAACTTTTTTCTCTGATGTTTTTGAAAGTCGCTTTCTCCGCCGGCGTTGAAAGCTGTTAATTACCTGATTCTGTTGCGAGGTCATTCGTCATAAAAAAATTAAGAGAAATTTAAAGTTTTTCTTGCTTTAAGTCGATAAATTTAGTGCAATGGTTGCGTTTGATTAAAGTGTTGCCAATAAACGCAACTTAAATTTTGAGGGGTTGGTCATGGCCAAGCTGTTCTATTCGACGTCCGAAGTGGCGAAACTTTTCAAGGTCAACAGGGTGACGATCTATCGATGGGTCCAGGAGGGAACCGTCAAGGCCTACCGGATCGGGAAGCACCTGAAAATCCCGCTGTCCGAGGTGAACCGTCTCCTGAGGGAGTTTGGTTTCAAGGAGATGACGATCGGGGCGGAGGAGGCCGCCAAGGAAGAGCACCTCATGAACACCATCGATCACGTCGCCCGTTACGGTCAGAAGAAGAAGGTGGTCATCGCCGTCGACGACGACATGAATATCCTCACCTTCATCAAGAGCGTTTTCGAGGGCATGGGCCTCGATCAGAAGTGCGAGCTTCGAACCTATCCCGACGCCATGGAAGCCCTCCTGCAGATCGGGAAGGAAAAGCCGGACCTGATCCTTCTCGATATCGTCATGCCCGGTCTGAACGGCGTGGAGCTCGCCAGGAAAGTCAGGGCGATGTACGAAGACGTTAAAATCCTCATCATCACGGGTTATCCCGTGAACGACTATCTGACAGATGAGGAGAAAAAGAACTTCACCGATTTTCTGAACAAGCCCGTGGACATTACGGCCCTTTACAAATCGATCAACTCGGCGCTGGGCCTGAGTTGACGGGCCTTCCGTCCACCGGCCGGGAAGTGGAAGAACAGACCCTGCACGCCCTGCGCCGGGGTTCGCCGGGCATGCAGGATGGGGTATTCGATACCGTTTACGCGATGAGGGAAATCGTTGTCGGCATAGCGGACCTGAAGGTGAGCCGTCATTCGGACGACGTGATGGTAACCTACGCCCTGGGTTCCTGCGTTGCCGTCGCCGCCTATGATCCCGTGGCCAGGGTCGGGGGGCTTTTACATTTCATGTTGCCCAGTTCTTCCCTCAACGTGAGCAAAGCCAAAGAGAACCCCTCCATGTTTGCAGACACGGGGCTGCCGGTTCTCTTCAAATCCTGTTATGAACTCGGGGCGGACAAGAAGAGGATGGTGGTCAAAGTCGCGGGCGGGGCGAACATTATCGGTGACGCGAGTTTTTTCCGGGTCGGTCAAAAAAACCTCACTACTTTGAGGAAGATACTATGGAGAAACGGCATTCTCATAACGGGAGAAGATACGGGCAGCAACACAAACCGGACCCTTCGATTCCATATTCGGGACGGTCGGGTCCAGGTCCGGAAATCCGGCGGAGCGTTAGAGGCAATATGAAAATCAGCCCGAGGATACTGAATTCCATCAAAAGCCTTCCGGCCTTCCCGATCACCGTCAAGAAGATCAACCGCATGATCAGCAGCCCCGATTACTCGGCAAGGGAACTGGCAAGCGTTATCAAATACGATCAGTCGATCACGGCGAACATTCTGCGGATGTGCAATTCGGCATACTTCGGCCTGCGTCACAGGGTCGACAACGTCCAGGACGCCGTCCTGTACCTGGGCCGTGACAACCTGGTCCGGGCCGTCCTGGCCGCGGGGATCTCGCGATATTTCAAGAAGACCAAAGGCTACGCGGTGGAAGGGATCGACCTCTGGGAACACTCCGTCAGTGTGGCCCTGATGGCCCAGATCCTCTCCCGTAAAATCTACAACCGGGAAGACCCGAAACTCTTCACCGCGGCGATCCTCCATGACATCGGAAAGGTCGTCCTCGGGGAATATGTGTGCGAGTCCTGCAAGAAGATCAAGGCCCTCGTTTCCGAACAGGGATATGACTTCCTCGAGGCGGAGGAGGAAATCCTCGGCGTCAACCACGCCCAGCTGGGCGGGGAGATGGCCCTCCTGTGGAATTTCCCGGCCGACATCAAGGATGCCATCGCCTACCATCACCGCCCGGATATGGTGAAGAGGAAGAGCAATGACCTGGTGTGGCTCGTTCACCTGGCAAATCAGGTCTGCCTGATGACCGGGATCGGCGGCGGGGCCGACGGGCTCGCGTATCGCGGCCTGGAAGAGGCCTTTGACAAGTTCAAACTCCGTCAGCAGGATGTCGAGGAGGCCATGATTCTTCTCCTCAGGGGGATGGAAGATGCGAGGGACCTGCTCGAGATCGTCCCCGACAAGAGAAGCGTGCCGAGAACGGCGCCGCAGGAAAGGAGTCTGCGGTACTGACCATGTCCGCCACCGCCCTGATCATAGACGATTCCCGTTCCATCCGTGAGGTCATCCGGAGGATTATTCGCATCTCCGGTTTCGGGCCTGTCCGCTGCATCGACGCCGTCGATGGGAGGGAAGGGCTCGAGATCCTTTCCAGGGAAAAGGTCGATGTCGTGTTCACGGGCATTCATATGCCGGAGATGGGCGGACTGGAAATGCTGGGGGAGATGAGGAAGCAGGCGGCGCTTCAGAATCTGCCCGTCGTGGTTGTCGCTTCCGACGCCGGTCTCAGGCGGATGAAAAGAGCCGGCGAACTGGGTTGCAAAAAGTTCATCCGGAAGCCCTTCTACCCGGAAGAAATCAAAAAGGCTCTGGCGGATACCGGCCAGCTCAAAGAGGCAGGTCAGGATGAAAGAGTTGAGACAGACGTTGATGCAGTCGATTTTTGAGGTTTTCGAGAAAATGTTCTACATTTTTCTCGAACCCTCCGATGTGCACTTTCTCGGTTTCGACGTCGAGGCGAACATCGATTTTCAGGGCGCCTTGATGGGGAGCCTCTCTCTGCAGTTGTCCCACAACATGGCCAAACACATGGTCAGCCACCTGCTCAATGTACCCCTCGACCAGGTCACGGACGAACATGTCCAGGATTGCGCGAAGGAAGCCGCCAACATGATCTGCGGGAATTTCATCACGAAGGCCGATCACCAGAACGCCTACGATTTTTCTTCCCCGCAGTTCTATACGGCCCCGAGAGGCCCCTGGCCTTATGCCCCCGACGGGAAGCCGGAGTCGATCAGGCTGAATTTCGACTCCGACAGCGGACGGGCCTCTATCCTGCTCTCCCTTTCAAACTAAGGTAACAGCCGGGCAACCATCCGGGAATCGCTTCGAATCCTGCCGGGGCGGGGGGGACACTCTCCGGAATCAGCGGTCGCTCACATTCTTGTCCGGCGGTTTCAAACTCTGGTATTTTCGCACCACCTCCCGCAAGGCCGCAATTTCCTCTTCGTCCATCTCGAAGCTGTATCTGTAGCCCCCGATGAACTGCACGCTGATCGAGTTCGACCGGGCCAGCCGGCTCACCTTTTCCTCATCGGTGATTTCATCGTCGGACCATTCCGCGATGCCGTCCGCTGACACGGAGGACTGTTTACGGGGGTGGACGCTTTTGACCTCCAGGCGGGTGCCGCTGTCTCCCTGGAGCACCACCGTGTCGTAAGACAGATAGTCCGGAGCGCTGAAGCGGGTCTTGAGCCGGTAGGATTTTTTGCCCGAGTACCTCTGAACGGCGTAGAGCTCCACATAAAATTTCCTGTCGTACCCCACCGTTTGCTCCACCGGTTTGGCCGCTCGATATAAGACGGCCTTCCGGGTCTGATCGTCTTCCACCACGATGTTCCTTGTCATGTGTTTCTGCGTCTCGCCGTCGCGCTGGAGCTTGAGCTTCCTTTCCGCAAGGGCGGAGGCGTGCTCCTTCGTGAAATATTTTTCCTTGAGTTCGCGTTCCAGGAGTTCGATTTTGGCTCTCGCCGTCGTCTGGCCCTGGAGAGACTTGAGAAGCGCCTCATAGTTGGTTGACGACACGTCTTTAATCGCCTTGATTTTTTCCTCTGCCGAAGGAACGAGAGGACTGGTGGGGAACCGGTCTGTCAGCTTGTCCAGGGCTTCCAGGGCATCGGCGTATCTGCCCTCCGCGTAAAGATCCTGACCGGACTTGTAATAAAACTCTGCGGCCTTGTGGTAGACCTCCAGCTCCCTGTTGAGGGTCTCCTTTTCCTGCTCGAGTTCATGGACCCTTTTTCCCAACTCGACATTCCGGGTCTGGAGATCATCGTATTTCTGCTGGGATACGCAGCCCGGAAGAAGTAGACATACAATGAGGATGCAAAAAAAATGTCTCATACCTGCACCAGGGCCCTTTCATCCCATGAGGACCGGGACACTTCTTTCTGGACATGCTTTTGGGAAAAAGCCGGGCGGCACCGGTGGGCATGACTCAGGCGGGAAGCGTGATGCTCACAAAAACAAGAGGCCTTCAAGGAGATTCGCGGTTTTTGATGCGGGGTATTTCGATGATTAAGCAGGTGGACCGCAATCCGTATAATGAATGAAAAGCAAGCCCCTTTGAAGCCTTTGCTGATGTCTCCCTTCCCGTTTTTTTGAGCGTCAATGTCTCTGCCGGTTTTTATTCACACGCCGACATTCTCTTTTTTCTTTAACTGTAATTTATATATCAAACTGTTGCAAAAATCAATTCGATCAAAAAATCCGCCGAGAGGGGATTTTCTCCAGGCGGGGCTCATGAGAACGTGAGGGCCCTCTTTTTTAAGCCCCCGTATGGATTGCGGAAATCGCTTTCCAGCGGCTTATTTAGGGCCGGCGGCCCCCTGCCGCATCTTCGTCTCCTCCCGTTTTTTCATGGGCTCTACCTGCTCATCCAGCTTCGCCCTGTCCTGTGCCGTGGCGCAACCCATGGTGGACACGGCAAAAAGACGGCAGGCATAAGGGTCGTCATCTGCCTCCTATCGTCGCATCCTCTTCCGGTGATACTCAAGCATTGATTTTTCCCCATTCTGATCACACATGATGGACAGGCGAGAATGGGCTCCGGCTATAAATCACCGGGGGGCGGGGTGCGATCCCCGTGGTTCGTCCTGGAATATAGAAGATAGATCAAGAGGAGTGCCGGACCGAACCAGAACATGAGATGGTCAGGAAACGCCATCAGGCGCAGGGTCAGGGCGATGCCGTTTATGAAGAGGTGAATGCCCGCCAGCTGCCTGATGACGTTTGACCTCCGGCTTTGAAGGGTGTCGATGGCGACTTTCATGACGGCGGGGAGGAGCAGCGCGTAATCGAAGGACCAGCCATAGGGCGCTGTCAGAAGGGACGCGAAAATGACGGCCGGCAACCGCTGATTCCACCTCCAGTTTTTTCTGTGGGCCCGCCAGTAAAAGATAAACCAGGCAATCCCCATGCAGGGCAACAGGACCTGCAGCCAGGTCCTTTCTTCCCCCAGCAGTAAGCGCAAAAAGGAGCCCGGGGCGGGGGATTTGTAGAACAGAGGGGGCTGGTTAAGCATGAAACCGATATACCCGCTGATGACGTCGGGGTAGAGGAGCAGGGGCAGGGCGACGGCCGTCAGTCCGCCTGCTCCGATACCCAGGGCCAGCGGCCATTTCTTGTGGTCCCAGACCCACAGCAAAAGGGCGATCCAGAACAGGAACAGGATGTGGGGTTTGATAGCCACCAGGACCAGGCATAGCCCCGCGACCGGCCACTTCTGCAGTTTTGCGAACTGAAGAAAGGCCACAAGACCCAGAAGCATGAAGGGCACAACCTGTCCCACGCCGACGGCGAAGAGCACGGGGGCGAAGGTGAAGGTAATGAGCAGTGACGCGTAGCGATATTGCTCGCGTCCGCCATAGAGACGCCAGAGCCAGTCCCCGCAGATGAACACAAGGGCCATGTTGAATAAAAACCAGAGAAATTTGCTCAAGGGGTAGTGCGCCAGACAGAAGGGAAGGGTGAAGAAAAAAGTCCACGGCGGATTGTACATCATCAAGGGGTCGGCCTTGGACCACCCTGCGGAATTTTGCAGCATCAGTAATTGGTCCGGTGAATAGGGGTTTTGGCCGGAGAGGATAGCCCTCCCGGCCGCCCAGTACTCGATGAAATCGGGCAGCACGTTGTCGGCGTTCATCTTGGGGTAAAGCCAGCCGAGTTCCAGGGCAAAGAGCACCAGCGCGAGAACCAGTGCGATGGTTGTGACTGTTTTTGTTGGTTGATAAGGCATGTGTTCGAAGAGGAAAATCCGGGTGGTGATCGAGCCGGACCCGTCGATGATTTTTTAATTTCAAAGACTTATATCATATCTTCATCCGGACTTCTTCTTTTTCATCCGGGTCCGGGACTGAATGACGGGGATGCGCAAAAAAAAGTTGCAGCCTTCAAGGCTGCAACTTTTTGAACGCAAGCGAACCACGTGAACGTCCTTTGCAGACCAACAAGCGGTCACGGCATCGCGGCCGGTTATTTGAATCCGGTTTTTTATCCCCAGGCGGGGCTCAACCCGCCTGGGGACATGATCTTGTTACTTGGTGAACGCTTTTTCAACGCTGAACGGGAATGCCTGATAGCCAAGGCAAGGCGTCATCTGTATCTGAACCGAAGGTTGCTTGGCCATCCATTTGAACTCGACGATCTCCGGGCTGGGCACGCCGACGGGTTTGCCCGTCGCGATGTCGAACTGCATGCCGGCAACGGCGGAATACGCGAATATGGAGTCTTTGTCAGGCTGATATTCCGTCAACGAAGTCACCGAGCTGTACCATTTGCTGCCGCGTTCCTTGCCGTATTCCCAGATTTGCTCCACGGTCATCTTTTTCTGGTCGATCTTGTAGATCACCGCACGAGAATATTTCATGTCGGGCAGCGGGGGTTGTTCCATACCCCGTCCGTCGCCGTTGTCAAAAGCGGAGAGATACAAGATGTCGCCCTTGCTCTTGCTGTCGATTTTGAAAGCCGTGTGCTGGGTCCAGGTGTAGTCGAAATTGGTGCCTGTGCATTTGCTGTTTTCGCAGTTGAGCTTGTTGCCCTTGGAGTCTACGGGCGTCAGGAATTTGTTCTTGAATTCAGGCTTCCACCCCTCCGGGCTGCCCAGGATCCACTTGACCTGTTTGTCCCTGCCGATCTTGATCATGGCGCACTGGTGACGGGAAGAAAGGATGATGGAGTCGTCCTCGGCGTCGTGGTCAACGCTGTTGACATGAGCCCAGTTCCTGCCGGGGCTGACACCGACGATATCGCCGAACTTCTCGGACTGGTCGGCCTTGGCCAGTTCTGCCTCGCTCAAAGTCTTGCCTGTCTGGGAAGCGTCGATGTTCAGGCAGACGGCGCCCTGGTCGAGGATCTTGACGACCGTGTCCCTGTAGGGGTCCAGCATGAAATAGAGATGCCAGTCGTCGATGACGTTGCCGTCCTTGTCCACCTCGACGATGACGTCACGGACCGTCCTGACATTCTTGCCGTCAAGGCGTTTCAGGTTGGCGTTGGCCACCCTGAGGAAATAATTGCCGTTGGGGGAGTTGTCCATGGAATGTGAAAAGTCGTTGTAGCCGGCGGGAAGCTCCCTGTTGAATATCTCCCTCCCCATGATGTCGTATTTGACGTATCTCTGGCCGTACCCCCAGGACATGGCGCCGTCGTTGTTCTGCTTGAAGCCCATCATAACGCCCGCGTGGAAGGCCGATTTCATGTTATAGATGGGTTCAGGCAGCAGATACCACCGGATGGCACCCGTTGTGTCGATGATGAACACCTCAGGGTTATAATTCCATTCCAGGGCGCCTCCCATGGGGTTGTTCCACACCAGTTTGGTGCCTTTACCACTCTTGATGGCGAAGTTGTTGATAAAGTACAGCCTGTCCTTGAATGCGGGATCCACCTTGGTCACTTTGATGGTCTCGAAGAACGCGCCTTTTTGAGCTGGGATGCCCGTCGGGTCCGTGTAAACCGCCGGGGCGTACATCTTGTAGCTTTCCTTGACATGGTCGGCTGTCCTGACGTGCCTCCGGTCATATTCAACCTCAACCGTGTTCACGTAATCGGGATACAGCCCGAATACGGGAATGCCGCCATGCGTCCTGATGTGTTTGTCGCTGACCTTGTAACTGATCGTTTGACCGCCCGCCTTGGGAACGATAGTCACTTTCGCGTTGCTGACATAGTAGCCGCCATTTTTGATGACCGCCGTCAGGGGAGCGATGCCGTAGGGGTTCATGACTACTTCGCCTATCTTCCCTGTAATCGCATAGTCCAGTTTCGGACCCGAGGGGCCACCGATCGCCATGACGACCGAGGGCATCAATACGATGACAAAGAATACGGCCATCAACCACGAAAACACTTTGCCTTTCTTCATCAGTACAGACCTCCTCCATTATATTTTTTTAAGCAGACTGACGCCTCTTTTTCACTTCGACGACGACCCATGAAACGAGGCAGATGACGAGAACCAGAAAAATGGTGCCGAAGGCAAGCAGCGTGCTCTGCTCCATGTTCATGAAGTGTTTAGAAGGTATCAGGTACCAGCCGTCCACATATGCGTCCGTCAGATATTTCTGCAGCGGGCTGAGTTCGGCGTCCGGGGGCACGATCGGATAGTCGACGCCGCAGTCCCCTGTCGGTAGAAACGTGCTGGGAAACCACTCGTGCAGGGGCAAATTGAAGGGAAATGTCGGTGTTTGACTGCAGCCCTGAACGCCGAAAGGATCGCCGCTGCGGAAAGCCTCGCCGATCTTGATCAGCTTAAGGGAGAAGCCGATGCCCTTCACCGTGCCGTAGAGGGCTATGATGTAAGCAATGACCTTCAGCACGAGGTTTTTGGCATTGATCGCGCCGACAATCCCGGCGATCATCAGACAAACCATGGAAAACCGGATGTAAACGCACTGCTCACACGGTCTCATGTAGAGCCACTTTTGAAATATCTGATAAGCCACCTGCTCGAGAGCGAGACCTACGACGAACAGCAGAATCCACAACACCCGGCGATCCTGTAAGGCGGCTATTTTCTCGATGAGTTTCATAACACCTCCCAACGACAAATAGTCATATTTTGGATTTTGACTACTTCGCCATCAATTCTTTGATCGTCGCGGCCATCCCGTTGATGGATTTGATGCTCTTTGTGTAAATGAGATATTTGCCCTTCACCACGAAAGCGGGAACCCCCTGAATGCCGGCGATTTCGCGCGCCCCTTCCCACTGTTTGAGCCTGGCCTGGGTAGCGGGTTCCTTCAGGAGTTTCTGAAATTCCGCGTCCGAAATCCCCGCGGCGTCCAGACCTGTTTTCATGAAAGCGGCCGGGTCTTTTCCGTCGCCCCACCTTTCCTTTTTGTCGTGGTAAGCGTTGTAGTAAGCCATCTTGGCCTTTTTGAAGGAAGACTTGTCGTCGAAGAGGCCCACTTTGGCCTTTTCGTCTTTTGTAATCAGCGCCGCGAAGAGTTCGCTGGCCTGGGGGCCGTATTTGCCTTTGGTTTTCAGGTGCCAGACGGTGTATTTGATGCCGTCTTTTTGTATGATTTTAACCACTTCGGGGGTCACCGACTTGTCGTATTTGTAGCAGAACGGGCAGTCGTAGCTGAAAACTTTAATGACGGTTTTGTCCATGTTGGGAATCGGTTTTGCCAAGACCATGTAATCTTCGCCCTCTTTCGCGGCCGCCTGTGCCGACAGGCTGAAGGTAAGGACAAGAACCATAGCCAACGCCAACGCTAAAAACCCTCTTTTCATCATTGAATGTTTCATAACACGCTCCTTTCTTCGTTTTATGTAATGAATCCGGTTTGGTCGCCTTTGTTCACTTTAAATGCCATCGGTGCCTCTCCATCGCGTTTGTCGCCGATATTGAAAGGCCCCCCTCACTTTTTGTGCAGTTGCAGATAGCCCCGGACAAACTTGAGCGCCTCCTCGCCGGGCAGCCCCAGAAGCTTCATCCTGTACAAATAGTCATCAAAAACCGGCTTGGCCCTCTCCACCCATCGGGCTTCCTCTTCCTTGGACAGGCTGATAACCTTCGTTCCGCCCTTCACCAGTGAGGCCTTCGAATTTTTCTCCATGTCGTCCCACATGGCCGTATATTTTTCCACGTACTCATAACTCATGTTATCGATGATCTTCTGAATATCGGGAGGCAGGGAATTCCACTTCTTTTTGTTCATGGCGACGATAAACACACCGGTATAAGCCGTCGCATGATTTTCCGTGGCGTAGCCGATGACCTCCCCATATTTGAAACCATATGCGGTCGAATAGGGTGTCATCACACCTTCTACATCTCCCCGCGACAGGGCGTTATAGATTTCGCTTGCGGGCACTGCTGCTGGCGTACCGCCCAGCGACTTCATGAACCTGGTAATGATTCCGTAAGTTATGATTCTCATGCCCTGGAGGTCCTCCAGTTTGTTAACCGGTTTGTTCTTTGTAAGGAGGACGGCTGGAGCATGTGCGTGGAACCAGAGAATTTTGACATCGTCAAACTCTTTTGGCTTGAACTTGGCGTAGAATGCATTTGCCAGCCGGGTCGGTATCGTATTGTTCGAATAACCGAGGGGGAGGTCCAGCACCGAGGTGAGAGGAAACCTCGCTTCAGTAAACCCCAGAAGGTGATTTCCCACATCGGAGACACCCAGCGTCGTGTCGTGATAGGCCCGGACCGCCGGTACGAGAGTCCCGGCAGGATAATAATCGACCTTCACCCGCCCGTTCGTCCTTTTCTCCAAATCCTTGCACCAGCTTTCCAGCATCAGGTTCTGCCTGTGATCGGCGGGGAACCAGTTGGCCACTTTGAGGGTTATTGGTTTGTCTTGGGCATAGCCCTGAAGCGGTGCAACCCATACCGAAAGAAACACGGCTAATACAAGAACCTGTAAAACCGATAACCTTTTCATAAGACCTCCTCACTTCCTTATTTTACTTTGTGTCTTCGCCTGGTATCTCTCCATGTAAACCCTGTTGTCAAATTCGGGCAGCACAAGGCTGCTCTAAAGGACAACCTCTTTTCCGGAAACCTGGCTGTGCCACACCTCCGATTTTTCACCGAGAACCTTGACGGCCCCGAGAAGCACTCTGAATTGCTCCGTTTGTGTGTATTTCTCCATCTCCACCTGCGTCTCCCATTCCCAGGTCAACTTGAAATTGTACTGGTCATCGACTGCCTTGTATAGGACGGGTGCCCCGGGCCCTTCCCGTCTCTCACGGGCGCTTGTCAGGGAGCGCATGGCCTGCAGGAACTCTTCTTCCTTTTCGGGCCTCACCTTCACAACGACTGTCATCTCGACCATGCGACACCCTTTCACTTCAATGCCGAACTCCTGGCCATCAGGTGCAAGAAGGGATATCAACATTTGTACCATCATGAAGTTATCAGGAACATTTTTATAATGTATTGATTTATTTGATTGATTTACGCAGGCAGGCTGAAAGAAGTAAATTTGATTGTCAGGATTGCCCGTCACATTTGATGGTTTCCGTGCGACTTGACGGATTGTGCGGATAAGGGATCCAGACTCGCTCAATCATTCAATGGGTATGGGTGGCGGGACCTTCGGGAAAGGTTTTAAGAGGTTTTCGGTCTCTTGATGCCGAGCTTTCTCATTCGGGCTCTCATGGTGCTCGGGTTCATTCCAATGATTTCAGCGGCGCCTCTGCGCCCCTCTATTCTCCACCCGGTTTCCCGGAGCGTTTTCAGGATGTGTTCCCGCTCCACATCGACCAGGCCTTTGGTTTCTCTCTCTTCCGCGTGACCGGAAGCTTTCTGCCCGACCGGGCCTGTCTTCGGGGTCCCGATTTGATCGGCGAGCCGGAGCTCGGGACCCTCGCTCACGATGACCGCCCTTTCGACGACGTTCATCAGCTCCCGCACATTCCCCGGCCATTCATATCGTTCAAGGGTTTTCATGGTGCCTTGAGGGAAATGCTTGACACCTCTTCCATGACGCTTGCCGAATCGTTCCGCAAAGAATTTCAGGAGAAGGGCGATGTCCCCTTCCCTCTGCCGGAGAGGGGGGATGGTCACGGGGAAGACACTGAGCCGGTAGAAGAGATCCTTTCTGAAGCGGCCTTTGCTGATTTCCTCCTCCAGGTTTCGGTTGGTGGACGCGATGATCCGGACATCCACTTTAACGGAATGGGGGCTGCCCAGGCGCTCAAACTCACCGTCCTCGATGACCTTGAGCAGCTTTGCCTGAAGTTCGAGAGGGAGTTCGGCGATTTCATCCAGGAAGATCGTGCCGCCGTCGGCGAGTTCGAAGCGGCCGATCTGTTTCACCGTCGCGCCGGTGAAGGCGCCTTTTTCCCTGCCGAAGAGCTCGCTTTCGATCAGGTTCGGGGGCAGTCCGGCGCAGTTCACGTTCACGAAGGGTTGCTCCCTGCGTCCGCTCGCCTCGTGGATGAGGCGGGCGAAAAGCTCCTTTCCCGTGCCGGTCTCCCCCTCGAGGAGTACCGTCGTGCGGGTCGGCGCGACCTGCCGTATCCTGTGCATGACGTATTTGATCGAGTCGCTGCCGCCGACGATCTCGGTAAAACCCTTCTTCAGTCCCACTTCCTCGCGGAGATAGATGTTCTCAGCCTCCAGTTGTTCCTTCAACATTTTAATCTCGTCGAAGGCGGCTTCCAGCGCCTCTTCTGCCCGTTTTCGCTCGGTGATGTCGTAAAGCGTCCCAATCATGCGCACCGGTTTGCCGTTTTCGTCGAAGAGGACATCCGAGCGCGCGTGAACGACACGCTCGCTGCCGTCCGGCCGAACCACCCTGTAGTCGATGGAATAGGCGTCGCCGGGATCGGATATGGCCTCCCTGTTGGCCTGGTCCACCGCCTTGCGGTCGTCGGGGTGAACGGATGCGAGAAACGCTTCGTAAGTCGCGTGAACGGCCCCGGGATCAAAACCGAAAATTCGATAAAACTCGTCGGACCACTGGTGGTTCTCCTTTTGGATATCCCAGATCCAACTGCCCAGGTGGCCGACACGCTCCGCTTCGGCCAGGACTCGCTCGCCCCTTATCAGCGCTTCCTGGTCACGCTTGTGGATCAGCACATTCGCGAGCATCTCGCCAAAGACGAGCAACCGGCTGATGTGTACCTTGGGCCATTCGTGCCCGGCGTGGCGGCTCCGCAGTTCGATGAGGTATGTCACCCGCCCCCCGACGCGCAACGGAAGCCCCAGAAGCGCCCGGGTCCCCGAACACCCGTAGGCGGCCCGGTCCACGCTGGCTTCGGGCGGCAGCTCCTCGAGCGACGAAAAGACAACCGGCTCCCCCCGCTCGACGATCCGTTGAATGGTCCAGGGGTGTTCGATGTCGATATCCACGCGTAACCCTTTTTGCAGCCTCTCTTTCCTTTCGGCCATGCCCGCCACGTGGACTCGCCCGGTGTCCGGCAAAACTTCCAGGAGGCTGCAGTGGTCAGCATCGAAAAACCGGCAGATCTGGTGAAGCGACTCCGCGATCACGTCATCCACCCGTTCGGGAGGTGTATTGACGAGACTGGCGGAGAGGTCTGTAATGAGGTTTTCGAAACTTACGCGTTCCTTCAGCAGTTCACTGTTTTTTTTCAGCTCGGACGGATCAGCCTTCATGATGACCGCCGAAGGCAGGCCTAATATCTCAGCCAGCGTATCGGCAATGCGCTTCCACCGGGCCGGCATTTCTTCCGTGTCATCCGATTTTCCTGTTGTCTTCCCGGTTAAATCATCCATTCACAAATGAGCCTTGAATTCGAAATCGGGTCATAAATCTTTCTCGAAACTGCTGAAAGAAAGAGGTTGGGACACGGCAGGATTGACTGATGTGAGATCCCCCCTGCAGTGATTTTCTAACATACAAGATCATCGGAAATCAATATGGCAATGCCGTCAAATCCGGAAAAGACCATGTACGTCTTCTGCTGTTATGACAGGGTATCGCCCCGATGGCCGAGGAGGGCAAACACAAAAATTTCTTGGTTAGCTTTAGCCGTTGATCGGGACCGGAAGGGTATTGTTCGTAACCACCTGATTTTACTTCAGGTTATTATTTTCATCAACCCTTGTGGAAAATGAAGCGCGAACTAGAAAAAAACCTTGACAATTGATATCGGGCACGTTAATTGAATGAACGTTCATTCAAAAGAGGGTGATGGCAGAGTCATGAAAAATAATGACACGAGGAAAGAGGTCATGCAGGCCGCACTTCGGCTTATAGCCGAGCATGGTTTTCACGAGGCCCCGATGGCGATGATTGCGAAGACGGCGGGGGTTGGGACAGGCACGATCTACTGCCACTTCAAGAGCAAGGATGAACTCATCAAGGAACTGTTCCTCGAACTCAGGGGTACCATAACGGCAATCCTGATTGAAGGGTACTCTGTCGACAAACCCATCAGGGAAAGGTTTCTCCACCTCAGCACGGCGCTATTAAAGTACTTCATTGAAAATTCGCTTCATTTTCGATTCATCGAGCAGTACATCAACTCCCCCTACGGAGTAAATTTTCGAAGGGAGAGGTTTATGCGTGAGCCTTCGGCTGAATTGGACATTTTCGAAACCCTCTTTGAACAGGGCATTGCTCAACAGGTGATGAAGGATTTTCCCTTGCCCGTGCACTTCGCCCTGGCGTTCGGGCCATTGATAGCCCTCGTGAGGGACCACGTCCTCGGGTTCGTCAATCTGGACGACGCAATGACAGTCAAGTTTGTTGAATCATGTTGGGAGGGTATTAAGAGATAGCGTTTTTTATTGGATCATTCGCAAAAGGCAGACGGTGAGAGATAACCCATGATTTACGATTCAAGTGAGAAAACCCTGAGCATCATCGTACCCGGCGCAATTCGATTGAAGAACAACCCCCTGAAGGTCAGATTGCGCAAAGCGCAGACAGATCATGAAGAGGCCTACCGGAAATGGAAGACGGCGGCCCGGATTTGGGCTCTTTATTCGATAGATTCCGAGAACCTCCCGTTCAAAGAGCCCTGTGAAGTGGAGGTTCGCATCTATTACAGCGGCAAGCGTTTTGAGCTCGCGGAAGGCCTCTTGTCTGTCGGGGACTGTTTTGAAGACATTATCTGGTTCGATCAAAAGCAGATCTACTCATGGGAGGGATCGCGACTGATAGAAGACAACGACAATCCGCGGCTGGATATAAGGGTTCGATGGCGAAGCAGGTGAATGGGAGTACAAGGGGGCCCGATTCTGGAAACAGCGAGGTAAGCAATCATATGGGAGCAATAAAAGCGTTGCATGTACATTGGAATGGAACCGTACTGATAACGGCGACAGCAATTCTTTGTGGGACATTGTTCTTGGCCGGCTGCGGCCAGAATTCCACGGCCAAGGCGCCTTCTCAGGCCGGCCCGCCCGAGGTCGCCGTGGTGGAGTTGAAGCCCGAGCCCGTGCAGATCACCACAGAGCTGCCGGGGCGTGTGTCAGCCCGTTTGATCGCCGAGGTACGGCCCCAGGTGAGCGGCATCATTCAGAAGCGCCTCTTCGAGGAAGGCTCCGACGTGAAGGCCGGCGACGTCCTCTACCAGATTGACCCGGCCACGTACCAGGCGGCCCATGACAGCGCCAGGGCTTCACTGGCCCGGGCGGAGGCCAACATCACCTCCATCCGGTTCCGGGCGGAGCGATACAGGGAGCTGGTGGAAATCAAGGCGGTCAGCCAACAGGAATACGACGACGCGGCAGCCGCCCTCAAGCAGGCCGAGGCTGAAATCGCCGCCGGCAAGGCGGCCGTGGAGGCCGCGCGGATCAACCTGGCCTACACCCGGGTGACCGCGCCGATTACGGGACGAATCGGCAAATCGTCGGTCACCGTGGGCGCGCTGGTAACGGCAGGCCAGGGGATGCCTCTGGCCACCATTCAGCAGATCAATCCCGTCTACGTCGATGTCACTCAGTCGAGCGCCACCCTGCTGCGGCTGCAGCAAAGCATGGCGAGCGGCACCCTCAAGAGAGACCGCGCCAATCGGGCGAGGGTCAAGCTCATCCTGGAAGACGGTACCCCCTATCCGCAGGAAGGGACCCTTAAGTTCCAGGATGTCACCGTGGACCCCACAACGGGGTCTGTTATCCTGCGAGTTGTCTTCCCCAACCCCAAGGGTGTTCTCCTTCCGGGCATGTTCGTGCGCGCCGTTCTCGAGGAAGGTGTCAACGAGCAGGCCATTCTCGTGCCTCAGCAGGGCATCAACCGCGACCCGAAGGGCAATCCCCTCGCTATGGTTGCCGACGCCGAGGGCAAGGTCCAGCAGAAGATGCTCACTCTGGATCGCATCATCGGAAACAAGTGGCTCGTTTCGTCCGGTCTTGCGCCCGGCGACCGGGTGATTGTGGAGGGATTGCAGAAGATCAAACCCGGCGTCTCCGTGAAGGTGGTTCCTTTTGAAGCCGGGAAAAGCAGCGGGGAAGGCAAAACGGATACCCCCCCGGCAGCGAAGTCGAACTGACGGAGACGCGTGATGTTATCGAGATTCTTCCTGGATCGTCCGGTATTCGCCTGGGTCATTGCCATCATCATCATGGCGGCGGGCGGGCTCGCGATCTATAACCTGCCGATATCGCAGTATCCGCCCATCGCGCCACCGTCCATCGCCATCACCTCCTTCTATCCGGGCGCCTCTGCGGAGACCGTCGAGAACAGTGTCACCCAGATCATCGAACAGAAGATGACCGGCTTCGACAAGATGCTGTACCTCTCGGCGACGAGCGATTCGTCTGGATCTTCCCGCCTCGAGCTGACCTTTGCGCCGGGAACCGACCCGGACCTCGCCTGGGCCCAGGTGCAGAACAAACTCCAGCTCGCCATGGCAAACCTGCCGGAGGTCGTCGGCAACCAGGGGGTGAAGGTCAGCAAATCCACGCGGAACTGGCTGATGATCGTGGGCCTGATCTCCGAGGACGGGAGCATGGACGGAAACGACCTGCGGGACTACGCCCAGTCCAACCTCGAGAAGGTGCTTTCCCGGGTTCCCGGCGTCGGCGAGGTCGAGATTTTCGGCAGCCAGTACGCCATGCGTGTCTGGCTCAACCCCGACCAGCTGACCGATTACGGGATGACCATCCAGGACGTCGTCACGTCGCTTCGATCCTACAATGTGGAGGTGTCCGCAGGGCAGTTCGGCGGTGCGCCCGCGGTCGAGGGCCAGCGACTCAATGCCGCCATCATCGTCCAGAGCCTCCTCAAGACGCCCGAGGAATTTGCGGCGATCCCCCTGCGCACCAACCCCGACGGTTCCGTCGTAAGGGTCAAGGACGTCGGGCGGACGGAACTGGGAACCGAGGCCTATGACATCCAGGGCTATTACAACGGCAAGCCTTCCGCCGGGCTGGCCGTCCGTCAGGCCGCCGGTGCCAATGCTCTGGAAACGGCCGACAATGTCCGGGCCAAGATGGCGGAACTGAGTCACTTCTTTCCCCCCGGCATGAAGGTCATCTACCCTTACGACACAACACCCTTCGTCCGTGTGGCCATCAACGAGGTGGTCAAAACGCTTTTCGAAGCGATCCTGCTCGTGTTTTTGGTCATGTGGCTCTTTATGGGGAACATCCGTGCCACCCTGATCCCGACCGTCGCCGTACCTGTGGTGATCCTGGGGACCTTTGCGGTCCTGGGGTTTTTCGGCTTCTCCATCAACATGCTGACCATGTTCGCCATGGTGCTGGCCATCGGCCTTCTCGTCGACGACGCCATCGTCGTCGTGGAGAACGTGGAACGCATCATGATCGAGGAGGGCCTCCCGCCCCGGGAGGCCACGGCAAAGTCCATGGACCAGATCACCACTGCCCTCATCGGCATCGGGCTCGTGCTCTCGGCGGTCTTCGGCCCCATGGTCTTCTTCCCCGGTTCCACCGGCGTCATCTACAGGCAGTTTTCCGTCACGATCATTTCCTCCATGCTCCTGTCGGTGCTGGTGGCCCTGATCCTGACGCCGGTTCTCTGCGCGGCGCTCCTCAAGCCGGTGCCCAAGGGGCACGAACCGGCGGAAAACGCCGTGTGGTTTCTGCGCCCGTTTTTTTTGTGGTTCGACCGCCGGTTCTTCCGCACCCGGGACCTCTACATGCGCCTCGTCAACCGATCCATCTCCAACAAACTGCGATACATCGTTGTATTCGTCCTGATCGTGGCGGCCATGGCGGTCCTGTTCCTCCGCATGCCCACGGCCTACCTCCCCGACGAGGACCAGGGGATCCTGCTGGTAGAGGTCGCGCTCCCGGCCAATTCGACCCTGGAGCAGACCCAAGAGGTCGTGACCCGTGTGAGGGAGTATTTCCTGGAGCATGAGAAAGAGGCCGTCGAGTCGGTCATGACGATTTGCGGTATCAGCTTCTCCGGCCGCGTCCAGAACTCGGGTATGGCCTTCGCCAAGATGAAGGACTGGGCCCTCCGCGACCGGCCGGAGCTGAAGGTCAGTGCCGTGGCGGGAAGGGCCATGGCGGAATTTTCCAGGATCAGAAACGCCAGGGTCTTTGCCTTCGCGCCGCCGGCGGTGGTCGAGCTGGGCCAGGCCAAAGGGTTCGATTTCCAGTTGCTGGACCGCGGCGGCCTGGGCCATCTCCGGCTCATGGAGGCCCGCAACCAGCTCCTCGGCATGGCGGCGCAGGATCCCGTCCTGACGAAGGTCCGTCCAAACGGCCTGGAAGACGTGCCCGAATACCGGGTCAACGTGGACTGGGAGAAAGCCGGTGCCCTGGGTGTCCCGATCACGTCGATTCACAATACGATCTCGGCGGCCTTCGGAAGCGCCTACGTCAACGACTTCATGCAGGGCGGCCGGGTCAAGCGGGTCTACGTCCAGGCCGACGCCCCCTACCGCATGCTCCCCAACGACATGGAGAGGCTCCATGTGCGAAACACAGCGGGCAGGATGGTCCCCTTTTCCTCCTTCGCTTCAGGTGGCTGGACATCGGGCTCCCCGAAGCTCGAGCGCTTCAACGGCTTCCCGGCCATCAACATCCTGGGCGAGGCGGCGCCGGGCAGGAGCTCCGGAGAGGCCATGCAGGTCATGGAAGGTTTCATCCGGAAGCTTCCGCAGGGTCTCGGCTATGACTGGCAGGGGCTCTCCTACCAGGAACGGATGTCGAGCGCCCAGGCGCCGCTGCTGTATGCCTTCTCCATCTTCGTGATCTTCCTGTGCCTGGCGGCGCTCTACGAGAGCTGGCCCATCCCTGTCTCGGTCCTGCTGGTCCTTCCCCTCGGGGTGATCGGGGGTGTCATCGCCTCGAGCGCACGGGGGCTGCACAATGACGTCTATTTCCAGATCGGCATGCTGACCACCCTCGGACTGACCACCAAGAATGCCATCCTGATCGTCCAGTTCGCCAAGGCCGGCGTGGAACAGGGGATGGGGGTGGTCGAGGCCACCGTGGAAGGGGCAAGACTGCGGTTCCGCCCGATCATCATGACCTCCCTCGCCTTCGGCTTCGGCGTCCTGCCCCTGGCCGTGGCGACCGGCGCGGGGGCGGGGGCCATGAATGCCATCGGCACGGGCGTGCTGGGCGGCATGGTAACGGCCACCGTCCTGGTGATCATTTTTGCGCCGCTCTTCTACGTGCTGATCGAGATGTTTTTCGGAAAAGGCCGTAAAGGCAAAGCGGCTGTTGCCGCCGGTCCCGGCCCGTTCTTCGCGGCTCTGAAGAAAAAACTCCCGGGAAGCCGATCAGGGACGCAAAAAGCCGGGACCGAGGAGCTAAATCCCTCAGAGGATCGATGATATGAGAAAGACCATCTTCCTGATGTTGATCGTTGCGCTCCTGGGGGGGTGCAGCCTTGCGCCGACATACACGCGCCCGGAGGCCCCCGTCCCCGCCGCATGGCCGGGAGCCGCCCCCGGGCAGCAGGCCGACAAGCCGGGGGAGAATGCCGCCGACGTCCCATGGAAGGACTTCATCGTCGACGAGAGGCTGCGTCAGGTCATCGAGCTGGCGCTCGCCGACAACCGCGACCTGCGCGTGGCCGCCCTGAATGTGGAACGGACGCAGGCCCTCTACCGCATCCAGCGCGCCGAGTTGCTGCCGACGGTCAATGCCGGTGCCGCCTTCAGCAAGGAACGGGTTCCCGGCATCCTCTCGCAGAGCGGCCAACCGGCCACCGTCGAGCTTTACAACGTCAACGTGGGCATCAGCGCCTGGGAGATCGATCTCTTCGGCCGCCTTCGGAACCTGAAAGATGCGGCCCTCGAGCAGTACCTCGCCACGGAGCAGGCCCGGGCGAGCGCGCAGATCACACTGGTGGCCGAAGTGGCCAATGCCTACCTGGCCCTCGCCGCCGACCGCGAGAACCTCAAACTTGCCCTTTCGACCCTCGAGACCCAGCGGGAGACCTACGAGATGATCCGCCGGCGCGCCGAGGTGGGCGCGTCCTCCGATCTCGATTTACGCCAGGCCCAGACCCGGGTGGATGCGGCACGGGTGGACATCGCCCGGTACACGAGCCAGGTCGCTCTCGATGAGAACGCCCTGGCCCTCCTGGTCGGTGTCCCGGTTCCGGCCGAACTTCTGCCCGAAGCCCTGAGCGATGTGACGGCGCCCCGGGATTTCACCCCCGGCCTGCCCTCCGAGGTGCTGCAGCGCCGCCCGGACATCGTGGCGGCCGAGGCCCAGCTCCGGGCGGCCCACGCGAACATCGGCGCGGCGCGGGCGGCCTTCTTCCCCCGCATCGCGCTCACCACGAGCATTGGCACCACGAGCGACCAGCTCTCGGGACTCTTCAAATCCGGCACCGAAACCTGGGCCTTTGTGCCGCAGATCGTCATGCCGATCTTCGATGCACGCACATGGGCGGCTTACGATGTGACGAAGGTGGACCGGGAAATCGCTCTGGCCCAGTATGAGAAGGCGATCCAGATGGGGTTCCGCGAGGTGGCCGACGCCCTGGCCCAGCGCGCAACCCTGGGGGACCAGCTCCAGGCCCAGCAATCCCTCGTTGAGGCCTCCGAGGTAGGCTATCGCCTCTCCGACGCCCGTTACACGAGGGGGATCGACAGCTATCTGCGCGTCCTGGACGCACAACGCTCCCTCTACGGCGCCCAGCAGGGCCTCATCGCCGTCCGCCTGGCCCGGCTCACCAACTTGGTGACGCTCTACAAGGTGCTGGGCGGCGGCGCGTGAAAAATACCTTCCGGTTCAGATTCTTGAAGATCCCGCCGTCCCGCCTCGGGATGTTGAGACAACCCCGGGGTATCGGTTCATCCAAATCTGAAAATTGCACGTTCCGCCAAGTAGTGCGGTAACCGTCAAATATGACGGGCATCCTGCCGACCCAAGCCGGTACTAACGGCCTGCTTCTTAAAATAAATCAATAATTTCAATTTGTTATATTTGTATCCTGGATTGCCTTCTACTGGTATACATTTTGATAAGAGTCGATTTTTCGGACCATCTATTTCTCTATTGGAGGTGCAATCACATGCTCAATCTCATGGCCGAAAACACTCAGCGGCTGATCTTCGCGCAGTCATTGGCGGCCCAGAAGTTCAGCATCGGGGCAATGAGGTACTGGTTTGACTTCATGGAGCCCGCATGGATAGCCTCGCGAGCCTTCGGTGATCTCGAGAGCCGGAAAAATCTTGAAACCTATCCTCATCAAACCGCCCGTGATTACACGAAGCTGATGCAATTAAATTCCGGGATTGCCCACCGGGGTTTTCAGGGGACGTCCGACGCGATGAGGGCTTTTTGCGCACGGGAGTGGGGTCGGATTCAACGCGGCGAAGAGGGCATGGTCGAATACTGGGAGAACCTGAACCACCACCTCGACGTCGTCATCGACAAGTTACCGAAGCAGGTCGAAGCCATCAAGGCGAAATTCGGGTTTCATTTCGACAACGGCGGATACCGGAAATTCTTCGAGACAGACCGTTTCATCGTTTATCAGGTCCTCCCGACCGCGCCGGATGTGGAAGTGGATGACCGTTTGAAGCCCGTGCTTGTCATGCATCCGTACGTTCTGGGCCCGAACATCCTGGCCTTCCTGCCCGGAGAGGGGAAAAGCTACGTGCACTGCTTCGCGAACCAGGGCATACCGACGTACATGAGGATTTTAAAAGACATCCACCAAAACCCCGCCGTGCAGCTGATGACCGGGGAAGATGACGCGATGGACACCCGTGACATCTGCATGGCTTTGAAAGACAGGCACGGAAAAAAGATAACCCTGAACGGATACTGCCAGGGCGGCTTCCTGGCCGTGCTGGATATTCTGTCCGGCGAACTGGACGAATGCGTTGACGCGCTCATTACCTGTGTCGCGCCCATGGATGGAACGAGAAGCAAGGCCCTGGTCGAGTACATGGAGAAACTGCCGCCGCGATACCGTGATCTGCGCTATGCCCTGAAGCCCGCCGCATCGGGTCATCCGGTGGTGGACGGCAAGGTGATGAGCTGGGTTTACAAACTGAAGAGCATGGAGAAGGAATTTGCCTGGGTCACCTATTTCCGCGATTTGAATAACCTGCGCACCGGGCACGGGGAAGACCCTGTGATTTCAAACACGGCCGCGGCCATGCTCCACTGGCTTTTCTACGACCGCACGGACCTGCCGGTCCACATTACCCAATTGAGCTATGATTCTTACACGATCCCCGTAAAGGATGACGGGACCCTGCCGGTCCGCTTGTTCGGGCGCAAACTGAATTTCAAGGACGTGGAGACCAAGGGGATCCGGTGGCTCATTTGCTGCGGCGATGAAGACGACCTGGTGGACAAGGAAGCGGCTCTGGCTCCCTGCGACTATGTCCATCCGGAGGTCACCCTGTTCCCGAAGGGTCATGGCGCCATTGCGACCTCCTGGTCGTTACCCACCTCCGCCTGTGCCCTGCACGGCAGGTTCACATACAAGGGCAAGGAATATTGCGGTCCCGTCTGTTTCCAGATGGGATTGTAAATGATGGCAGGAAAGCCGTGAGTGCTTTCTTACCCTTTGTGGGTTTCGGTATGGCGCTCCTCTCAACCCGTACCGGGGTCTCGCGGCAGTTTGTCGATCTCCGCGAGAAACGCATCGAGTTTCACGATCCGCACCAGGGGATCGAGAGGCACCGTTCTCACTGCCGAAAGGAATGTGTCATGGATTTCGGGTTTGTGGGCTGCACAGCAGTCCTCGACGATAATGACCTTGAAATCGTATGAAAAACCGTCCATTGCCGTCATGTAAACGCATACGGGCGTGGCGATGCCGGCGACGACGATGGTGTCGATTTTCCAGAGCCTGAGTGTCATGTCGAGGTCCGTTTTGAAGAATGCGCTCAACCTCCGCTTCTCGAGGATCGTGTCGCCGGGCTCCGGACCGAGTTCCTCGATGACCTCGACACCCGGGGTGCCCCGGATGGCGTGCGGTTTCATCCGGCCTGAAAAAAGCAGGTCCCCTTCCATGAAGCTGTCGTTGGCAAAAACGACGGGAATGTTTCTCTGTCTGCAACGATGAAGAAGCCGCTGCAGATTGGGTATGATCCTGACGAATTCTGAAGACTTGCCTCCGGAAAGGTGCATCCCCACGTTGTCTTTTATCATGTCCACCACAATGACTGCAGGTCTCATCGGCTCCTCTCCCTTGATTGTATGAATCGTGTCGGCCGTGACGATTTTGAAGCTGTATTCTGATAGCCTCTTTTCAAATTTCCATTAAGGATTATGGCTTGCCGCCTGCATGAACATCAGGCTGAGCAGGGTGACTCCCTGGATCGTCTGCTTTTGCCTTTCAAAGCCCGCCTTCTCAAAAACATGGAGCATCGCCTCGTTGCCGGCCAGAACCGTGGCTGTAAACCCGACCAGGCCCCGGCGCAGGGCCAGTTCGGTGAGATACGAAAGAAGCGTCTGCCCGATCCCCTGGTTCTGGTAATCGTCTCGAACGGCAAAGGCAACCACGGCTGTCTGCTGTCTTGGATTGATATGGTAGCGTCCCACCCCGACGAATTCCTCTTTTTCGGGCCTTTCGCCTTTGACGACGATGGCCGCGATCGCCATGGCCCGTTCGTAGTCGACCATGACCAGGTCCGGGAGCTGCCCGTAGGGCACCTCCCGGCGCTTCGTAAAAAACCGGGTGTAAAGACTTTCGTCGGATAGAGAGTCCATGAGATCCCTCAGGAGCGGCTCGTCGCCGACCCTGATCGGCCTCAGGAACAGCTCCAGGCCGATTTTGGTCTTGCGGCGGGTTTCGAGCTCTTCGGGGTAGCGGCCCTCATTTGGTTCTCCAGGGGATTTCATGTCTGTTCCTGTAAAAAGTCCGGGCGACGTAAAACTCACCCTCCGGGATGTGACCCTGGGGCCTTTCCGTCGGTCGCTCAGTCCCGGCTGATCCGGGGAGCCCGGGAAGGGTATTTATAGAGGCTTATTTTCTCCCCAGGGGCATGACGTAAATCGGCTCTTCCTTATTGGACAGATTGAGCACCACCATGACATCCGCATCCTTGAACCCTCCGACCGTTACCGTGCCCAGCTTGAGGGATCGGGCCTGTAAAAAGACATTCTGGGCGGCATGACCTGCCTCGAGGTACATCCATCTCGGGTTCGTGCTTCGATCCGACAAGCCTGTAAAGACGAGAACGGCAGGAGCGTTCCTGATCGTGGCCTGTCCAACGGCCTTATAGAGCTCCGCCTTGACATCCCTGTCGGCTATTTTTACGAGCTCATGACCTTGAGGCTGGTACTTGTACATCCCTACCTGAAGCCCGGTTACATTGCCCACGAGGAGGTAGGTATTTAAAAGATAGAGGGCCCGGGCAGACGGCGCCGTTCTCAGCCCCCTCTTGGGCTCGGTGATTCCCTGCGCTGCCCAGAGGATTTGAGAGATTTCAGCCATGTTCAAAGGCTCGTCCTTGTAGCTTCTGACCGTCCTTCGCTCCAAAAGGGCCCTCTCGACTGAAAGGCTCCCGTCATATTTGGGTTGGGTAAGCTTGATTGCTTTTTCAGTTGGCGACGTCGATTGGCATTCAGCGTTGAAGGGCAATGCCAGGAAAGCTGCGACAAGCGAAATGGCGAGAAAAAGAAAATACCGTTTCATGAGATGCCTCCTTTTCGAGCTTGGGTGGTGAACTGCGACGCAAACGAGACGAATCACTCCAGGGAGGAAACCGCATGCATTTTCCGCCGCAGATGAGGTTTCTCTATCATTTCTTGACGTCAATTTCGAGAACCTTGTCAAGGCCTCGACACCTCATCGTGTTCCCCGATGCCCTCGGAGATGCAGTCTCACGGCGGCAGGATTGCATGCTGAAACAGGGTGGTGGTTACTTTTTGGTTACAGTCTGCCTCCGACAACAAAACAGGTTGCAACCCTTAAGACTGCAACCTGTTGATTTCCCTGGTGCCGGAGGACGGAGTCGAACCGTCATGCCCCCGAGGGGCGGGGGA
>DAIMEJ010000008.1:0-148937 GCA_036725345.1 Syntrophales bacterium
TATTGGAAATATGCTTAGTTAATTACCTTGACTCGAAACACAGTTGCTCAAAACTCAAAATTAGGGAGATTCTCTCTCGAGAATCTCCCGGTACGTGTCCAGATACTCTTCTTTTCGATCTATCGCCAGGGCTTCTTCGACGGCCTTTTTTGCTTCGTCGATCCGCCCCTGCATCAAGAGGGCGTTGGCGAGATTGTTCATGACGTCGGGATTCGCTGGCGCCCGCTCGAGAGCACTCCGGAAAAAAATCTCTGACCGGCTGTAATCGCCGGCCTGGTAATAGAGGTTCCCCAGGTTGAAATAAGGCACCATCCACTCTTTCCGCTTTCCGGCAGCCTTCAGGTACTCCTTCTCCGCCAGGTCGTTGAGACCTTTCTCTTCGTAGATCACCCCGAGGTCGTTGTGCTGCTCCGCCGTAAGCGTGTCTTCGAGAATGATGACCTGAGGCACCGTGCAGGACATCATCAGGCAGAGGAGCAAAAACAGAACGACCGTCAGCGGTAGACCAAAAGGTATGTGGAACCTGCTTTTGTCCATAGTTTCTGAAATTCCGGATAGGGAAATCGCTGCGAAGCCCGGTATCCGTTGTGGGCGATGAAGCCCCCATCGTCGTACCCGAAGATCACCAGGTAGTGGGTCCGGGAGACCATCCAGAAACCCCGGTCGACCAGTACGATGACAGGTGTCCCCCCGGAGACGGCCGAACGGATATCCTCCAGCGTGCCTCTTCCTGAACGGGTTTTAAAACCGCGTTTGCGCGCGAAATTTTCCAGGTCGGTGATCAGGGCCCCTTTGAATTTTTCGCAGTACGTGTCTTGACCGATGGTCTTCTGGTCGACGGTGTCGCCGTAAAAACTGAGGATGGAAGAAAGTGAAGCAGGACCGCAGTACTGCGAGTCCTGCTTCACAAAGGGAACACCCTCGATGATGTGCGTCGCCGCCGTTGAGGCAATGAGTATGAAGAGAAGAAGGGACCTCAAGGTTTGCTACTTGACGACGATCTGCTTGTCCCAGAGTTTCAGGATCAGAATGACCAGGAGGATGATGACCAGGATCGCGATCACGATGCCGAGACCATCCCCGCCGACGAGCAGCTGGTCGGAAGCCTGGGCCAGCATGTGGATCTGTTCATCCGACATGCCCTGCAGTTTGTCCTTGATTTCCCCGGGGCTGAGTCCGTAGGCCTTGAATTTTTCGATCAGGATCTCATTTTCAAGAGCCCGTTGAATCTTCCCGACCTCTTCCCCTCTCAGCGTGGTTGCCATTTCCGGCGAGGAAGTGAGGGAAGAGACCATTCCGGCTACAGCCGGAGAAGTCATCATGAAGGTCAAGTAGACGGTTACGACAACAGCCAGCAATGGTTTCCTGAAACGTTTGATCATGACGCGCTCCTTGGAGATTGGATTTTTGTAAAAACGCGCTCAATATTAACATCTGTTTCACGCATTTCAAACATTTTTTACATTCCTTCGTACCGTCTTCCATTCATGACGATTTATTCGGTATAACGCCTTCATTTCCGTCCAGTGCGGTTGAAACAACGCCGTCAAAAATACGGCGGGAATACGACCGGAAAAGCATACAGGGTCGGCTATTGGCCGGTATCCCGTCGGTTCAGGGCCTTATTGCCTGTGGTTCTCTTTTCTCTCATCCGGTGCTCTGAATACGCAACCCTTCCCGGATATTGGGGAATTGACTGTTGATAGGGAGGTTGCTTCACCGGAATATGTGGCACATTTTTCGCACTAAAGTCCGTGCGGAAGAGATCCGATATAAAAGATGGCAAAAAACATGAGTCGCTCGGCTAACTTCAGCACTTCAGGATAAACCGAAACCCCCTGACCGGGCGAACGGTTATACTATTCAGTGGAAGTGTAGACCAGAGACTCATGGGGCCGACTGGGATACACGCGTCGTCAATGACGTCGGTATCCCGGTTGCCCTTTGCTCGGAGGTTGGGGATATGATCGAATATGTTTTTGTGGTCCTGATCAGCTTTTCTGTTCTGGGTGCCTGGCTTTACGCCCTCATGGAATAGGTGCGGAACAGGCGAAAAAGGTCATGAATGGTCCGGCCCTTCGGTTTGAAGCGGCCGGCATTTTTTTCCGCCCCGCCGGCCGCCCCCCGATTTCTACATCCACTGCATGAAGTGCTCTTCGTATTCCTTCTCCAGAGTTTCCTTGTGGCATCTTTCCTCGTCGGTCAGCTTCGCGAAGGCGCCGGCGAGCTTCGTACCCTTGTAGTTTTTCAGGAGTTCCCGGTAGAAATCGTAGGAAAGCTTCTCCATCTGCATCGCGAACATCATCACGTCCTGGGGGTCGCTGTCCGGTTTCAGCTCCCGCTCGACCATGTAGTCCGTCAGCTTCATGTCCGCCACTTCGCACTTCCCGCCGACGTTGTGCATCTTCTGGGTCTTGAGGGCTTCCTCCAGAATCTTCCGGTGGCCTTCCTCCTGGTCCGCCAGCTCGCCGAGCAGTTTCCTGGCGGCCGGGTCCTTGACCTTTTTCTGGAACATGAGATAGAGCTTGTTTGATTTTTTCTCCTTCCCGATGGCGAACTTGAGAACATCGTCGAGCGTTTTGAACTTCATAAGTACCTCCTTGAACGGGATTTGGGAATAAGCTTCACTGCGAACGGGGTGGGGGCTGCCGGTACGTGATCCGGTAGATGGCGTTCGCGCGGTCATCCGAAACGAGCAGGGAGCCGTCGGGCATCACGAGAAGGTCGACGGGGCGGCCCCAGGCCATGAAACCCTCCAGCCAGCCCTGGGCGAAAACCTCGTACGTCACCGCGCCGTCTTCCTTCAGTCTCACGAGCGTTATGCGATAACCGACGGGCGTGCTTCTGTTCCACGATCCGTGCTCGGCGATAAAAATCTGGTTCTCGTACTCCGGCGGGAACATTTTCCCCCGGTAGAAGCGCATGCCGAGGGCCGCCACGTGGGCTCCGAGCTGAATGGCCGGCGTCTTGAACTCTTCACAGCTTTTCTTTTTTCCGAAATCCGGATCGGAAATGGTCCCGCCGTGACAGTAAGGAAAACCGAAATGGAGACCCTTCCGGGGGGCATGGTTCAGCTCGTCGGGCGGCAGCTCGTCACCCATCCAGTCCCGGCCGTTGTCCGTGAACCACAATTCTCCCGTACCGGGGTGCCAGTCGAAGCCGACTGTGTTTCGAACACCCGCGGCGTACACCTCCAGGCCGGAACCGTCGGGTTGCATCCTCATGATCGTGGCGTAGGAAATGTCGGTCTGCTCGCAGACGTTGCAGGGCGCCCCCACGGGAATGTAGAGCATGCCGTCGGGGCCGAAGGCTATGTATTTCCATCCGTGGTGCCTGTCTTTCGGAAACTGGCTGCTCACCACAACGGGATTCGGAGGGTTACGGAGACGGGTCTCGATGCCGTCGTAGCGGAGGATCCGGCTGACCTCGGCGACGTAGAGAGCGCCGTCCCGGAACGCGACACCATTGGGCATGTTGAGTCCTTTCGCGATGGTGAGGACTTCGTCGGCCACGTGATCGCCGTTGCGATCGATGACGGCATAGACCCTGCCCGCTCCCCGCGTTCCCACGAAGAGGACCCCCCCGGGGCTCATCAC
Organism: Syntrophales bacterium; assembly: GCA_036725345.1. Taxonomy (GTDB): domain Bacteria; phylum Desulfobacterota; class Syntrophia; order Syntrophales; family UBA2192; genus JAPLJU01. The sequence goes on from DAIMEJ010000008.1 coordinate 3,597, forward strand.
CATCGATCGGGCGTTCTTGACATTCTGCGCGTAGAGCTTCATTTCGAATCCGGGCGGCATCTTGACTCGGTCCGGATGGGGACCTCGGCCCTTGATGGCAGGGAGAAACGCCAGCAGGAAGGGCAGAAGGGCGAGCAGAGCAACCATGACAAACCGCATGCCCTCCGCACAGGCAAAGGAATTGTATTTAGACAGGTTCATCTCTCCCCCCCGGAACAGACGCTTCATCGTGCTTCGGAAATTCCGGTGAATGAAAACGCTATTTGTGAAATTATATCCGGTAATGGTATAAATCACAATAGTTACCGTGCATCATGGACAACTCTTTCCCGGGGTGAAAGTTAGTATTCCGGGAGCGGTCGCAGCTATGTATGATCCCGTCAGGAAAGCAGAAGAAACATTGCGGGTCGTTTGCCGGGGTGATTCGCGCAAATACTACCGTTTCAGGGCGGCGAGGTTCTACGGCGGTATCGCCACGGCGGACTGTGTCGGCTGCTGCTTGCGCTGCCTTTTCTGCTGGGCCTGGGACGAGGCTGTGACGCCCGGGACTTCGGGTCAGTTCTGTTCGCCCGCCGAGGTATCCGGGAAGCTTTTAGGCATCGCCCGCAAGAAAGACTTCAGGCGGCTTCGTATCAGCGGAAACGAGCCCACCCTTGCCAGGGGTCACCTCATCCGCGTGCTGGAGCACATTCCGCCCCGTTACGAGTTTATTCTCGAGACAAACGGGATCCTCATCGGGAACGACCCGTCATACGCCAGAGATCTCGCGCGATTCCCCTCTCTGCTGGTCAGGGTAAGCCTCAAAGGAATGAACGAGGAGGAGTTTTCGCGACTGACCGGAGCGGAACCGGGTGCGTTCCTGCTGCAGATCAAGGCTCTGGAAAATCTTATCGAGGCGGGTGCCCGGGCCTATCCCGCCGTCATGGCAAGTTTCTCGACGGCCGAAAATGTTCGAAAACTTCAGAAAAGACTGGCAGCTGTCGGTTTCGACGAGATGGAGGTCGAGGAGCTGGTTCTTTACGGAAACGCGGAAAAAAGGCTGAGAAAGGCCGGCATCAACGATACGGTGGGCTATGACCCGTCGGATATTCCGCCGGAGCAGGTGTGACGGCGCGGTGCGATAGATGTTCTTGATGCGGGAAACCGGTTTTCAAACCTTGATGTCGATAAGGCTTTTTTGCATTTCCTCCCCGGTCTTGAGGGTCTTGAGGTTGGCGCTGAGGGTATACCGCGTGATGATGAGGTTGACCATCTCCTCTTCCAGGGAGACATTGGATGTTTCCCGATAAGCCGTCTCGCCGTCCGTCGGCGGCACGGGTTCGCCCGGCGTGTCAATCGTGCTGATCGATACCTTGACCCCGCCCGGTGCCGATTCCTGAATATCGACGCGGCTTTTCTTGAAACCGTCCGTGTTGGTGTTGGCAATGTTGTTCGCCGTTGCGTCCAGTTTGGTGAACAGCGCCCTGATGGCCGAAAGGGCGATGCCGAAGGCAGGCGACATGATTCATCCTCACAGGTTTTTCCGATAGATCATCGGTAGATAACGAACAAACTTGAGTTTTTTGGGGTGCTTGCCCGGCTCGTTTGCCCACGTGAAGCAGCTTTCCGGTGTTTTTTGACAGGCCGTTTGTGCTAAGAATGTGACGATATCCCGGTCTGGGGAGGGGTTACCGTTGGATATGGAGATCTTCAGGCGGTTGGCCTCGCGCAGTTACAGCGACGCCCAGCGCTTTCTCGCCGTTGTTTTACAGGGGTTTCTTTTCGGGGTCCTGGGTCCCTTCGCTGTCCTTTGTCTTTCCCTGTTTTTGGATCGCAGGCTGGGATTCACGGGATTTCGGGGGGAGACGATGGCAATTGTGATTGGCCTTCTCTTCGTCGTCGAGGGGTTTGCCTTCGCTGCCTGGGCGGTCGCGACCCAGTACAGGAACGGAAAGGGGACGCCCTCTCCCTTGATGCCGACCCAGAGGCTTTTGGTGGATGGACCCTTCGCCCTCTGCAGGAATCCCATGGCCTTCGGCACTTTCTTTTTCTATCTGGGAGTGAGCCTGCTGGCCGGTTCCCCGATGGCTGTCGCCATGACGATCTCTCTTTTCTCTTTGCTGGTGATTTACATCCTGAAAATCGAGGAGAAGGAGCTGGAACTCCGTTTCGGGCGGGCTTATGTGGATTACAGGCGCAGGACCTCCTTTATCATCCCCCGCCGGCCGAAGGGTGATGCAGGCGGTGATCTTCCGTGAAGGGCCTTGGCGTCATCGTCACAGGGCATCGGCGGCCTTGCGGGCCGCGACGATGACGGGGTCCCACACGGGCGAGTAGGGCGGCGCGTAGCTCAGGTCAAGATCGATCATGTCGAGGACAGTGAATTCCGCGTGCAGGGAGGTGGCGAGAACATCAATACGCTTGGCGGCGCCCTCGACACCGACGATCTGCCCGCCCAGGAGCCTTCCGCACCCCTTCTCGGCGAGAACCTTGACGGTGACCGTCCCCGCGTTGGGGTAGTAATGCGCGCGCGTCATGCTCTCGATCCGGCCTGTCACATATTGAAGGCCCAGTGCCCGGATTTCCCTTTCCTGAAGACCCGTTCGCGCGACCTCCACGGAGCAGATCTTGCTGACGGCCGTGCCTACCACCCCCCGGAATGTGGCGTATTCACCCCCGATGTTGATGCCGGCCACGCGCCCCTGCTTGTTGGCAATGGTCCCCAGGGCGAAGTGAACGGGTCTTCGGCTCACCAGATGGAATGACTCGGCGCAATCACCGCCGGCCCAGACGCCCTCAATCGAGGTCTGCATCCGGTCGTTGACCTTTATCGCGTCCCTCACGCCGAGAGGGATACCCGCTTGCCCGGCAAGGGCGGTATTGGGGCGGACGCCGAGGCCGGTGATGACGATATCGGCTGGGACGGACCGCCGGTCCGTGACCACGGCGGTCACCTTTCCTTCTCTGGCGTCGAAGCTCTCCAGCGATTCATTCCGGTAGAGCTTCACGCCTATCTTCAACAGGGCATCGGAAACGAGGGCGCCCATGTCGGGATCGAGAGTGCCCATGACCTGCTCGGATCGTTCGACGAGGGAGACGTCCATTCCCCGCATGATAAAGGCCTCCGCCATTTCGAGACCGATGTAGCCCCCGCCCACAATGACGGCGCGGCGGGGCTTTTCCTCATCCACCACCCGCCGGACCTCCACCCCGCTCTGCAGGGTGTGAACGCCGTAGATCCCCTTGGCATCCGCACCCGGCACGTCCGGGTAGGCCGGTAGGGCGCCGGTGGCGATCATGAGGATGTCGAAGGGTTGCCAGAGTTCTTTTCGCTCCCGGAGGTCCCTGACGTGAACCCGGCGATTCTTGATGTCGATTTCCGTGACCTCGTGAAGGATACGGGCGTCGATGTTTCTCTCTTTCCGGAATTCTTCAGGCGTCATGACAACGAGGGACTCCAGGTCGTCGACGACACGGCCGACGTAATAAGGGATGCTTCAGGCCGAATAGGATGTATGCGGGCTGCGTTCGAAAACGACAATCTCAAGTTCTTTCCGGTAACGCCGGGCCTGCGAAGCCGCGGTCATTCCGGCCGCATCCCCCCCGATGACGACAAGTCGTTCTTTGTTCATGTTTTTTTTGCATCTCCTTCGAGATTTGTCTCCGGGCAGTCTGCCCGGTCGGCTTTTTATCATGTTATAGGGGTTTAATCTTCGCGATCAATCAAAATTTATCGTTAAACCCGGGGTGGAGCCGCACATTCGTTTATCGAAAAGGCTGTTTGAGCCGAACCAGGGCCTTTATCCTGCCGTGAGGGATCCTTGTAAAGCAGGCGGCCGAGTCCGAGGGACAGAGCCGCTTCAAATCGAAGCGAATTTTTTTAGTGGACTGGACTGCTATGGGGACTTCAGGAACCGCGCAAACAGTATGTACCTCTTGCCGAGATTCTCCATGCGTCTTCGGATGTCGACCCGGTCGGTTTTTTCGATATCGTAGAGTTCCGGCAGGAGCTTGAGCTGCTCGATGTGGAAGAGGATGCGCCTCAGGATACCTTCGCAATCCAGGCCGGTGTAACTTTTCAGAAAAGGGGTGTTCGCGGTCATCTTTTCCGTGACGCTCCCCTTCTTGAGCCGCCGGAAGTCGAAGCCCTCGTCGAAGGCCCTGGCGAGACGTTCTGTTTTCAGGTGTCTGATCACCTTCCCGGCGTCGGCTTTACGGTCCAGGTAGTGATCGAGGATAAGGCTCGTGTTGAACTGCGCCTCGTAGAGGATCTGGTTTTTTACCCCCTTCGTCTTCTTTCTGGCCTCTATGAGAACCCGGATGATGCTTTCGCTGTCTTTGCCTATCCCGAAGAGATCCTTGATGATATTCAACATTTCCGTTGCACCTGGGTGATGGTCGTTGCGGGGGGACTCACTGCCGCAGGGCCTGCGGTAGGCGGTCGAGCCACCCCAGCTGGAGGGCTCCCCAGAGGCCGATGAGAATCGCCTCCGCCGTGTGATGCCTCAATGACTTGAGAAGCCGGATCCCGGACCATTCGATGATCTTCCGGGCGAGGTCTTTGGAGCGGTTTTTCGCCTCCGTGCCGCTTCTCTGCTCGCGGGGGTAAAGGATGAGCCGGCGCCAGGTCTCGGCGCTGACCCGCCGCACGGTGACACCCCGCCGCGAAGCCTCCCGTTCCCAGAGGTCTGCGATGTCACCGCCACCCTCGATGAGCACAAGCTCGAGATCGGGGATGCTTTCGACCAGGCCGTGAATGGCGCGCCTCAGACGGGTCATGTTTCCGTAGTTCTGCGAACGGTACCATCGCAGTTTTCCGCACCGGTCGTAGAGTGCAAGACCCGTCGTCAGGCCTAAATCAACAGCCAGCAGAGCGCCCATCTGTTTCGTTCCGTTTCACTCCTTCTGCGACAGGAAAATTAATGTTTTTTCCTGCCCGACGGTTCCGGCTGGAGGATCCCGCTTTTCAAACCCTGATGAAGTTTCGGGGATGTGTACAGCGCAAGTTCCCATTCATCCTCTTCCCGCCTGTATTTGAGCACGTAGGTGTTCCCGTCATCGACGAGGACCTTGAAATAATCCTCTCGTTCGCCGTACCAGCGATCCAGCAGTTCTTTGACCTCCAGCACCTTGTCCCCGATGTAGAATTTAAGCGGCCTTTCGTTAGCCCTGTATCCGTGATAACAGATGACGCGGATTTTCATGACTTGCCAGCCGGGACGGCGGAACGCGTAAGTTTTTTGCATTATAAATGTCTGCCCGCCCGATAGCAAATGGATCCGGGGGGACCTTCGACCGCATGGACCCGCATGCGGCTATTTCAGCTTTTTCTGGAGAGTCTCCCAGTCTTTAACTTTCTCGGCGTTTTCTACCCTGTCGAACCAGAAAGCGGGAGGCTTGTATTTCCCGGCTGATTCGATGATGTGCGGTCCGCCGATCAAGGCCCCGATTTTGAGTCCCTTGCGGTTCACATCGTCGAAGATCGCTCCTCCGTTCCAGGCGACGACGGGGCAGGTCTCGTATTCATTTTCCCGGAGCCACAGCTTGAGCGCCCTGGTCCCGACCAGGCCGGACTGCAGCAGCACCACGGGGTAACGCGCGCCGATCGCCTTGAGGGCCTTTCGGCTTCCCGGTTTAGCCCTGCCGGGTGCCCCCTCGACGAAGAGACCGCTTTCGACGTCCACAAAGACGATCTTCGACCCTTTGACCAGCGTCAAAAGGAGCCCTTCATCCTCGTCACGGCCCGACACGACCCTGACCCGCTGGACACCGGTCCTCTGTACCCGGTAGGGCTTCAGCGCGACACCGCCGCTGCCCGACAGGTTCTTCCCGATGGATTTTCCGTCAATGAAGAATTCCACCAGTTCTCCCCCTCGCCCGAAGAAGAGACCTTTCGTGTCGGCCTTCAGCATGACCTCTTCCCCCTTCACGGCCACGAGGTCATGGATGACAACGTCCGCGGCCGCTTCGCACAACGGCGAAAACACCGGCAGCAGGACGAGGAAAAGGAGGGCAAGCGTTTTCATGGGTTCTGGCCTTTCATGCCCCCATGTCTTTCCTGAAGCCAGAGAACCGTCTCTTGCACGATCCGGTCATGGACGGACGGGTCATAAGGCCCGCCCTGTCTTTGAAAGGAGTGATCGCCTCCCTCGATGGTGCAGAGCTTCCAGGGGGCCCTGATGCGATCCAGGACCGATTTCAAGAGGTCGAGGTCGCACAGGGGGTCGCGCGTGCCGGCGAAGAAGAGCATGGGGATCTTGATGGTGTAAAGGTGAGCGTCCCTCAGTTTTCCGCGGTCTTCCGGCGGGTGCAGGGGGTAGCCGAGAAAGATCAGGCGGTCGGCCGGAAGAAGACCCGCGGAGGCCATTCGGGATGCGATCCGGCCGCCGAGGGATTTCCCGGCGGCGATGAAAGTGTGGACGGACAGCCCCGACTCCTCCTTTATGAAGCGATAGGCGGCCTGCCACGTCTCTGCCAGTGTCTTCTCGTCATCCGGGATCCTCATTCCCCGATCCCGGTACAGGAAGTTGAACCGGAGTGTGAGGTAACCCGCGTCCGCAAGGCCTTCGGCGAAAGAGGCAATGAGGGGCGATTCCATGTCGTTTCCCGCCCCGTGAGCCACGACGACGGCCATCCCCTCCCTGTATCGGCCGGGTATGGCGAGAAGCCCTGAGGTTGCCCCTCTCGCCCCCACGGGGATCGAGACCCTGTTTATGGAAAAAGCTTTCAATCGATAAACCTCATTTGCGAAGTGCTGCCGGTGGAAACCGGGTAACTGTAACTATTTTTAAACGATCACCGGGAAAACTTCAACGGGACAAAATCGTTTGGAAAAATGAGCGTGATGTTCTACAATCACTTCATAGAGATGTCCAGGAATGTGTCGCGGTCCTTTCCGGGAAAGGAGCAGGCTTATGGCGAATACGGGGGACAGGGGCTGGAGCCCCTATCTGGCGGGGGCGCTTTCGGGCGTTGTCTCGATACTTTCGGTATGGTTTGTCGGGCATTATTTCGGCGCGTCGACGAGTTTCGTGCGCTTTGCCGGTGCGCTGGAGAGGCTCTTCGCGCCCGAGCGCGTCCAGAGCCTTGATTATTTTGTGAAGACGCCGCCCGTCATCGACTGGCAATGGATGTTCGTCGTGGGCATTCTCGTGGGGTCGTTGATAGCGTCCACAACCTCCGGGAGCTTCAGGTGGCAGGCCGTCCCGGACATGTGGCAAAAGCGGTTCGGCCCGAGCGTCCCGAAACGGGCCATCGCGGCTTTTATCGGCGGCGCCATTGCCATCTTCGGCGCCCGCCTGGCCGACGGGTGACCGAGCGGTCACGGGCTGAGCGGTTCGCTTCAGCTTGCCGTCAGCGGCTTCATCGCCCTCATCGGGTTTTTTATGGGCGGTATCATTGTGGCCCGCATCCTCTATGGGGGTGAAAGAAAATGAAAATGCAGATCTACGGATTGGTTACGGGGATTCTCTTCGGCTTTCTCCTGCAGAAAGGCCGTGTGCTGCGCTATGACAAACAAGTTGGGGCCTTGAGGCTCATGGACATGACAATCGTCAAGTTCATGCTTTCGGCCGTCCTGGTCGGGATGGTCGGCGTGTACCTGCTCAAGGATATGGGACTCGCGAAACTCTCCATCAAGACGACGATCCTCGGGCCGGTGATTCTGGGAAGCCTCGTTTTCGGTTTGGGCTGGGGGCTTCTCGGTTACTGTCCGGGGACACAGGCAGGCGCCCTGGGAGAGGGCCGCTGGGATGCCCTCTGGGGAATTCTCGGGATGATCCTCGGGGCGGCTGTCTTCGCGGAGTTCTATCCGGCATTGAAGACGACGGTGTACACCTGGGGAAATCTCGGCAAGATCACCCTGCCGGAGGTTCTCGGTGTGAGCCACTGGGTCGTCATACCTGTCTTCATCGTTGCGGGCATTGTTCTTTTCTGGTGGTTTGAAAAAAAGGGGTTATAAACTTGAGAAACAGAAGAATTCTGGAAGCGTGAGAAGGGGTTGGGAATGCCGGCCATTTAAGGGGTGCCCCGGAAAGTCCTTTCCGGGGCACCTTTTTTGCATTTTTTGTTACGAGCCGGAGCGTTGACCCGGAAAATCGGGGAAACGCAGGCGTCCTTCAGCACGGTATTTGTTTCAGGACGGGCACTTAGACCGAAAATGTCAAGCCGTTAAGGCGTAGGAAAGGCTTTTGAATGCAGGAGCGGAATCGAGAATCTCTCAGATCGACGGAACCCAAAGCGGCCGAAGCTCCCCCGGACTCCAGCCCAAATAGCGATTATTCATCCGGTTCCGGAAAATGGACGGACGAGCAGGATGATACCTTGATGGAAAGGGTTGCCGGGGGGTTCAACACGATATTTTCACCGGTACCGGCGGCAACCTATGCCCAGGAAAGGCCCCTGGCCCTTCAGGACGTAAGCCCCGAGGTCATCAGGCGCGTGAAGGCGGTTACCGGCGGCATGAAAGATTTCGGCGCATCCTACAGGGTCTGTCAGTACCTGGGCGATCCCAATATCAGCCTTTCCCAGATCGCCGCGGCGATCAAGGCAGATCCCGTGCTGACGGGGAAGATCCTGCATACGGCAAATTCGGCCTACTTCGGGGGGCAGAAAGTCGATTCCATCACTCAGGCGCTGCATCTGCTGGGACTGAACCACATCAAGAACATCGTTTATCACAAGGCCTTCTCCGGGGTCGTGCGGAAAAAAGGATCGCTCACCGATGTCGTCGTCGAACTCCTCTGGGAACATTCCATCGTGACATCCATCTGCGCCGCTCATGTCGCCGGGGCCTTTGAGGGCCTTGACCGGGATTTCATGTTCACGCTCGGGCTGCTCCACGACGTCGGCAAATTCGTCAACACCGAGATCTTCCCCACGATGGAGTTTACGGGGGAATACACGCTTCCCTACGTCGGCGGTTTCGGCATTTACGACGAGGACAGCCTCTTTGGCATCAATCACTGTCTCATCGGGCGGATGGCTTTCGAAAAGTGGGGTCTCTCGGAGACCATGATGTATGCCATGGAGATGCATCACCACCCGGGTTCCGTACCCCTCAGGGAACTGGGTGCCGACCCGGAGCGTCTCAAGCATGTGGTCGCAATCTTCATGGCCGACCAGATCTCCAAACTGTTCGTCGACGAGGAAAGGCGAGGCGTCTTTAAGATCGAGTCCCTGCATTCTTCATACACCCCCCTGGTGGACAGACAGAAACTGGAGAGACTCTTTTCGTCAAAGGTGCTCTTTTCGGAGGTCAAGAAGGCCCGCTTGCTGATGGGGAGTTACATCTGACGGGGGGCAGTAAGATACCGAGGTGGAGGTCGGGGGACATGAGCAAACAGGTTTTCATCGCACCCCATAAAGACATCGTCGCCTCCGAGGCGCAGGAACTCAGGAGAAAGATTTTTTCGATCATCGGTGAAAAGCCGGAAAAACTGGTTGTCGACCTCGAGGCCGTCCGGGTGATTGACTCCATCGGCCTCGGTGTGCTCATATCCGCCCGCAACCACCTCAAGAAGTCGGGCGGGGAGTTGGTTGTGACCAATGTGTCGAAGGAAGTCGCCCATCTCCTCAGGCAGATGCACCTCGACCGGCATATTGTGTTCAAAGCGGTTGATTGAATGCGGGCCGGGGACAGGGGGCGACTAAAGCGGTTCGTTCACTGCTTCGCGGCGGGCACAGGTTCCTGGCCGGCCCGGATTTTCTGGGCTCGATCGAGGAGTTCCGTCTGCCTTCGAACGTTTTCCCGTGAGTAGGGCACGGGTTTCATCGCTTCCTGTTCGAGCCGGCGGGCCGCTTCCTCCCTTTTGGATTTCTCTTCCGCCTGGTACCTCTGGAACTCTTCTTGTCTTTGTTTTTCCATGTCTTCCGGCGAGGCTGGAGCCAGGGCCCCCGTACCACGTTGATTCAGTCCCATGCCTTTCTCTTCCGGGCCCGTTGCACGGGGGGAGGAGGGTTCCTCCTGTTTGTATTCGCGTTTCTTGACTGACTTGACCTTCTCGGCGGGGGGCTTATCCGTGATGACGACGGCACCGCTTTCGTCTTTATATTCGTAGAGGGTCTGACCCCCTGCTTCCGCTGCCAGACAGAAACAAAACAGAATGACAAGACAGAAGGTTCCGGCACGTTTCAATCGGACATAAGCGATTGGAGTCATTCAATCCTCCTGATGCTTTTCAATTATATTAACCCATTAAAGCCGGCTTTTCAATGTTTCCTCGGAGTTCTTTTCGGCGGGCGAATAGATTCGCCTGCGGTTTAAGGCTCTGTTCCTGTTCTTCCTCTGGTGTTGATTGACGGGATCGGTTTCTCGCGTCGGGTCGGCCTGTAAGCGAATCATCCGTCACGGTGAAAAATTTCCATAATTACCTCAAGATAACGTCAGCGGTGACGAATGTCATTTTATGGACAAGGGTAGCCGAACCGGAACTGTTGACGGACCGCGTTTTTTATAGCTAACATGTTAATTTTAAACACTTATTAATTATTACAGGCCCGTCGGTTCTGTCGGCATCATTTTTGATAGCAAATATCTGGTTAGGGCAGATGTCTGCGTCCCGCACAAGAAAAAGTAATATCAGCAATTATTTTGAATACTTATACATTAGATGGGGGTTCTTCTTTTAAGATACCGAGTCGTATTTGATTGAAGGAATAGACCGGCCTTCTTTTTGTGGACAAATAGTTATCAACAGTATAAAAATATTTTCTGCGGTTATAAGTAATTTATCAACAGGTATAAAGGGTATTTTCGTGTTACGAATACATCTTGAAAAAAGAAAATATTATTTCGAAGAATATTTATGGAAATTTTAAAGTATTATGTATATAAATACGATTATATCAATATGTTAAATAATTTTAAATAAGGTTATCGACAAAAGTATTAGACGGGCGAATCATACTTTATTCTTAGATAAAATCATGCCTCCTACCGATTGATTATTATTTGTTGTGCAACTAATATAACCGACACAACATATGAAAATGAATCCGGTGCAAGGAGGTGATAAAAAAGGATTTCAAGGATATTAAAAAAGAGAAAGAGCCTTTATGTTGGTGTTGGAGGCTGTTCATTTCAAGTCAAGGAATAATTTTTTGAGGAGGATATAGCGGATGCAAAGAATCAAACAGTTTCTGAAGGATGAGGAAGGTGTCACGGCAATCGAATACGCCCTGATCGCGGCGGGCATCGCGATGGCTATTGCGATCGTCGTATGGCTTGTTGGCGATCGCTTGTACGACGTCTTTGACAGAGTCCAGCAGATGGTAGGTCCCGACCGCCCATCGGGTACGTAGTCGCGATGTCCCTGCTGGATTGAGGAAGGGGAGTTTCCTGACGGGGTCGGGTCCGACCGGAATCCCACAGGCCGCGTTTTTGGGTTGCGTGCCGTGGCAACGGGGAGGGAAATTTCCATGGCGAAATCAGTGAAGCGGACATCCCTGACCGGGGCTGTCTGACCGGCAGAAAAAATGGTTACCGGGGAGATTTAGGTGGGGCCGTTCATGGCAGCGCAATTCGTACCTGTCTTTCTACTCCCGGTATTGCTCATAGCCGCCGTCAGTGATGTCCGCATACAAAAAATACCGAACTGGCTGACTTTTTCCGCCCTTGTTGTCGGCCTGGCCTGCCATACCGGGATGAATGGCCTGGCAGGATTCCTGTTCAGCCTGCAGGGGGTGATCCTGGGGTTTGGACTCCTGATATTGTTCTACCTGACTGCAGGTATGGGGGCCGGCGATGTGAAGCTGATGGCTGCTGTCGGGGGGCTGCTCGGTCCTGAGGGTGTTTTCTGGGCCTTCATATACACCGCCGTGATAGGCGGCTTTGCGGCTGTCGCCCTTCTTCTAAGCAATGCGGGCGGGAGAGAGACCCTCCGGAGATACGGAAGGATCATGTGGGCCCTGATCCTTACCCGCCAGTTCATTGATATTCCCGCGGCGGATAAAAAGAAGATGCCTGTCGTTTATTACGGTGTCGTCATCGCTCTCGGGACAACCCTGTATGTTCTCAGGGGGCTGATTTGAAGTCGTCATGAAAAGCGGGGTCTGGTTTCCATGACCCGGCTGGATTGAATGGTTAAGGAGGCTTGAGGAAATGAAAAATCTCTGGAGCGATTTGTCGGATCGAAGCAAGACCGTCATCCTTTTTTCCGTTGCCGTGCTTATCGCCCTTTTTGTGGCCATGCTCTCGTACAGTTACCTGCAGAAGAGCTATGCCGCGAAGAATAAAACCATGGAGACCCAGCAGGTCGTCGTGGCCGCCGCGGACCTGACCTGGGGCACCTCCCTCGGCAGGGAATACATGAAAACGTCGAATTTCCTGAAAGAAAGCCTTCCGTCCGGCTACTATGCGGATCCGGCCCTGCTGGAAGGTCGCGTCATTCTTTACCCGCTGAAGGCCGGTGAGCCGATCCTGGAATCCCGGCTCGCCCCGGCGACGATGAAGGGCGGCGGTGTTGCGGCGGTGATCAGTCCCGGCAAGCGGGCCATGGCCGTGAAGGTGGACAAGGTGGTCGGTGTCGCGGGGTTCATCCATCCCGGTCACCGTGTGGATATCCTTGTGACCCTGGCCCAGACAGCCAAGCAGTCCACACCCATTACCAAGATCGTTCTGGAAAATATCCTGGTCCTTGCCACGGGAACAGAGGTCGAAAAAACGGGTAAGCAGGAGAAGCCCAGTCAGGTGGACGTCATCACCCTGGAGGTGTTGCCGCAAGAAGGCGAGAAGCTGGCACTCGCCGCGACGGAAGGTAAACTGCAGCTCGCCCTGCGAAACGCCGGTGACAAGGACAATGTGGCCACCCGGGGGACGACGATACCCGCCCTGCTTTCATCCCATGTGTCGACGGGACCTCAAAATCCGAAGCCCAGGGTCATGTCCACGACATCGGAGGGGCCCTTCACCGTCGAGTTGATCAAGGGGAACAAGCTCACCCAGCAGACGTTTTAAAAGGAGAAAGGTTCGATGAAGCGGAATACGAGCAGATATTTGGGAATCATCAATATTGTTTTGTTGCTGCTGGCGCTGTTCATGGCAATCTTCTTTTCATCCGACAGCTGGGCCAGTCCAGCCAGGGTGACGGTGAATTCGACGGCGCCGCAGAAGCTGACTCTCACGGCCGGCAAATCCATCATCATCGAGAGCCCGGATCGGATCAAACGGGTCTCCGTGGCGGCACCGGAGGTCACGGATGCCATTGTGCTGACACCGAGACAGATCTACCTTACCGGGAAGGCGCCGGGTGCGACGAACATCACCCTCTGGAACGAGGGCAAGGCCATCTCGGCCGTTCTCGACATCGAGGTCACTCCGGACGTCAGTCAGCTCAAGTCGAAAATCTACGAACTGATGCCCCAGGAAAAAGACATCCGGGTGATCGGCACCCATGATGCCATCACCCTGTCCGGAACGGTTTCGAGCGGCGCCAACCTCTCCCAGGTCCTGGCCCTGGCACGGTCCTATGCCCCGGCCGACAAGGATGGGAAGCAGAAAATCATCAACCTCCTCGAGGTGGGCGGTGTGCACCAGGTGATGCTCGAAGTCCGGGTTGCCGAGATGTCCCGCAGCACCATGAAGAAACTGGGGGTCAACTTCAGTTACTTGAGCGACGGCGGGAATACCTTCGGCGTGTCCGTACTGGACAACCTGGCGACAGCTGCCGTTCCCGGGGCCGGCCTGCCCACGGTTTCAACCAGCGTGAACGCGATTGTCCGATTCCTCGGCGGCGGCGCCACCTGGACGATGTTCATCGACGCCCTGAAGGAAGAGGGCCTCACGAAGGTTCTGGCCGAGCCGACCCTGATCACCCTGAGCGGCAAGAGGGCGAACTTCCTGGCCGGCGGGGAGTACCCTATCCCCGTTCCCCAGCCAGGCGGTACGGGTACGACCATCACCATCGAGTACAAGACTTTCGGCGTGGGGCTCAATTTCACGCCGACGGTTCTCAGCAACAAGAAGATCAGCATGGAGGTCAACCCTGAGGTCTCCGACCTCGACTTTACCAATGCCGTCTCCTTCCAGGGTTTCGTCATCCCGAGCGTCACCACCCGTCGCGTCTCCACCGTCATCGAGCTTGCAGACGGTCAGAGCTTTGCCGTCGCCGGTCTTCTCAGGGACGATATCCGGGAAAGCGTGAGGAAGTTCCCCGTGCTGGGCGACATCCCCGTCCTCGGCGCGCTGTTCCGCAGCAGCTCCTTTCAGAAAAACGAGACCGAGCTGATTATCGTCGTCACGCCGCACCTTGTGAAACCCCTTGACATGGCGAAGCAGACGCTGCCCACGGACCAGTTCATCGAACCCAATGATTTCGAGTTCTACCTGATGGGCTCGATGGAGGGATCCGGAAAGGGAGAAACCGCCAACCCGGCGCCGCAGCGCGGTTCGGTGAAGAGCGGCGGAGGCCTGGAGGGCGACTTTGGACATATTGTACCCCGGTGAGGAGAATGAGGCATGAGAAAACTGTTTTTGATCTCGATCATAGCGGTATGGATGGTGGTCCTGATCGGTTGCGCGCAGAGCCGGCTCGAGAGGGACTATGGAACATCCCACAAGCTTGCCATTTATAACCAGACCCTGAACCCCGAGGCGGAAAAAAACCTTGCCCCCGTCGAGGGCCTGGACGGGAAGGCGGCGCAGGCGAACGTGGACAAGTACGATAAAAGTTTTGAAAAAACGTCCCCCGCACCGACTTATACCTTCAGCATTGGAACGACGGGAAAATGAGTTTTAGAATAATGAGAGGGTCAAGGAACGCCAGAGGGGCAGCGGCCATTGAGTTCGCCATCGTTCTGCCGCTTCTCCTGCTCATCATCTTCGGCACGATCGAGTTTGGCTTTCTTCTCTACAACAAGCAGGTGATCACCAACGCGAGCCGGGAGGGAGCCCGGGCCGGCATTGTGGTGAGGACACCGGCGCGGCTGCCCGATTTCGGCAGCCCGTCCGTCGATCAGGTCGTCCAGCTTTATTGCGCCCAGAATCTCATCAGCTTCGATACGGCGATGCCGCCACCGGTCACCTCTTTTCCCGACGGTTTTAACCCCAATGCCCTCTTTGGCGAGAACCTGAGAGTGCGGGTGGCCTATAACTATCAGTTTCTCATCTTCCCGGACATCGTGATTGCCTTTTTCCGCAATACCCCGCAGAGGCAGGTCACGCTCGTCGCCGAGACCGTGATGAGATACGAATGAAAAGATGAAGCAACGAGGAGTCAACATATCCGCCCGGCATCGAGGCCCCCTGTCCGGTGACAACCGCGGTGCCGTGGCCATCCTGGTGGCCCTGCTCCTGGTCGTTTTTGTAGGGATGGGCGCTCTTGCCGTGGACGTGGGTTACCTCATGGTAAGCCGGAGCGAACTGCAGAACGTGGCGGATGCCGCCGCGCTGGCCGCCACACGTCAACTGGGTGTGCTCTACGAAGGGATGACTTCCGCGCAACAGGTGGCCTACGTGGTCGGCGGCACCGACGAATCCCTCATCAAGAGCGCCGCCGCGGCTGTGGCCATCAGCAACCAGGCCGGGGGCGTCAGCATCGCGATTGATCCGGATGACATCCTGATCGGCACCTGGGATTCCAGGCTCGGCCCCGACCCCTTCAGCCGGACGAACAGCCAGCCCGACGCCGTTCGCGTGACCGCCCGGCGTGATCAACAGGTGAACAACCCCGTTTCCACGTTTTTCGCCCGTGTTTTCGGCATCCAGAGCGCCCCCGTGAACGCCGTTGCGACGGCGGCCCTGACGGGGCAGAGCACCGCCGGTCCGGGCGGACTCCCCATACCCGTCGGGATTTCAAGGGCCTGGTTTGATAACAGATCCGTTTTTTGCGAGCAGCCGATCCGGTTCTATCCGACGAACTCTCCTGAAGGCTGCGCGGGCTGGCACACTTACACGGACGAGCCGCCCAACGCGAGCCGGCTGAGACGGCTTTTGAACGATATCGAAAACAGCCGCTACGAGAGCCCCGAGGTTGTCGCTGGGAGCACGGAACTCAACTACGTTGGAGGAACCATCGCATCCGCCTTTCCGGACATGCAGTCCCTCTTCGAATCGATGAAGGTCAGAAACGACGGCAGGCTCGATCTCGACAACGATCCCAATACCTGGACGACCACGGTCGTGGTATACGACGCGTCGGACTGTTCGAACCCGAATAAAGCGATTGCCACAGCCGGCTTTGCCACCGTGGTCATCTATGACGTCCATGAGGCCCCCGAAAAGACCATTTATGCGCGGGTGATATGCGATTCCGTGGATTTCGGGCGCGGCGGCGGCGGGAATTACGGCACCATGGGCAGCATCCCCGGCCTGGTTCAGTAAAGGCATACGAGGTCATCACAGCATGAAAAGCGAAAAGATCGCCAAGACGGCAACGGCAACACAGAAGGTAAGCGATGAAAAGGATATGGTCCTGTCAGAGAGAACACTCTCCGTGCGGATAGAGACACGTTCTCAGAAAGTGCGTGAGGAACTGGAAGATGCCATAAACGCCGTCGGCGGTATGCAGGTCAGGGACATCAACGACCCCGGCGGATACGATCTCTTCATCGTCGATATCGGCGAGGAGCACGGGAAGGACCTCCATTTTGTCGCCAATATCCTGAACGCCGGCGTTGCCGGGGAGGTCTTTCTGACCTCGGCGAAGACAAACCCGGAGATCCTGATCGAAGCCCTGCGCATCGGCGCCAAGGAATTTTTCCCGCAGCCTCTGAACGCGGAGGAGGTCCAGGACGCCCTGATCAAATTCAAGGCCAGGGCTCAGAAAGAACGGGCCAAGGTCATCGCGGCGCCGGTCAGGCGGGGAAAGATCATCGATGTCGTGGGAAGCAAGGGCGGTGTCGGGACAACGACGGTCGCCGTCAACTTGGCCACCAGCCTCGCAAGCATGGAGGGGGTTCAGTCGGTGGCGCTGATGGACATGAACCTTCTGTTCGGCGACATCCCCCTTTTTCTGGGTATTGAACCGGTTTTTGACTGGATGGAGGTGGCCAAGAACATCTCGAGGCTCGACGCGACCTACCTCATGAGCACCCTCTACAAGCATCACTCCGGGATCTACGTGCTGCCCTCGCCGAGTAAACTCATGGATGAGTACAAGGTCACGCCACAGGTGATCGAGAGCCTTCTCAAGCTCATGCACACCCTTTTTGATTACGTCGTCATCGACAGCGGCCAGTCCTTCGACGATGTATCCAAGGTCATCATGAGGATGTGCGACAAGGTTCTCCTCGTGACGCTTCTGAGTCTCCCCTGCCTCATCAATGTCAAGAGACTTCAGAGCACCTTCAGGGGCATGGGCTATCCGCACGACGCCAGTGTCGAGATCATCGTCAACCGCTTTCACAAGAACTCCATCGTTTCCATGGCGGAGGCGGAGAAAAACCTGGACAAGAAATTCCTCTGGACGATCCCCAATGACTACCAGACGACGATGAGCGCCATCAATCAGGGAAAACCGCTCATCACGCTCAAGACCGAAGCCCAGATTACGAAAAATTTTCTGGACTTCGCGTCAACCCTTTCGGGCAAGGCGCAGGCGAAACGAGAGGGTGTGTCCTGGTTCAAATATCTGAAGGACAAGAGTTGAACCGGGGTAACCGGATCGAAGAACGTTGAGTGTCAAGGAAAGCGAGGAGAACCGCATGGAAGTGGTCAGCAGCAGGAAGAACAATTTCGCGATTACCGATGAGTTCAACGAACTGAAGAAAAAAGTCCACGACCGCCTCGTCGAAGTCCTGGATCTCTCCCTGATCGACTCCCTGGAGCCCAAAATACTCCGGCACGAGATCCGGAAACTTACGGAACGGATCCTGTCGGAGGGCAGCATCGGCATCCCCCTCAACTCCGAGGAGCGGGAGCGGTTCTATCAGGAAATCCAGGATGAGGTCCTCGGGCTGGGACCCATCGAACCCTTCATGCATGACGCCTCGATATCGGATATCCTGGTCAACACCTATGGCCAGGTCTACGTGGAACGGTACGGGAAACTGGAGCTGACGGAGGCGCGTTTCAAGGACGACGCGCACCTGCGGAAGATCATCGACCGGATCGTGTCGGCCGTGGGGCGCAGGATCGATGAATCCTCGCCGATGGTCGACGCCCGGCTCGCCGACGGTTCCCGAGTGAATGCCATCGTGCCGCCCGTGGCCATTGACGGCCCCTCGCTGTCGATCCGGCGGTTTTCCGTGGACCCCCTCGAGCTGGAGGACCTGATCAACCTGAGCACGCTGGTCCCGGAGATCGGCGAGCTTCTGAAGGGTATTGTCCGGTCGAAACTCAACGTGATCGTTTCAGGCGGGACAGGGAGCGGCAAGACGACACTTCTCAACGTCCTCTCCCGCTTCATCCCGGAGGATGAGCGCATCGTCACCATCGAGGATGCGGCGGAGCTTCAACTCAAGCAGGACCACGTCGTCCGGCTGGAGACAAGGCCGCCGAACATCGAGGGCAAAGGGGAAATCACCCAGCGGGACCTGGTCCGCAACAGCTTGAGGATGCGCCCGGACCGGATTATCGTGGGGGAGGTCCGGGGCCCGGAGGTCCTCGATATGCTCCAGGCCATGAACACCGGCCATGACGGCTCGCTCACGACGATTCACGCCAACGCCCCGCGCGACGCCCTCATCCGTCTCGAGACGCTCGTGGCCATGACGGGTCTCAATATTCCCAACGATGCCGTGCGGCGGTATATCAGCTCGGCGATCAACATCATCATTCATGTGGAACGCCTTGTCGACGGCAGCCGGAAGATCGTCGATTTTCAGGAACTGACCGGCATGGAAGGCAATGTCATCACCACGCAGGAGATTTTCACCTTCGAGCAGAAGGGCATCGACAAGAGAGGCCGTGTGAAAGGCCGGTTCAAAATGAGCGGGATTCTCCCGAGATTCACGGACCGCTTCAAGGCCATGGGCATCCCGGTCCCCTATGATATGTTTACTTCAAACAAAGTCTTTGAAATCTAGGAAGGGTGGTCAGGGCTATGGGTTTATTTCTTCTCATATTCACGGTTTCGCTGGCCGTCGCCGGGTTCGCGATTTACCTGCTGGTCGGCGTCCGGTGGAACCAGGAGAAGAGAAGGGTCCACAAACAGCTCAAACAGCTCACCGTCGAGAAGAGCGAACGGGAAATGATTGACATCACCCGGCAGAGGCGGCTGAGCAATGTGCCTTTTCTCAACCGATTCCTGCTGGGGATTCAGAACCCCCGTGTTCACGCAATGGACCGTTTGGTGTTGCAGTCCGGGTCGAAATACCCCCTGGGGTTTTTCGTCCTGCTGACCTGCGTGCTTTTCATGGCGGGATTTCTTCTGGTGGCCCTTATGACAAGGAACGCCATTCTCCCCGCCCTGACGGGTCTGATCCTGGGGTTCCTGCCATACTATTATCTCTGTTTCAGCAAAGCGCAGAGGTTGAACAAACTGCAGGAGCAACTCCCCGACGCGCTGGATATGGTCGCCAGGGCGCTGAAAGCGGGGCATGCGCTTTCTCGGGCGGGTTCCAGATGGTTGCTCAGGAGTTTCAGGATCCGGTCAAATCGGAGTTTCACAAGCTCATCGATGAGATCAATTTCGGCGTCAGCTACGAGGATGCCCTGCGGAACCTCGCGAGCCGGATCGATTCGGCGGATGTGAAATTTTTCAGCATGTCCGTCATCATCCAGAAGCAAAGCGGCGGCAACCTCGCGGAGATTCTGGAGAGTATCGGTCGCCTGATCCGGGAAAGGCTGAAGCTCAAAGGACGAATTCACGTCCTGTCGTCTGAAGCGAGACTCTCGGCCGTGATTCTCGTTGTCCTGCCTTTCGTGATCGTAACGGTCATGGCCATCATCAACCCTCGGTACCTGCCGACACTGCTCAACGACCCGTTCGGTCATGCGCTCATGGCCGTGAGTATCACCATGATGATTCTGGGGATCATCTTTATCAAGAGGATGATCGCCATCAAGGTTTAAGGAGGGCTTCATGACCGGCATGCCGCTTCTCATTTCGGCTCTGATTTTCATGGGTGTTCTTCTGCTCATCTCGGCGGCTTACTCCCTCGTCAAAACGACGGAAGAACATCGCCACGTGGTACGCAAGCTCAAATTCGGCATCCTCAAGAGCACGAACCCGGACAGCACGGGCCTCTCCGTCGTGGAACGCCTGAGGAGGGGGCTCGTCGACGGTATCACCCTCCTGGGGAATGTCGCGCGGCCGAAGGGGGAGAATGAAGCTTCACGGATCGAACAAAATCTCCTGCATGCGGGTTTCCGTGCAAAAAACGCGACGATCTTCTATTTCGGTGCAAAGGTTTTCATGGCGATTCTTCTTCCGTCGCTTGTCCTCCTGTCACAGGCCTATGCTTACCGGGTCAAAGTCGCGGTCCTCATCATTCCCATCCTCGTCTTTGCCTTCCTCCTCGGGTTCTATCTGCCCGATCTGTACATAAAGTTCAGGCTGAAAAAGCGGAAGAGCAGAATTCTGGAAGGTTTTCCCGATGCGCTGGACCTGATGGTGGTCTGCGTGGAAGCCGGGATGGGTCTGGACCAGGCCCTCAACCGGGTGACGGAAGAAATCAAGATGACGAACAAGCCCCTCTACGAGGAGTTCCGGCAGCTCATCCTCGAGTTACGCGCCGGGAAATCGCGCCGCGATGCCCTGAGGAGCCTGGCGCAGAGGATGGACCTGGAGGATGTCAACAGCCTGGTTACGCTTCTGATCCAGACCGACCGGTTCGGGACGAGTGTCGCCCAGGCCCTGCGCGTCCACTCGGACGGGATGCGCACCCGGCGGCATCAGCGGGCCGAGGAAATGGCGGCCAAACTTCCGGTGAAGCTGTTGTTTCCCCTGATCATATTCATCTTCCCGTCGCTATTCGTCGCCATCCTGGGGCCGACACTGATTCAGGTTTTCAGGCTCTGGAGCGGCTGGTCCGGACATTAGAAAGGTGTCGCCAGAGACTATTCACACATTCATTCAGGAGGAAAGGAAACAGGAATGATTCGCTGCAGGCATTTTAAGAAAGCCCTTTTCGGGGTTTCCATCCTGTCCGCCGCCTGTCTTCTGTTGACAGGGTGCGCGTCCTTTCACCGGACGATTGATTTTTTCAGGTCCTGGGGGGAGAAGGAATCGGCCCAGCGCCTCTCGGAAAAGGACATGCACCGATTCGCTTCTGAGATCCGGCTCCACAGGGGCAATCCCGATTCGCATTACCTCCTGGCCTGTTACTACCAGCAGCGGGGACGACACGTCGAGGCGATTAAGGAGTTCGACAAGGCCGTCTTTATCGATCCCCTGCATGTCAAGGCGCACAACGGGAAGGGGGTCTCGTACGACAGGCTCGGTCAGTTTCAGCAGGCCGCGGAAGCTTACGGGGCCGCATTGAAAATCAATCCCGCGCTGGATTACGTGTACAACAATCTCGGGTATTCCTTTCTGCTTCAGGAAAACTACGACGCCGCCATCGGGGCCTTCGGAAAAGCCGTCCAGTTGAACGGCAAAAGCAGCAGGATTCGAAACAATCTCGGCATGGCCTACGCGATGAAAGGCGAGTTTCACCTCGCGCTGCGAGAATTCGAACAAGCGGGCGACCGGCTTGCGGCTCACTACCTCATGGCCCGGATTCACTATGACCGCGGCCTGTTCGAAAAAGCGAAAGCGCAGTACGCCGAGGCGCTGGCGCTCAATCCCGAATTTACAGGGGCGAGGAAGGGGCTCGAGGCATCGGAGGCCATGGCGGGAATCAATCGGGCTGCCGGGGCGCGCGTCGTTCCCGATGATGCAAGGGCGGTGACCACGGGCGAAAATCAAAAAGCGGATGCGCTGAAGGCCCCGTCGATCCGGGAGGCGGGAATCGAGGTTTCCAACGGCTGCGGCGTGAACAATGCGGCAAGGGAAATCAGCGGTTATCTCAAGGATCGGGGTTTCAACGTGGTCCGGTTGACCAACGCGGATCACTTCAATTACGTCGATGGGAGCATTTTCTGCCGAAAGGGGTATTGTGACCTGGCCTACGAACTCGCCATGTGGTTTCCCGGCGTGCAGGACATCCGGGAAACGGAGAGGCTTGATCGCGGGCGTGTGAAGATCAAGATTCTCATCGGGAAAAACCAGTCCAGATACAGGAGCCTGCTCCTGGCGAATCGGGGTTCGTAATGCACCGGGTGAAGGTTGTGCTTTTCGGGATCACGGTTGTCGCCCTGTTCATGTTTTCGATGACGGGGTGTTCTCTTTTCGGCGCCAAGGATGCCTACACAAAGGACGTTGAACATCGGAAACAGCTCGAGCGCCAGAAACAGAAGGCGGCCGCGGCCACGGATGAAAAAGCCGAGAAAAAAATTCCCGAACTGGATGCGGCGGGCTATGAAAGAATGGGCGACCAGTACATCCGGCAGGAAAACCTCGGGATGGCGTTCCTCCAGTACGAAAAATCCATCCGCATGGACCCGCAGCGGGCCGGCGTGCGGCATAAACGGGGTCTTTTGCTGCTCAAGCGGGGCTTGAATGAGGAGGCCCTCGCCGAGTTCGAGAAAATGAGGGAGATCGACCCGGACAACCCCATGGCCTTCGAGGGAGAGGGTCGGGCCTACCTGGCGGAGGGGAAGCTCGCTGAGGCAAGGAAAGCCTTCGAGGAAGCCCTGAAAATGAATCCCGACCTCTGGCAGTCCTATGTTTTCATCGGCGTCATGGAAGACAGGCAAAGGCGCCACGATGAGGCCATCCGAATGTACCGGAAGGCCATTGCCATTCAGCCGAAATCGTCCGCCGTTTTCAACAACCTCGGCCTGTCGCACTTTTTCAAGGGGGAATTCGAAAAGTCCGCCGAGGCCTTCAGGCTGGCCTTGAAGCTTGACCCGGCAAACCAGAGAATTTACAACAACCTGGGTGTCGCTTTATACAAACTGGGGAACGCCGATCAGGCGCTGGAGGCCTTCAAGAAGGGAACGGACGAGGCGAGCGCCCATAACAACATGGGCTACCTGCAGATGTCCGAGGGGAAGCTGGAGGAGGCCGTGAAGTCCTTTGAAAAGGCCATGGTCATGAAGCCCAGCTACTACGTCAGGGCCCATGAAAACATGCAGAGAATCAAATCGGCCTCGGAATTCGGGGGCCGGCCCTGAAAGATCAGCCTTTGACGGAGCCCGCCTTCAAGCTCTGGCCGACGGGACCGCGATGGGGGGACGCAACGCCGTCTGAAAACTTCTTGTTGCGGTTTGTGTAGGCCGCTTCCACGCGCGCAAGACCCTCCGACAAAAGAGAGACGACGAATGCGACGATTACGAAGGTAGTGGTACGCGCGAGATCCTCCAATGTCGGCGCCTGGCTGTGGAAAAGGTATCTGCTGAACATGAGGTAGACCCCGAGCGCCACGGCGATGGATACGCCTTTTCTCCCCCACCAGATGGCGGCCAGAACGACAGGGACATAGAAGACATAGGCGTGCGCCACGTTTGCTTTTGCAACGGCGTGATAGTAAAAAATCAAGGCACTGGCGGCAAAGAGCAGAAACGCCATGATTGAGCTTTTGTACTTCTCCAGGTCGCCGTTCATCCGGATAAGGTTCAGCATGCTGAACCTTTTGTCAAGGTCCTGACGAACCAGCTCCTCGTATCTTACCGTGATGACATGGACGGCGTAGTCGAAGATGAGCATCATCCGGTTCAGGCTTTCGATGGCCTGTTTGCGTTCATCGGCAGTAACGAAAGTCACGTGAAAGTCACTGTAGAGCCATATGTGCCGCCTCATCAGGGAGAGGGCGTATGTGGCTTCGCTGGCGCAGATGCCCTCTCGGTATCGGGCTTCGGCAAACCGTGAAAAAAACTCGCGGGCCGTCTCATAAGGTTGTTCGCTCAGGAAAATGGTCCGGAAATGGCGGTAGAATTCCTCCGCCTGGGAGATCCCGTCCTGCTCGGAAATGTCATGGTAAGACGGTGTCCGGGGGTTTTTGATCACGTCAAAATACCACCGGACGGCGATTTCCCTGGCGTGATTCTCCGCGATATCAACTAATTTGGATGAGTATTCTCTCACTGCTCCTGTGGCTCCTCCTCGGGCCCGTCAAGGCGATTCGAGTCCTGCCAAACTGGAAGTCCCGCCGGGGTCCGGGCCGGTACGTCAGGGCAACGCCAATCGGATTCGGTGCCAACACCTTGAAAATCGGAATCATCGGCGCCAAACTTTAGCCCTTTGCTCCCCTCTTTATGGCTGGCCTGCCGCCTTTTTCGTTCGGTTTTTGCAGAATCCTTCTCGCGAACTTTCCGCAAATTATTCCACAGGTTAAAAGAGCAAGGGTTATGCCATCGCGGCCCCCTCGGGGAAGGATTTCCACCCGGCTTTTCAGCTTATGGCATCGCGACAAGGGGCAGGAGGCGGGGCTGGAAGAAGGTGGGCAGAAACCCTTCCTTTTCAAAGCCTTTCAGCTGTCTGTCCTTGAGGGCCTTCCCCCGGCTTCAGTCCCGCTCACGTGGTCATCGTGGTCAATACTTTGACGCAGTTGACAATGAAAGGAGGGTCAGCATGGCGGAGGCGTCATGTCCGCCGGCTTCCGGGCCCCCGGCACTGACGAAAATATTCCGTGGCGAGGTTTTTACCTTGTGGCCGGTTTTTTTACTGTTCAGGTGCTCCCTGGGCTGACGGGGCAACGAATTTATTGTCAATCGACGGCGGAAACATTATAATTGTCTTCAGAATCAAGGAGGAGGAACCATCACATGAAAAATATGCTCGAAGGGATCGAGGAAATTCTGCTCATGGGTCCGGGGCCCTCATGCGTGCCCCCTGAAGTCTATTCCGCTCTGAGTTCAAAGACCCTGGGTCATCTGGACCCTTATTTTTTGAGAATCATGGATGAGCTGAAGGGCATGCTCCGGACGGTCATGAACACGAAAAACGAGTTGACCATCCCCGTCTCGGGGACCGGTTCGGCGGGGATGGAGGCTTCTTTCGTGAACCTGGTGCAACCGGGCGACAGGGTCCTTGTTCTCATCAACGGCGTTTTCGGTGTCCGGATGAGGGAGGTCGCCTCGAGGCTCGGCGCGAATGTCGAGGCCATTGAGTTCACCTGGGGAACGCCGGTCGTGCCCGAGGTCGTGGAGAAGAAGCTCAAGCAGGAAACCTACCGGGTCGTCGCCATTGTCCATGCCGAGACGTCCACGGGCGTCCGGAACCCCGTGGCCGAAATCGGTTCACTGCTCAAAGGCTCGGACACAATCTATCTCGTTGACACCGTCACCAGCCTGGGCGGGATCGAGGTCCGGATGGACGACTGGGGGATCGACGCCCTTTACAGCGGCACCCAGAAGTGTCTATCCTGCCCCCCGGGGCTTGCGCCCCTGTCATTTTCGGAAAAGGCGATGGACAGGCTCAAGGGCCGCAGGGCGAAAGTTCCCAACTGGTACCTGGATATCTCGCTCATCGCCAGCTACTGGGGCAAGAACCGTGTCTATCACCACACGGCGCCGGTCAACATGATCTACGGTCTCTATCGGGCCCTGCAGCTCATCCTGGAAGAAGGGCTTGAGAACGTTTTCGCGCGTCACCGGCAGAATCACCTGCTCCTGGTCAAAGGGTTTGATGAACTGGGCCTCAAGATGCTTGTGGACGAGCCTTACCGCCTGCCCATGTTGAACACGGTGCTCTGCCCGGAAGAGGTCGATGAGCTTTCGCTCAGGCGTTGCATGCGCAGCGATTTCCGAATCGAGATCGGCGGCGGCCTCGGGCCCCTGGCGGGGAAGATCTGGCGCGTCGGCCTAATGGGGCACACGGCGAGAAAGGAAAGCGTCGAGAGGCTCCTGTCGGCGCTGAGAAAACTCATGGGATGACGGGTGGTCCGTTGGTGAGCCCAAAGGGCTCCATGGACATCCTTCACGCACCGAGACGAGGCCCGCTGAAAGGGCAGGGATGAACCCGTGAAACCGTTTACAGCCTTTGCCGTTTTTTTGTTTTCGTTGATTTCCCTGGTTCACGTGTTGCGGTTGATCTTCCGCTGGGAGATCGTCGCTGCGGGCTGGGTGGTTCCCCTCTGGTTCAGCATCCCGGGTTTCATCATCGCGGGCGGACTGGCTTTCCTGATCTGGAAGGAGATGCGGAAGTAGGGGGAATCCCGCTACACAAAAAAAGCCTCGCCCCTTCATGCCGGACCATGCGGCGAAGGGGGGAGGCTTTTTTTATAAGCGGAACTTTATTTCGAAACCTGGATCTTCTGGCCGGGCTGGATGGACTGCCCGGCGCTCAGGTTGTTGATGTTTTTCAGCTCCGTGACGGATATGCCGTATTTTTTTGAAATCTGGTACAGGGTCTCGCCCTTCTTCACCTCATGATAGCGCTTTTTCCCCGGCGAGGCGGTATCCTTCTTCAGTTTTTCTTTCACTGCCGGCGCCGCCGCCGGTTTTTCAGCGGGGGCCGTTTTCTTCTCGAGGGCCTCGACCCGCTTTGAAAGGGTCTCCAGTTTCTCGGCCAGCGCACCTTCGGCGCCCGTTGCCGGCACGCCCTGGAGGGCGAGGTTTTTCTCCAGGTTAATCACCCGTTCCTCCATCGCCTTGAGCCGCATGACCTCTCCTTCCATTTTGGTGACCTTGTTCCTCATCAGATCCTGCTCCCCCGTCCCTCCCGGGCCCCTTCCGAAGAAGAAGGAAAAGAGCGCGAGCACGAAGAAGAGCGCAATGAGCGCCCCGCCGGCGATGAGCAGAAAACGCTTGGGGCTCTTGGGGGGTTTTTTGTCCGGCGGAACGTAGATATCGTTATCCCTCAAATCCTTGAATTTGTCGTCCAGTTCATCGATCATTGGATCCCTCCCGAATAAAGGTTCGTCCGTTGCGCCTGTTTTGCCGTCTTTCGAACGGGATTTCAAGATGACGTCGCTCCATGCCCCGAATTTTTTTCATATATACATTATTTTCCCCGGCAGACAACAAAATTCTTTTAACCGCGCGAAAATGCAAGCCCCGGGCGGCTGATCCGCCGGACATCGGCGATGGAGCCTTCTTGACAGCGAAGGGTCATTTCACTTAATATCCAACGCCTGTTTTTCTGAAAGGAAACGATCATGTCCTCGCGAGCAGCGAAGCTCAACGTCAGGGTTATCTCTGCCCTGACGCTGATTCATTTTACCGGCGATTTCTACAATTCCTTTGTGACGCCGCTCCTGCCGGTCTTCGCCGAGCGGTTCGCCCTGACGCTCACGGAGGTCGGGCTCATCGGCGGGCTGAGCCGCTTTCTCGCCTTCATCATCCAGCCCAATGTGGGCTACCTCGCCGATCGTTACAGGACGCGGTTTTTCATCCTGGGAGGGCTTCTGATCGGGATTGTCTGCATTCCCCTCACGGGCATCGCGCCCTCGTTCCTGATGCTCCTTATGTTCGTCGCCCTGGGATCCGCCGGTTCCGCCATGTTCCACCCCTCCGTGGCGGGGATGGTGTATCCATACGCGGGTGCGCGGCTCGGCCTTTCGATGTCCATATTCAACATGGGAGGGACGCTCGCCTTCGCCCTCGGGCCGGTATTCATCGCCTGGTACGTCAGCCGCTGGGGTCTCGGTGCGATGCCCGTGATGGTGCTTCCGGGGCTCGTCGTCATGATCTATCTCTATCTGATTGTACCTCTTCCCGACGTGGAGAGGTTTGAGAACAGGGGCTTTGTGGCGTCTCTCAGGGAGACCTTCGGCGAGATCTGGAAGTGGATCGCCCTCATCTGGCTGATCATGGTCTTTCGATCCTTCGTGGCCCACGTGTACCGGACCTTTGTCCCCGTTCTTTTCGTCCAGGAGGGGTATTCCCTGATTGCCGTCGGGGCCATGATATCCCTCTTCACGCTGGCAGGCACCCTGAGCGGTATCCTCGCAGGCTACCTTTCAGACCGTATCGGTTTCAAGAAGATCTTCTGCACAACCTACCTGCTTTCCGCGCCGGCCCTGGTTGCGGTCCTCTTCACGTCGGGGCTCTGGCTTTACCTGATGGTTTTCCTGGCCGGTTTCTTCATCATGGCGACGCTCCCCCTCGGGGTGACCATGGGGCAGGAACTCGCGCCCAAGGGCCGGTCGATGGTGGCGAGCCTCATGATGGGGTTCGCCTTCGGCCTCGGCGGGACGATGACACCCGTGGCGGGCGCTCTGGCCGACGCCTTTTCGATCCGTTCGGTTCTCGCGGGGGTCGCCCTGATCCCCGTCCTTCTCATCGGGCTTGTCTACTTTCTCCCCGAGCGAAGGGAGAGAGCCCTGGATGCCGGTGACGACCGGGCGGACCGGATTTAGCGGCATACGCCGCGGTTTTGAGTTTTGAGTTAGAAGCTAGAAGATGATTTTAATCGCAGCTCAACCATCGCCAGACCACCAAAAGAAAATGGCGATCATTACAGGAGGGGGTCTCGTAATGATCGCCATCGAGGCGGGGGGAGGTTCCCTGTCCCCTTGGACCGGACCGCAGGCTAATTTGCTTTTGCCCGGCGTGCGGGTTCCTCCTCCCGCAACCTTCTGTTTGCCCAGGCAAGAAAAGCGGCCTTCACGGCCTCGGCCGCCGCTTCGAGCCCTATTTTCTCAGTGTTGATGACCATGTCGTATTGAAGGGGATCCGCGGGATCCGTCTGGAAGTGTTTCTTCAGAAAGGCAAGCCGGTCGCCGTCCCTCTTCTTGATGTATTCCTCGGCCTCCTTCTTCGTGTAGCTTCGGCTCTTCATCAGGTGATGGACCCGCAGGGCCATCGGCGCGATGACCCTCAACCGGAAGGTCTCTTCTTTCGGGAGGATCATGTGGGCGCCGCGGCCCACGATGATGGCGTTGCCGTGTTTGCCGATCGTCAGGATCACCTGGGTGAGATGCCGGAAATACTCCGTGCCCGAGATGCTGCGGGCCGAGAACATGGAGTTGACGAGGCTGTCGAGGGCCGAGACCGCTTTTTCGTCGAGGGATTCGATGACCCTGGTGCTCATCTTGGAGCTCTCGGCGACCTTCTGGATGATCTGCCCGCCCATGAGGTCCATGCCCAGGCCTTGCGCGAGGAGCCGCGAGATTTCATTACCGCCGCTCCCGGATTCACGGGAAACGGTGAGCACAAAGGGGTATTTCGGCTTCTTTTCCTTTTTCCATTTTTCAAGCTGCTCCTCCACCAGGAGCCTGTCGACATCCACATCCCTGATCGTGACGTCGCGGGAGTAGTCCGGGCAGTTGACGTTCAAGTTCATGTCGCTGGACACGGTGTATCGCTTCTGGCAGGTGGCCCGCCAGGCACAGATGAAGCAAGCCCTTCTGTCTATCATGGTTTATGCGCCCCCTTTCACTTTTTTGATCCTGGGTTCTGTTTCCTTGCCTTCCAGCGCCTCGAAACCGGCGACGATGTCCAGGAGCTCTTCCGTGATGACCATCTGGCGCTGTCGGTGGAATTGCCCGAAGAGTTCCTCGAGACGCTCCTCGATGTTCTTCTCCGCGTTCTGCATGGCCGCGAGGCGGCTGGCGTTCTCGCTGGCCAGGGATTCCGCGAAGGCCCGGTAAAGCGAGACAAAGAGATATTCCCGGATGAGAGAAAGGAACAGCGTCTCCCAGTCCATGGTGAACATGGGAAGCGTCTTCGACTCCCACTTCTTCTTTTGGAGGTTTTCCAGCCACGCCCGGTCGACGGGCAGGATCCTGAGCGTTTTCGGCTGGTAATTCGCTCCGGAGATGTATTCGTTATAGTAAAGATAAACGTGCTCGACCTGACTCTTGAAACGCCATTCCTCCAGTATCATCGTGATATCCTGGACCATGGGCGTGATCCCCGCCGTGGAGCCCGGGGTGTCGAGGATTTCCATGATCGGCTGACCCGTGTCCGCCAGGATGTCGGCGGGCCGCGACCCCACGCAGATCACGGAGCGATTCGCTTTTGGAACGCCGAGCGCTTTCATCTCATCCAGGGCGTGGTTGACAACCAGGGCGTTCAACTGGCCGCACAGCCCCTGGTCGGAACCGAAGACGATGGCGCCGATCCGGTCGATGGCGGCTTTTTTCACCCGGGGGACATCCCTCGTCATTTTTTTCAGGGCGACCTGCAGGCCCATCTCGACCGTCCGGTTGTACTCGTTGAGAGACTCGACGGCCCGCTGGTACTGCCGGATGCTCACGGCCGCCAGGGCCTTCATCGTCTTGACGACGGAGAGGAGATCCTGGGCGCTCTGTATTTTTCTCTTCAGGGCCTCAGTGGTCTGCAAGGTTCTTCTCCCCTTTCATGGCGGCCGCGGCGCTTTTCGCGACATTTCCAAGGGTGTTCTTGTCGTCCATGGTCAGTTTCGAGCCCGTCTCTATCCGGGCGCACAGGTCCCCGTGCTGCTCCAAGGCCTGCTTCCTCGCCAGGGCTTCGGCCTCCCCGATCTTTTCGGTGGGCACTTGGTCAAAAGCGCCTCCCGTGACGGAAAGAAGCGCCGTGATCTGCTCGGAGACCCGCATGGGCTTGTACTGGGGCTGCTTCAGGATCTCCCGGATGCGCCAGCCTCTCTCCAGCACCCTCTTGGTGTTTTCGTCGAGACGGGTGCCGAAGCGGGAGAAGGTTTCCAGTTCCTCGAACTGCGAGTAGGAGATCCGCAGATCGCCTGCGACGAAACGGTAGGCCGGCAGCTGCGCCTTGCCGCCCACGCGGGAAACGGATTTGCCCACGTCCACGGCGGGCAGGATCCCTTTCTGAAAAAGCCGGGGGGACAGGTAAATCTGGCCGTCGGTGATGGAGATCAGGTTCGTGGGGATGTAGGCCGAGATGTCC
The DNA here is from genome assembly GCA_036725345.1 of Syntrophales bacterium. GTDB lineage: Bacteria > Desulfobacterota > Syntrophia > Syntrophales > UBA2192 > JAPLJU01. The sequence continues at coordinate 34,273 of DAIMEJ010000008.1, forward strand.
TGGGCTTCCGTCTCCGTGATGGGGAGGGCCGTGAGAGACCCGCCGCCGTTTTCTTCCCGGAGATGGGTCGAGCGCTCCAGGAGCCTGGAGTGGATGTAGAAAATGTCTCCCGGGAAGGCTTCCCGGCCCGGCGGTCGGCGCAGGAGAAGCGACAGCTCCCTGTAGGCCCTGGCATGACAGGTCAGGTCGTCGTAAATGACGAGCACGTCCCTCCCTTTTTCCATGAAGTATTCGCCGATCGAGGTCGCCGCGTAGGGGGCGATGAACTGCAGACCCGGCGGGTCTTCACCCGTGGCCACGACGACGATGGAGTAGCCCATGGCGTTGTGCTCTCTCAGGTCGGCGATGACCTTGGCGACGTCCGAGGACTTCTTGCCGATGGCGCAGTAGATACAGATGACGTTCTTGTCCCACTGGTTGATGATCGTGTCGACGGCGATGGCGGTCTTCCCCGTCTGCCGGTCCCCCACGATCAACTCCCGCTGGCCCCGTCCGATGGGGATGAGGGCGTCAATCACCTTGATCCCCGTCTGCAGGGGGACGGTCACGGGGGAACGGGCCATGACGGGCGGCGCCTCCCTCTCGACGGGCACGCGCCTGACGGCTCTCACTTCGCCCAGGTTGTCCAGCGGCTGTCCGATGGAGTCCACCACCCTCCCGATCAGCGCCTCTCCGACGGGGACGTCCAGGATCCTTCCCGTGCGGCGCACCTCGGAGCCGGCCTGGATGTCCTCGCTCGCGCCCAGCAGAACGACGCCGATCTCCTCGGGGTCGATGTTGAAGACCTGGCCGAAGAGGTTGCCCGGGAAACGGACGATTTCTTCCGCTTTGATGTTCGGAAGCCCCGTGACGCGGGCGATCCCGTGACCGACGTAGGTCACCACGCCCACCTCGCGCTGTCTCAGCACAGCGTGCTGTTCCGCCAGCACGGAATCGAGGGTGTCGAATGTACCATCGAGAAAGGAGGACAGCTCTTCACGCCCTGATGCTGTTGTGCTCATGCTTCACTTCCTTCTTTGTTTTCTGCTTCCTTTTTCTGCCGTGATTCGGCGTTCAGTGCCTGGATGAAATTTTCCTCCAGCGTGTTCAGGTAGTCGCTGACGCTCCATGCGAGTTTGTGACCGTCGGTCTTGATCTCGAAGCCCGTTATGACTTCCGGGGACTGCTCGTACTCGAGTTCGATATCCTCGATGACGGTTCGCCGGATGACCTCGGCGATCTTTTTCTTCTCCTCGGGTGCGATTTCGTAAGCGCTCTGGACGATGACCCTGTGTTCCTCCTTGATGGATTCCCTGAACTTGGTCTTTTCCTTTTCGTCCAGGTTCCGGATGCGGTCGGCAAGCACTTCGGCGATTCGGTCTTCCAGCCCTTTGTCCGCCAGGTCTTTCAGCACCTGCCGGGCGATGGCGTATATCTGTTCCCCGGCGAGCCGCCGCAGTTCAAGAAGGAAGGCCTCCCGCTCCGCGCTGACGGTTTCGACCCAGCGGGTCTGGACCCTTTCCACTTCCTCCCTGGCCCTGTCCATGAGTTCCTTCCGGTAGGCCTCCGCGTCGGCCCTCGTCTTGTTGAGCATGGCTTCGTATTCTTCATTCAGGGCCTGAAGCTTCTTTTCGTACTGCGCGGAAGCCTGCCGGGCCTCCTCCCTGGACTTCTCGGCCTCCTCGAAGGTCGAGGCGATCTTGGCTTCCCTCGCGTCCATGGCCTGAAGGATCCGGTTGTAGAGGAATTTCTTCAGCAGCCAGATCAGGAGGAGGAAATTGACGATCTGCGCGAAAAATACAAACCAGTCGATGTGCATGGCCTATCCCCCGGCTTTTTTGACGACATAGGTCCAGAAGGGGTTGGCGAACACCAGGATCATGGAGATGACGAAACAGTAGATGGCGATCGACTCGATCATGGCGAGACCCACGAAGAGGGTTCTCGTCAGTGAGTTCCGTTCATCCGGCTGCTGGGCGATGGAACTCAGGGCGCTCTGGATGGATCTGCCCTGGCCGAGGGCCGGCCCGACGGAGCCGATCGCCATGCAGAGGCCGGCGGTGACGACAGACGCGATTGCTACAAGGGTTATGCTTTCCATGACCATTTTCCTTTCTTTCTTTTATTTTGGTTTTCTCTTTATTCCCTCTCAGTGGTGCTTCTTGTGCGCCTCCTCTTGGGACTGTGCGGCGGATGCGATGTAAACCATGGTCAAAATGGCGAAGATGTAGGCCTGGATGAGGCCGATCAGCAGCCCGAGGACCTGCATGACGACGGGGAAAAAAAGGGGCGTGACGGCCAGCAGGATGGCGACAACCTTCTCGTGGCTCATCAGGTTGCCGAAGAGTCGAACGGCCAGGGCCAGCGTCCTCGAGAATTCCCCCATGATGTGAAAGGGGAAAAAGAGGAAGTTCGGTCTGAAATACTCCTTGAGGTATTCCAGGACGCCCTGGCTGGCGATGCCGTAAATGGGGACGGCGAAAAAGACGGTGACGGCCAATGCCGCCGTGGTGGTGAGCGACGAAGTCGGCGCCACGTAACCCGGGATGAAGGTGAGCATGTTCGAAAGCGCGATGAAGAGGAAGAGCGATCCGATGAAGGGGAAGTACCACCGGACGTGTTCACGGCTGATTTCCCTGATTTCACCCATCACGGCATTGATAATCACCTCCATGATGTTCTGCCAGCGCGAGAGTGTTCTTTCCGATGACAGGTGGCGCGTGATCAGGATGGAGCCCACGACGAGGATGAGCATGATGAGCCACGTGTAGACAAGGGTCGCGTTGATGGTGATGAGACCCATCTGGAACAGGATAACCTGATCGGGACTGATCTGGTCAATGGCCACGATTTCCATGAACAGCTCCTGTCGGTTGAATGACGGGTCGCGCCCCGATGCGCCGGATGAGGACCTCCCGGATCAGAAGGAAGCCCAAAAGGGCAGCCACGAGCCTTTCCCAACGGCCTCCCATCACGAAGTAGAAGCCGGTCATGACGATGCCCGTTCGCACCGCGAAACTCCAGAGCATCGTCGAGACCGGTTTTTGTGTCCCGGCGAGCTTTCGCACCGTGTGCCAGAGCCCGCCGAAATAGATCATTCCAAGAACCGCTCCGGCACCCAGAGACAGAACGAGAGGCAGTACTTCGGGCATATTCATCCCCCTAGTCTTCTTCCTCGATTCTCCTGCCTGCTTTCTTCACCCAGTACCAGGCGTTCCAGCACCCGACGGCAACGCCGATAATGAGCATCATCAGGGCCCAGGAGTACTTGCTCGGGAATGTCCGGTCGATCCACAGGCCGATGGCCACCCCGATCAGGGTCGGGATGGCGACAGACCAGCCCACGATGCCGAACATCCCGAGTCCGAACCAGACGGTCTCATCCTCGCGCCGTTTGCCCTTTATTTTGCGCGCCTCCTTCTTCTCGACCTTTCCGCGGAAGTCTTCGAAAAGCGCGCGTCTTCTTTCTCTCGAATCCGGATGATGATCAGGCATGTTCTTTCAGCTCCAGGAAGCGCCGGAGGAGGTCCACCTCCAGCTTGGCTGCGGCCGTCCGGGCCTTTTTTTCCTTTTCATCCAGCTCCTCGAACTGTTCCTCGACGACCGCTTTGAGTTTCCCCAGCTCGGGGCCCCTGACGGCGTTCCGGATCGACACGAGAACCTCCTGACCGCGTTTCACAAGGGTGCCGCCGTCCACGGCGAGAAAATGATCCTGGCCGTGCGATTCGTAGGAGAGGATTCCCGGCACCAGGGAGGCGACGAAATCGACGTGGTGGGGCAGGAGACAGAAATAGCCGTTTTCCGCCTCGGCGTTTATTTTCGTCACTTCGTGCTCCAGCAGTATCTCCGCCGGCAGCAGGATCTTAAGATTCATCGGTTTTCTTCGCCTCGTCGATGGTGCCGATCATGTAAAGGGCGCCCTCGGGGAAATCGGCGAACTCGTCGTTCAGGATCCGCTCACAGCCCTCCAGCGCCTGCTCCCGGGTGACCATGCGCCCCTCCTTGCCGATGAACTGCTCCGTCGTGAAGAAGGGCTGGGTGAAGAATCGCTCCAGGCGGCGGGCGCGGAAAACAATCCGTTGGTCTTCCCGCGACAGTTCGTTGATCCCGAGCATGGCGATGATGTCTTTCAGTTCCTCGTAAATGGTCAGGTTCCTCCGCACCTCCTGGGCGATCCGGTAGTGCCGATCGCCGGCGATGTTCGGCATGAGCATCTTGGAGCCCGACTGCAGGAGGTCGACGGCCGGGTAGAATCCCTCGCTCGCCCTCTTCCGGGAGAGGACGATGGAGGCCGTCAGGTGTCCGAAGGTGTGGGAGGCCGACGGGTCGGTGAAGTCGTCAGCGGGGACGTAAACGGCCTGGATCGAGGTGATGGCGCCGGTCGTGGTATTGCAGATCCTCTCTTCGAGCTCCGCCAGGTCCGAGGCCAGGGTCGGCTGGTAGCCGAGGCGGGAGGGGAGAAGCCCCATGAGACCCGACACCTCCTGCCCGGCCTGGATGAAACGGAAGATGTTGTCCATCATGAGGAGCACGTCCTGCCGCTCGTCGTCCCGGAAATACTCCGCCATCGTGAGGGCCGTGTGTCCGACGCGGAAGCGGGCCCCGGGCGGCTCGTTCATCTGCCCGAAGACCATGACGGTGTTGCGAAGAACGCCCGCTTCTTTCATCTCCCGGTAAAGCTCCTCGCCTTCGCGGCATCGTTCGCCGACGCCGCAGAAGATGCTGATCCCCTCGTGGCCGCTGACGACATTGTGGATAAGTTCCGTCAGGAGCACCGTCTTCCCGACGCCCGCACCGCCGAAAAGCCCCGCCTTGCCGCCCCTCTCAAGCGGGGCCAGAACGTCGAGGGCCTTGATTCCCGTCTCGAAGATTTCAGAGACTGTCGATTGCCGGGTGATGGGGACGGGCTTCCCGTGAATGGGCCTTCGTTCCCGGGTGGGAACGTCCCCCAGGTGGTCGATCGTGTCCCCGAAGACGTTGAAAACGCGCCCCAGAAGCTCCTTGCCCACGGGGATCATGAACGGCTTTCCCGTATCGGTCACGGTGGAGCCCCTAGCCAGGCCCTGGGTGGAGTTCATGGCCACGCCCCGCACGACTTCCCTGTTGAGCTGGGACATGACCTCGATCTGAATTCTCCTGTCGTCCCCCGCCCTGAGCACGTGACGGATGCCCGGGAGCTTCTGGGGAAACCGGGCGTCCACAACGCTTCCTCGAATCGAAGTCACCGTTCCCTGGTTGGCTGTTTCGCCCATTTCGATCTCCTGCGTAACGGGGAGTTCACTGAACCGTCAGGATCGAAGTGCCGTCATCCGAGACGGACTCATCAGGCCTCACCCTGCCGGAAGGGCATCACGACCCTGCAGAGACCCTCCGTCAGCGTGGCGATGATCACCGCGATGATGACGAACATGACTGCCCGGATGAGGTTGTCGATGATCGGTGTTCCGCCGAGGAAGACCACATGGCTGATGATGAGGAAGACGCCCAGGAGTACGGCGACCAGGACTCCCTTCCTCCGGTACCAGATGGCCGCGAGGGCGACGGGGATGTAGAAGAGGTGCGTGAAGATGACATCGGTTTTCAGGACGGCGTGGTAGTACCAGGTGACCAGGGCCGCAACGATGACCAGGGCCGTCATGATGGCCGTCTTGTAAGCCGGTACGGGACCTCCCGACGCTATGATGCCCAGCGCCCCGACCTTCTCGTCCACCTCCCGCCGGATGAGTTCCTGGTATTTGCCCGTGATGACGTAGGTGGCGTAGTCGAACATCAGGATCGTGCGATTGAGGCCGGCGGATGACTGCTGGTAGTCCACGGCCGTTGTCCATATGGCCTGGAATTCGGCGTATAGCCACATGTGCCTTCTCATCATGACGAGTGAGTAGATGGCCTCATTGAGCGGTATGCCCTCGCGGAAACGTTCCTCCGCGTATTTTGAGAAGAACTTTTTAGCTGCCTCGAAGGGCTTATCGCTCATGAAGACTTCACGGAAGTGGCTGTAGAATTCGATCGCCTGAGGGATGGCTCTGTCTTCCGTGATGTTGTGGTAGGAAGGCGTTTTCGGGTTTTTCCTGACGTCGTTATACCACTGCTTTGCGATGGTTTTGGCGTGAAGCTCGGTGACTTCAATAAGTCTGGTGGTGAATGCCTGCATCGCCTGAACCCCCTTTCTTATACTCGATCATTTGTTTGCTGTTTTCCCCCGCTTTCATTGAAAATTGTGTTTTTTTAAGGGTCGCCGGGAACAGAATGACCTGATGCGGATACGGTCTATAATGATGAAAATTTGTTCTGCCTTTATGCTTCACAAAATTTACTCCTCTTTTAGTTTATTCAGTACCCGACAAACCGGAGGATTACAATAGGAAGAGATTTATAGGAAATTGATAGGATAAAACTAATGGTAAACGATTTTATTAGGTTTCTACTTATACTACAGGAAGGATGACAGATGAGAACGTAAATTGGCTTTTTTGTTACGTAAACCTACTTTTTTCCGTATATTGCTTCTGTGAAATTCCACGGCGGGCAGGGACATGTTCAGGAGTTCGGATATGTCCTTGCTAGTCCTGCCTTCCTTGATCAGCGTGGCGACCTGGGTCTCCCGAGGCGTGAGGTTGAGGTACTTGGACTTCAGGCTCTTCAGAAAGGGAGAGATGATGTTGTTGAGGTTGGTCTCGACGATTTCAAGGTGTGACAATTGGCTGTCGGTCAAGGGGCTCTTTCTGAGGTTATCGATATAGGGCTGGATCAGTTCCTTGACGTTGCCCAGGATATTTTCCTCGAGTTCCTTGCGGTCCCGGTCCCTCTGCTCCAGAAGCACCTTGAGGGCCGTGTTCATCTCCTCGAGGCGCTCCGATTTGATCTTGAGCTCTTTCTCCCGGTCCTTTAGTTCCTTTTCCTTCTGCTGTCGTTCCGTGACCTCGGCCTGGAGGGCCCGGGAAGACTCGCTCAGTTCCCGAGTCCGCTCCTGCACGCGGATCTCGAGCCCGTCGTAGGCCTTCTGAAGGGCCTCTTCGGCACGCTTGCGATCCGTGACGTCCTCGAGTGTCTCCAGTGCGCCAATCACTTTCCCCTGCAGGTTCCGGATCAGCGCCGCTGTGAAGCGCAGCCACCGGCCGTCTTTGCCCAGGGCGGGGAAGAAATCCGTGGCCTCGTAGGCGTCTTCGATGAGTTTCGATTTCATGAATTTCCCTTCGTACCACTGGGGGATACGGTCCTGCGCGCCGTCCACGAGCAGGTCGGCCATGCAGGGTCTCTCCTTGTCGTAGAATGCGCGCCAGTGCTCGTTCTTGCCCACCATGTCGCTTGCCCTGATGTCCGAGAGTTCCTCGAGCGCGCGGTTCCAGTACAGGACCCTGTGGTCGTTCCCGATGACGAAGGCGGGGATGGGAGAGCCCTCGATGAGGGAATAGAGCTTCTGCTCGCTGTCACGGAGGGCCTCCTCGGCAACCTTTCTTTCCGTGATGTCTTCCAGCGTTTCGATGGCGCCGATGGGCTCCCCTGTGGAGTCCCGGAGGGCCGACGCCGTAAAGCGAAGCCAGCGGCCCTTCTCGCCGAGATAGGGGAAGAAATCCGTCGCCTCGTAGGCCTCTTCGATGAGATTGCTTTTCTGACATTTTCCCTCGTACCATTTTTCGATCCCCTCCCTGGCCTCGGCCACGAGCAGGTCGGCCATGCAGGGGCGCTTCGATTCGTAGAAGGCCCGCCAGTGCTGACGGGTCCCGATGACGTTCTCGGCCTTGATCCCGCTCAGCTCTTCGAGGGCCCGGTTCCAGTAGATGACCTTGTGGTCCCTCCCGATGACAAAGGCCGGGATGGGGTAGCCTTCGATGACGCTTCGAAGGAGTTCGCTCTCGCGAAGCATGCCATCGGAAAGGTCAAGGACGGGAGAAACGTCCGTCTTTTTCATTCCCGCGTCGTCTTTTCCCTTTGGAGCCACTAAAATACCCCTAGTTTTACCCTACTGTTTTTTTGGACGAAGTTTGTCAAAACAATATCTTCAATTTTATTATTGACTTATAGAATCGCCATTGTCAATGTCATTATTGCCTTTAGTGCCCCTCCGGGTGGTTTGATTTCCCTTTTTTCTTAAAAAAATCAGCAATTTTTCCTTATTTTTCATCGGTATGCTTCTTGCGAAATTCCCCTGTACGGCCGGTCCGGCGGTGAGCCGGAGAGGTCTAAGTGCGCTAAGTAGCTGAATTTAACTATCGCCTGCACATTGCTGGGGAAGAGCAGGGGATGCCGGTCTAAAGGTGTGTAATGCCGACGGTAATGCTGACAACTCATTGCCCTAATGCCTGTGAGTGGTGCTTCGCGAGGCCGAAGATGGAAGAGTACCAAACGCAAGGCATCCGGGAGATGAGTTGGGAGGATTTCCTGGCTGTTGTCGGTTTCTACGAACGGTCTCAGCTTTGCCAAATGATTCTTCTCGGAGGAGAACCGGGACTGCACAGCCGGTTCATGGACATTCTCTGCCTCCTGAGAGAGAAGAAATTCTCGGTCTTGGTGGGAACAACGGGCATCCTGTCGGAGTCTCTGGTGGACCGCATTGTCGAAGAGGGCTTTCAACAACTGCACTTCGCCCTCAATTCGACATCCTATTTTGGATATGGGCAGGATAAAAGAAAATTGGTGGATCATTTCCTCTCCCGCCTGGGGCGAAGGGTAACGCTTTCCTACACAATCACGGAGAGGGATCTTGCCGGGATGAAAATCGAACCGATTCTCGACAGGATTGCCATGATGCTCAAATTTGATCTGTCCCGGCATTTGCAGTTTCAGATCGCCGTACCGGGAGACCGAAATCGCCTTTTCGTCCCCTTTGACCGTTATCGGGACTTGGCGGAACTCATCGGGGGATGGTTCGCCGTCCTGAAGAAAAATTGCATCTACTGCAAACTGGACTGTCATTGCATGCCGGACTGCGCCATCCCGAATGATCTCAGGAGGGAAGATATCTTCTCCTCTAAATGTGAACATTTCATGATCGACATCGGTCCGGGGGGCGATATCTGGCCGTGTTTTCCCCTCTCGCAGCAGAATCTCAACCTGAAACAGTTTGTTACGATGGGTGACATTTACCGTCAATTCAACTTGCTCAACCCGCCCGAGAGCATTCTCTACGACGAAAAATGCAGGGAATGTAAAGAGCGCGAATCAGACAGCTGCGATGGCGGCTGTCGGGGATTCATGCACATTCGCCGGCGACTGACGGACACGAAAATGAGCGAAGATTCCGACACGGTGAAGAATCTTTATTCTGATATTCCATCATTCCAAGATTCCCTCCGGAGGACCGTACCATGCGTCTGATGCGAACGCCCAAGAAGATCGATATCGACATCACGAACCGCTGCAACCTGCGGTGCCGATACTGCTATCACTACGAAAGCGCCGGCGACGCGGGGGGCGACCTCCCGACGGGGGAGTGGCTTAGCTTCTTCGAGGAGTTGAACCGCTGCGCCGTCACCGAGGTGTGTCTCGCCGGCGGGGAAGCCTTCATCCGTGATGACCTGAAAGAGATCATTGATGGTGTGGTTCGGAACCGCATGCGCTTCATGATCCTGAGCAACGGGACCCTCATCACCGATGACATGGCGACCTACCTCGCCTCGACGGGCCGCTGCAATTACGTCCAGGTCTCAATTGACGGTTCTATCCCTGAAAGTCACGATGCCATGCGGGGGAAGGGCAGTTTCGATAGGGCCCTGCAGGGACTCCTGACCCTTCGTCGCCATCGTGTCCATGTGGTGGTGCGGGTGACGATCCACCGGAAGAACGTTCACGACCTGGAGAATATTGCACGATTACTGCTGGATGAAATCGGCCTTTCGGGGTTCGGCACCAATTCGGCGGGTGCGATGGGTCTCTGCCGGAAAAACGCGGAGATGGTTCAGCTCACAACGGAAGAGAGGATGATCGCCATGGAGACCCTCCTTCGCCTGACGAAGAAATACAACGGCCGGATCCAGGCCATGGCCGGACCGCTCGCCGAGGCGCGGGGTTGGCTCGAGATGGAGCAGGCAAGGCTCGAGGGGCAACCTTCGATGCCGAACCGCGGGGCGCTCACCGGCTGCGGCTGTTACAGACAGGGTCTCGCCGTGCGGGCGGACGGGGTCATCACCCCCTGCACGATGCTGTCCCAGATCGAGCTGGGCCGGATCAACCGCGACGACCTGGGGGAACTCTGGAGGAACCATAACGAGTTGAATGCCCTCAGGCAGAGGCACCACATCCCGCTCTCGACTTTTTCCTTCTGTGAAGGCTGCGAATACATCAATTACTGCACGGGCAGTTGCCCGGGCCTTTCCTATACGCTGGTGGGCGAGGTCAACCACCCGAGCCCGGATGCCTGCCTGCGCAACTTCCTGGCAGAGGGCGGAAGGCTTCCCGACAGGGCCCTGCTCTGCTGAAAGGGGTGATAGCGAAATGACAAAAAGCACAGGTCAGAATATCTTTCTGGTTTTTGTCCTTGCGGCACTGGCGGGGCTCGTTCTCGCCGCGATGCCCCCGGGGCTGTCCTCCAACGAGGAAGCCATTCATTACGTCCAGATGAAGAACTTTGTCGTGAAGGGATCCCTTGAGATTGACGCTCCCGCTTTCAGCCTCGGGTTCGGGGCGGAAGATGTCGCGGGACCGCGCGGTTTTATCGAGTCCAGGGACGGCCGGCTCTACGCCGTCGCGCCGCCTATCTTTCCCCGGGTTGCAAGCTTTTTCTATCGGCTTCTCGGCGAAAGGGCCGTCGATTTCACGCCGGTCCTGTTCCTGTTCCTTTCGGTGCTGGTTTTGGGGCTTATCCTGGATCGGCTGATGAATAGAGGTGTTCTCTACTATCTCCTGCTTGCGGCCTTCCTGCTGGGCTCCCCCGTCTTCATCCAGGGTTTCCTGTTTTCGGGGATGACCCTCGCCCTTTTCCTGATCGTCTCGGCCCTCTGGCTCCTTGTGAGTCATTTCGGGGATCATCCTGCGCAAGCGAAGCTGTTCGGCGCATCCGCCCTGATGGGGGCTTCCGTGCTCGTGAGAGTGGAATGCCTACCCGTCGTATTGTCCTTTTATCTCTGCGGAGCATTTATCCTCGCGGCTCAAAAGCGAACGAAAGATTTGCGGACGATCCTGGCGGGCCTTGTCGTGAGCATCGCCATGCTTGTACTGCACGACCTGTTGATTCACGGCCGTTTTCCCGGTTCTTATTTCCAGCTGTTTCTGCCGTTATATGCCCTGTCGCCGATCCGCGCTGCCGTTCTGGGCGGAGCCCTCATTGCCTCATGCGTCATGTATATCCTGAGCCTTCGTGAGGGGTTCTCTGCGGGCCTGCGGGCTGTCCTGTCCGTCCTGACGGTCGTCATCTGCCTTATCGCGATTACAGCGACGGCCGCCCGGATCAGCCTCTACCATCTCCTGGCCCTCTTCCCTGCGGTGCTCTTTGTATTCTTCGGCGTCCCGGCATTGCTTGAACGGCTCAAGAAGCGGGAGGGGACGCTCGAGGGAATCCTCACGGCCACGGTCGTTCTCTGTCTTGTCCTCGGCGCCGCGATCCTCCGTCCCGGCGAGTGGGTCGTCTTCACGATATGGGTGCCGATGATCCCGCTTGTCATCTTGCTGATTGCCATGAACCGGGAGGCCGTCTTTGTCGCCGAGGGAATGTCTCTTGTGCTGACCTTCTTCATCGGTGTCGCCCTTGTGAACGGAATCCAGGAGTCCAGGGAAACAGTACTGAAATACAGGTCCTACAATGCAGCACGAATCGAGTTCATCGCAAGAAACACCGCGGCAGGCGATGCCGTTCTTTTTTCCGACATCGGAAGCAGGGATCACACGGGGCCGCTTTTCTTCGACAGGGTCTTTCTCGTGACAAAGGGCCCGGACGACGAGGAGAGGCTGGTCCGCCGGCTCCATGAGCGCGGGATCGACAGAATCTATGAATGGACCACCAACCCAATGAGTGTCAGGGGTTTCAATCCCTATAGCGGGGAATCCCCGCCGGCATTTCCGTTCCCGTCAGGAACAAAATCCTGCTGCAGCGGAAACTGCAGGGAAGGAAGCTATTTCCTGGTGAGGCTGGATGCGCGGACCCATCTTTCCGCCGGATTCGGCCGGAAAGGGTCGTAATCGTGAGCAGGAAAAAGGGGACAGTCCCCTTTTTGCATGCGAGGTGAACAAAAGATGCCGAGGATGTCAAGGCAACTGGCTGGTGGCCTTATTTATCATGTCATCAACCGTGGGAATGACAAGCAGGTTGTCTTTCGCAAGAGTTTTGATTACGAGGCGTTCCTGGATGTGGTGGCGATGGCGAAAGAACGTTGCCCCCTTAAATTATTCGCCTACTGCCTCATGCCGAATCATTTCCATTTTGTTGTCTCGCCGGGTGGTGACATCTCGCTGAGTCTATGGATGCAATGGCTGATGACGACGCATATTCGTCGATACAACAACCACTACGATAGAAGCGGCCATCTCTGGCAGGGGCGATTCAAAAGCTTTCCCGTTCAGGATGATGATCACCTCTTGGTTCTTATGAGGTATGTCGAAGGCAATCCTGTGCGCGCGGGTCTGGTCGCGAGTGCACGGGACTGGAAGTGGTCTTCCCATAGGGAAAATACAGGGGCATTGCCGAGGAAATTGACGGACATCGCCCCGCGGGACTTGCCGGAACATTGGACACAATACATCGATGCACCGTGGACAATCAGCGATCTCGATTTTGTCAGGCAATGTGTAAACCGTCAGGCGCCGTTTGGATCGGGTATCTGGAGAGAGAAAATCGGAAGAGATTTCAATCTGGAATCGACCATCCGACCCAGAGGACGACCTAAGAAGAAATAAAGGGGACTGTCCCCTTTTTAGAGAAAGGGTCATGACAAAAACAGACTTCAGGTATGAAAAGCCGGTGCTCGTCGGTCTCAATGACGAGAGCGTAGTAGGAGTAACCAGTTGCGGTTATGGAGGTGCTGCGACGAAAGACGAATGCCAATTCAATTCGGTTTGCCAATACGGCACTAAAGCCGGGGGATGTATGACTGGGACTGATGCGTGTGAAAATAGAAACTGTTTTGCATATTGTTCAGGGGGATCAATAGTGGTGCCCCCCTCGGCTACACAGTTTACTTGCGCAGGCGGCTCGTTTCCATATCAGAACTGTTATATAGGCAGCAATGCCTATCTGTCGTGCAAAACGGGGACTATGCAGGGAACGTGTTTATGATTGCGGTTGGTCATGACTCGTTTGCTGGACTGTGGGAGAGGAGGCATTACGCTTGGCATCTCCGGTGGTGAGAGATCGGAAATAAAGGGGACTGTCCCCTTTTTACGGAGTGACTATGAGATTTCAAGTTACTTTTGACCACGGTGTCGTCTGGGACTTCGAGGCCGAGGGAGAGGCGGAGTCCTTCCTCGAGAGCGTCGCTCTGATGATGGGGCTCTCTCAGGCTGAGGGCGGGGCGGACAGGTGCATCCACTTCGAGGTCATGTCCCGGGAGCCCGGCACGTTCTTCGGTCCCCGGCTGCTGCAATATTTGAGGCGCCTTCCGGCCGAGGAGTGGAAGATCAGGGAGTTTCATAACATGGTCTTTTTCCAGCACCCCGCGGTCCGTGAAGTCATTTGCGAAACGGATTCCGAGGAGGAATTGCCGCTCCGCGTTTACCAGATGCGTCGGTCGCTTCTTCCCGTTTATATCGACGCTATGCTCACGGGCGGGCTTCCCGTCCACGGCGCCCTTGTCGAGATCGAAGGCTCCGGCGTGATCCTGGCGGGGAGCAGCGGCGCTGGGAAATCCACAACGAGCCGGAGGTTTCCGCCTCCCTGGAGTGTATTGGGCGACGATCTCTGTCTTGTGGTGCGCGGCGCTTCCGGGGAATACCGCGTCCATCCGCTCCCGACCTGGAGTGCCTTCGGAGGAAACGGCGGGTCGGGGGTTTGTCATTCGGGTTTGTCCGTACCCCTCCGGGCAGTCTTCTTCCTGGCGCAGTCCCAGGAGGACTGTTGCCTTGACCTGAAGAGAAGCATAACGGCGCTCTCCCTGTCCCGCTCGGCCCTCGAGGTCTTCCGGTCGATCGATTTCGAGTTCCCGCGCCGGGAAGAGGCAAGCGTGAAGAAGGCCCTCTATGAAAGTGCAGCCTCCATCGCCATGGCGACCCCGGCCTACCACCTCTGCCTGAGCCTCACGGGCCGGTTCTGGGAGAAGATCGAGGAGGTGCTGGAGCGGGTGAAGCAGTCGCGGGGAGAGGTAAACCTGAATACAGGCGTGGGCATTGATGCTATGGGCCTCGCGCAAGGGCAGTGTTTTTCGTGTGAAGATGTAAAATGATGAAGACAAAATCCCATTACCAGAAACCGATGCTCATCAACATGGCAAACAATGCTCACTGTGCAGAATTTGCAACATGCGGTTCCGGCAATAGCCCCACAGCCGGCTGTTCAGTTGGGAGTTGTACTCTGAATACATGGTGCATGACGAACGGATCAAAGGCGGAGTACTGCGGTACAGGCAGCACTGCCTGTGGCTGCGACGGTTGCTGCGAATCTGGAACTGGCCCGACAACAAGTGGTACCGTTAAATGGACCGAGTGTTATTGCACCACCGGTAGCTCGGCACGGAACTCTTGCACGAATGGCACTGCTGCTGGATCCAACTGCATAACCGGAAGTACTATTTACATTTATGAGAACTGTCTTTAGTGGGTCGCACAGTCCAGCTTGTATTTGGTCTTACCTAGCTGTGCCGGATAGTTCAGGCCACGTGCGATGCCGTTTAATGAATCTGTTCAGCGTTGGGAGAGAAAAGCTTTCATGATCTACACCTTCGAACTGGCTGACGGCCGGCGCTGGGGCATACGGGCGTCAGAGCAAACCGGCCCCTGGGCAGCGAAGATGGCTCGGGTGATGGGCATGGAGCGTTCCGACAAATATTATGACGGGACACTTTTGCTTGAGCAGGTGGGATTCGATCCCTCGGTGGGCTGGGCTCCCCGCTGGAGGCCACCGAAGGGCTATCCTGCAGAGGGCTGGCAGGTCCGGCTTTTGCCGCCGGGTCTGGAAATCTGGCAGCATCCCGATATATCCGAAACCGTTTGCGGACTTGTGATGTCTCGGAATACGGTGTTCACGGCCGAGCAGATGCGCTGTTGCCTGCTCCCACTCTATGAGGATACCGCCGGCAGGGCAGGGCTGCCTCTCCATGCCGCGTTGATGGAATTCGGGGGACGGGGGGTTCTTTTCGCCGGGCGGAGCGGGGCGGGCAAGACGACAGCCTGCCGCCGGATTCCTGCACCATGGACGCCCTTAAGCGATGATACTGCCCTGGTCGTACGAGGCGAGGATGGCCGCTATTATGCCCATGCTTTTCCGACATGGAGTGCCATCCGTAGCGGCGACGAGAATCGGACGTGGAACGTCAGCCGGTCCTTGCACGTCGCTGCCCTTTTCTTTATTGTCCAGGCCGGCTCCGATGAGGTGATCCCCGTCGGCGGGGGAACCGCTTCGGTGTTGATCGATCAGGCGTCCATGATGGTGTTCCGGTCCATCATGCCCACAGGTCAGCGAGAGTTGAGTCCACAGCTCAGGAGGATCATATTTAACAATGCCGCTTCGTTGGCCGCCGCAATTCCGTCCTACATCCTGCGCCTGTCGCTCACGGGCCGTTTCTGGGAGAAGATCGAGGAGGTGCTGGGGCAGATGAAACCCCCGCGGTGCGGGTATGTCAGAGAAATGGTCAAAAGAAAAGATGTAGAACCGCGGTTCGATGTTTGTTATCCGGCGCCACATAGAGATAGTATTTTTTGATGATGTCGTATCATGAAGACGCAATTACGTTATGAAAAGCCGTATTTAATTAGTTTCACGGACGATCGGTCCTGCCAGGGGGCATCCTGCAGCGGCGGCAGCTTCATCAATGACGGCTTCTGTCTGGCCGGAAGCTGCTATGGCTTGAGCAGTTGTGATACGGGCACGAGAGCTCGGGCTTGCGGTGCTGGGTCAAATGCCTGCAATGGTGACGCTTATTTCAGCTGCTGCGTATACGGCGGCGGTGTCACCTCAACACAGGGTATGATGACTATTTGGTATTGCGAGGGCGGCGGCAGAGCATGCGACACCTGCCAGAATTATGGCAGTCAGGCGATGTGGTGCGGCGGCGGAAGTTCACCGGTGTGATATGCGATATCAGTTATCGTTGTTCGACGGAAAAACATGGGAAATAGAAGCTTGCCGGGATGCCGGCCTCGAGGTGATGGCATGGGTGGAGGAGTTTGCGGCGCATCTGGGGTTGAAGACCTGTTCGGAAAAGGTTGGCCGCTGTCTCCGGTTCGGCCGTATTGAAAAGGATAGCCATTCCGACGGGTTTCCTCGTTTCGTTCCGTGTCCGCCCGGAGACATCGCTGCGCAGGGATGGCGTTTCTCGGGTGTTGCGGGTCTTGTTTTCTTTGAGCATCCGGAGGTGCGCGATCTTCTCTGCGGGATTATGTCAGGCAATCGTTCACTGGTTCTTCGTCAGTTTCGTCATGCACTTCTGCCTGTATTTGATGAAGTCATCAAAGCAGGGGGGCTTATCGTCCACGGAGCTCTTCTGGAGCGGCGAGGATCAGGCGTGCTTCTTATGGGTAAAAGTGGCGCTGGCAAGACGACGTGCTGCCAACGATTGCCTTCCAACTGGCGAATCCTCGGAGATGATCTGGCACTTGTTGTGAAAGATAGGAATGGACATTTCCTCGCTCATCCATTGCCGACGTGGAGCGCTGTCGATTCGGGCCGTAACAAGTGGCCATGCCGGATGAATGAGTCCGTTCCGCTCGAAGCGTTATTTGTCCTGAAGCAGTCGTTAATTGATAGTGTGGGAAAATTGCGGGGAGCAGAAGCTGCCGTTGCCGTCAAACAGGCTTCTGATGAAGCCCTGATGCCCCTGGATATTGCTCACTCCCGAAGCGGTATCCCGGGCAGGAAGGAGCTCTTCCAAAACGCGATGGACCTTTCCAAGGCCATTTCGACCTTCCAGTTACGTGTCAGCCTCACGGGTCGGTTCTGGGAGAAGATCGAGGAGGTACTGGGACGGATCGCCGAGCAGTGCCGGGGAATCGAATCCGCATAAGTCACACGGGAAAACGAACGACATGAATGAACGCACAAAATATGAAAAACCGATCCTGGTCGATATGCGTTCCGACTCTGCCCTGGGTTACACCGCATGCAGCGTTTATTACTATGGCAGCTGCGAGTCCGGTTCCGGCGTCAGGGGCAAAAAAAGGGGACAGGCTACTTTTTCGGGGAACCAATGAGGAGGAAGATGGCCAATCCCGGCATGGATGCCAGGGTAAGTTCTAATTCTAAGAGGGTCATGTTTTGATGAGCAGGTTCCGATACGAAATGCCAATCCTGGTGAATCTGGGGGACAAGATGTCCTGCAGCGGGACACCGTCCTGCGTCACCGGCAGCGACATCACCGGTGAGTGTAATACCGGCAGCTGTGCGCACTCTGCGGGTTGCCAGAATGGGGTAGCCGCCGGGGAATGCTGGAGCGGCACGGGTGCCTGCGACAGATCCTACTGGTCCTGCTGTGAGGTCGGCATTAATGTCGCAGGCAGTTGCACCACAGGCAGCACCAGGGCCCCAAGCAATCAATGCATTTGCAAAAGCGGGTCGCGGGCGGGCTTATGCTGTTCATGCGGGTCCACCGTGATGTGGATGGACGGCTGCAAGACAGGTATCAAATGCGACACAGGTTCGTGATCGTGAGTTCGAATCATAGAAAGAAGGGACAGGCTGCTTTTTCGGGGAGATCGAGTGTTTGCGGCCAACAGGGTATAGCGTATTCCGTGTAGCGAGCGGGGATGAGTCGGCATGACCGGGATGGGTGAAAAAAACGAAAACGCCGTCTTCTGCCGCGGCGAGAGCATGACGCCTCTCTTCCGACCCGGCGACCGGATCCTGTTCGACCCCTGCCGCATCGAGGACCTGCGCCGGGGAGACGTGATCATCTTCAACGCACCGGGACAGGAGGAGCGGGTCGTCCACCGTGTCGTCTCGACAGGTACTGCCGGCATCCGGACGAAGGGGGATGCGAACCTCTCCCGCGATTCCTGGGAAATCCGGCAGAAAGATATCATCGGCCGCGCTGTTAGCGTGGAGCGTGGAGGGCGTGTTATCACCGTTGCGGGCGGTCTTAAAGGATGTCTTGCAGCAGGGTTCCTTGGACTTGTTCGAAAACTGGACCACCGGTCCTCATGGGTGTTGCATCCCGTTTATCATTTCTTTTCTCGCAGCGGGATTGCGAGGAGGCTCGTGCCGGAATCCGTGGCCCCAAGGATCATAACGCTCACGAGAAAGAACGGAGAGGAGCGGCAGCTGCTCATGGGGAATAAGGTGATCGGGCGGCGTCTGCCGGGCGAAACGGCCTGGCGGATCCGGCGCCCATTCCGCCTCTTTGTCGACGAGCGGACTCTACCTTAAATGGATTGGGAAATTAAAGAGAGAGCGAATTCCCAGTTTTATCCAACATCGGTCTCATCCAGACTGCGGTCAGGATGGAGTCCCATCAGGAAATCGGAACAGGGAATACATGAAATCCCGCCCTTCACCAGCCGATCCTGTCCCCTGTAGATAAGAATTGCTTTAGTCTCAGGATACTCATCGCGGAACGCGAGAAGGCCGCGTATATCTCCAGAGTGAATTCTGGAAGCGGATTTGACTTCGATTGCCCACAGCCCCTCAGGCCCGTACACGACAAAATCGACCTCGACACCAGAGCGCGTGCGCCAGCAGTACAGATCCCTCTTCGTTCGGGAGTAGGCGGCCCAGGCCCTCAGATGCTGTGCGACCAGTCCTTCCAGCGCCTGACCTTCGATTTCCGCCGACCGGTCGAGAGGCCCTCCGGGTCTTAAAGCCCTGAAAACACCCGTATCGAAAAGGTAGAATTTCGGATGGGCTGCCAGCGCACGTTTGGCTTTGCGAGTGAAGATCGGGAGACGCCAGCCCAGGAGAATATCTTCGAGGATAGAAACGTACCCTTCGACGACTTTCCGTTCCACCTCGCATTCACGTGACACGTTGCTGATGTTGAGGATCGAGGCATGGGAGAAACTGATGGCCTCGAGGAATCTTGAGAAGTTGCCCACGTTTCTCACGAGGCCCTCCATCTGCACTTCCTCCCGAAGGTAAAGTGCCGTGTAGGACCTCAGAACTTCTCCGGGTGTCTCTGCACGGATCACGAGCGGAAGCAGCCCGTATTGAAGCGCCCGATCGAGATTGAATTCCTGCCCAAGTTCACCGGCCATGAAGGGATGCATCGTGTGGAGCAGGGCGCGGCCCCCGAGAAGATCGACGCCAGCTCTTTTGAGCTTTCGTGCGCTCGAGCCCGTCAATATGAATGACCTTCTCTTGCTCTCTTCAATCAGTTTGTGAACGACGGTGAGTATTTCGGGAACACGCTGAATTTCGTCGATAACGATGCACACTGAAGCCGGATGTGCATCTGCGATCTCCTTAAGTCGTTCCGGCCGGGCAGAGAAAAAGCGAATCCGCTCCGGGTCAAGCAAGTCGATATAGACGGCATCGGTGTAATGCCTTTTCACAAAGGTTGATTTGCCCGTGCCTCTCGGCCCGAAAAGGAAAAAACTGGATGCCGGGGGTTTGAAAAATCTGTCAATCATTTCCATATTGAGCCTCAAAATGGAAATTTCAATTCCTTTTTACGATAAATTTGACCGAACAGCAAGTCAAAAAACAGACCGTGATAAAGATTGAATGTTTTCAGTCCTGCTCATAAATTACCGAAATCATGCATCATATGATGCAACACGATCCCCTTCGGATTAATGAAGGTGCCCATCCTTAGATTTTCTTGACCGGGCATGA
Source organism: Syntrophales bacterium (assembly GCA_036725345.1). GTDB lineage: Bacteria > Desulfobacterota > Syntrophia > Syntrophales > UBA2192 > JAPLJU01. The sequence goes on from DAIMEJ010000008.1 coordinate 54,098, forward strand.
ATTTGGCATCTTTTGGAGAAAAAGGGAGGGGTGTGCCTTTTCAACAAATATGAGAACCTGGCTTGAATATTTAGTAAGCGGGCTCAAGCGGAAAGCGCCCGAAGACAAAATCGCCGAGGGGAAGACCTATACCGGCATCGGTGTGAACCTGCGCCGGCATTTGCCGTTTTTCCGGCGGCACTGGAAGAAGGCACTCCTCGGGTCCGCTCTCATATTGACGGGATCGGTCCTTGGCTTCCCCATGCCGCTCGTGTCGCGCTTTGTCATCGACGACGTCAACTGGCCGGGAAGCTTTCGCTTCTTCCGTGGGTCCTCCTTCTCATGGTAGCGCTGGCCATCTTCTCGAGGGCCCTGGGCCTTTTCCAGAGTTGGTTCTTCCTGCGCTACAGCCAGGAGATCACCCTCGACATCCAGAAGCAGGTGCTCGATCATTCCCTGCGCCTCCCGAAAACCTTCTACGACAAGAATCAGACGGGATACCTGATGGCCCGCATCACCGGGGATATCGGCGGCGTGACCTGGTTCCTCTCGGGGAGCCTTGTCGGGATCGTGGAAAACGTCCTTCGATTCCTGGGCGGGATCGCCATCCTCCTCTACCTCGAGTGGCGGCTTGCCCTGGCGGCCCTTGCCGCCGTGCCGGTCTTCCTCCTCGCACTCCGGTACTTTTCAGACCGGATGCACGCCCTCAACCACGCGGGGAACGAAGAGCAGGCACGCTACATGAGCCGGTTCCAGGAGACGCTCTCTTCCATGCCGCTCGTCAAGGCCTTCGCGGCGGAAGAAAGGGCCGCGGGTGGAATCATGGCGGGACTGAGGGAAGTATTCCGTGTGTCGGCGGAACGATCCGTCGTGGGGTCCCTCACGGGACTTGCGCTCTCCTCAACGCCGAGTCTCGTGAACTTCGCCGTCTTTGCCCTCGGCGCCTACTGGGTCATCACGGGCCACTGGAGCCTGGGCACCCTCTTCGCCTTCCAGGCCTACCTGGGTTATGTCTTCGGCCCGGCCCAGTCGCTGACATCGACGGGCTTCCAGATCCAGAACATACGCGCGTCGCTCGAGCGGCTGACGGCGCTCCTCGACGTGATCCCGGAGGAGAACGCGGGAACCCGCGAGAAGGTCGGCAGGCTCGAGGGCAAGATCGAGTTCAGGAACGTCTCCTTCGCCTACGACCCCGCAAACCCCGTCCTGCAGGACGTGTCATTCCATGTCAGGCCGGGAGAGAAAACGGCCGTCGTGGGGCCGAGCGGCGTCGGCAAGACGACGCTCCTGAGCCTGCTGATGCGCTTCTACAAGCCGTCGGAGGGGGAGGTCTACTTCGACGGCAAGTCCGCCGGCGAATACGATGTCCGCTCCCTGAGGCAGCGCATCGGCTATGTCGCCCAGAGCCCGATCCTGCTTTCGGGCACCATGATGGAGAACCTCCGCTACGGGAACCCCGATGCCGCCGATGAACAGGTCCTGCGGGCCTGCCGGGTGGCGGGGATTCACGACTTCATCGCGGGTCTCCCCGAGGGGTATGAAAGCGAGGTGGGGGAAAAGGGCGTCAACCTCTCAGAGGGCCAGAAGCAGCGGCTCGCCATTGCCCGGGCACTCGTCAAGGACCCCGACATCCTCATTCTCGACGAACCCACGGCCTCCCTGGACAGCCTGACGGAGAGATCGATCTTCAAGGCGCTCCCCGGGGAGACGCGGGGGAAGACCCTTTTCGTCGTGGCCCACAGGCTTTCGACCGTCGTCGACGCCGACCGGATCCTCCTCCTCAACGAGAACCGGCTCGTCGCCGAGGGGACACACGCGGAACTTCAGCGATCGAACGACTACTACCGCCAACTCGTGGAGTGCCAGCTGATACCCGATGAGGGGGAGAAGAAAGTCAAGATCATCCCTTATGAGAATATCCGTCGTCATACCCGTACGTAACGGGGAGAAATACCTGGCGAAGGCCATAGAAAGCGTTCTGGCTCAGACACACCGGGACCTGGAGCTTTTGGTCATCGACAACGGCTCGACGGACCGGAGCGTGGAGATCCTGACGCGTTACGCCCGGAGGGACGGGCGGATCCGCGTCCTGTGCCGGCCGGACACGGGCGTTGCCGCCGCGGCCAATCGCGGCCTCGAAGAAACAAGGGGGGAGTGGGTGGCAAGGCTCGACTGCGACGACGTCTTCATGCCCGAAAAACTGGAGAAGCAGGTCGCCTTCATCCGAAAGAACCCCGACGCCCGCATCGTTGGGACCCTGGGGTATTTCATAAACGATGCAGGCCGGGTCATAGGCCTTGTCAGCGCCGAAGGACCCTTCACGAAAGCTGAGTTCGATGACATGGCGACCCGGGGCGAGCCCGTCTTTTTCATTCACTCCTCGACCCTGATGCACCGGGAGACAATGCTCGCAATCGGCGGCTACCGGGAGCAATTCGCCCAGGCCGAGGACGTCGATCTCTGGCTGAGGCTGGCCGAAAAGGGGCACCTGCTCCTGAAGGTGCCGGAGCCGCTTGTCATGTACCGCATTCACGGGAAATCGCTCACCATGGCCCGTAACGCCGAGCAGAGGCTTCATCACCGCTGGATCATGGCCTGTGCCGAGGCGAGGCGGCAGGGAAGGGAAGAGTCGTGCCTTCGGGAATTCCTCCAGGGCGAAAAGGGCCGGCCATGGTCCATTCGTTTTCATGCCCGAAGGCGGGATGCAGGCGAGCGTTTCTTCCAGCGTGCGGCCCTTCATTACGCCTGCGGAGATTACCTGCGTCTTTCTGCATTTCTGTCGGTGGCGGTCATGCTTCATCCCCGCCACGTATTGACGCGGCTCTACGACCGCAAGATGGCCCCCATGCTCGAGGGAGTCCCGGGGATCGACATCCACAGGCTCGCGCCGATGATACCCGGAAAGGAGGCTTGCCGGCATGCGCCCGGAAAATGACCTCCTTCTTTCCTGTGTCGGGGCAGCATTTCACAGTGACGGTACACCATTGTCGGCTTCATCGGAGAATATCGACTGGAATCGATTCGTCGGGCTCTGCGACTGGCACAATCTCGTCCCTGTCGTCTACAGGACTCTTCCCGACGTCTGCCCGGATGCAACACCCGCCGCGGTCATGAACCGCCTGCGAAGCCTCAATCACGCCAACGCGCTTCGAGCCCTCTTCCTGGCATCGGAGTTGGACAGAATACTGAAGGCTTTTTCCTCATGTGGTGTCCAGGCATACCCCTTCAAGGGGCCCGCGCTTTCCCTGATGCTCTACGGGGATCCGGCCCGAAGAAAGTCGAAGGATCTCGACATCCTGGTCCCGAGGGAAAAACTTCGAAAGGCCATGAAGGTCCTCAATACGTTAGGATACGGCGCCAAGAACACAATGAACGGGGTTCGCCTTGCGGCCCATCGCTGCACCGAATACGAGACGGCCTTTTCCCGCCGCGACGGCAAGATCGATGTCGAGCTTCAGTGGGCCATTGTTCCCGGCTATTTCGGCTTGGACCATGACAGGCTCGGCATCTGGTCCGTTCTGGATAGACGTGCCTGCAAAGGCTTCTCATTCCCCGTGCTCCCGCCAGAAGAGACGCTACTTCTGCTCTCCGTCCATGGCGCAAAGCACCTCTGGTGCAAACTGGTATGGGTCTGCGACGTGGCGGCCCTGCTCACATCGAAGACCCCGCCGGACCTCGAACGCACCTTCGAACTTGCCCGGCGATGCGGTGTGATGCGGCTTATCAGCCTGGCGCTTCTCCTCGCGAAACGCCTGGCAGGGGTGTGTCTCCCGGAGAAGATCTCGGCCGGGATCGATGACGACTTCATGGCATCGAGCCTGCTGCGGCAGGTTCTTGCCGTCATAGCGTCGACACCGGTGAATCCCGACGTGGACCCCCGGAGGTATCTCTTCTATCTGAAGGCGAGGGAGCGGCGACGGGACCAACTTCTCTTTGCGGGGAGGCTCGTGGCCACACTCGCCGCCGGCGAGTGGAACCCGGCCCCTTTGCCGGACAGCCTTTACCCTATTTCTTACTGCCTCAGGCCGGTCCGTCTTATGTTGCGGCACGGACGTTCGTGGCTGCTCAAAATCATAGAGGATCGTGAGGTCGGGGAGACGGGATGAAGAAAAAACTCAAATATACCGCCCCGATCATAGAGAGTTTCTGCGAGTTGACTGCTTATGCTGCAACCTGCCGAGACGGTAACTCGGCGACAGGGGATTGCACGGATGGAGTGAGGAATGTCTATTGCTGGAGTTCCAGTACGCAATGGACTTATCGCTGCAAAAATGGCAGCTCGCCAACTGTTTGCATGACTGGGAGCAGTGGGTCTAGTAAAACGTGCTGTGCGACAGGGACGTCAGCGGGTAATTCGGGGGGATATAGCTGCAATTTGGGGTCTTTTGCTTATGACGCATGCACAGGGGGCAGTGGGCCCGGCAACAAGTGCAATTCGGGAAGCTCACCCCAATGAGATCATTCCAACGCGTGCTGTACGAAAAGAAAACATGTATTCATTAGAACTGGCAGATGGTTCACACTGGGGCATAGGCGCAGATGGGAGCGCCGCTTCGTGCCTGGCGGAATTTTCGAGGGTCATGGAACTGAGGTCCCGGCCTAATGCCGCGCAGCGGCATTTATGGATGACCCGCACAGGGGCACCATCGGCAATCTGTTCAGCAGCCTGGACTCTGAAGGACCTTGGTCTAATCCGTCTTTACTATCACAAGAAATCAGCTGATATCGTCTGCGACCTCGGGCCGAAAGGAAAGAGGGGGATTGAAATCACCAGGATGCAGATGGCCCTTTTCCCGATTTTCGAGGGGGTTCAGGAGGCAGGAGGGGTCCCTCTGCACGCCGCGCTGATTGAGCGCGACGGCATGGGATTCGTCATTGCCGCCCGGGGAGGGACGGGGAAGTCCACTTGCTGCGCACGCATCCCGCCGCCATGGAACGCCCTCTGTGACGACGAAACGGTAATCGCTAGATCACCCGATGGAATATACATGGCCCACCCTTTTCCGACCTGGAGCCGATACATTGTGGGGCCCTGCCGGCAGACCTGGAAAGTGGAAAAAGCCCTGCCCCTGAGGGCAATCTTTTTCCTCGATCGGGCTGCTACGAGGGATGAGGTGATTCCCATAAAGGGGTGGGAGTCGGCGGTCAGGGCAAGTTGCCTTCAGACGCAGATTCTGACCATTATCTGGTTGGGCCTTGACCGCGAGAATTTGTACAAACAAAGGACATGTTTTTTCAACAACATGGCGGCGATCGCCGGGAAGGTGCCCTCTTTTGTCCTGAGAGCGAGCCTCGAAGGTGCTTTCTGGGAGGAGATGGAAAGTGTCTCTTTGCAGTTGAAGGGCCCGAGGGCCAGGCCACAAGGCGGGATAACCACGCTTGTGCAAGAGATCGGCTGATACCCGAACCGGATACTGGTACGGCCCTGGTACGGTCCTGGCGTTCACAGAAGCGGGATGACGCTTTTCGTGAGCGCTGCGGGGGACGAGAGTGACGAGGTGAAAACTTTCACGTTGCCTCAAAAGCGAGCGATGGCTAAAAAGCACATAGCGCTGGTCAGCGTCGATACGTTCGACCCGAATCTTGCCGACGGCGGATCGCGTGCCGTCTATGAAGCCCTGCGGTTTCTCCGGTGCCGCAATCATCGTGTTGCCTTTTATAATTTCTATTCGAACGAACGATGCAGACTGCGAAATTTCTGTCCTGATCTTTATCCGGCCCAGAAGGGAGATTCCACCGGCAATCTTGCGGATGATGGAATCATTGTCTGCGAGCACCCGGTGTCCTCCAGTTATCACCAGTCGGTGGTTCCCGATGGCTTTCTTCCTCAGGTCATGGATGTTCTGCGCGGCGAACCTGTCGACCTTGCCATTACAGGTGACGCCGATTATCTGGCGTTGCTGGCCGTCAGCATTCTCAATCTGCCGGGCGTTCATATCTTCAATGCAAGCGGCAACATCGAGAGGTTCCGCATGCTCCCCGTTTCTTTAAGGGGGATGCTGCGAAAACGTGCCGTTCTTACCGTCAGCGACTATCTGCGGAAAATGATAAAGAGAAGGTTAAACGTTTCGTCGGATGTCTGGTTCAACCGCTTCGATTTTGCATGCGGCGCGGGTCCCTCGCTTAACGGAAATTCTGCCGTGGGCTTCTATTCCTCGGGGACAAAGACGAAGGGGGAGGATGTCGTGAGGAAACTCCTGGAGATGATCCCCTCGACACCGGTTGTCGTCGCGGGGCATGCCCTTTCCGGCCCGGTTGAGGATTTCCCCTGCCCGCCGAACCTGTTCAATATCGGCTGGGTCGACGATATCGGTCGTTTTTTCGAACAGGTGAAGGTCCTCATCGTTCCTTCTCTCATTGATGAGGGGTTCTCCCGTATCATCCTGGAGGCAAGCATGAGGGGCATCCCGGTTATTGCGAACCGCATCGGGGGAATTCCTGAAGCTTTGGGGGAAAGCGGTATCCTCGTAGGACTGGGTCGGAAGGAGAGTTTGGATATCGACAGGCTTGCCACAATCTACCGTTCACATGTCGAAAATCTTCTCAGCAATAAAGAGGTCTACGACAAATATCGGAGGCAGGCGCTCAACCGGGCTGCGGCCTACCGGGACATGCAGGAGAGAAACTCGCAGGAGATCTACGATAAATATTTCGCCTGACCAGATCGCAACGGGGTCAGGCCTGACATTTTGACATTTGACAGTTTACAGGAAGCGTTTACTGAATCAACCCCGCCTTTCGTCCATTCCGAGCGTCCCCGGCCTGAAAAAATTATCCGCCCCGATCATTGACTTCTCTTTTTCAAACGACTATCCGTAGATCATTAAACCGCCTTTGAGTTGAGTGGACACAATCCGGTGACGTTACATTAGAATCAGTCGCTCCCGGCCCGCCGCCGGTGCTTACGGGGACCCTGCAGATGACAATCAAACCGGCCAAAAGGAAACCGCCCTGCCGTTTTTTCGTCGGCACCTCGGGCTGGCAATACGGCCACTGGAAGGGCGTGTTCTACCCTGAGGCGTTGAGGCCCAGGGACCGGCTCGGCTTCTATGCCCAGTACCTAAACACCCTCGAACTGAACGTGACATTCTATCGCGCGGTGAAACCGGTCACCTTTCAGAAATGGTATGAGACCGTCCCCGCCGACTTTCTCTTCTCCGTCAAGATGTTGCGGTTTATCACCCACATCAAGCGCCTCACCGTGGAGAGTGAATCGGTGCGGCGGTTTCTCCGGGACATCGGAACGCTCAAGGACAAACTCGGCGTGGTCCTGATTCAGCTTCCGCCTTCCCTCAAGTATGACCGGTCACGAATGATCGATTTTTTTGACCTGCTTGACCCCGGGCTGAAGTACACGATCGAAGCAAGGAACAAGACATTCGTCGACGACGAATTCTTCTCCATCCTTCAAGAACGGGGCATCGCCTGGTGCATCGCCGAAAGCGCCGGCCGCTACCCCTGTCACGAGGCGGTCACCGCATCCTTCGTCTACGTTCGGCTGCACGGCAGGATTGTCCTTTACGCGTCGAATTACACCGACGGGGAATTGAGGGAACTTGCCGGCAAAATCCGCGGGTGGGCCCGTGACGCCTATGTCTATTTCGACAACGACTTTCAGGGTTTTGCCGTCCTCAATGCACTGACCCTTGCTCGACTGCTTGCGTCGGGATAACCTCGAGCGGGTGGCGGAGGCAGGGGCAGACACTCCGCACCTTCCTTCAGCTGCTGGTCTTCTCATTTCAGGGCGCATGCAGACCGCCCGGGCCCTTGCCGCGGCAACCGGGGCGCTCGAATCGGATTCGGCGATTCAAAACCATCCCGCCGGGGAGAAAGGAGACAGAATCATGCTGTGCAGTTACTCAAATCTGAATGCCGGGAATCTGGAGGAAATCAAGGCTCTGGAAAAGGAAATCGGGGCCACCCTACTGTCGTTCACCTGCCGGGACATTTCACCCACCAAGATAGACGAGACAACACTCGGAAAGATCAAAAAACTCGAGTCGAGACTGGGTGTCGCACTCGTCGCAGTGAAGGGGTGAGCGGGTCCGCCGGACCGGCATGCGTCAGGTGCTTCGCGCCGAGGACGCGACGTGGCGCGTTAAACTGCGGGCTTGTTGCTGTAAGTGATTGCCGGGACTGACGCCCCCTCATTCGGGGACCGGGTGACACTCCAGGGATTTCTTGGGTATCTCCGTGCACCGGTATTTCTTCCCGGCGCATTCGACTTTCCACCTGTGGACCCCTTCCGAGACCTCGTTCTCGTCGTCCACGATGACCATCTCATCGGCCCTGCATTGCGTGTGTTGTGCCGATTTCTTCTTCATTTCATTGAAATAGAACTGGGGACAGCCGCACAGGGACAAGAGCGTCAATAGTAGAATGGCGGCAACCAGAGGTCTCATTTCCTGCCTCCTTCGGGGCGCGTTCCGAATAATATCACATTTTAAGGGGTGTCCTTCCCCGGATCAATAATTTTCCGCCAGCAACTCATAAAATGCCTGCGGGAACTGACAGGCCGGGCAGCGCCCGGGTGCCTCTTTCCCCTTCTGGACGTAGCCGCAATTCGTGCAATGCCACTTCACGGGCGCATTTTTTTTAAATACCTCGTTTTTCTCCAGATTATCCATCAACCTTCTGAAACGGGCCTCGTGAAATTCTTCAGCAACGGCGATGTGTTCAAAAGCGCTCGCGATTTCCAAAAAGTTTTCATCCCTGGCTACCCTCGCGAAGTCCTGATAGCGGAGCGTCCAGGTGGCGTTCTCGCCGGCCACGGCAGCTTGCAGGTTCTTTTTCGTGTCTGCCGCAGGCCCCGAGGGGTAAGTGGCCGTGATCTCGATCCCGCCTCCCTCCAGGAATTGATAGAGGGTCCGGGCGTGCGCTCTTTCGTTATCCGCCGTGTCCGAAAAGATGCCGGCGATCTGTTCATACCCCTCTTTCCTGGCGGTTTCGGCGAAATAGGTATAACGATTGAAGCTCTGCGATTCGCCTGCGAAGGCCGCCATGAGGTTTTTTTCCGTCCGCGTTCCCTTGATCGTGTTCTTCATTTTTCCTCCCCGCATTGCATTGCCCGACGCCGCCTTCACAAATCCCGCTGACCGTTCAGTCGTCGCCCCCCCTTTTTCAGAGGACACCGTATCCCGCCTTCTTCCAGCCTTCGACACCGCCCAGAAGGGCCCGGGTATTCGAGTACCCCATCTTTTGATACTGCACTGCCAAACTGGCAGATGTGTGCTCGTTCGTTCAGGCTCAGTAAAAGATGATCTCCTGATCCCTGGGAAGCGTCGGGAGGCGCCTCTGAAAATCGCCGAAGGAAATGGCCATGTCGAGTCGCATTTTCCCGAACTTCTCCTCATCCGCGTAAGCGCAAACGAGGATCGCCCGGCCGTCCTTCACTTTCTGATAGGCTTCCTCGGGACTGATTCTGACGGCTGCCATGATCGGACCTCCTTATCCAAAACAGGTTTTCAACCGCTCACAGTGTTTTTTATCACACATCACCGGTGAAGTGAAGCGGGAGCCGGGGGCGCCGATTCCTGATCCCGAACTAAGGGAATCCCTGATGGGAAACTAAGTAAACAGGCTCTTCAAGAATCAGGTTTCCGCTCATTTACAAAGCACCCGCATGATGGGACGATAAAATGATAAAAAGTAATTTCACCCCGGGCCTTTAGATAAAAAGGGGGTGAAACAGATGGGGATCAGGAAGAAGGTCGCAGGCCGCATGGTTGGGCGGATCTCTTCGCCGATGACCCCAGTGCCGGCGGATCTCCGAAGCTGTAGAGCCGGAAATGCACTGAATTTGATTTCGGGTCCTAAGAGGAGGGCGCAATGAGAGAATTTTTCGTCTTTCTTTTTCTCGCTTCCCTCCTCGTCTTTGTGGTCGGTGCCCTGGTCACCGGCGATACACAGGGCAGCGACGGCACCGTGGGTGTCGCTACCTGCAAGGCCTGCCATGCGAAGCATTACGAAAGCTATGCGGGTTCCATCCACGCCAAAAAGGCCATCCCCAAATCCCCGGCCAACAGGGACAACTGTGAAAGCTGCCACGGCCCCGGCGCCGCGCACCTGGAAAAGATGGGGGCCGGCGGCGCAGGGATTTTCATCTTCAGCAAGAGACAGGCCGATGCCGAGCAGAAATCGGCGAGATGCCTTTCCTGCCATACCGAAAACCCCCGCATCAACTTCTGGGACCTGGGAAGGCACCGGACGGCCGGGATCTCCTGCGACAACTGTCACACCGTCCATTCGGGGACCCCGAAAAATCTCAAGGCACGGCAGCCGGATCTCTGCCTGATCTGTCACTCGAGCATCAGGGCACAGCACAACAAACAGTCTCACCATCCCATCCGGGAGGGCAAGGTGAAATGCACCGACTGCCATGAATCGCACGGCGGTTTCGGGACCAAGATGATTGCGGCGAATTCCGCCAATGAACTCTGCTACAAGTGCCATGCGGAAAAGAGAGGGCCCTTCTTCTGGGAACACCCTCCCGTCGAGGAAAACTGCCTGACCTGCCACGTCCCGCACGGAAGCAACCACTCAAAGCTCCTCGTCGACAAACCGCCGAAGCTCTGCCAGTCCTGTCATGATGCCTCGGGCCACCCGGGGACTCCCTACACGAGCTTTGAAACGTTCGGGGGCCGCGCCACGGGGGGCAAGAACAGGATGTTTGCACGCGGCTGCCTCAACTGCCACTCGAACATCCACGGCAGCATGGGACCTGCCGCAAGAGGACAGACCTTCGTGAGGTGAGCAAGGAGACGACATGAAAAGTGCAATCTTCATCATGGTCGTCATGGCGTTGATCTTATCCCCTCCGTGCGCTTCGGCTGAGGATAAAAAAGCGGAGGAAGGGAAAGCCGTAACAAGCGACTTTTCCGTCACAGGGCAGTACACCGACATCGGAGGCAACAGGGCGAAGTTCAACGAGTATCGGGATATGCGCGAGGGGGTCGGCGTCTATGTCGGTGCCGAAGCCGGTTCTGAAACACACAATTCCTACTTGCGAGGCGAGGCCGGAAACATCGGGTACAGGGACCAGCAGTACCGCCTCGAGGGCGGCCAATGGGGAAAGTTCGGCGTGGAGCTCTTCTATGATCAGATTCCCCATAACCTGACGGAAGACGCAAGAACGTTTTACGTAAACCCGGGCTCCGACAACCTGACCTACCCCACCCAGCCGCCCGGCACCAACGTCAACACCTGGAGCACCTTTGACTATGATGTCATGAGGCGAAAATTCGGCGGCGGGTTCAAGATGGACCTGCTCAACCCGTTCTTCTTCAATGTGTCGGCCGATCGTGAAAACAGGACCGGGGCCTATCCCTTCGGGGTGGCGGGAACCACCCCGGGGGGCATCTCGATTGAGCTGCCGGCCCCGATCGATTACAGGACGGACGGGGTCACGTTCCAGGCCGGGTACAGCAAGAACCCCCTGCTTATGTCCCTGGGATACTCCTACAGCACCTTCAACAATGACAACAACAGGGTTTATTTCAGGAACCCCGCCAATGCAGCCACCGCTGCGGTGACGGACGTGCTGACGCTGCCGCCTGACAACACCTATCAGAAGCTGGATTTCAAGGGCGCACTGAAACTGCCGCTGAGGACAAAGTTCAACGCGGATCTCGCAGTGTCGCAGGCGAAATCCGATGCCGGTCTCCTGACCTCTTATGTGACCACGGGCGGGTCGACACCCGTCGCCCTGAGCTCCCCGACCTTCAACGGGAAAGTCGAGACGCAAAACTACGGCCTCTCCCTGACATCAACCCCCGTCCCGTTCATGGACGGCAAGATTTTCTATAAATACTACGAGAGGGACAATCGATCCGATCGAATCACCACCACGGACGGCGCGACGACCCTGGTCAATCCCCTGTTCGGCTACAAGAAAAACAAGGCCGGCGCCGAACTAGGGTTCAGGCTTCCGGCGAACTTTTATCTCTCAGGCGCCTACACGTACGCCCATGTCCATCGCGAGAGGGAGGACATCCCCGGTAACGATGATGACCTCTACAGTGTGGGGCTGCGGTGGAGCGGCCTCAGCTTCATGGTCGCAAGGCTGGGTTATGAAAGGCTCAACAGGAAGGCCGATTTCGAGGGTCAGAACCTGGGAGGCGCCGAACCGTGGATCCGGCGATTCGACGCGGCGAGTCAAAACCGGGACACCTTCAAGGCGACACTCGATTTCTTCCCCCTGGAAAACCTGAACTTTTCCCTGGGCTACCGATACAGACATTCCGATTATGAGGACACGGTCCTGGGGTTCACGGACACGAAAGGAAACGAGTTCAATTTCGACGTGGACTACGTCATAGCCAAGAGGGTCCGCCTGTACGGGAACTTCGATTACGAGCGCACGGAAGAGAGCCAGTTTCAGAGAAACATCAATTTCACGACCCCGGTATATGATCCCGCAACATCGACATCGACCAACTACAACTGGACGGCCGATCAGACGAACGACAGCTACGGGTTTACGATTGGCACGGACATCTACATCGTCCCGAAGAAATGGACTCTCAAGCTCCAGCACAGTTACCTGAAGTCGAACGGAGAGGTCGACTACACCTACATGCTTGATTCCGCCACGCTGGCCGGCCTGTCTCCCGGGGGACGGACACAGGACAACGTCGACATCAGTGACTGGGACGACTACAGCCTGAGATACTACCTGGTGAAAATCACCTATCAGCCCACGGCCGCACTTTCCTGCTCGATCGGTTACGCCTATGAGAAATTCGTCTACGGGGATGCGCAGTATGACGGCTATGTGTATGTCCCGGCCACCACGGGGACAAACGGCGCGTATTTGACGGGCGCATACAGGGACCCCTCGTACGAAGCGAATGTCGTGTTTCTGAACCTCACGTACAAGTATTAAGGACGCAGAAGAGAGAGGCGATCACATGGGACAGTCCGGACGAACAAGGGTGTGGAGGGCGCTTTCCCTTCTCGTGATTGCATTTCCCTGGATGCTGGGCGGCTGTGCCACGGGAAAATGGGGTTACGTGGACAAAACAGGGTCAATGTCGATTCCGCCGCAATACGATGATGCCACACCGTTCACGGAAGGGCTGGCCGCCGTGAAGGCGGGGGACAAGTGGGGCTACATCGACAGATCGGGAAGCACCGTCATCCAGCCGCAGTTCGACGCCGCCTGGCGCTTTCGCGACGGGCTCGCCGCCGTCATGAAAAACGGTCAATGGGGCTACATTGACAGATCGGGTTCATTCGTCATCCAACTCGCCTTCGAGGAGGCCCGTTCCTTCTTCGAGGGGCTGGCGCCCGTTCGGGTCGACGGCAAATGGGGATTCATCAACCGGTCGGCGGATTTCATCATCAAACCGGGTTTTGATTATGCCGACCGTTTTTCGGAAGGGCTTGCCGCGGTGAAATCAGGCAGTCACTGGGGCTTCGTGGATAAGGCGGGGAAGATGGTGATCCCTCCTCAATTCGACGGCCTGCTGGGTTTCTCGGAAGGCCTGGCCGGCGTCCAGGTCGGGGACAAACGCGGCTTCATCGACAGGACGGGGGAGGTGGCCGTCCCCCCGGGGTTTGATCTCGTGCTTTCTTTTTCCGAGGAACTCGCAGCGGTTCTGGCCGGCAGTCGGTGGGGTTACATTGACCAGAAAGGGAAAATGGTTATCAGCCCCCGCTTCGAAAAAGCCTTTCCGTTCAGGGAGGACCTTGCTCCGGCGAAACTCGATGGAAAGTGGGGTTATATCGATAAATCAGGGAATTTTGTCATCGAGCCGAAATTCGATGGCGCTTACCCCTTCAACGAGGGGCTCGCCATGGTGAGAGTCGGCAAAGCCGTCGGATACATCGACAAGACGGGGCGGTACATTCGAACACTCTGAGGTCATTTCAGAGAGGAAAACATGGTTGAGGCGCTTTATCAGATCCTTGAACAGGCCGGCTACACGCATCCGATTCACCCGCCTCTGACGCACATGCCGACGGGACTGGCTGTAGGCACGCTCATCCTCGGCATACTGGCGGCACTCTGCAGGCGTCCTGCATTTGCGGTCTCGGCCCGTCATTGTTCCGTGATCGCCCTGGTTTTTGTACTGCCGACGATATTTTTCGGCTACACCGACTGGGTGCACTACTATAAGGGTGTCTGGACTTTTCCGGTCAAAATCAAGTTTGCCTTGAGCGGCGCACTCACCCTGCTGCTGATCGCGGGCATTTATCTGAATTACAAAGAGGGATCATCCATGAAATCCATTCTCACGATTTATTTCCTCACGGTTTTGGCGGCGGCCGGGCTCGGCTTCTACGGGGGGAGCCTGGTTTTCGGAAGTGAGAAACCGGCCTCAACGGAAGATCTCAAGGCGGGCGAAAAGCTCTACGCGGCCCATTGCGGGACCTGCCATCCGCAAGGGGGAAATATCCTGACGCCCGCCCTGCCTGTCAAAAACTCGACTTATGTGAAAACCTTGAATGCCTTCCTAGCGTTCAACAGAAAACCGCAGATGCCCGATGGCACGAAAGGCCTCATGCCGGCCACCCCGCCCGAGAAAGTCTCGGATTCGGAGATGAAACAGATCTACGAGTACATCCGGCATTCCATGGAGAGGCGCTGAAGGGGCGAAATGGAGGAAGGAGTATGATCGTGAAGATGGTGCATTGGGTTAGCGCCGTAACTCACTTACACCGTTCAGGGACGGCGCTATGAAGAGCTAATCCATCAACAGGGAAGGAGGTTCATCTTATGGCAAAAGCAAAAAAAGGAGATCTGTACAGCTGTGAAGAGTGCGGGATGGTCGTTTGCGTCGAAGACCCCTGCGGGTGCGGCACGTGCGAACTGATCTGCTGCGATGTCCCGATGAAGAGGAAGGCGGTCAAAAGGACGGCAGGAAGGAAGAGGGCCGCATCGAAGGCCAAGGCTGCCCCAAGGAAAAGAAAGGCTGCCAGGGGATAGGCAAACCTCGGACGGGCTGTAGGGATGCAGGATCGGAATCCAAACGGCAGGCGACCATGAACCCGTCACGGCCGCCGGGGGACGGGCCCGTCCGAGAGCCCCTTCTCATCGAAAAGGGTCGACCGGCTCTGCACGGGGAAGAACCGCTCTTTTCACGCGGTGTTGTATGGGTGTGTCACCGGCGAATGACCCGCTCTCGCATGATCCGCTCAATGCCCGGAAAGGCTCTCTGCGTCGCCTCCGGGACGGGTTGCCAGTCGGCGGTGCCGGGCCTGCCGCGGTAATAATCGAAAGGCAGGCTTCCGGGGCCGGTGGGTCTGCCGACGATGATCCTGCCGACCATCCCCGCCATCTCGTGGGGTATGCAGAAGTAGTCATACACCCCTTCAACCGTTAGCGTGACCTCGAAGTGACTGCCCGGGTCCACCAGGTATCCCGAATCCTAGGGAAGGGCATCCTCGGGGATTCTCAATGAGTGATTGCCGTTCTTCGGATGGTATGCGGTTGTGGTGTGGAGTTCCCTATCCCCTTTCCCGCAGGGGTGGATCATGTTAACATGACGCAAGCAGCGAGGCGCCTCACGCTCTCGAATGAAGAATCTATTTGCTGCAACGACTGATGTCAGGCCTTTGTCGCACCGGGGTCTTTGATCCAAAACAGAAAGAAGAAGGAGGTCGGAAATGAGATACCCGGAATATCTTCTGGTCATCCTCTCGGTGTTGCTCCTCACTTGTGCCGGCAGTATGGGGGCGGAACGCAAAGAATTCACTGCGTCCGCCGGCTCCGACGGTGTGCAGCGGGTCGATGTCACCGGCGGCAGCTATTACTTCGACCCGAATTACATCATCGTCAAGGTGAACGTGCCCGTGGAAATGAAATTCAGAAAGGAGTCGGGAATCGTTCCCCATGATTTTACACTCAAGGCTCCCGAAGCGGGCATGGATGTTCATGTGAACCTTGCGACGGAACCGGTCGCCGTCAGGTTTACGCCCACAAAACCCGGCAAGTATCCTTTCTATTGCAGCAAGAAACCGCCCTTCCTCGAAAGCCACAGGGATAAGGGCATGGAAGGCGTGCTCGAGGTGAGGGAATAGATGGTCTGCGGGGACTAATCCGTCCGCCCTGACAACGGCAGCGGATCGAAAGCCATTGTGCCAACATTATGAGCAAGGACAGGGTTTCATTCGGCTACAGGATGGTGAGTGCGGGCGAGAAGCGGAAACTCGTCAATGAGCAATTCGAAGCCATCGCCCGGACCTATGACACGGCCAACGCGCTCCTGAGCCTGGGTCTTCACTTCCTGTGGAAGCGAAGAACGATCCGCATGCTGTCCCTGCGGCAGGGGGAGTTCGTGCTCGATCTGTGCGGCGGCACCGCCGATCTGGCACTCCTGGCGGCACGAGAAGTCGGCCGAGGTGGCCGGGCGGTTGTCTGCGACATCAATGACGCCATGATGGCCGTCGGCAGGCAAAAGACAGGGCGATCCGGAGCCGGATGCCGCATCGACTTCATCCAGGGGGATGCGGAGAGCCTGTGCTTTCCGGACCGGTTCTTCGATGCGGTCACGGTCGGCTTCGGGGTGCGCAACCTGGTACACCTTGAAACCGGACTGCGGGAAATGTTCCGGGTGTTGAAGCCCGGCGGCCGGCTCGCCATCCTGGAGTTTTCCGTGCCCACGCTCTCCTGGTTCCGAAAACTCTATGATCTGTATTCTTTTCATGTGATGCCTCGCGCGGCGAAATGGATCTGCGGCACGGATCATCCCTTCATTTACCTTGCCGAATCGATCCGTGTTTTTCCGCTTCCCGAACGGCTGTCCGGAATCGTGAAAAAAACCGGTTTCGGGACGGTCGAATTTCGAAGGTTGACCAACGGAATCGCCGTGGCTTATCTTGCCTGGAAGGACTGAGCGGATCCGGCTCGTCCGGTGACGTCAATCACCATTCCTTTTAAAAGGAGGAACATGATTTCGGAAGAAGCGAGAAAAACGGCGTCGCAGTGCCGTCATTACGCCATGTGTAAAATCGATTTTCTGGGGACGGGGTTGTGCCCCCCCGGCCGGGAGAAGCACTATGTGGCCTACTACCCCCAGGGAAGAATGGACCTCTATCACGCCCTCTCGGAAAACCTCATCCCGGTCACAGAGGGGCTGGTTGACATTGCCCGCACCTGCACTCTCTGCGGCATCTGTGACAGGCAGTGCCACTTCGTCACCGGCATGCGGCCCCTGAAGGTCATGAAGGCGCTGAAGGATCATGTCGAGGCGCATGTCAGAGCGGGGAAGAAGATCGAAATACCGGAGCAAGACCGCACCCTCGAACAACTCAGGAAAATCGTGGGGGATGAATGGGCGACGAACGACCCCGCCATCCTGCTGACCTACGCCAACGATCCCTTCCCCCTCGCCGGGATGCAAATGCCGCGGTACGTCCTTTTACCGGGGACGGCAGACCAGGTGTCGGCCGTCGTTTCCCTGGCCAGCGAACTCGGGTTGCCCTACGCCGTGCGGGGAAACGGCGGAAGCGTTTTCGGCTTCGTTTTCACCGACGGCATCGTCATGGACATGAACAGGATGAGAAAAATCGAGATCGACCGGGAAAACTGGTGTGCCGCCGTGGAACCCGGAGTCACATCCTTCGATCTGCAGGCCGAGGCCTGCAAACAGGGGTTGAGGGTCAACACCGCCGAACCCGCGGCGACCGTCTGCGGGAATATCGTCTGCACGGGCACTTTCTCAACCTGGTCGAATGTCTATGGAACGGCGGCGGACGGCTTCATCGACATGGAATTTGTCGATCGGAGCGGCAAGCTCTTTCACCTCAACGACAAATCAGCCCCCAATGTGTTCGCGTTCCGGGACCAGGTCACGCCTTCGCCGGGTATCTGCACAAAGGCCGTCGTCAAGCTGCACCCGGTGAGCGCCGATGAAGAGGGCCTGATGGTTCCCTTTGCCGACTTCGAGCGGGCCGTCGCCTTTGCGAGGGAACTCAGCGCGAGGAGGATCGGGCTGGCTGTCGCCGTTCTCGGAAGCCACTACCTGGCCACCTTCATGTCCCCCTCTGAAGAACTCGCCGCGAAAGTCAAGGCGCTTCTTCCGGAGGTGCTCGGCATCCATCACGCCGTGTTCGTCGTGGGCGACCGTTACGCGAGGGATGCCGTCAGGAAGATGGCCGAAACGGTGATTGATGACAGGCTCTTCAGGACGCTCATGCTCGGATTGCCCAGGCTGGCCGAGGGGGAATGGGTGGATCTGATCCGGGCCTATGAGGGAAAGGGCCCGCCCTATGCGATTCTGTGCAGGGATGCCATGTATCCGATCCTGGAGGCGGTGCTCCTGCCGTCACCGGAAACCATTGCGGCTTCCGTGGACGAAGACCTCCGGGAATTCTATGTTCAGCTCTATTCGCGTCCTGAGATGACAGATATGGTCTGGCTGAACATGTTCCGCATCGTCAGCTCCCGCATGGCCCGACACAGGCACATGTTTGCTTTTTTGATCTATGTGCCCCTTGACCGTGTGGACGTCATCCGCAGCATCAACGCCATGTTCAAGCGCGTTGCCGATGCTCAGGGCCTTGACAACGACTACGGCTTCATCACGCCGATGGATTTCGGGAAGCGGGGCATCCTCGAATACGACTACTACATCGATCACACGGACCCGGAGGAGAGGAGAAAAATCGAAAGGGCCATGACGGAGATCGAGCCGTTCCTGGACGGTCTCGGTCGCGGGACCAAAGGGGTCAAGTGGCTCAAGTACGTCTTTTCCCAGGGCTGCTCGAGGAAGGAGCACTTTCTCTATACATCCGGAGATTCACCATGAGGATCACCGGGGAACAGTTCGCAGGCGTGAGGCGGGGAAAAACAGGCAGGTTTCTTCTGACCGGGGGGACCGGCTTTCTCGGCAGCCACATTCTGGCGGAACTCCTGACCAGGGGGTATCCCGTCACGGCCCTTGCCCGTCCTGGCGGCCGGCATTCGGCCCGAGAGCGCGTGGAGCGGCTGCTGGACTGGTTCGGCCTCGACGGCGATGCCCGGTCGAGGCTCGAGGTGATCGAAGGCTTCATCGACCGGCCGGGTCTCGGGCTCGACCCCGGTGAATACAGCGCCCTGCTCGGTCGCGCGGATGAGATCATTCATTGCGCATCGGACACCTCCTTTTCGGAAAGAAAGAAGGCGGATGTGGAGAGGGCAAACATCCGGGGAATGGAGAACGTGCTTGGATTCGCCGTGGACGGGCGGTGTTTCTTTTTTCACTACGTCAGCACGGCGTACGCGGCGGGCCGAAGAGCAGGGGTCTGCCGGGAAGAACTTGTCGAAGGCAAAACCTTCATCAATCTCTACGAGGAGACGAAGTGCCGGGCCGAATGGATGGCCTCGGAGCGATGCGCCCGGGAGGGCATCCGGCTTTCCATCTATCGGCCTTCCATCGTGTACGGCGATTCGGAAACCGGCCGCAGCACCCGGTTCAACGCGGTTTACCATCCCGTCAAGACGCTGCAATTCATCAAAAACCTCTATGAAGCGGACATACGGCATGAGGGCGGAAAAAGGGCGCGGGAAATGGGGGTGGAAATCGCCGATGACGGGTCCCTTCATCTGCCGATCCGCGTTGAGGTCGCAGCCGGCGGCGGGCTCAATCTCGTTCCGATCAACTACTTCGTGGAGGCCTTCACGGTCCTGATGGAGGAATGCCTCGAGGGGGGGATATTTCACATTGTCAACCACAGACACAAGCCGATTGAGGATCTGATCGACTACACGAAAAGGCTCTTCAGGATCGAAGGGTTGGTGTCCTGTCCGGCGGCCGCCTTCGACGGCATACCCAAGAACCCGCTTGAAACCCTGTTCGATACCTATCTCGAGGTCTATGCCCCGTACATGAGGGACACCCGGGTGTTCGACGACCGGAAGGCCCGGTCCATCCTGTCAAAAAAAAATGTGGTGTGCCCGGAGTTCGACTTCGAGGTCTTCCGGCGCTGCATGACCTATGCGATGGAGTGCGGGTGGGGTTCAAAGGAAAAGTAAAACGGATGCCGGGCAGGCGGGGTTCGGGTCAGGATCCGGAAAGCCCTGTGCGCGCAGGCTGTCGCGATCAAGGGTCGAAGGTCCATTGATAGGCGATATAGAAGGACAGCCTGAGAGTTCCTGGAGATTTCGCGTTGCACCGCCCGCAAGAGCAAGTGATGGTTCACACGCCCCCGCGTGATTTTTCCCGAATTGCTATTTGACGGTGCCCTCTGTACAATCATCGTGATCCCATCCTCCAGTACGGACGTTCCTCGACGATGCAAAAGCATGACGGCCGGCACATCGAAATCCTGCAGCGGATCGCCCGACGGGCCATGTTCGATCGGGGATTTCTGCCGGATTATTCACGCAAGGTCATGAAGGAACTGGCAGAGCTCACGGTCTCCCCGGCGGATGCGGGAGGCGAAGTCCGGGACCTGCGAGATCTCCTGTGGTGTTCCATCGACAACGACGACTCCCGGGATCTGGATCAGCTCACCGTTGCCGAGGCTCGGGCAGACGGCACCGTCGAGGTCCGGGTGGCGGTTGCCGACGTGGACTCCATGGTTCCAAAGGATAAGGCCATAGACAGGCACGCCAGCCACAACACAACGTCCATCTATACCTTCGCCGAAATCTTCTCCATGCTGCCCGAACGCCTGTCCACGGATCTCACCTCCCTCAATGCCGGGGTGGACCGCCTATCCGTCGTGGTTGAGATGACCGTGGGGGTCGACGGGCGATGCCTGGGGTCGAACATCTGCCGGGCCGTGGTCCGCAACCATGCAAAGCTCGCCTACAATGCTGTCGCCCCGTGGCTGGAGGGCGATGGCCCGGTGCCCGAGGCGGTCGCTTCGGTGCGCGGCCTGGACGAAAACCTGCGCATCCAGGACCGGGCGGCCCAGCGCCTCAGGGCGCTGCGGTTTGAACACGGCGCCCTCAACCTGGAAACGGTGCAGTCGCGCCCCCTGTTCGACCGGGGCGAGATCCGGGAACTCGGCATCGACAGGAAGAACCGGGTGAAAGAGCTCATCGAAGACCTGATGATCGCGGCCAACGGGGTGACGGCGGGGTATCTCGAATCCGTAAACTTCCCTTCCATCCGTCGCGTTGTCCACACCCCGAAACGCTGGGAGCGGATCGTGAAGCTCGTTTCGGAATATGGATACCGGCTCCCGGACGAGCCGGATTCGAAGGCGCTGGAACAGTTCCTCCTGTTGCAGAGGACGGCGGATCCCCTTCGATTTCACGACCTGTCCCAGATGATCATCAAATTGATCGGCCGGGGCGAGTATGTGGCGGAATACCCCGGGGGGAAATCCGAGGGACATTTCGGGCTCGCCGTGAAACACTACTCGCACTCGACGGCCCCGAACCGGCGCTTCCCCGATCTCGTCACCCAGCGGCTCCTGAAGGCGGCCATGGACGGGTCACCGGCGCCGTACGGACGATACGAATTGAACGACCTGGCCCGGCACTGCACCGAAAAGGAGGATGACGCGAACAAGGTCGAGAGACTCGTGCGTAAATCGGCCGCGGCACTTCTCCTGGCGTCGAGAATCGGGGAGCAATTCGACGCCGTTGTCACGGGCGCGGCACCCAAGGGCACGTGGGTCCGGATCTTCCACCAGCCCATCGAGGGGAAGCTTGTGGAAGGGTTCAAGGGGGTCGACGTGGGCGATCGGATCCGGGTCCAACTGATCCGCACGGATGTGGAAAAAGGTTTCATCGATTTCAGGAAGGTCGGCTGACAGTTCCGAAGCACAGGGAGGCAAGGTGAAACTGAAGGTCGGGGTCATGGGTTCCGCAACGGGGCGGCTGTCGAAAAGTCACAAGGCGCTTGCCTATGAAGTGGGCCGGTCGATCGCGCAGGCGGGCTGCATTACCGTGACGGGCGCCTGTCCGGGTCTTCCCCTGGAGTCCGCGCGGGGGGCGAACGAGGCCGGCGGCCTGGTCGTGGGGGTGTCACCGGCTTTGAGCGAATGGGAGCACGTGCATCGCTACGGCTCGCCCGTTTCGTACCACGATGTCCTGATTTTCACGGGGAGCGGCCTCATGGGGCGGGAAGTCGTCAACATCCGGAGTTCGGACATGGTGATCATCATCGGCGGCCGTTCAGGCACGCTGGGAGAATTCTCCATTGCTTATGACGAGGGAAAACTGATCGGGATTCTTCTGGGGACGGGAGGCATCACCTCCGAGATCAAGAATATCGTGAAGACGATAAAGAAGAGAACCGGAGCCAGGATCATCTATGACGATCGTCCCGATGCCATCGTCGGACGGCTCATCCGGTATTTCAACACCGTTCATTACAAACACCCCAGCATTCATCACAGTCTCGAGGCCCGTAAGT
This sequence comes from Syntrophales bacterium, assembly GCA_036725345.1. Taxonomy (GTDB): domain Bacteria; phylum Desulfobacterota; class Syntrophia; order Syntrophales; family UBA2192; genus JAPLJU01. The sequence goes on from DAIMEJ010000008.1 coordinate 76,372, forward strand.
CCGGGAGGTCGCGGGAAGAGGCGCCACAGGCTTTCCCCGGTTCCGGGCGAAGAAATCGTCACACCCGATCCGCGGCCATGGAACGATGACCCAGGCAGCATCGATGCAGCAGGTGAAATTCGTCCTGCGGGCGCTTCGCCACAGGAACTACCGTCTTTTCTTCGGCGGCCAGGCCGTTTCTCTCGTCGGCACCTGGATGCAGCAGATCGCCATGAGCTGGCTGGTCTACCGACTGACGGATTCCCCCTTTCTCCTGGGGGTTGTCGGGTTTGCGAGCCAGATTCCGGCCCTCCTTCTTTCGCCCATCGCCGGTGTCTGCGCGGACCGGTGGAACCGTTACCATCTTCTGATCGCGACCCAGTCCCTGGCCAGCGTGCAGGCCTTCATTCTGGCGCTCCTCACGCTTTCCGGGATCGTGCAGGTCTGGCAACTGGTTCTGCTGAGTTTCTTTCTGGGCGTAGTCCATGCCTTCGATATCCCCATCCGTCAGTCATTTGTCATCGAGTTGCTGGAACGGAAAGAGGACCTGGGTAATGCCATCGCCCTGAATTCATCCCTCTTCAACGGCGCGAGGCTTGTCGGGCCGTCCATCGCGGGGGTCATGATCGCCGTCGTGGGCGAGGGGATCTGCTTCCTCCTGAACGCCTTCAGTTTTTTCGCGATCATCATCGCCCTTCTGTCCATGAGGATCCCGAAAAGAGAAGCCCGCGGCGGGCACGCGCGCCTGCAGGAAAGCCTCAAGGAAGGATATCGTTATATCCGGGACTTCATCCCCATCCGGTATATCCTGATGCAGATTTCCCTGATGAGTTTCATGGGGATGCCCTACGCGGTCCTCATGCCGGTTTTTGCCCGGGATGTGCTTCACGGCGGTCCCCACACGCTAGGGTTCCTCATGGGGGCTTCGGGTTTCGGGGCGCTCATGGGCGCACTTTTTCTGGCTTCCCGGAAGACGGTCTTGGGGATGGGCAGGCTGATCGCTCTGATGTCCGGCCTTTTCGGGGCGGGGATTGTCGCTTTCGCCCTGTCGAAGGTTCTTATTTTTTCGATCGTGATGATGCTTGTGACCGGTTTCGGCATGATGGTCCAGATGGTGTCGAGCAACACCATTCTCCAGACCATTGTCGACGATGATAAAAGAGGGCGCGTGATGAGTTTCTTCGCCATGTCCTTCATGGGGGTTGCGCCCTTCGGAAGCCTCTTTGCCGGTTCGCTGGCCTCCAGGATCGGAGCGCCGGACACGCTCGTGATCACGGGCCTGTGTTGCATTCTCGGGGCGCTTCTTTTCTACAGGAAACTTCCCGAAATCCGGAAGGCCATTCGCCCGATCTACCGGAAAATGGGGATAATACCCGAGGCACCCCCGGGGTGAGGAAGGCCGGCCAGGGGCGCATATGGAAGTGATACGCGTCATGAAGCGACAGATGGGCACAATGACATTTGTCATGAACCCCGCTCCGCCTTTTCGTCTCGACTACACCGTATGGGCCATCCGGCGGAGGTCCATCAATGTCATCGATCGCTGGGACGGGACCACCTGGCGGCGGGTTCATCCCCTGGCCGAAGGCGTGCTCGAGGTGCAGGTCACCCAGGCGGGCGCGCCGGAAAAACCGATGCTGCGGGTCCGGGTCCTCGGGAAGCGGCTGCCGGCGGACTCAAAAAAAAGGGTCAAAGTCCTTCTCACGCGGATGCTGGGTGTAGAGACGGAACTTTCCGCTTTCTACCGCCTCGCCCGCGGGCGGAAGTCGATCGGCGCTCTCGTCGAGAGATTTCGCGGGGTCAGACTCCCGAGGTTCCCGTCGGTTTTCGAGGCGCTGGTCAACGGGATCGCCTGCCAGCAGCTTTCCCTGACGGTGGGGATCACCCTTCTCAATCGCCTGGCCCGGTTCTGCGGTGACCGCTTCGTCGCGCCCGAAGGGGTTTCCTTCGGCTTCCCGCGGCCGCAGAGACTGGCCCGTGTCGATGCCGCCGACCTGAGAAAGCTGGGGTTCAGCCGCCAGAAGGCCGAAGCCCTGCTCAAGCTCTCGAGAGGGGTCAGCCTGAAAGAAATCGACCTCGAGAAGCTCGAGGCGTCGGGCGACGAAGAGGCCCGCGGGAAGCTTCTGCAGTTGAAAGGGGTCGGCCCCTGGACGGCGGATTACGCCCTGCTCAGGGGGCTGGGACGATTAACGGTCTTTCCATCGGGCGATGTGGGGGCACGCAACAGACTGCAGAGCCTGCTGCGTGTCAGGGAGCCGCTGGACGACATAGAGATCCGCAAGCGTCTCCGTGCATGGGAACCTTTTGCCGGGCTGATCTACATCCACCTGCTGCTCTCGGGCCTGGCTGATGAGGGCTGCCTCTGACCAGGGGCCGATCTTTAATGCTGCATTCCCTCCATTTTCCTTCCCTTGCGGTCCCCCTCGAATCTCCGGCCTTGACGACCCGGGTCGGCCATTCAACCTTATCGAATTCCATGGCAAATCCGCCGGCAGATCATCCATTAGCTGAACGGGAAATAAGGTATTGGAAAGCCTTGATTCAGCGGTTACCCTATGGAAGAAAAGACGAGCAGGTGCGACAAAAAAAGGAGATGTGTGTGCCGCCCTGAACGGTGCGGTTTTTCAATTTTACCACTGATTTTGGTTTAGGATGGGGTCGACGAAAAGTCAGGGGGTTGCAAAGAAGAAAGGGGTGGAACCATGAATCCGGATCTGCATGCCCAGATCGCCAAGGTTGCCTACGACCTGTATCAGAAGGAAGGCCGCTGCGAGGGACGGGAAATAATCCACTGGCTCCAGGCCGAGAAGATCGTTACAAAGGGGTACCCGATGGGCCCGACGGAACCTTCGCCGGAAAGGCCCGACGCGAAGAGGGGACCGGCGAAGCCGGCTCCGGCCGCGGGGAAAGCCCGAAAAAGAGGGACTAAAAAAGACTGACGATCCCGCCGGGAGCCAGGCCGTCCATGCGGGATGAGAAAAGAGAGTTCAGGCAAAGGGTCGAGGTCTTTCTTTCACCCGGCGGGATTTGAAAGGTGTTTGCACCTGCCGGGTGCCGGAACAGGAAACGGGGGAGGCTTCGACAGAGGGCGGGCACCGATGAATGAAAAAACCGGCGTGACCGGGATACTTCAGAAACGTTTCGGGCAGGATGCAGCCCACCCGCGACGGCATACCGATCCTGTGGGTGCCCTCTGCGGCGGCAGAAGGGACGCGCTGGCGGTGCTGGGTCTCGGTATCTGATCCGGCAGGAGCTCGGAAAGCCGAACAACTGAGAAAAAAACCGGCAAACCCGCTCTCAGGGTGCGGGCATAGAGGATGAACGGAACATGGATGAGAAGAAATGTGAAATCGGCATCGTCGGCCTGGGGGTCATGGGACGCAACCTTCTTTTGAACACGGCTGAACACGGCTTTCCCGCGGCGGGTTATGACAAGGATCCCGGCCGCATACACGCACTCCAGGAGGCGGCGGGGGGCCTGGACATCCGCGGCGCCGCGCATCCGGCGGAACTGGCGGCCCTGCTCAAAATCCCGCGGGTCGTCATGATGCTCGTGCCGGCCGGCCCGACGGTTGATGCGGTCATTCGCGACCTGCTGCCGCACATGGCCCGGGGGGATGTGATTGTCGACTGCGGGAACTCCCACTTCGAGGACACCGATCTGCGGCTGAAGACCCTCGCGGGGAGAGGGATTCATTTCCTCGGTATCGGCATATCCGGTGGAGAGCACGGCGCCCGCCACGGCCCGAGCATCATGCCGGGCGGACCCCGGGATGCTTACGAACGGGTGAAGCCTGTTCTGGAGGCCGTGGCCGCCCGCGTCGGGAGCGAGCCCTGTGTCGCCTATCTGGGACCGGGATCGGCCGGCCACTTCGTCAAGATGGTGCACAACGGGATCGAGTACGGACTGATGCAACTCATCTCCGAGACTTTTGATCTCATGAAGCGCGGGGCGGGCCTGACGGACGATGAACTGGCGGCCGTTTACGAGCGCTGGAACGGGGGAATCCTGGAGGCCTACCTCCTGGAGATCACGGCCCGCATTTTCAGGTACGTGGATGAGAAAACGGGAAAGCGTCTCATCGGCGATATTCTCGACGAGGCAAGTCAGAAAGGGACGGGTAAATGGACGTCCCGGTCGGCCATGGATCTCCGGGTCCCCGTCCCCGTTGTGGACGCCGCAGTTTCCTCCCGGGATCTCTCGAACGTCAAGGCGGAGCGGGAGGCCGCGAGCCTCTTCATCCAGGGTCCCGGCACCCTTTTTGGGGGCCGGCGCGCAGTCTTCATCGACCGGCTGGAGCGGGCCCTCTACGCGGCCTCGGTCATTACCTACGCGCAGGGGTTGGCTCTTCTTAAGGCGGCCTCGTCGGCCTACGGTTACGGGCTGGCGCTGGGGGAAGTCGCCCGCATCTGGCGGGGGGGCTGCATCATCCGCGCAGCCGTTCTGGAAGAAATCCGCAGCGCCCTGCGGAACGACCCGGATCTGCCGAACCTCCTCGTGGACCGGCGTCTGGGACCGGAAGTCGCCCGGCGCCAGGAGGATCTGCGGGTGGTCGTCTGCAACGCGGCGAGGCTGGGTATACCGGTCCCCGCGTTCATGGCCGCCCTCGCTTACTTTGACGGCTATCGAAGCGGGTGGCTCCCTGCGAGCCTCATTCAGGCCCAGCGGGATTATTTCGGCGCCCACACGTACGAACGGGTCGACGCCAAAGGCGTGTTTCACACGAAGTGGGAAATGGACTGACGCTATAACTCTCCGGAGGATCAAATCATGGAACCCTCGACTCAACCGGGCCCACGGCGATCGTCATCTTAGGCGCAGGCGGCGATTTGACATGGCGCAAGCTGGTCCTCGCCCTTTACAGCCTGCACAGGGAGAGGTGGCTGCCCGGGCGGTTCGCCATTGTCGGCCTGGACAGGAAACCCATAAGCGACGAGGAATTCCGCCTCCGGCTTCGCGAGGGGGCCGACCGGTTCTCCCGCGGGGGCAAAACCGATGAGGAATCCTGGGGTGAGTTCGCGGCCAAACTTTTCTATTTCGCCGGGGATTTCGAGACCCCCGAGGCATACACAACCTTGGCGGGCAGACTCCGGGACGGACCTTCGACCTTGACGCCTTCTGTCGCGGCATTGCCCCGAAGGTGGGTGATCTTCTCCTTGATCCTGCGTGGCCCCGCCCGGATAGAGGCCACTGCGCCGGCAACCAGCGACGCCAGCGCCAACCGGATCAGATCGACGAGCATGGCCACAGCCGTAATGATGACAAGAAGGATCGTCGGGAACAAAAAGTCTTCCATGGGAGGTATCGCCTCACCGCTATTTTCTCTTTCATTATGCACAAAGCGGCGGGCTGGAAAATCGGTGAATGCCCGATTTCGCTCTTCCGATTTTCTTATTCCCCTAATACTTTCGCTGATGTCGGTTGGTGCCGGCCATTGGCCAGGTTGCGACCCCCCCTGTTTCATCGGCCGTGAGAAATCTTTCCGCCGATCGAGGGTCTTGACGCCATCCAATACCTCACGAATGAGAACATCCCCGGCATCTGCAGAAAGCCCGAGAGACCCTCCGTTTATTTGGCCTGATCCCCCTGATGAGGTCAGGATCAAATCTTCATCTTTGACTGATTCGGCACTCAGTCTTCGAGTTTAGTATCATAAGCGACTGATTCCATTAGCATCAGAAACCGTTTTCCGACCTAAAGGCTGAAGAAAAAAGAGGATTTCTCTCACGCGCTCCTTCGTAAATAACTTTGTTGTCAAACCCCGGTTAACAATGTAGAAGAGTCACAAGTAAAGGCGGTTAATTGCTCCCGGTTTCGTGGGAACACCACTGGTAAAGGGTACCGGCGGTCTCACTTACAGGGGTGCAATCGCCAGAAAAAGGGCATTCCATTATTTGGAGTTGTTCAAGATGAAAAAAGCGGTTAGTATTGCACACGAGCATCTATCAATTCATTTTTTTGAGGAGGGGTGAATTATGGAAACAAGGGATTATGTAAGCTATGCTCTGAACAATGCCGAAATTTACACGCAGTTCTGTCAGGGGTTCTATAATCATCGGATGGCATTTCTGAAGCCCGCCTATAAACTCCTCACCAAATTTACGGAAAATGACAACGCAAGCCTGCTCGCCGATCCGTCCATCGAAAATTTCATCCGCTCCGCCAATGAACGCATGGAGATCTTCATGTATATGGATTCCAAGATGAAAGAAATTGGTGACGACGTCATGCAGCTCGTCCCCAGTTATTTCAAGGGTGAACTGGAACAGGCGCTTCACGCCTATCTGGAACCCGAAAAAAACGAGTCCATTGAGTCCTATCAGGAGGGACTCTTAAAGGCCCTCCGCCGCTTGGTCTATGAATTCCCCAAGGTCATATCAGAAGCGGGAAAACATTATGGATTTCAGTTCGATAACGGCAAATATGAGGTCGTCTTGGATACGCCGCATTTTATTTTCTATAAAGTGCTCCCCACCAAGGAGGGAGTAGAGATTAAAGAAAATTGTCAGCCGATGCTTTTTGTGCATCCTTATGTGCTCGGTCATAATGTACTGGGTTTCTTCCCGTCAACAGGCAAAAGCTATATTCATGCCTTCGCCAATGCCGGGGTTCCCTGCTTTCTGAAATACCGCAAAAAAGTCCATCAATCCCTGGCCATTCTCTCGACGACGCTTGACGACGACATCATGGAAACGCAGCTTTTCTGCAAGCATTTAAAATCCCTCTATAAGAAACCGGTCGTCATTAATGCCTATTGTCACGGTGGATGGCTTTCTCTGGTGGCTGTCCTGTCAGGAAAACTCGACGGCCTGGTCGATACCCTGATAACAGCCGTGGCGCCGCTGGATGCCGCACAGGCGGAAATGTATCACCCCACCGTTAACGTGATCAAAAAACTTACCGCTGATACCAAAAAGCTTTCCGATGTGAAGGATGATCGTTACTATGTCGACGGAGACATTATCGCGCTGTTTGTGAAACTGCCCTCGGCCGGAAAAGAAAACGGCATTTATACCTTTTTCGATACCCTCAGGCAGTTTAGAGCCCTGGGAGATAAGCCCATTTCCATAGAGATGGCCGGGATGCAGCACTGGCTTCAACACGAACGGGCACCAATGTCCGTAGACATGATACAAGGCGTTCTTGATGCTTATATCAATCCCATTGCCCCCGATGGCGTCTTCCCCGCCAGGGCTTTCGGTAAAAAACTGAATCTGAAACGAATGAATGAAAAGAAAATTGATTTCTATGTTTGCTTTGCTGAAAAAGACTTTGTCGTTCCGCCTTCGACCTGCAAAACCGTAACAAAATGGGTCAAGGCGGAGGTTGTAGCCTTCCCGAAGGGGCATGCGGCAATCGCCACAAGCTGGTCCAAACCGGGCTCCGAGTGCTTTGTCGGCAATGAGTTCGGTGGCAAAAGAGGCCCGCTCAAATACTACCTTGACCTCCAAAAAGCGCGGGGATACGAGAAATAACAGCCTCTTTTCCGCCCATACAGAAGCCTTGTTGACGTTATGATATGGCAGCCGGATGAGAAAATGGCGGTATTGAAAAGGGGACCGCGACAGCGGGTAATCATTCATCCGGGGCAGACGTGATGGAAAATGTATTTTTGTTCTCAATGGATGATGCGCTGACAAATCCGGGCATCGCAATCAGCCGGGGTTGCGGACTCGAAACCGTATTGCCGTTTATTCAAGGGGAGATTGATGTCGAAAAATTGAAGCGTTTTTATCCGGATGGACAGTGTCACATCTGGGGTGTGCAGGAAAGGGACGACCACCATTCCACCTGGAATGTCATGGCGGAAGGCGACCTTGTCCTCGGCTACCGCGGCCGATCGATCGTATACGCCTCCTATGTTTTGATGAAGGCGGATAACCCCCCGCTGGCGGCCCGATTGTGGAGTGAACACACGGACGAGCCTTTCAGGCTGGTGTGCTTTACGGCTGAACCGCATTCGGGTGAGGTTCCGATTTTCCCGCAGATGTTGACATATCTCGAACAGGACTGCGGGGGCTTCAAAAAACTCGGATCGGACAAGCGCGACAACTTGCTTCGGGACTACGGATCATTCGAATTATTTGTTCGACTGGGTTTGGGTTATGATTTCCCTTTCAACCTTCGCCATACGGAATAAGTGATACCCGCCACCGAATGCACTAACGTCGTTTAAACAAAAGAGGTCACGGGCCGGGCCCGTGACCTCTTCAAATGACTGGAGCCGATGTGGGGATTCGAACCCCAGACCTAGTGATTACGAATCACTTGCTCTACCGGCTGAGCTACATCGGCTTGTCTGACGGGATGTGATATTAATCCGCCCTTTTTTCTTTGTCAAGCGCAATCCAAGCATCGGAAATCTACGGGGAAATCCTTTGCCTTGACTTTCGTCTTCAGTCTGGTAATATCTGCGCGACCTTCAAAGGAAATACGACCCCCGGGATGAAAAATAGCGGTAACGCCAGGGCTAAAAAGGAAGCGGAACAGGAGCAACAGTACCGGAGCTGGGTGGAGGTGGATCTGGGAAACCTCACCCACAACTGGCGTGAAATCCGGAGGCTCGTGGGTCCGCACGTCAGGATCCTGCAGGTCGTCAAGGCCGACGCTTACGGGCACGGGGCCATCGAGGTGTCGAACGTCGCCCTCCAGAGCGGGGCCACCCATTTGGGTGTCGCCAACGCCGATGAGGGCGTTCAGCTCCGGGTCGGCGGTATCGAAGTTCCCATCATCATTCTGAGCCCCTCCATCGATTCGGAAATCCCCGGGATCATCAAGTACAACCTTACACCCTCCGTCTCGGACATCGGCTTCGCCCGGGAGCTTAGCCGGCGGTTGAAGAAGGCGGGCGTGAAGCTCCCCGTTCACATCGAGGCGGACACCGGCATGGGCAGAGGGGGGACGCTGTACAGCGAAGCCTTTGACATGATCCGGGAAGTGCACAGCCTTCCCAACATCACCATAGAGGGCATCTTCACCCATCTTTCCTCGAGCGAAATTGAAAACGACGAATACAACCTCAGGCAGTGGGAGCTCTTCAAGGAACTGCTGGATAAGCTCGAGAAAAGCGGCATCTCGATTCCCATCAGGCACATGGCCAACAGCGGCGGTGTCCTCAACTTCCAGACCTTTCACCTGGAAATGGTGAGACCCGGCATCATGTCTTACGGCATTTACCCGTCGCCCGAGCTCGAGTCGAAGGCGAAACTCCTGCCCGTGATGAGCTTCAAGACCCGGGTCATGCTCCTGAAGGATTTTCCCGAAGGCCACGGGATCGGCTACAACCGGACTTACGTCACGAAGGGGCCGACCCGCATTGCAACCATCCCCGTCGGTTACGGGGACGGTTACGGCCGCATCCTTTCCAACCAGAGCGATGTTCTCATCCGGGGGACGCGGGCACCCGTGGTGGGGCGTGTCTCCATGGACATGTGCACCATCGACGTGACACACATCCCGGCCTGCGAAATCGGCGACGAGGTGGTGCTTCTCGGCAGACAGGGAAAGGAGTACATATCGGCCAACGAGATTGCCGCTAAAGCCCAGACCATCAGCTACGAGATTCTCTGCGCCCTCGGAAAGAGGGCCCCACGGGTCTTCGTTCACAAGGGGAAGGTCGACACCGTGGAGCCCAGGCTCAGGCGGATCTTCATCCCCGACGAGGAGAAATCCCTTTCCAGAATCGACAATGTCATCCGGCGATGTTTCCAGGCCAGGGCTGAGGATACGGAGATGGGTGATGCCATCTTCTACGAGATGTTCGAAACCCTTTTCGGAAAGGAAGACCGGAGACTGGAACTGCGGACGAACTTCCGCTACGAAATCAGCGTAGCCGATTTCCCGAAAAAGGAGGTCCAGGACGACCCTCAGACCATCAACTACTTCAAGGTGACGACGCATATCGAATACACGAAGACCCTGAGGAACAACCCCTTCATCATCGGCTGCGCCCTCAACAACCAGCAGCTCTCCGAACTCTTCGAAGACCCCCGCTGCGAGTATCGCTGGCTGCTCTTCGGCCGCGACGCCCTATTCAAGGAAAGCGATTTTCAGGTCGACCGGGTCTGCGTGGATCAGGAGGTCGTCCCCATCATCCGCTCCGGTTACACCACGCGGGGATACGAGATCTGGTGCGGCGGAGACGTGCTCAAGAAAAAAATAAACCGTCCGGTCCGGCTGAAGATTGACATCCAGACGAAGAAATACAAAAGCAGCAACAACTTCTCCGTGTACCTGGTCTACCCCACCCGGGGGCTCGACATCTCCTTCCACTACGCCGGCACGAAGCTCAAGAACGTGCGTGAGGTAAGCTTCTTCGCGGGGAAACACCCCTACCCGCAGGTGGTGACTGAGCGGGGGAAATCGATACGCCTGGCGATCGCTGATGATGACTGGGTTTTCCCCAACAGCGGAGTGACCTTCATCTGGGACCTTTAGCGGGCAACGCCCGCAGTTATGAGTGATGAGTTATGAATTTTGAGTTTAAAAACTCTTTCATTCAAAACTCGAAACTCATAGTTCATAATTAAGCGAGTGACAACGAGCGTGGCAAAGTTGCGTGTGGGCATCATCTTCGGCGGCATGTCTTCCGAGCGGGAGGTCTCTCTCAACAGCGGAAGAAACGTCTATGACAACATCGACCGGGAATTATACGAGCCCTGTGCCATCTTCATGGACGGGCAGGGATACCTGTGGATGTTACCCTGGCAGCTCGTTTCTCAGAATACCACTACGGACATATCGGAGCACCTGGAGCGGGAGGCGAAGCGCGTCGCTTATGAATCCCTGAAGGACAACATTGATTTTGCCTTCCTCGCCCTTCACGGAAAGTATGGCGATGACGGCTGTATCCAGGGCGTCCTGGAACTGCTCGGCATCCCCTACACGGGGCCCGGGATCCTGGCCTCGGCGCTGGGCATGGACAAGATCATCCAGCAGAAGATCCTGGCCGCCGAAGGGATTGGAGTCCCCCGGAGCGACGAAGTCACGGCGCATGAATGGCAGAGGGACAGTGAGAGCGTGGTTAAAAGAATCACGGGTAAATTCGCGTTCCCCTTTGTCACGAAACCCTGCAGGGAAGGTTCCAGTGTGGGTGTCACGATCGTCCGGGAGAGCGGGAGCCTCGGGCAGGGCATCGCAGAGGCCTTGAAATGGGACAACGTGGTCCTCGTTGAAGAGTTCCTGGACGGCGTGGAGTTCTCATCGATCATCCTGGAGGAGGGAGGGGAGGCCTTCCCCCTGTCTCTCACGGAGATCTACCCGCAGAGCGAGTTTTACACTTACGATGACAAGTACATGCCGGGCCGATGCCGTAAGTTCACACCGCCGAAGAATCTACCCGGGGACGTGGTGGCGCACATCAAGAAGGAGGCGGTTCGCGCCTTCAGGGCCCTGGGGTTCCGCTGTTACGGGCGGATCGACGGTTTTGTTTTGAAGGACGGCCGCGTCCTCATCACGGACCCGAACTCTTCATCGGGCATGGCGCCGTCTTCCTTTTTCTTCGAGCAGGCGGCCGAGCAGGGAATGCTTCCCGTCATGATCATCTCGAAGCTCGTCGAGATTGCGCTCGAAATTCACCGGGAGAAAAAGGGACCACTTTAAAAGATAGTGGTGAGTGAGGAGTGGTGAGTGGTGAAAACAAAAAAGTGGTGAGTGGGGAGTGGTGAGAACGGGCTGAAGGCCCGGATGAGCTGTTGTCAGGTATCTTGGATTATCAGCGGCGTAGTCAGGAGGGTCATGGAAAAAAAGGACAAAATCAGGGTCGGCGTCATGCTGGCGGGTGTCTCCTCGGAGAAGGAGGTCTCTCTGGAGAGCGGAAGGAACATCTTCAGCAAGATGGACAGGAAGAAATATGAACCGGCGCCCCTTTTCATGGACAGCAGGGGCGCTTTCTGGGAGATCCCCATCAAGCTTCTCATGCGCAACAGCACCCGGGACATCGAGATGGATCTCCGTGAAGAGGCAAGCCCTGTTCCTTACGAAGACCTCAAGAAAAGATATGATTTCATTTACCTGGGCCTCCATGGGAAATACGGCGAGGACGGATGCGTGCAGGGGCTGCTCGAGATTCTCAACATCCCCTACACGGGTTCCGGTGTTCTTGCCTCGGCCCTCGGTATGGACAAATACACGGCGAGAAGAGTCCTCGCCATGAGCGGCATCGATGTGCCAAAGACGATCCCGGTAGAAAAGCGGGTGTGGGAAAAAGAGAAGGCTGACATCATCGCGCGCATCGAGGGCGAACTGGGGTATCCCGTCGTGACAAAACCGACCCGCGAGGGATGCAGTACGGCCGTGAAGAAAGTCGTGTCTTCCACGGGGATCCCCGATGCCCTTGCCGCCGCTTTTGAATGGGACAACACCGTCATCGTGGAGGAGTTCCTCTCCGGTATCGAGGTCACCTGCGGGGTCATCGGCAACGACGATCCCATGGCACTTACGCCGTCGGAGACGGTCCCGACGCAGGAAATTCTCTCGCTGGAGGATAAGTTTCTCTACGGGCAGGGGGAGAACAAGACGCCCGCCAGGGTACCCGAGGAGGTTCTGAGAAAAATACAGGAAACGGCCGTGGCCGCTTACAGGGCGCTCGGTCTTCAGGTCTACTCCCGGATCGACATGTTTCTCCGGAAGGACGGGCGCGTCGCCGTCCTGGAGCCGAACAGTCTTCCGGGCATGACACCCTCGACGGTTCTCTTCCATCAGGCGGCCGCATCCGGCATGACCCAGACCGACCTGATCAGCCGCGTCATCGATCTTTCACTCGATGCCCATTCCAGGAAGAAGGGACCACTTTAAAAGATAGTGGTGAGTGAAGAGTGGCGAGTGGTGAAAACAAAAAAGTGGTGAGTGAAGAGTGGCGAGTGGTGAAAACAAAACAGTGGTGAGTGGTGAGTGGTGAGTGGTGAGTGGGGGTGCCCCGAGACGGGATAAGGGGTAATAAGAAGGGATTTAAAGGGTTCTTGACAAAGTCTTCGGGCGCATTATATTAGGAGCGCCTTGTAGAAAGTCACCGGTGGAAGGCTCCTCATATGAGGTATTTCACTCCCCAGCAGATATTCCAGGCCAGACAGATATTTGACCGCGCGGAGGCGATGACGCGGCAATATTTCCGCCTCAGCCCGGAGGCGGTCCACCCCCATCGCTACGATGTCAAAACCCTGGCCGAACTTCAGAAACACGAGGTGACGGACAGTGCCTTCGCGCATATCTGCCGCTATTTCATCCGGAGAAAAGAAGGGCCGGAGGGAACCCGGGAATTTCCCCACTACCGGGTGTGCCTGCAGGATCACCGGATCCTGGATGCCGTGGACCGGGGGAGGTCCTTTATAAAATACGAGTCCTTGATGCTCTACATCGCCGTCCACGAACTGACTCACGTCGTCCGGTTCTCGGGCGGTCACAGTGATTTCGACGCCCCCGAGGCGGAGAAGGATCGGGAGGAGCGGAAGGTCAACACCTTCACCCAGAATATTTTGAGTTCCAACACCGACCGCGGCGTCAGGCTCGTGATGGATTGCTTCAACAAACGTTACGATATCGACGCGATTGGCAGTAATTAGTTCCTTGAGGGAGGTTTTGGCATATGCCTATTTACGAATACCAGTGCAGGAAATGCCTGAAGGCATTCGAAGTCGTTCAGAAAGTCTCGGACCCGGAGCTCACGTCCTGTAAATTCTGCAAAGGCGCCGTAAAGAGAATGATGTCGGTGACCTCCTTCCACCTGAAGGGGTCCGGCTGGTACGTCACGGATTACGGCGGGAGGAAGGCGCCGGTCGCCGAGAAGGAGAAGGGTGAGCCGCCCGCCGCGGAATCGAAGCCGGCCGAAACGGCGAAGCCGGACGACACCGGCACCACCTGATGCCCTGTCAAATATTCAAGGGGTGGTCTCCTCGAGGAAACCACCCCTTTTTTTATTCGTCCCGTCGCGCCTGATCCGCTGGAACGCGAGGCCGCCTGCCTGATTCTCCCCGGACCTTCACCTCCCCTTACCCCGCATCACTTTCCTGCTGCTTGTCGAGAGGGAAGGAAAAACTGTATGCCTGGAGGCCCTCGTCCGCCATCAGGGAATTGGGGGGTGCGATTTTTTCCATCACCCGGATCATGGCCTTGTTGGTGGTCAGGATGGATGCATTGAAACCTTCAATCTTGTATTGGATGGCGGTATCCATCAGCATGCGAAGGATGAAAGATGCGATGCCCAGGCCCTGGTATTCTTCATCGACGATGAATGAAACATCGGCGTAGGGACTGCGGGCGAAGCGGACATATCGCCCTTCCGCGATGATCTTTTCGATGCCTGCCTCGGCGATGACCCCCACGATGGACATGGTCTGGCGGTAGTCCACGTTCACATATTCCTGCATTCTCACGTGCGGCATGGCCTGTACGTAGCTGAAGTACCGGTAGAACACTCCCTGATCCGAGAACCGGTAGAAGAGCCGCCGCATGCCGTCTTCATCGGAGGGTTTGATCGGGCGGAAGTGGACCGTCACATTGCCCCGGAAGGTGCGGGTCCGGGAGATGTCATCCGGATAGGCCCGTGTCGCCTCGGTGCGGTAGATCTGGTTCTGATAGAGAAGCCTCAGTCTCTTGGCCTCCCGGACCAGATGGTCCCGGTCGTCGGGATGTGCGATATCAATCAGTGAGAGGGTCCTCTCACGGAGCGACCGGCCGCTGAGACGGGCCACACCGTATTCCGTGGCAATGATATTGACCAGCTCGGGAGAAAACTGGTTCGGGTACTTTTCAATAGAGGGCAGGATGCTCGATTCCCCCCTGCGGTTGCGGCTGGGAAGCGCGAAGATGTTGCATCCGCCGCTCGAGAGCGCCGCGCCGGTGAGAAATTCCTGAAAATCGCTCGGGCCGACGACAATGTTTCCTCGGCTGGCATGGAGGGCAATGCCGCCCGAGATGTCCGCCTTGTAGGCCGGCATGATGACGAGCACGTGATCGTTTTGCGCGATGTTTTTCGGGTTCATGACGACGTCGATGCTCTGAAATTCAATGAGCTGGTTCCCGTCCAGCCACTTCATCAGTTCGGGTGTCCCGTGGGCGTAAGCGACGAGGGACTTCCCCGTGAACACCTTCTTGTTCTTGTTCGTGACGGCCCCGCTGTCCACCAGATCCATCAGGGGATCCGTGAAGGGGAGTGAGTGGATTCCCAGATCACGTTTGCCGGCTAGGTATTTGACCAGGGCTTCGTACAGGGGCCCGAAAAAGAAAGCGAGACAGCTCCCGTCCTCGATGACGGAGGCGGTATGGGCGGCCACCCGGTCAAAGGTTTCGTCCACGGGCCACCGCGAGAGATACATCAGCGGTTCCGTCGCCCGGACGAGGTAGTGGAAATCCTTCACGTGAACGAAGGTGTCCCCGAAGGTGTAAGGGGTCTCCTCGTTAATCTCGCCGACGACCAGGGCCGCCCGTTCGATGGCATGCTTAGCCACATCGGTGGATACCCCGATGCTGCACAGTCCCCTCTTGTCGGGCGGTGTGATCTGGACGAAGGCCGCATCGACCTTCACGACGTTTGTCTTGAAAAGAAGGGGAACCTGGGACAGAAGGCAGGGCACCCAGTCGATCCGGCCGGACGTTATGGCGCTGTAACCCTTGGTCATGGAGAAGAAGGTTCTCAGCCGGTATTTGTCGGCATATCGCTCGTCGGGCGGTATCGCGTCGCCAAGGCTGAAGAGCTGGATGATATCGAGGTCCATGAGATTTTTTTCATCGGATTCCATGAGGTGCTTGATCAGCGTGCGGGGCTCGCCGACGCCGGTGCCGACGAATATGCTCATGCCCGGTTTGATCTTCGAGAGCACCACCCCGGGGTCTACGATCTTATCTGTCCAATCCTCAGGCATTGTCACACCGCTATTCCGTCCCATGCAACGAACGCTCATGCTCGGGACATTTGTTATCTTTTTTCTGGGGAATCGGTCAAGAAAAAGAAACAGGGAGAAGGCGGGAAAATCTCCGGGAAGAAAACAGGGGGATCCTCGGTCCTCTCGCCGTGTCCGCCCGCTATCTGCGCATGCCCTCG
This sequence comes from Syntrophales bacterium, assembly GCA_036725345.1. Classification (GTDB taxonomy): domain Bacteria; phylum Desulfobacterota; class Syntrophia; order Syntrophales; family UBA2192; genus JAPLJU01. Next base: position 92,388 of record DAIMEJ010000008.1, read on the forward strand.
ATCAGGGCAAGGACATTTTGCCCCAGGACGTCGTGGTTGTACCCCCCTTCGAGGACGGCAAAATAACCGGCTCCGCTTTTGCGGCATACTTCTTTCACCAGCCGGCCGATTTTCAGGTAATCCTCCGTGGAGAGAAGACCGCCCCAGTCCTCCCGGTGGTTGTCAAATCCCGCGGAAATGCCGATCATGTCGACATCTTCTTCCAGATTTTTCGTGATATCATTCAGGTAGGCCTCCGAGTCCGCGGCTTTGGGGTTGAAGACCTTCACGTAGCCCTTCTTGCTCAGGATATCAACGGTCCCGTCACCGTAATGACAGTCGATGTCGAGCACCAGGGCCCGCCGGATCTTTCCCGACTCCTTCATTTTTGAAATGGCGATGGCCATGTTGTTGAAGAAACAGTAACCCCAGGAACTGGCGCGGGAGGCATGATGGCCCGGGGGTCTGACAAGGGCGAAGCAGGGCTCCCCCCCCAGGCCGATGGCGGCCGCCTGGATGGCCGCACCGGCCGCAAGGGCCGATATGTCGTAGAGTCCCAGGCCGCGCACATACTCGATGTGTGACAGCGCGTGACAGGCGGCGATATCCTCGAGATCCGCTGGCGATGCCTCCACAAACTCCACATGTTCCCGGATGACTTTCAGGACGGCGTCCATCCGGCCGCCCGCTGCGGCCGGGTCGGAACAGTAGGATGTCCTGAAGGCCTCATGGTATACGACTTTCATAGAGGCAGGCCCTGGATCTTATCGCTCAGGAAAAGCTGAGAAGCCGGGCGCCGGCGCCCGGCCTCTCTTCGTTGCAACATCGCGTCAAACATTTTTTTCATCCGATCGGAATTTCCCCTGTTATTTCCATCCCGGAAGGGGGTCCGCCACGGGTTCGGTGAAGGGCTCCGTCCGATGGAGGATGCCGTTGGCGTAGTACATTGAAACGTCTTTTTCGGAGAAGCCGAGTATTTTTGTCATGATGTCCGTCGTGTCCTCCCCGATGGCAGGAGCGCCTCTGAAGACCTGCCCCGGTGTCAGTGACATTTTGGGGATGACGCCGCCGACACGAATGGGAACGCCGGACTGCCGGTCCACCACGGGCACGTGCGATTCTCGCAGGCGGAAGTGCTCTTCGTTGAGCATGTCATTGGCGTTCATGATCCTGCAGCACCCGATCTGGGCGGCGTTCAGTGCCAGTTCCACCTCCATGCGGGTCCTGCTCGCACAGTACTCCCTCAACTTGCGGTCGAGTTCGAGGCCCTTGGGGGAGCTCACGGCCGCCGCGTCCTTGGAACAGTTGTCGTAGCTGTACTCCTCGGGGTCGAGTTTCAGGAATTTCGGCACCCTCTCGTAGATGATGGGTCCGAGAGCCCCGATCCAGACGTAGCCGTCCTTGCACTGGAAGGTGTCATAGGGCTGGAAGGTGGGGGCCTTGTTTCCGGCATGGCCGCTCACCTTGCCTTCGCCGGTGGCCCAGGGCATCTGGAAACCCATGGTGGCGTGGACGGCCTCATACTGGCTGCAATCGATGACCTGTCCTTTGCCCGTTTTCTGGGCTTCCCAGAGGCCCATCATGACGGCGGCCCATCCGTGCAGAGCCGTCAGATAATCGGCGGTGTAGACCTTGGCCCGCTGGGGGGGACCTGCCGGGTCGCCCGTCACGGCGATCATGCCCCCGAAGGCCTGCCCGAGGGCGTCGTAACCGGGTCTCCCGAGCATGTCATCGGAACCGAACTGACCGTAAGTGCTGACCCGCAAGATCACCAGCTTGGGGTTCACCGCCAGGGCCAGTTCGGGCGTGATACCCGATCTTTCGAGGGTTCCGGGGGCGGAGGACTCCATCCAGACGTCGGATATCTTCCACAGCGCCATCATGAGTTCCATTCCCTTGGGATCCTTGAAGTTGAGCCCGAAGGAAAGCCTGTTGACGGCCTCGTTGGCCCAGTCGCACCCGTGATTTCTCTTCCCCCTGACCAAGTGAGGTCCCGTGCGCCTGTGGATGTCACCGCCCGGCCGTTCGACGTGGATCATCTCCGCCCCGAACATGGCCATCTTGGTCCCGGCAAAGGGCTGGGCGATGACGATGCCCGAGCTGACGACCCGGATGCCCTGGAGAGGCCCGAACTTTGGGATGAGCATTGGCGTTTCCGGCCGCTTCAGGTTCTTGATCCAGTCGGGAATCGTGGCCTTGAGTTCTGTGATCTGTTCCTCGTGCTTAACAAGACGCTTGTCGTGTGCCATACATCCATACCTCCTTTTTTTATATTGATGATGTCACTGCTGGAATAGCGATATTAAAAGTCCCTGAACACGCGTTTTGCTAAAGTGAGAGCAGAGGCACTTTCCAGGCTGTTATCGGTCCTGCTTTGTCAAAAAAAGGATTCAACGATCAGCGCGTCGTTGAAACGAGATAAAGTGTTTGGTATGGTCTTTTCTGGCCTTATGCCGACGTGTCTTGGCTGCAGGCAAGCAACAGGAAACAAGGAGACTTCCTGTCAGTGAGGCAGGGTGAATTTGAGTTGCATCGAACCTCCTGAATCTGCCACATTCCCGAAAGTGGGCCGGGAGATGTCAACCGGGATGCAAAACTGCTATCCTTATAATAGGAGCGGGAAGAAATAGCAAGGTCTTTTTTACCTCTTCATTCTCGTTCCGCAACCCGGGAATCAGCCCCTTCCTTTGTGTGCGAGGATGTCCGCCGCAAAGCGATTCATCTCCGACAGAACGACGGCGCGGGCCTCGTGGTGGGGGATGTGCCCGCAGGCCGGGATCAGGAGTTTCCTGGCGGGGCCCGTCACCTTCCCGGCGATGGAGTCCACCTGCGCCGGTGTGCCGTACTGGTCGTCCGCGCCCTGGATGGCAAGAACGGGACACGCCACTCCGGGCAGATACTCCTCCAGGTTCCAGGTTCGGAACTCGGACGAAAGCCACGTCTCGGCCCAACCGCGGAACATGAGGTCCGTGTTCGCGCCGTGGTATTTCGAAAGGCGCTCCGGGAGATCGGTGGTTCTGTAAATCTGCACGGCCTCTTCGATCCCCTTCACCGTGACGTCTTCCACGAAGACGTGGGCCGCTTCCGTGACCACACCCAGGACGTCTTTCGGGTGCACGGAAGCGAAGATGAGCGCGATGGAACCCCCGTCGCTGTGACCGACGAGGATGGATTCCCCCACCCCGCATTTTTCGAGGACCTCCGGGAAAGTCCCGAGGGCCTCTTCGTGCAGGTAATGCACCGGCCTCGGGAGGCTCACGGGATCGGACTTCCCGTAACCCCAGCGGTCGTAGACCAGCCCGCCGAGACCGGTCATCATGCAGAGGGCCGCCGGGAAATCCCGCCACTGGCCGATGCTGCCCAGCCCCTCGTGCAGAAAGACGATCGTGGGTGACGCCCCGTCCGCGGCCTCTGTGCCCGGGTGGATCCTCTCGGCGAAGAGACGGTGCCCGCCGGCCTCCACATAAAATGACTGCCTCGAAAGAACGCCTGTCCGGCTCATTTTCCCGGGAGGGCCCATGGCATTGAAGTACGCTCCGATCTCCTGTATAGGTTATGGAACATGCAGCCGCGATTTTCGTGCGCGATCAGGCCGTGTCTTAACATAATTCGCGGGAACCTTCAGCAAAATTGTAAGCGGTGGAAAGCCCGCCCAGCCTGAGAGAAGAAACGACGGAAGGAGAAAGAGCCTTGGGTAACGAGATCCGTTTCACGCCGTCCGGGACGGTTCACCGTTGGAAGGTTCTGTGGGCGGCCTTCATCACCTATCTTCTCGACAGCTATGACCTGATCGTGCTGGCCATCGCCATGCCGGTTTTGCTCAAGGTCCTCGATATCTCGCTGCCCGAGGGGGGGCTGATCGGCTCCGCCACGATGGCGGGCGCCGTGGCGGGCGGGGTCGTCTTCGGGCTGATCGCCGAAAACTACGGGCGGCGGTTCTCACTGATCATCGCGCTCCTCTGGCTCGGCATCTCCATGGGTTTCATCTACTTCATCCACACCTGGGGGGCGTGGATCGTCCTTCGCTTCATCACCGGGATCGCCGTCGGCGGCATCTGGGGTCCCTGTTCAGCCCTGATCGCGGAGCACTGGGCGCCTCAGTACCGCGGCCGGGCCGCCTCGCTCGTCCTCAGCAGTTTTGCCGTCGGCGCGGTTCTTGCCTCTTTCGTCGGGCGGCTCGTTCTCACCGTGGACTGGCGGTACCTCTTCCTGGCCGGAACGATTTCCATCCTCTTTGCCGCCATGGTGGCCTGGATCGTTCCGCCGGATTCTGTCCGGAAGGCCGGGGGAACAGAAGGGGCACAGAAGGTAGGCATCGGAGCGATCTTCGAAAAAGGGCTTGCCAGAACCACGTTTCTCGCGACACTCGTCAGTGTCGTCAACCTCGCCGGCTACTGGGGCGCGGCCTACTGGATCCCCACCTTCCTGACCCTCGAGCGGGGGCTCAGCCTCACGATGATGGCCAACTTCTCCCTCTTCATGTACATCGGCATGTTTTTCGGCTTCCAGTTTTTCGGGATCCTCTCCGACCGGATCGGGCGGCGAAACGCCATGATCGTCGCCTTCCTGATGGTGGCGCTCTCGATTGCCGTCTACATCGTCGTCCCCGACCCGATCTTTCTATTCTGGTGGGGGATGGTCGTGGGGTTCGGGCTCCCCGGCGTGGGCGGCATTCTCGGGGCCTACTACGCGGAGCTTTTCCCGGAGCGCATCCGCGCCTACGCGGGCGGTTTCTGCTGGAACACCGGAAGGATCGGCGCCATCCTGGCACCCTACACGATCGGGTACCTGGGGAAGCACTACGGGCTGCAAACGGGGCTTGCCGTTACCTGTGTCGTTTACGTCCTGGGGGCGGGTTTGCTTCTGTTTCTGCCGGAAACCCTCAAGAGAAAGGCTTGAGAAATGGAGCGGGAGATAAACACGGCGGATTATCTCGGGAAGAGGACCCTGATCCTGGGCGATGTCAACACCGGGAAGACCACGCTGACGCAGCGAATCCTCGATGCCTTGTGCGGGCAGGGCCTGGGCCCGAGAATCGTCGTCATCGACATGGCCCCGGAGGTTCCCGAAGCGATGATCCGGGAGAAGAGACTCACGGGGATCGGCGGAAGGCTCCAGACCCCCGCCGGGGGGGATGCCGTCTATTTGAGGGACGATCTCGTCCCCCCGAGGCTCAGCACGAAAAGCGAGGCCGAGGCAGAGGAGAAGGCCATCCAGAACACCCGGAAGCTGGAGGTCCTTTTCCGGAGGTACCATGAACTGAAAAGCGATATCCTCGTCATGAACGACATCAGCCTCTACCTGCAGGCGGGCCGGGCGGTTCGACTCATCCAGTGGATGCAAACGGCAAAAACCGTTGTTGCAAACGGCTATTTCGGCGAGAAGCTCGGGAGCGGCATACTCTCCCGGCGTGAGAGGGCAGAGATGGAATCCCTCCTGCCCTTTTTTGATCGTGTCTTGAGGCTGCAGGGGAGTGGAATCTAAGCAGGCTGTTTTTTACCCCTCTTTGATTCCCGTGAGTCTTTCAACCTCATCGATAAAGCCAGTCTGTCCCCGGGTGATCTTTTCCCTGGCTTTTTCGATGGGAAACCAGCCCGCGCGGTCCACTTCGGGAAACTCTTTCTCCATGCCCGAACCGGGTGGCCACCCCAGAGGAAAGGTGTTGCTTCGGATTGCTGCCGGGTCAAAGTCCCCTTCGAAGGCCCAGGCGTGAATAAGCTTCCCGCTGGGCTGCCGGATCGGGGTGAGGGTCCTGTAAGGACCGATGGTTTGAAACCCCGTTTCCTCGGTGAATTCCCGCTTCGCCGCTTCCAGCGGTTCCTCCTCGGTGAATTCACCTTTCGGGATGGACCAGGCACCGTCGTCCTTCCTGGCCCAGTAAGGACCTCCCGGGTGGACAAGAAAAACCTCGACCAGGGAACCACGGCGTCGGTAGGCAAGCAGGCCTGCGCTCTTTCTGGACATGGACTTTTTTCACTCCACCCGGATCCTGCCCTTTGGTGCAGCCACCACCTCACCCACGATGGCGGCATCCTCGATACCGGCCTCCAGCATTTTTCGAACAAGGGTATCCGCATCCCCTGCGGGGAGGGCAACTAGCAGTCCTCCCGCGGTCTGGGGGTCGAAAAGGATTTCCAGCAGCCACTCCGGGCAGGAGGGTTCCACGTCGATCATAGGCATCCGGAAATTCTTGTTACGGTACAGCCCTCCGGGGACATACCCCGACTCGACAAGTTCCCGGACGCCCTTGAAGAAGGGAACCGCTGAGGCCCGTATCTTCATGCCCGCTTCGCTTCCGTCGATCATTTCACAGGCGTGTCCCAGAAGACCGAAACCCGTGACATCGGTGCAGGCATGGATCTCGGGCATTCCGGTCATGAGTTCGGCGGCCCGCCGGTTGAGCGTCGTCATCGCCTTGACGGCTTTTTCGACGAGGCCCGGGTCGGCTTCCCCCCCCTTTATGGCGGTACTGACTATCCCCGTTCCAAGGGCTTTTGTCAGGATGAGCCTGTCTCCGGGGCGTCCGCCTCGATTGAACAGGACCCGGTCTGGTCGGATGACACCCGTCACGGAAAGGCCGTATTTCGGCTCGTCGTCCTCCACGCTGTGGCCCCCCACGAGCGTCACATCCGCCTCGTGTATCTTGTCGAGGCCTCCCTGGAGGATTTGTCTCAGAACTTCCATCGGGAGCTTCTTCGGCGGAAAGCAGATAATGTTCATGGCGGTGATGGGCTTTCCCCCCATGGCGTAGACATCCGAGAGTGCGTTTGCGGCGGCAATCTGGCCAAAGAGGTAGGGGTCGTCCACTATAGGCGTGAAAAAGTCAAGGGTCAGGATCAACGCAAGATCGTCGGAAATTTTATACACCCCTGCGTCCTCGAAACCTTCGAGCCCGGCGATGAGGTTGGGGTCGGGTCTCAAAGTCAAACCTTTGAGGGCTCGGTTCAGGTCCTCCGGACCGATCTTGCAGGCTCAGCCGGCGCCGTGAACCATCTCCGTCAGTCGGATTTTTTTTGTCATTTCATCTTCTCCCCGGGATTTTTTCAAATCTCCCTAAGGTCTTACTTCTCACATTTTCGCTGATGATTCAAGGGACCTCAGGGCGGCAGGGCCTTGAATCGCCGGGTCATCCCCTCGTGTATTCCGATAACCAGGACGCGTAATGATCCCTGAATACGTCGGGCAGGACGCGGATGATCTCGCTGATCCGGGTGGCGGGGGTGGCCTTTGCGTAAAGACCCGCCGTCCGGTTGGCTTTTGCCGTGACGACGGCGGCGATCCGGGGATCGAGACCCGAGGCGATCAGAGCACCCATCATGCCACTGATCGTGTCGCCGGTCCCCCCGATGGCCTCGAGCGCCGGCACATCGGGCTCTGCGACGGTTGCCAGGATTTTCCCGGCTTCGACCACGAAATCCGTTGACCCCTTGACGAGAAGCATCTTCGCCGCGCTTTTATTCCGGTAGGCGGCCTTGACCAGCTCGGGAACTTTTGTCACGTCGGACTCGAAAAGGTGCCGGCTCACATAAGCCGGGTGGGTCGCCTCCGGGTCGGCGAGAAAGGCGATTTCCGAGGGGTCCGGCGTGAAGACATCGAAGCCGGGCGCGAGTCCCGCGGCCTTGGCCGCGTACATGGCAGCCGCATCGGCGATCAGGACGGGTTTATTCGGCAGTCTCGACGCCGCCTCATAAACCCTTCTCATGAGTCCCATGACAGGGAGCATGTAGTGGAGGACGAGAACCCGGGGCTGAAGAGACGATAGGTTTTCAGAGAGGTATTCGTAGATCTTTCTGCTTCCCCTGCCGGAGCCGCTGTCCCCCACGAGGAGCGCGTGAGGGGCTTCGATGCCGAGGAAACCGGCTGTCGCGCAGGCGGCGCTCACAAGAGCGGCCGTGCCCTGCGTGCAGGGGATGAACTTTTCCTCCATGACCAAGGAATTGCCGTCGAAGCTTACGGCTCCGAAGATCAGGGGGATGTCTTCGCGGGGGACGGTCCCGCAGATGAGAAACATGTTATCACTTATGACCGTTCGACCAGATGTCGAGGGATTCGACAAAGGCCCGGTCGAGCATCAGGGAACAGAGCGTGTGGCCCTTTTCCCGGGGTCTTTGCGCCTCACTCAGTTTCCTGCCGAGAAGTTCCGCGTGGAGGTAGGGAACGTCAGGGCACCCTCCGCCGGACACATTGAGGACGACGCCCGATTCCCTGTCGAAGGTAAGCTTCATGTTGCCGGCCTTGACCATGACGGCGCTGTCAAAGTCGGTGACCTTCACGACTTCGAGGAGCTCACCGTTTCCTTTAATCGGCAGTATGTCGATATAGTCGGCCTTTTTGTCCTTGAGGATGCGCTCGACCCCCACTTTTTCGATCAGGTTGATTTCCAGCGCGAGGTCACAGCCCCGCCTGAGAATCGGCGGAGGTGCGACAAGTTTCGCGTCAATGCCGGCTTCCTTGAGAAGCCTCTCCCCTTTTATGGCCTCCTCGACGGCGTTGAAAAGAATGAGGCCTCCGCCTTCGAAGGTTTCTTTTTTCCTGAAACCGAATACCATTCCTGTTCTCCAGCGCCCGTCATATACAGGATGGCGCGCCGGGATGCAAGGCTCAATATCCCGGATCGTCATGAGGGAAAAACCGCGCCCGGAGCGGGATCCAGCGGGCGGTGTTATAAAGGCAACGACACTACTTTTTGTCAATCCTGAGCAGGAAAGTATCGGCCCGCTCTTCAATGCTGACGGAACATCCCGAATGGGTCGCCATGCGGCTTACATTTTCCTTTGACGTTTCCGAATCCACCATCACTTCGATCGGGAAATCACCTTTCGAGATGGCCTTCTTCGCAAGAATGACGGGCTGCGGACAGGACAGCCCCCGCGCGTCGATGGTTTCCGATGCCATGAAGTACCTCCTCTACCTGCTCTTTTCTCTCATGAAAAGACCTATGGCGATGACCAGAACCAGGCCTGCAATGACCGCCCACTGACCCCAAACGGACGGGCCGCCGACGGTGAGCACCTGGGTCGCCTTGTCAAATTTGTCGGGTGCGCCGGCCAGGTTGAAATTGTGGGCGAAAGCCGCGCCGATAAGCATTCCGAACACGAAAACCGAAGCGTCGCCGTCACCTTCGCCGGACATGAAGAACTGCCGGCCCGGGCAGCCGCCGGCCAGGGCAAAGCAGAGACCCGACAGACTCATACCGAGGAAATTCCACAGGTGGTCGGAGTGGGCGATCGGCTGGGGGGCGAAGCCGACGTTGAATTTGCCGATGAGAAGATTGACTGCGAAGGCGGCAACGATAAAACCGAGCACGCCGCTCAGAAGGTGTGTTTCCTTCATGAGGATGAGGTCACGAAGGGCGCCCATCGTGCAGAATCGCGTCCTCTGCGCGAGGACACCGACCAGGAGGCCCGCGCCGAGGGAGACGAACAGGGGTGCGTGCATAGACCCGGGGCCAGCGCTGCTGAAAAAGATGGGTCCTTCCGGCGTGAACTTGACCTCGAAGACAAGGAGGACAAAGAGTATCAACATGAAAACGGGCATAACCCACCCTGCCGCGGGACGACTGGGGGTCGACCGACCCAGGTTGTAACCGTTTTTAAGGAACCAGACGCCGAGGGCGATCCCCACGGCAAGTCCTGCAATACCCGTGACGGCATTGAGGTCCCCCCCGGCCAGGCGCGAAAAGGCCCTCCAGGGACAGCCGAGGAAAACCAGTGCCCCCACCATGGCAAAGAACCCCAGCACAAACCGAAGCACCGGTGCCGAGCCCCCTCGCGGCCTGAATTCCCCGAAGGCCAGCGCCGAGACGAGGGAGCCGAAAACGAAACCGATCAATTCGGGCCGCAGGTACTGAACGGCGCCCGCCCGGTGAAGCCCCAGCGCCCCCGCTGTGTCACGGGTGAAGCAGGCGACGCAGACGCCCATGTTCGGCGGGTTTCCTAAATATACGAGGTAGGCCGCGATCGCTCCGATGACGCCACCCGCCGTGACGATGCCGGCCCGGGACGCAAAAAATTTTTTCATATGGGTTCCCCTCCTGAATCAACAAACATATTTCCCGCTCAACGGGTTTCCAAGGGGCTCTTATATATGAAAGAAAAAGCATAAGTCAAATTCATTAAAGTTATAAATATTCTTTGATCATGAAGAAATAACATGTTACCCTTTCCCCTATGAAAAACGAGGAGTTCAAGGGAATCACACTGCAGCAGATGGAGGCGCTCATCTCTATCGTTGAAGAGCGCACCTTCAGCGGTGCTGCCCGGAAAATGTCCCTGACGCAGCCTTCACTCACGAAGCACATCAAAAACGTGGAGGAACTCCTGGGCGCGAAACTCCTCAACCGGCGGAGCCGCGGCATCACCCTCACGCCTGAAGGGAAGGTTCTCTATGACTACGCGAAGCGGATCCTGAAGCTGCGGGAAGAGGCGAAGGAGAAGATCCAGAGAATCCGGGAGAACGAGTCGGGCAATATTTTCATCTGCGCGAGCACCATCCCCGCAACCTACCTCATGCCACGCGTTCTCAGGGATTTCAGGGAGGCCCATCCGGACATCCGTTTCTATATGCAGAACGCCGACAGCAACGAAGTCATCGAGATGATCTCGGGCAACCGGGGGGAAATCGGCTTCGTCGGGAAGGATCCCCGGAGTTCGAAACTCCATGTCGAGGTCCTCTGGGGGGACCGGCTCGTTCTTGCCGTCCCCGCGGGACATGCCTTCGCCAGAAAGTCGACGGTCACGCTGGCCGAACTTTGCAGGGAACCCTTCATCATCCGGGAGAAGGGGTCGGCCACGCGGGAGATCTTCGAGAACTGCCTCAGGGATCAGAAAAAGCTGACGCTCTCATCCTTTAACGTCATCGCGGAGGTGGGAAGCTCCGAGGCCGTCAAAGAAGCGGTGCTGGCGGGCTTAGGGGTGTCTGTCCTTTCCATACACGCGATTGCCCGGGAGATCGATCGCGGTGTGATCGCCGAGGTGTCGCTGCGAGGCTGCAGGATTGAACGACATTTTTATCTGATTCATCGGCGGCAGTTCACTTTCATGCATCACCACAAATTGTTTCTCGATTTCGTCAAGAACTATCGGCTTGCTTAATTTCCGGGTGTGCTTGCGGATGGATCATCGAGTTCGGCCGTGCCCGGTGAGGACGAACGATTGCGCGCAATGTCATGAGGCCTGTGGTATATTAAAAAACATCATTTTATGGATGAAGGGAGGTCGAGCCCGTGGGAGATTACTACAACAGCGATGATCTCGGCAGATTCGGAGATGTCGGGAAAGTCAAACCCGAACTTTTCCGAAAGTTTATGGAATGGTACCAGGCGAGCCTTGAGGCGGGGGCACTCACGAAGCGCGAAAAGGCCCTGATCGGGCTTGGTGTGGCCCACGTGATCCAATGCCCATACTGCATTGACGCCTTCTCGCGCGAGTGCGTTTCCGAGGGAATGGATATGGAGCACATCACGGAAGCGATTCACACGGCCTCAGCCGTCCGCGGCGGGGCGGCCCTCATCCATGGCCTGCAGGCGGGACATGTGGTGGGGAAGATCCTGCTGTGATCGGTGGCTCGCTTTCGGAGGATCGAGCGGACAAAGGACAGAGCGGCCGGATAAAATGAATTCCTTCGACGAAAAAATCCGGGAGATCAGCGGAGACGTCCTTCGTGCGAAAGAAGTCGCCATCCTGCAGGTCAACATCGGCTATGCCTGCAATATGAGCTGCAAGCACTGCCACCTGTCGGCGGGGCCGGACCGGCACGAACTCATGAGTCGTGAGATCATGGAGGATGTGTTGCGGGCGGTGAGGCAGCAAGGGATCAAGACGGTCGACATTACGGGCGGGGCGCCCGAACTGAACCCCCATATGATGTATTTGGCTGCGGGGGCCCGTGCATCCGGGGCTCACGTTGTCATCCGGACAAACCTGACGGTGCTCCTCGAACCCGGCATGGAGGATCTCCCTGAGTTCTATCGCGAGCAAGGGTTCGAGGTGGTGGCTTCCCTGCCGCACTTTCTCGGTGCAAGCGTCGATCGGGTCCGTGGAGAGGGTACCTTCGAGAAAAGCCTCCGGGTCCTCCGGCGATTCAACGGTCTGGGTTACGGAAAGGAAGGAACGGGGCTGATCCTCAATCTCGTCTACAACCCGCCGGGTGCATTGATTTCAGGCTCGCAGGCGGAGCTCGAAAAGAGGTACCGGGAGGAGCTCGCCGTTCGCGGGGTCAGCTTCAACAGGCTTTTCACCTTTACCAATATGGCGCTGGGACGCTTCCGGGAATTCCTCGTCCGGTCCCGCGGCCTTGAGGACTACATGGCCGCAATCCGGAAGGCCTTCAACCCGGCCACACTGGATGGGCTCATGTGCCGGCACCTGTTGAGCGTCCGCTGGGACGGCACGCTCTTCGATTGCGATTTCAACCAGGTCCCGGGGCTGCCCGTCGGGGCATCCTGCCCCCGCCATATCTCCTCTTTCCGTAGCGATGAATTTGCCGGCCGACGCATCGTCACGGGCGATCATTGTTTCGTCTGCACGGCCGGCGCCGGCACGAGCTGACTGGGCGCGATCGTCTGACGGGCCGGGTGCCCGCCCTCCTTAGCTTACGAGGCCTTCACCCGGGGGCTTTTTCCTTTGATTTCTCGTGACATTTCGTATAAACCGTCAGAGTCCGGAACCGGGCGGCGGGATGCGTGCATGAAAATACGTTATTACAGCACCAACAGGAATCTCGACGGTGTCGAGGGCATCGTCCCCTTCAAGGGAGCCGTGACGTTCGGGGAGGCCCTCCTTCAGGGGCAGGCGCCGGACGAGGGTCTCTTCATGCCGGACTCGATCCCCTTTCTCCTGCCCGACGAAGTCATGTCGCTCAAGGGGGTCCCGTACACCGAGTGCGCGATGCTGGTGGCGGAGGCCTTTTTGGGCGAAGAGGTTCCAGTCGAAGTGCTTCGCCGCATCGTGGAGGCGTCCTACGATTTTCCCGTTCCCCTGGAGCAGGTGATCGACCGCAAGTACCTCATGCGGCTTGACCGCGGCCCGACGGCCTCCTTCAAGGACTTCGCGGCGCGGATGATGGCGCGGCTCATGAGCTACTTCCGGGGCGAGGGGAAGAAACTCAACGTGCTCGTGGCCACCTCCGGTGACACGGGAAGCGCCGTCGGCGAAGCCTTCAAGGGGGTGCCCGGCATCGGCGTCTGCATTCTCTACCCGCGAAACGAGGTGAGCGGGATGCAGAAAAAGCAGCTCGACACGATCGGGGAAAATGTCCGGGCCCTTTCCATCGACGGAAAATTCGACGACTGCCAGAACCTGGTCAAGCAGGCCTTCGCGGACCCGTCACTCGCGAGGCTGAACCTCACCTCGGCGAATTCGATCAACTTCGGCCGCATCCTCCCCCAGATGATTTACTACGTTTACGCCTACGCGCAGCTTGCCTGGCACGGCGATGAGGAGATTATCTTCTCCGTCCCTTCGGGGAATTTCGGCAACGCCCTGGGCTGCGAGTACGCCCGGCGAATGGGGATTCCGGTGAGGAAGCTCCTCATGCCGGTCAATGAAAACGACGAGTTCCCCCGGTTCCTGGATAGTGGTGTTTATGAAAAAGTGTCACCTTCCAGGGCCTGCCTCTCCAACGCCATGAACGTCGGGAACCCGAGCAACCTGGCCCGTTTCTTCGACCTCTACGGGGGGACGGTGGACCGGCAGGGGAAGGTCTACCGGAAACCCGATCTGGCAGAGATGAGAAAGCAGATCTTCTCGGTGAGCGTATCCGACAGTGTGACGAAGGAGACCATCAAAGGGGTCTACGAAAAGTACGGTATCCTTTTGGAGCCGCATGGTGCCGTGGGCTGGAAGGGGGTCGAGGCTTACCTCGAGAAGACGGGGGGCTCCCCCCTGTGCGTCTCACTGGAGACGGCCCATCCCGCCAAGTTCCCCGACGAGATCATCGAACTCCTCGGCATCACCCCCGAACTCCCGCCCGCCATGCGGGGTATCGACAAGCGCAAGGGAGAGCCGGAGAATCTTGACTGCGATTACGGCCGGTTCAAGACCTACTTGCTGGACACCCTGAAGGCCATGGACTGATTATTCTTTTCAGAGAAATAAATCTAATCCGTGAGGTGTTCTGATGATGAAGAAAGAGATCGACGCAAGGGGGCTTTCATGCCCGCAGCCGGTCATCCTGACGAAAAGGACACTCGAGGGCGTCCCCGAGGGAACGGTCACCGTCATCGTGGACAACCCGGAGAGTCGGGAAAATGTCCGGCGCTATGCGATGAGCCAGGGTTGTGACGTGGACATCCGCGAGGAGGGCGGCTGCCACTATCTCATGATTGTGAAGAAACCGGGATGCAGTATTGCGAGTCTGTCAACGGCAGTCGAGGGTCCCGTACTGGTCTGCATAACGACCAACGTTTTAGGAAAGGGATCCGATGAGCTGGGGGCCATTCTCATGAAGGCCTTTCTGAATACCCTCTGGGACTACCGCCCGAGACCGGCAAAGATCATCTTCGTGAACGCAGGGGTCTTTCTCACGACGGAAGGCTCCGGCGTCCTCGACAGTCTGGAACTCCTCGAAAAAGAGGGTGTGGAGATCCTCTCCTGCGGGACCTGCCTGGCCTTTTACGGCATCAAGGAAAAACTGAAGATCGGCCGTGTGTCCAACATGCACGAGATCGTCGATTCCCTCATGACGGCCGGCCGCGTTATCAACATCTGAAAAGGGGACAGGCTACTTTTTTATAAACCGGTGAAAAACGTGATGTTTTTGGCAAGCCTAAAAAAGTAGCCTGTCCCCTTTTTTACAGAGGAGGAGGTATGAAGATCAGGGAGATCAAGGCGAAGAATCTGAAACCGAAAAAGTTCATCGATGATCAGGTCAGGGAGATTCGAAAAGCCGTGGGGAAGGGGATTGCCATCAGCGCCCTTTCCGGCGGCGTGGACTCCTCCGTCGTGACGGCCCTGGCCCACCGGGCCCTCGGAAAAAAGCTCAAAACCTATTTCATCGACAACGGCATCATGCGGAAGGACGAGCCGAGGGAGGTTGCGGCCCTTTTCAGGAAGATGGGCATACCCGTCACGGTCGTCAACGCCCGGAAAAAATTCTTCGATGCCATGAAGGGCATCACCGACCCGGAGAAAAAGAGAGAGGCCATCACCCAGACGTTCTACAGGAAGGTCTTCCGGGACCTGATCGTCAGGAGCGGGGCCACTTTCCTCCTGCAGGGGACCATCCTCACGGACGTCGAGGAGACCGCTGCGGGGATCAAGCGCCAGCACAACGTCTTCGAGCAGATCGGGATCGACCCGAAGAGGGCCTTCGGCTACCGGATCATCGAGCCTATCGTGCAGCTCCGCAAGGACGGTGTGAGAAAGGTCGGCATGCATCTCGGGCTTCCCCGATCCCTCTTCGACCGGATTCCTTTTCCGGGACCGGCCCTTGCCGCGCGCGTCCTCGGCGAGGTTACTCCCCGGAAAATCGAACTCGTGCGCCGGGCCACTTCCATTGTGGAAAAGGAACTCAAGGGGATAAAGGCCTTTCAGTACATGGCCATCCTGCACGAGGATCGGGTGACAGGGATGCGAAAGGGCAGACGCGATTTCGGGATGCAGGTCGAGATCCGATGCTGGGACAGCGTTGACGCCAGGAAAGCGACTCCCACCCGGCTGCCCTACAAGAAACTTGAGAAGATTGCCTCGCGGATCCTGGATGAGGTTCCCGGTGTGGTGAGCGTGACTTACAATATAGCGACGAAACCGCCGTCCACCATCGAAGCCGTCTAAAAACAGTGATGAGTGGGGAGTGGTGAGATGTGAGCAAAACAATTTTCCATAAGATACCCACCACCGATGACCCATCGGGTGTCCCGTGAACATTGCAGATGGACATTTTTAAACAGTCTGCGGGAGAGGGTCTTTTTTAAGAGCGGCATGATGTACAGGGTGATGGCTGCAAGGAGGGCTTTTTCATGAAGAACCTGGCAAAGAACATGTCCCTCGTCTTCGCGGCAGGCTGCCTGGGAGGACTGGTAAACAGCATTGCCGTGTGGATATTCGCCGAGTTCGGGATTCTGTCGGCTTTCAATGTCAGGGTCGGCGCGCCCATGACGCCCCCCTGGCTTTATCCGCGCATCGTCTGGGGAGGGATCTGGGGCTTCCTCTTTCTGATGCCGCTGACCAAGCAAAATAATTTCCTGAAGGGGCTTATTTTCAGCCTGGGGCCGACGCTCTTTCAACTCTTTGTCGTGTTCCCCTACTGGCTCAACAAGGGGATGATGGGAACCGATCTGGGAAAGTGGACGCCCCTTTTCGTCGTTCTTTTCAATGCTGTCTGGGGGTGGACGACGGCGCTCTGGCTGAAGTGGACGGGCAAAGCATAGAATGAGTGGTGAATGCAGGGTGATGAGTGATTAGATAGAAAATCGAAAAAAATGTTGTGGATAAGAGGGCCGCCGTTGGGGCGGCCCTCCTATTTTCTATTCAAGGACCGGGATGTCGACTTGCTCCCAGTCGATGACCCACCGACTCCGGGGGTCACCCTCCAGCCGGACCTTCACGAGGCAGGGAAGCCTTCTGTCGATTTCCTCAATGAAGATCTCGTGGGTGCGATCCGTTGCCGTCAGACGTCCCGAATCGAACAGGGATTTCGTAACCTTCAGGATGTGCCGCCGCTCCCCCGTCATCAGGGTGTCAAAAAAAAGCCGGGCGTCCAGGGAGGACAGAAAAAGGAGCGACTTCTCCGCCAGGACGCAGGGGGTGCGGGCCTGCGCCCCGGGCACTGAACAAAGGGTCAAAAGGATTGCCAGGATGGCAATGGTTCGGGTTTTTATCGCCATGGGCGGTGCTGAGATCCTCTAATAGATACATCGCACCGTTTCGGGGAAACTTGAGCGCACGAAAAAAGGGGACAGGCACCTTTTTCACTCCGGGTTTTCAATGCGTTAGAAAAAGTAGCCTGTCCCCTTTTTTATCTCGTCATGACGAGCCGCTGCTCTTCTTTGGGAACGTACCACTTGATGAAATTGTAGCTGATGCCGAGGGGGGCCGGTTCAATCCCGCGGAAACGGCTGCTGATGATCGGCAGGGCATCGGGCACGTAGAGAAAAGTGTATGGCTGCTCCTCGGCTAGGATTTCCTGGATGCGGTCGTAACAGCGCTTTCTTTCCCGGATGCTGAAGGTGCCCCGGGCCTTTTCGAGGAGATCATCCACTTCCCTGTTTTTGAAGGAGGTGAAATTGAGCTCGCCGGGTTTCGTTTTGCTCGAGTGCCAGACGTCGAAGATATCGGGGTCCATGGGGATCGTCCATCCGAGGACCGTTGTGTCAAAACGGCCCTTGTTGATGAATTCGTTGACGAGAGCGGCCCATTCAATGGTCCGGATCTTGACCCGCATCCCGACTTCGGCAAGCTGCTTCTGGATAATCTCCGCCGTCTTCGCCCTGATTTCGTTCCCCTGGTTCGTGATGATCTCGAAGACAAAGGGCTGTCCGCTGCGGTCCAGGATGCCGTCGCCGTCCGTGTCCTTCCAGCCGGCCTCGGCAAGAAGGCCCCGTGCCTTCTGCGGGTCATAGGAGTATTTTTTTACGTCGGGGTTGTGCGCCCAGGTGCCGGGCTTATAGGGGCCCGTGGCGGGCTTTCCATAACCGAGGAGGATGCCCTGGATGATGGCCTCCTTGTTGATGGCATAGGAGATGGCCTGACGAATCCTTCGGTCGGCAAAGAGAGGGTTTCTCAAATTGTAGCCGAGATAGGTGTATGCAAAGGCAAGGTAGCGATATTTGTTGAAGTTTTTTCTGAAAAAGGGATTTTCCGTCTGTCGCGTGTACTGGAGGGGCGTGAGATTCATCATGTCGATGCCCTTGGCACGGAGTTCCAGAAACATGGTGGCCATGTCGGGGATGGTTCGAAGAATGAAGCCGTCGATGTAGGGCCTTCCCTCGAAATAATCGGGGTTCGAGACGAGAACGATCTTCTGTCCCGTGACCCATTCCTTGAAGATATAAGGGCCCGTTCCGACGGGATGACGGGTGAGGGGGCTTTTGGTGATGTCCGTACCCTCGAGGAGATGCTTCGGCATGACGGCGGATCCCCAGCTCATGAGGGCCGGCGCGAAAGGTTGGTCATAGGTGACCCGGAAGGTGTGGGCATCAAGGACCTCGGCTTTTTTGACTTTCAGAAAATCGCCGGAGTAAGCCGTCGGCGTTTTCGGGTCGATGGTGACTTTGTAAGTAAACAGGACATCCTCGGCCGTGAAGGGATGCCCGTCGTGCCACTTCACGCCTTTCCGGAGGTGAAAGGTGATAACCAAGCCGTCCGGGGAAACCTCCCACGATTCAGCCAGATCGCCCACGATCCGGATGTCCTTGTCGTACTTCACAAGCCCGTTGTAGCACAGGGCGCCGATGCTGTGTGAGGTGCTGTCCGTGGAAAGCATCGGGATCAGGTTGCTGGCGTCCCCGATGGAGCCCTCGACCATAATGTCGCCGTAAGCGGGTTGGCCCGGGGCGGCCGGTTCCCGGCCGGCGGAGCCGCCTTCTTTTTCAGCGCAGCCATACAGGAGAATGAAAAGGACGCCGGCAAGGATGATAAAATAATCAGGAATGCTTCTCATCGGGAGTGGCCTGAAGACCATCGGGCTTGTGATCGGGCATGACCTGCGCGGGCAGACTGCCGAAGTTGCGCTTGCTGTTCGGGAGGTTTTTCATGAGGTGCAGTATATCTGGAATGGTGGAATGCTGGAAGGATGAGAAAAGTCGAGAACCCCCCCCATAATTTCATGACTCCAACACTCCGATATTCCCGCCTTCAGTCGAGCACTTTTCCAATCCTGTTCCACCGGGGGCTGAACGCATCACTGTCCCATGACCAGTAGATGATGAAGGCTTTGCCGATCACGTCCTCGAGCCGCACGAACCCCCAGAATCGGCTGTCGTAGCTCTGATCCCTGTTGTCGCCCATGACGAAGATGGCCCCCTCCGGGACCTTGACGGGTCCGAAATTGTCGCGCGGCTGTATGGATTTCGGGAAAATGACCTCTTCAACGTGAACCGCGCTGGAATCGGCAATGGCGGTGTCATTCACAAAGACCTTCTTGTTCTTGATTTCGATGACATCACCGCCCACGCCGATGACCCTCTTGATGAAATCCTTGGACTGGTCGACGGGGTATATGAAGACGGCGATGTCGCCGCGACCCGGTTCCCCTGTCGGAATCAGCGTTTTCCTGAGATAGGGGATTTTGACGCCGTAGGAGAGCTTGTTGACCAGGATGTGGTCCCCGATCTCCAGCGTGGGTTTCATCGAACCCGAGGGGATCTTGAAGGCCTGGACGATGAAGGTCCGGATAAAGACGGCGATGAGAATGGCGATGACGATCGCCTCCGCGTATTCTTTTATTTTCGATGGTTTTTTAGTGTTGTTCATAATCCTCAAGAATAAATTTTCATTAAGGCAATCACGATCATCGTGACGGCGCAGAACCCCTTGACGACGACGCCCGCCAGCCTTCCCAGAAGCGCGCCGTAACTGGCCCTGGCAGCCGGCTTGAGCCTCCGCTGTCCCGCGTATTCCACGAGGAACGCCCCGGTGAAGGCCCCGATAAAAGAGCCGACAAGGACGCCCAATCCCAGCAGGAACGGGGTCATGACCGCGGCCCCGATGATCCCGCCGATGACGGAGGCGACGATTCCCCGCCAGGAGGCCCCCATCCTCTGGGCGCCGGCCATGCCAAGAAAGAACTCGAGCGACTCGGCCACGAGGGCTATCAGGATGAGAACCAGCACGGTCCCGAAGCCGACCTTGGAGAAACCCGTGACCAGGGCATAAATAATCACCGCGACGAGTATCACCACGGTGCCCGGCAAGCCGAAGATGATGATAAAGAGTCCCGCAAATAGCGCGAGTACGAATATCGTCAGGCCGATAGCTTCAATGGGTGACAACCTACTTCTTCCTCTTCCTGGCGGGCTTGACGCCCTCCAGGGCCAGTACGATCGGGCTGGCGATGAAGACCGTTGAGTAAACGCCCGCGACGACGCCCACGAACATCGTAAAAGCGAAATCGAAGATAACCGGCCCGCCGAGAACGAGCAGGACGACCAGGACGAGAAACACTGTAAAGGACGTCAGTATGGTCCGGCTCAGGGTCTGGTTGACGCTGATGTTCACGAGATCCCGCAGTGCGATCTTGACGTTCTTGCGGCGATTTTCCCTTATCCGGTCGAAAATGACAATCGTGTCGTTGATGGAAAAACCGATGATGGTCAAAAGTGCCGCCACCGTGTTCAGGGTAAATTCCATGTTCAGCAGGGAAAGAACGCCCACCGTGACCAGGACATCGTGAACCAGGGCGATGATGCCCCCCACGGCATAACGAAACTCAAAGCGGAACCCGACGTAGACGAGCATGGCGATCCAGGATAAAGTCAGCGCCCAGATAGCCTTCTGGGCCAGGTCCTTCCCTATTTTGGGGCCCACGGTTTCGATGCGCCTCACTTCGTAGGAACCCTGGCCGAAGATCGACGTGAGTGCGCTTTCGATCCTGTCCGAGAATGCCTTGAGGTCGATCCCGGCTTCGGCTGTCCTGACGAGGTATTCGTTACTGTCCCGGGCACCGAACTGCTGAATGAAGCAGTTTTCGATCTTTGCCCCTTCCAGAGCCGACCGGATCCGGTCTACGGAGGATTCCTTCTGGAACTTGAGCTGTATCAGCGCGCCGCCGGCGAAATCGACTCCCAGGTTCAACCCCCCGTGATAAATAATCGACGCCGCACCGAACAGAATCAATACCAAAGAGCCGATAACGGCCATCTTCATCTTGCTGACAAAGTCTAATTTTGTGTCCGATCGAATGAATTCCAACATTTTCTTTTTCCCCGTGTCCGTCCCGCGAAGATCCTGCCTTTGAAAGCCCGGACGGTACTGCTTAAATGCTCAATTTTTGAATTTTTCTGTTCCACGTAAAGTAATCGAAGATAATCCTGCCAACGAATACGGCCGTGAACATGCTCACGACGAGTCCGATAGTGAGCGTGACCGCGAAACCCTTTATCGGTCCCGATCCGAACTGAAAGAGAAACAGGGCCGCGATCAGGGTCGTCAGGTTCGAGTCAAATATGGTGAGGAAAGCTTTCGTGAAGCCGGCTTCGATGGCAGCCCGGGGCGATTTGCCCAGACGGAGTTCTTCACGAGTCCGCTCAAAGATGAGGACGTTGGCGTCGACAGCCATACCTATCGTCAACACAATTCCGGCGATGCCGGGGAGGGTCAGTGTCGCCTCGAAGGCGGCCATTGTACCCAGGAGTAAAAGGAGGTTGAGAACCAGGGCGAAATCTGCCACCAGGCCCGACAGTTTGTAATAAATGACCATGAAGACGACGACGAGAAGACCCCCGATGATCGTGGCGAGGATGCCCTTGTCGATGGAGTCCTGGCCAAGCGAGGGTCCCACCGTCCTCTGCTCCAGGATCTTGACGGGGGCCGGAAGTGCGCCCGCCCTGAGCACGATCGCGAGGTCACGGGCTTCATCCGGCGTGAAGGCTCCGGTGATCTGAGCATCTCCCCCCGAAATTCGTTCCTTGATGACCGGCGCGGAATGGACGATTCCGTCCAGGACGATGGCCAGGCGTTTGCCGACGTTCTCGGAGGTGATACGGTCGAAGTCCTTCGCCCCCTGGGAGTCAAATTTGATGCCCACGTAGGGTTCGCCGAAGCGGTCGCTGATCTTGACCTGGGCTTGCTCGAGGTTCTGTCCCGTCAGGAGCGTCTTGTCCTTGAGCAGATAGTAGAGCTCCGTGCGCTGGCCCGAACGCTCGTCGACCCGGACGCCGCGTGCGAGGACGTCCCCCGGGGGAACGTTTCCCCGGACCGCCTGCTCCAGGCTGTTTTCTTCATCGAGGAGCTTGAATTCCAGGAGAGCGGTTTTCCCGATGAGGTTGACGGCCCTCTTGGGGTCCTTCACGCCGGGGAGCTGAATCAAAATCCGGTCTTCACCCTGCGGAATGATTTCCGGCTCCGTTACGCCGAACTGGTCCACGCGGTTGCGGATGGTCTCGACACTCTGCTCCAGGGCCGCTTTCCTCATATCGGCCACCCGCTTTTCCTTGGCCTGGAGGATCACCCGCTCCCTTCCTTCGATGATCTCGGAAGACTTCACTTCGAGGTCGGGGTACTGGTCCGTCAGGATCTTGTCGAATTCCGATCGGGCTTCCGTCGTGGCGAGGTCCAGTGCGATGAGGGTGCCGCCCGTCCGTTCCACATTCCTGAATTTGATCTTCCGGGCCATGAGGCTCTCCTTGAGATTGTTGGCGAACCTCTCCATAGTGCTTTCCATCGCCTTCTGCGTGTCTACTTCCATAATGAGGTGCATGCCGCCCTGAAGGTCGAGACCCAAGTGGATCTTTCTCTTCATGAACAGGTTTTTCACGGAATCCGGAAGATTCGGCACAATGCTCGGGATCAGAAAGTAGAGCCCCGTGAGACAGACGACCAGGGCGATCAGGGTCCTGAGTTTGATATCCTGAAACATTAACTGCCCCTTTCCATTTATTCTTTTGGTGCCTTCTGGAGGACATTGCCGATGTGGCTTCTTGAAACCTTTACCTTGACCTTGTCGGCAATTTCGAGGGTCACAAGGGTGTCGGTGAGCGCAACGACCTTCCCGTGGAGGCCGCCGGATGTTTCAACCATATCACCATGCCCGAGAGCTGCGACCATCTCCTTCAATTCTTTTTGTTTCTTCTGGGCGGGCCGGATGAGAAGGAAGTAAAAGATGATGAAAATGCTCGTCATCATGATGATGAAACCGATGTCTCCACCCGGGGATCCACCCCCCCCGGTACCACCCATTGCGTAAGCCAGACTGTTCAAAGCGGTTCCTCCCGTACGGTCATTTTTCGTAAACACCAAATCCCGTACACCGGTTCGATCCGGATGCGGGAATGGCAGCGGATATCCTTTTATTTTATTCCGCTTCGCCGGCCGAGGGCCTCACGCAGGGAACTTCTTCCGGCTCCCGAACGTACCGGTCAAGAAACTCCCTGCGGAATTCCAAAAACCGATCCCCCCGAACAGCCGTCCTGATTCCTTCCATGAGGTTCATGTAGAACCGGACGTTGTGGATCGTGTTCAACACCATCGCGAGGATCTCTTTCGCGACGAAAAGGTGCCTCAGGTAAGCCCGGGAATAATTCTTACAGGTATAGCAATCGCAGAATTCATCCAGCGGTGAAGAATCGTCCCGGTAACGGGCGTGTTTTATAACAACCTTTCCTCTATTTGTAAACAACAATCCGTTCCTTGCGCCCCGGGTCGGCAGGACGCAGTCGAACATGTCGATGCCGTGAAAAACGGCCTCCAGGATATCTTCCGGTGTGCCCACCCCCATGAGGTATCGTGCCCTGCCCGTCGGCAGAAGGGGAGCGGTCTCTTCTGTTACCTGCCACATGATCTCTTTAGGCTCTCCCACGCTGAGGCCCCCGAGAGCGTAGCCGTCGAAACCGATGCGAATGATCCTCTCCACGGCTTCTTGACGAAGATCCGTGTAAACACCCCCCTGGATGATGCCGAAGAGGGCCCGGCTGTCCTCTTTCCGCGCTTTTCTGCAACGCTCCGCCCATCGGACGGTGAGGTCCAGGGATTCTTTGGCGTACCTGCGATCGGCAGGGTAGGGCGTGCATTCGTCGAAACACATCATAATATCCGCCCCCAGGGCCTCCTGGATTGCGACGGCCGACTCGGGGGTGATGAAGTGCCTGGAGCCGTCGATGTGGGACTGAAAGACGACGCCTTCCTCCGTGATCTGACGGAGAGCGCCCAGGCTGAAGATCTGATACCCGCCGCTGTCCGTGAGGATCGGTCCCCGCCAGTTCATGAAACGTTGGAGTCCCCCCAGATCGCGGACAAGTTCATGCCCCGGCCTCAGGTAGAGGTGGTACATATTCCCCAGGACGATCTCGGCGCCGAGCGCCTTCAGGGTTTCCGGGAGCAAGGCCTTCACCGTCCCCTGCGTCCCCACAGGCATGAAGACCGGTGTGTTCACCTCGCCGTGATCGGTGGTGATCCTGCCGAGCCGCGCCCGGGACTTCCGGTCTGTTTTCAGAAGTTCGAAGGAGTAAGCCATATTAATTCAGGCGTCAGGCATCGGGCATTAGGCGTTAGGGAAAGAGGAAAAATTGATTTCTTATAACCTGATGCCTATCAAGATATATTTTCTTCCATCAGGCCTTGAGCCTGTTGCCTGTAGCCTTGTGCCTGATTCTTTAGCGCAGCTAAAGAATCAACATACAATCCCCGTAGCTGTAAAAACGATACTTCTCCTCGATCGCCTTGCCATAGGCCGTCCGGACCAAGTCCCTTCCCGCGAAAGCGCACACCAGTAAATAGAGCGATGATTTCGGAAGATGAAAGTTCGTCAGCAGGGCGCCGACCCTGCGGAAGCGATAGCCGGGATGGATAAAGAGTCTCGTGGAGCCCGATGCGGCCGCCACGCGCCCCGAATCGTCGACCGTCGATTCGATCACACGCACGGCCGTCGTCCCGACGGCGACGACCCTCCGGGCGCCGTTGATCGTCGCGGCGGCCTCCTCGGTCATCTCAAAGAACTCCTCTTCCATGCGGTGGTCTTCAACGTTTTGTGATTCGATCGGCAGAAAAGTACCGTACCCGACGTGAAGGGTCACCGCCGCGAAGGCGACGCCCTTTTGCCTGATCCGTTCCAGGACGGTGTCGGAAAAGTGGAGGCCGGCCGTCGGCGCGGCCACCGATCCGGGAACGCGTGCGTAGACCGTCTGATAGCGTTCCAGGTCCTTTCGGGACTTTCCCGACCGGCGATCCCTTTTGATGTAGGGCGGGAGAGGCGCTCTTCCCCATTCGTTCAGAAAGTCCGTGAAAGGGCCCGGCGTATCAAACCGAACAACCCACTTTTTTTCGGAGAGCCGTTCGATGATCTCGGCTTCGGCCGGTGCGTCAAAAAATATCTTTCTTCCAATGTCCGCCCTTCTGGCCGGCCTCAGAAGGACTTCCCATGTGACAGAGGAGCCTGCGGTCTCGTCGGCTCTCTCTCTCAGGAGGAGTATTTCAATGAGCCCTCCCGAGGCCTTCCTCCCGACGAGTCTCGCCGGGATGACCCGCGAGTCGTTGATGACGAGGACATCCCCCCCTGTCAGGTGTTCCGGTAATTCATAAAAGCGGCGATCCTTTATTGAGCCGTCCCCCCGGTTGAGAACCATCATGCGGGAATGGTCCCTTGCGGGGGCCGGCTCCTGGGCGATGAGCTCCTCCGGGAGGTCATAGTCGAACTCGGTTAGTTTCATATAAAAAAAGCTGGAATAATGGAATGGTGGAATGATGGAACGTTGGGTTATCAAGGGAAAATTGACTTTACGACCGGGTCGAAGACCCGCTTACCCATTATTCCACTATTCCAGTACTCCAATATTCCAGTACTGAGGTGCGTGAATACCCGCAAAGTTTAATTAAGTCAAGAAAATAATTGATGTTCCTTGGCTTCATTCAACTCGTGCCGAGGTAAACGAGAAGAAGTCCGGCGGCCATCGCCGCGAGTCCTAAAATCCGCAAGGTGGTGTCCGGGACGGTGTGGATTTTCAAAAAATAGGTCTTCAATTTACCGGGAAAGGCGAAATAGGGGATCCCCTCGATGATGAGGACCATCCCTATGACGCAGAGGAAATATTTCATCTATCGGCCCTCTTTGTGAATTTTCCGGATTCCTTCCAGGGTCTTTCCATTCCGGCTGAAGAAACACCGGAAGGCGTCTTGTCCTGTTCCCTGCGCTTTCTGTCGATGCCGGTCATGCGTTCTGCGAATTTTCCGGAGGCGGATTTCAGGGCCTCTTCAGCGTCCACCCGGGCGAGGCTGCCCAGTTCCGCCATTGTAAATAGAAGGTCGCCCAGCGTCTCGGACAGCTTCCTGCGACGTCCGGCAGCCCATGCCTTTTTGAACGCCTCGAGATCGTCCTCGACCTTGTTCAGGAGAGCCTCTTTCTCCGCCAGGTCGAAGCCCGCCCGGGAGGCCTCCGCGACGATTCTCTGCGCCCTGGCAAGGGCGGGGAGGGATCGAGGGATACGAGTCCCCATGAAGAGATCGGTTCTCTCTTTCTTTTCCACGTTTCTCTTGATCTCGTCCCACCGGTCCTTTACGTCCTGTGCGTCTTTGACCTTGACATTCCCGAAAACGTGGGGGTGCCGCCGGACCATCTTCCGGGCGATCTCCTCCAGGATGCCATTCATGTCGAAAGACCCCTTTTCCTCGGACAGGCGGGCAAGAAAGACGATCTGAAACAGCAGATCCCCGAGTTCCTCCCTGAGGGCGTCCGGGGAGCCGCTTTCAATGGCCTCGAGGACCTCATAAGCCTCCTCGAGGAGGTATTGACCGATGTCTCTCTCGCTCTGGCGGAGATCCCAGGGGCACCCCCCCCGGGGGGACCTCAATTGCTCCATGATTTCGAGGAGCCTCACAAATTTCCCACTCCTGACGTGTCGTTTTCTTGACGGTTGATTTTTCTTCATAACTGCCTGTTTTTTTAGTGAAATAGAACGAGTGGGATTCTTATCACGTTTCGGCTGATGTGTCAAAGAAGCAGGGGATATATTTATTCCCCCCGTCCACTGATTTATCTTGATTTTTTAACTTCAGAATGATAACTCAAGTCGATTTTTGATGCCGGTTATCTTTAATTAGCCCGCAGCATTTCTCACAACGAAAAACGGTGTCTTTTCCAGTCATTTCTTCAGGCTTTAAAACCCGTCTTTCGTGCCACCGAAATAACAAGTCATCAATAATACAGAGGAGGATTATTATGGCGGAAGAGAAAAAACTGACAAGAGCGGAAAGGCTTGCCAAAGAGAAAGAGGCAAACCTGAAGCACTGGGAAGAGCAGGATGCCATCCTGTTCAAGCATCGTGAAGAGGCCTACAACATAGGCGGTCCGGAGCAGCTCCAGCGACTGGCGAAACAGAACAAGAAGCCCATGCGCGCCATGATCGATATGCTGGTCGACCCCGGCACGGAGTTTTACGAAGTCGGCCTGGATGCCGGCTACAACATCGGCAAAATCAAACTCTACGGCGGCGAGATCTACGAGTCGGAAAAGAGGAGCCACATCCCCGGTGCCGGGCTTGTCACCGGCGTCGGCGTGGTCCACGGCAAGGACTGCATGATCTTCGCCAACGAAAACCGCTACGCCGCGGGGACCTACTTTCCCATCACGCTCAAAAAACACATGAGGGCCCAGGCCATCGCCGAGCGGCTGAGACTGCCCTGCATCTACATCGCGGATTCCGGCGGAATCAACCTGCCCTTGCAGCTCGGCTGCTTCGCCGACGACGGCCATTTCGGAAGCATGTTCTACAACATGTGCCGCATGTCCGCCATGGGGATCAAGCAGTACACCCTCTCCACCGGCGGCAACACCGCGGGCGGCGCCTACATCGTCTACCTGGCGTCCGAGTCCATCATGATCGAAAAGCTGGCCTTCGCGTTCCTGGCCGGCCCCCCCATGGTGAAATCGGCCATCGGCGAGACCGTGTCTCCCGAGGACCTGGGTGGCGCCTACGTCCACACCCAGCACTCCGGCGGCTGCGACCACTTCGTGAGGTCCCAGGAAGAGGGGATCAAGAAGCTTCGAGACATCATCGAGTTCGAGCCCGGGCAGAATCTGTACTGCGAGAGGAAGAAATCCGCCGAGCCCAAGTTCGACTTCAAGGAAATGATGCGCAACAACCCCATCAACACTTACCAGGGTATCAATATCAAGGAATCCCTCAAGTGCCTGGCCGACGACAGTTACATTCATGAATACAAGCCGACCTACGGCCTCAACCGGGGCGAGACGATCGTGGCCGGCAAGATGTGGCTCAAGGGCCTCCCCGTCGGCGTCATCGCCTCCAGCTCGAACGGCGTCATCTACATCGAGGCGGCAAGGAAAGCCACCGAATGGATGATCCGCTGCGGGAATTCCAACCTGCCTGTCCTCTTCATGCAGGGTTCCCCCGGGTACATGGTCGGCAAGTCCGAAGAGTGGGGCGGTATCGGAAAGTACGGTTCCGACATGGTCCGGACCTGCTCCGTTCTGAACGTCCCGAAGATCCAGTACGTCATCGGTCCCGACCACGGCGCCGCCAACTACGGCATGTGCGGGAGGGCCTTCCGGCCGGTCTTCTGCTTCACCAACATGAGGGGCCGCACGACCGTTATGTCCGGCGAGACAGCAGGCTTCATCGTCGAGTCGGTCCGCAGGAAGAACATCATCGACAAGGGCCAGCAGGTGAACGAGGAAGAGATGGCCAAGTTCCGGCAGATGATGAGAGACCGTTATGATGCGGAGGGTCACCCCTTCCTGACCGGGTCGCTTCTGTTCCACGACGGCGTCATCGCCTTCAGCGAGGCCCGCAACAAACTCGCCAGGGCTCTGGAGCTCTGCTACAGGGCGCCCATTGGAAAGACCGATTGGGGCGATCTGAAGGTTTAGTCCAGCAGCGTTTGCTCATGGAGCGGACGGGCTCCCGTCATCGGGGAGCCCGTCCGGCTCTGTCAGAATGCCTGACGAACACGAACACAACGGGAGGATGTTATGTCTGACATACTGCTGCAGCAAAAAACCGACGACGGGATTCTGGTTCTTACCCTGAACCGTCCCGATGCCATGAATTGCTTCAACTTCGATCTCCTGGCCCAGCTTGCCGACGTGATCCGCGAGGCCAATTTCGACATGAACCTCCGGTGCATCATCATCACCGGGTCCAAGGCCGGTGCCGACCCCAAGAAGTGGTCCTTCTCCACGGGCGCCGACCTGAAGGAGAGAAGGACGCTGACCCAGGACCAGGTTCGCCGGTTCATCTTCACAATCCGCAATACCTTCACGGCCGTGGAGCAGGTGAGGGTGCCCGTGATCGCGGCCATCAACGGCTTTGCCTTCGGCGGCGGGACGGAGCTGGCGCTGGCCTGCGACATCCGCATCTGCTCGTCGAACGTCCTCATGGGTCTCACGGAAACTTCGCTCGCCATCATCCCCGGCGCAGGCGGCACCCAGAGGCTTCCCAGGATCGTCGGTGTGGCCAAGGCAAAGGAGCTCATCTACACGGCGAGACGTTTCGACGCCAAGACCGCACTGGAAATCGGTCTCGTCAGCAAGGTCGTCGAGCCCGACAAACTGCTCGATGCGGCCCTCGAGCTTGCACGGGAGATCGCGAAAAACGGTCCCATCGGTGTCGCCCAGGCGAAGTTTGCCATCAATTACGGTTCCGAGGCCAGCCTCGGGGTGGCGTTGCCGCTGGAATCGAAGGCCTATGAGGTCACGATTCCCACGAAGGACCGCCTCGAAGCGCTTGCGGCCTTCGTGGAAAAGAGAAAACCCGTATTCAAGGGTGAATAGAGGAAGGGATCAAATTTTTCCTCCCCTCGCTGCCGCCGGGGGAGGGAGATGCTGATACAAAACATAATAACCCAATAAATCAAATGTTAGGAGGACAAGGTTCTATGGCGACAGAGTATGATTACTGGAAAATTTTCCCGAGAATGCCGAAAAAAGTAACCATCGGGGACATTACCATCCGCGACGGTTTTCAGCACGAGGAAAAGACCATCTCTACGGCGGCCAAGATATTCTATGGCCAGGAAATGATCCTTGCCGGATGCAGGGAGCTCGAGGCCACCAACCTGGGCAATCCCGCGGGGATCCCCCAGTTCAGGGATGCCGAGGCGGTCATGACGGCCCTCCGCAGCGACGGATTCAAGAAGCGCTGCGAACGTGCCGGGATCAATCTTGAAAAGGATGTCTGCCTGACGGCCGTGACGATCCGTGAGCCAGCCGTTGACTGGGCCATCGAGATGAGGAAGAAGGGCATCGGCCCCGATCGTATCCTCATGATGGTTTCCACGGATCCCGAGCATCACTTCGCCAATTCCGGTACGACCCTGACCCAGTACTGGAAAGAAGCCGAACGGTGTATCAAGAAGGCCCGCGATGCCGGGATGAAGATGGTCGGCACCGTCAGCACCATCTGGGGAAGCCCCATCAGCGGCGCAACCAAGCTCGAGGACGCCGTGGAGTTCACGAAGCGCTGGTTCCAGATCGGCGCCCATGACATCGAGCACGCCGACCACGACGGCTCGGCGAACGCCGCCGACTGTTACCGGTACTTTTCGATGATCCTTGACGCCATGCCGCAGCCCGAGGCGCACCTGTGCCACCTGCACGAGACAAAGAGAATCGCCTCGTCCTCGATTCTGGCGGCGCTTCAGGCGGGCATCACCCGCTTCGAGGCGACCCTGGGCGGTATGGGCGGACAGCCGGCCAACTTCCTCGACGACGTTCCCATCCGGGGGACCGGCGAGTATTACTACAAGGATCACCGGTTCGTCGGCCTCATCACGATGGAGGACCTGCTGGTCCAGATCGACGAGCTGGGCATCGAGCACGGTTACGACGTGGACCGCGTGCTCTGGCTCGGTTTGAGGATGGAGAAGACCGTCGGCCGCAGGCTTCGCTCCGAGGCCATCTACAACGGACGGACCGCCAAGGCCGGGAATCCCCAGTTCGGCCGCCCCGGACTCGCCAAGCTGATCTCGAAACTCGGCGAGAAGCCCGGCCAGAGAGTCCCGCCGGACTGGTCCGAGAAGGCCGTTCTCCCCGAGCTCTGGGGACCGGCTGCCTGGAAGAAGTAACAGAGAACGGTTTTAGCAGGGGAAGGGTAGAAACCTTCCCCTGCGGCTTTGCACTCAGACGACACAGCGTGTTTCACGAAATGATCGTGCGTTGAAAGATTAATAAAGAGAGGAGGATGTTCAAATGGCTGATGTAGTAGCCCCCATGCCCGGAACAATCACGGAAATTTTGGTCAGTGTCGGGGACAGCGTGAAGGCTGACGAAGAACTCGTCATCCTCGAGGCGATGAAAATGGAAAACCCGATTGTGGCCCCCGTTACAGGGAAGGTCAAGGAAATCAAGGTTGCCGAGCAGGACAAGGTCAACACGAATCAGGTCCTGGTTGTTCTGGAATAGGATGGCATTGCGCAATCCATTGGATGCCGGACCGATCTGTCATGGATTGGCCCGGCATTTATTTTCTGTTTGAACTCTGCCATGATCTGTGGGCAGGGACCTCTGCCCGTTCATAGGGTTCCCCGGGAGTCCTTTATGAACATGAATCTGCCCCGCACGGTTTCCCTTCATGAAGTCGTTCTGCGTGACGGTATCCAAAACGAGAAAAACATCGTGCCCACGCAAGAGAAGCTTCGTGTGATCGGTCAACTCATTGAAGCCGGTGTGCACCGCATCGAAATCTCTTCCTTTGTCAATCCCAAGCTGGTGCCGCAGATGGCCGATGCCGAGGACCTCTGGCAGAGGATCGACCGCAGGAAGGACGTTTTGTACTCCGCCCTTGTCCTGAGCGAGCGGGGCCTGGACCGGGCGCTGGCGTGCAGGGTGCCTCACGTCGGGATCTTCGTGTCGGCCAGCGAGACGCACAGCCGGAAGAACAGCAACCGCTCCGTGGAAGAGGCTCTGAAGGAATCGCTCATGCTGATCCGGAAAGCCCGTCTATCGGGTACCGAGGTCAGGGCCGGTGTCATGAATGCCTTCGGTTGCGCCTATGAAGGAAGGGTTCCGGTTCGGCAGGTCTTGAAATTGGTTGAACAATTTCTCGAAGCCGATCCCGAAGAAATATGCCTTGCCGACTCATCGGGGCTGGGAAATCCCCGTCAGATGAAGGAGATTATCTCCCGGGTCAGGGGCCTCGCGGGAGGCAGGGCGATGTCCCTCCACCTCCACAACACGAGGGGGCAGGGGATGGCGAATCTCTGGGCCGCCCTGGAAGAGGGGATCACGATTTTCGACACATCCCTCGGGGGGCTCGGAGGCTGCCCTTTCATTGTCGGGGCCCGGGGGAACATCGCGACGGAAGACACGGTCAGCATGCTGCACGATGCGGGCGTGGATACCGGGATTGATCTCGGAAAACTGATCGATGTGAGTCTGGGCTTCGAGAAACACATGGGCCAGGTTTTCCCGGCGGCCGTCTCCCACCTGAAAGGTGCCCGCGGCTGCTGAATTGTCCGTCCGTAAGGGGTCGTCCATGGCCAGAGCGGATTCAGCTCCCGTCAAAAAGTGCGCATCGGCGCTTTTTGCCCTTCTGGTTTGTCTCTCGATCCTTTCCTGCACGTCCTTCTACTTCCAGACCCTACAGCCCCCTTCTGAAAAAATCAAACTCTCCGGCCTCGGCGATCTCTCCTGGCGCGAACAGTGGGCGGGCATCGTGTTCAACGGCGAGAAAGTTGGTTTCACCTTTCTTAAGATGATGCCGCTCGATGAGCGGGATCTTTTTCTCATCAGCTCCGAAGCCCACATGCGTCTCCGGTTTCTCGGTGTGGAGAAGAGACTCGCTCTCCGAAGCGCGGACCGGGTCCGAAATGACCTGCAGCTTGTGTCCTTCCGGTATGATATGGAGGTGGATGGAAAGACGCTGCTTCTGGAAGGCGAAAACAGAGAAGGAAGGCTGGAGGCGGTCCGGCAGACAAACGGGGAGAGGAAAACAATCGTGAAAGAAGTGGGCCAGCCCCTTTACCCCGCGAGCGCCGTCAATTTCTATCCTTTCATAGCGGGGATCGCTGTCGGGTCGAAATATCGCTACGACGTTTTCGATCCCCAGGCGCAGGCCATCACGGAGGTGCTGCAGTCCGTCGATGCCTTTGAGAACAGTCCGAAGCTTCTCATCGAACCCTCCTTCAAAGTGGAGACTTCCATGCTCGGTCAGGCGGTCACGAGCTGGATCAGCCCCGCCGGTGAAACGATCTTCGAGCTCGCCATGGGCGGGGCTCTCATCACCTACAAGGAAGACGAGAACCGGGCGAGGCAGTTTCTGTACGAAGCCAGCATGAACAAAAAGGACCTGATCCTCGACTTCAGCCTTGTGAGGACGGACCGGACCCTTTCCTGCCCGAGGCAGGCCAGTTACCTGAAGATCGCCCTGGAAGGCGTTGCAGGGCAACTGCCGCTCCTGGAGGGGCCCGGTCAAGCCGTCACCGAGACGAACGAGTCAGGTAGACCCGTCGCTCTTTACGTGCTCGGGGGTAATGAGGGCCCGGATCCCCCGAGGCTTGCGGGGGCATTCAACATCGCGGATCGTTACATTTATTTGGCCGCTACGGATCACATTGAAAGTGACCATCCGGAGATTGTCCGGGAGGCGCGTGCAATCGTGATTGGCGCCCCGTCGGATCTCGACAAAATCAGGCGTCTCGCGAAGTGGGTCTCGCTGGAGGTCAGGGACGAGGTGGTGGACAGCTTCTCGGCTCTCGAGGTCCTTCACACAAAGAAAGGGGAATGCCAGGCACACACGCTTCTGTACGCGGCACTGGCCCGCGCATCGGGGATCCCGACCCGACTGGCCGGGGGGCTTGTTTACCTGGAGGGTACGGGGTTTCTCTATCACGCCTGGGCGGAGAGCTACGCCGATGGCTGGATTGCCGTGGACCCCACCTTTGACCAGGTCGGCATCGATGCCACCCATATCAAACTCGCAGAGGGGCCCTCCTGGATATCGATGATGGGTATCGGGAAGGTCGTGGGTCAGGTGAGGGCCGGTGTTCTGGATTACAGGGCGCTATGTCGTGATTGAACCCGCTGCCGCTGAAGACGGCAGTTATTTCCATCAAAAGGAGGAGGCCATATGATGAAGCAGGGGATGAAGATCGTTTTGTTGTTTTTGCTCGGGCTCTTCATTGCGGGTTGTTCGATGAGCAAAGAGCCGGCGGAAAAGGCCATCAAATCCGCCGAGGGTGTCTTTAATGCCATCAAGGGGGAAGCCGTGAAGTACGCGGCGGCGGAAACCCAGGCGGTGGAAAAAGCCATCCTGGCGGCAAAGGACAAGTACGATCGAAACGAGTACGATGCAGCCTTCAAGCTGGCCACGGAGCTGCCGGACAAGATCAACCAGCTTGCCGCGATCTCAGGGACGCGAAAGGGCGAATGGCTGAAAGGCTGGAACGCCGTCAGCAAGGAGTTGCCCGCCTTGCTGGATGCGCTTCAGGCGCAAATCGAGGAACTCTCCAAGCGGAAGAAACTTCCGCCCGGCATCGACAGGGCGAAAATCGAAGAAGCCCGGGCCGCTCAGCCGGCACTCGCGCAGGAATGGAACGAGGCGA
Organism: Syntrophales bacterium; assembly: GCA_036725345.1. Classification (GTDB taxonomy): domain Bacteria; phylum Desulfobacterota; class Syntrophia; order Syntrophales; family UBA2192; genus JAPLJU01. The sequence continues at coordinate 126,515 of DAIMEJ010000008.1, forward strand.
AAAACGCCCACGCCGCTGGCGATCTGATCAATGCCGTCACCAAGGCAAAGGCCGCAAGGGAAAAGACGGTCGAGGCCATGGCCGCCCTGGGCATGCAGGTCCAGGAAGTGACGATCCAGTAGAGCGGCGTCGCTCACGTGATCGGGCGGAATGCCGATCTCGTGGTTTTCGGGTTCACGGCGGGTGTCCACCCGCTGAGTCACCCAGGCAGCAGTTTTCTATGGAGGATCAGCAAAGAGGTGAAAAGAATGCATAAAAAAATCTTCTTTCTCCCGGGATTCCTCATGGGGATGCTGGCGACGGCATTCATCAACGTGTCGGAGTGCCCGGCCCAGGGGGTGGGGGGAGCCTACGATACCCGGGCCGGGAAACTGACGGTCCGGAGTGTCGATGGTGCAAATGTCATCGAGCTGAACGAGGCCAGGTTACTCGAAGGGAAAATCAGGCAGATCTACAGGCTGACCGGCGCCGACGTTGCCGTTGTATCCGCCCCCGGCAATGTGAATTGTCCCGCCGGTTTTAATTTTGTCACGCTCCGGCAGTACGAAAAGCCCCAAGTGTCGGACTGGATACCCGCCTGCTACGATGCCGAGGGTGATATCCGCCAGGAGGGACAGGATATCGTCCTGAAGCTCAGGGAAAGCGTCGGTACGGACTCGTTCTACAGGTACAGCGGCGGAAGTATCACGAAAACAGTGGAATTGAAAAAGGTGAGGCTGACGGACGAGCAGTGCAGGATAGCGTATAACGTCTACAGGGAAAAATGCAAAGGGCTGTCATCGGCGCTCGTCATCGATCGTCATCTGTACTTCTACAAGGATGCCCTTGACGTCGATCAGTTTTTCGGTCTTTGCCAGCTGGCAGGTGATGACACCTGGACGCCTGTCTCCTACGGTGAATTCAAAAATCGCGCCTGCAAAATGCAGGATTGAAGGCAGGAGGACCATTACCTGATTTCCAGGGACAACTTGTCTATGGGAAAAAGGTGCATTTTCCGGAGCCGAACGGTTAATCGATTTCTCCGCCCCGCGCTGCAGCACCGGTACCCCGGTCCGCCTGGAAACGGTACGAGTGTCCCCTTTAGCGCCTCTCCTGTCCAGGTCTTGAATTTAAGCGAAGTTGTTGCTGTCGCCGCCGGGTCGCCTCATACCCTCGCCGTCAAATCTCCCTGAGGGGTCTTTGACCACCTGACCAGAGTTTAATACCGTCCAATAATAAACGAAGGGGTCCTCAGGGACCCCTTCGTTGTTATCTCACCACTCTTCACTCGGCACTCATCGCTATTTCAACGGCCACTCGCCTCTTTCCTTGAGCACCTCCCGGTAGACCTCCATGGCCTCGTTGACGGCCGGCATCCCCGCGTAGGTCGAGAGCTGGAAGAGAATTTCGGCAATCTTGCGGGGGTCGCAGCCCACATTGAGCGCTGCGTTGACGTGAAGCTTGAATTCCTCCTTTGCACGAAGGGCCGCGAGCATCGCGCAGGCGGCGTACTGCCTTTCCTGGATCGTCAGCACCGTCCGGGAGTAAAGGTTGCCGGTGATGTGCCGGGAGAGGTCATTGGCCAGATCCTTGTCGAACTGCCTCCACATCAGGTAAGGGGGGTCCATCTTGATCCCTTTCCCGAAGAGTTTTGCCGCTGTTTCCTGTGTTTTCTTGTTGATGTCGTCCGCCACTGTCCTGATCCTCCTTTCAAATATTCGTCAGGGGTGTTCCCCCGTTTTTGGCTGTCCCGTGGGTGAGTCGTAAAGGTTGCCCTTTTTATTTTAAACGGGACGCCCTGTCAAGGGAGAAAAGTGGCATGGTGGAATATTGGGTATTTAGGAAAATGTTTTCTTCACCCATCATTCCAACATTCCATTATTCCAGTCTTTCACTTGCAGATATAAACGTCCCGGTCGCGGTCCTGGAAATACAGATACCGGATCCGGCGCTTCGCCTTGTCGATGGAGCCGAAGATTTTTTCCCCCTCGTCCCTGCAGGCCGGGCAGGCGGGGCTCGGCACGATGACGGCGAAGATGTGGTTTGCCGTGCTCGCGACGGAATCGATGGTGATGAGGCCCCCGCAGTCGCCGCAGACCCGGATGATCTCCTGCTGCTGCTCCCGGATGCGGTCGGTGTCGTAGTGAATGTTTCTCTCGCGCCTGGCGTACCGGGCGTCTCCCAGAAGCTCCGCCTTGAGGGACTCCCTCTTCTTCCAGAACATGTAGATGTCCGACGTGACCTCCTCGATGTACTTCGTGATTTCCTTCGGCTGTTTCATCGCCTCAGGGTCGTAGTCCGGCTCCCTCACGGCGCTGTAGTCCAGTCCCGCCATGGCGAGGATAATGCCCACGTTCACGTAGGGCAGCGCCCCCTCGATGGAGTAGCCGCCTTCGAGGACGGCGATGTCCGGCTTGAGCCGGTCGTTGAGGGTGGCGTAACCCCGGGCGGAAAAGCGCATGTTGGTGATCGGGTCCGAGTAATGGTTGTCCTGCCCCGCCGAGTTGATGATGAGGTCCGGCTTGAACTCCTGCAGGACCGGCAGGATGAGATGATCCAGGACATAGATGAAACCCTCGTCCGAGGTGTTCGGCGGGAGCGGCACGTTGATCGTCGTCCCCAGGGCGTTCGGCCCGCCGAATTCCTCCGGAAACCCGGAGCCCGGATAGAGCGTCCTTCCGTCCTGGTGAATGGAGATATAGAGCGTGTTCGGGTCGTGCCAGTAGATGTCCTGGGTGCCGTCGCCGTGGTGACAGTCGGTGTCGATGACGGCGATGCGTTTTCGGCCGTATTTTTTCCGCAGGTTCTCGATCATGACGGCCTCGATGTTGATGTTGCAGAAACCGCGTGCCCCGTGAACGACCCGCATGGCGTGATGGCCCGGCGGGCGCACTAGGGCAAAGGCGTTGTCCACCATCCCCGTGAGAACCTTGTCCGCCGCGGTGATGGCGCCGCCCGCAGAGATGAGGTGCGACTCCGTGATGACGCTCCCCACGTCGGGAACGCAGATGTGAACCCGCTGAATGTCCTCCGGGGTGGCCACCTTCGGCTTGAACTCGATGATGTTCTCGAGGTCCAGGAGCCCCTCCTCGAAAACCTGGTCCTGCGTGTAGAGGAGACGCTCCTCCCTTTCGGGGTGCGTCGGCGAGATGGCCCAGTCGAACGCCGGGAAGAAAATGAGGCCGGTTTTTCCCCTTCTTCTCATGTTTTGTCCGTCCCGCTGAAACCGGCGATAAGGCCGGGTTTGATCTGGGCCTTGAGCCGGATGTTTTTCCCCGTCCTGGAGTAGCCCCGCACCATGTTGAACTCCAGGTCTTCGACGATCTCCATTTCGATGTCTTCATCGGCGGCGCCGATCAGCAATGCCCTCTCCCGCAACTTTTCGCGGCAGACCTCGACGGCGTCCTCCCGTGAAAAATTTCCGGGAATGCCCGTCTGCAGTCCTTCCTCGGCGATGGTCATGATCTTCTTCTCCGTGTCGGCGAGCAGCGTCACTTCCGTTGTGTTTCTCGAAAGCGCCGCGCCGACGGCATTGGCGACCTCGGCGTGGGGGGGGATCACGGCGCTGCAACCCAGGAGTTCACCCAGCTTCGCCGCCATGGGTCCCGCGGGACCTCCCACCACGTAGAGCGTTTCAGGCCTGATTTTCTTTCCCTCAAGCATCTCGTGGATGGTGTAGACGGGCTTGTTGTTGATCTCGTCGAGCATGTCGCCGGCGGCGGACGCGATGAGCCGGCAGGTCTCCCGGAAAATCCTCTCCGCCGCCTCCCGGATGGGGATCTTCATGGATTTTGCGAGAGGACCGACCGCCTCGGCGGCTTTACGGGAATCCCCGATATCCGTGAGGCCGAGGACGATCATGGCATCGGTCGGTGTGGGGTGGCGGCCGCCAAAGGCGGCTGCCGGCCCGTCCCGTTCAGGTCCGATGGAGATTTCGCCGTTTTTGTACCGCACCAGGCTGTCCCCGCCCGCGCCGATGGAGCGTGTCTTGAGCCCGCGGATGAGGGTCCTGTGCCCCTCGATGGTGACCCCCAGGGGTTCCAGAAGGGGCACGCCGCCGCTGAAGACCGCGATATCCGTCGTGGTCCCTCCCACATCGATGGCCACGGCATCGCCGGCACACCGCGTCAGGCTCAGGATGCCCATAATGCTTGCCGCCGGGCCGGAGAGGATCGTGTAAACGGGGAATTCGGCCGAATGCCCGATCTCGAAGGTGCCGCCGTCCGCCTTCAGGATGTAGACGGGTGTTTCGAGTCTCGCCTGCTTTTTGAACTTCAGGATTTCCCCCACGAAGGTGTTATAGGTCTCCCACACGGCGGCATTAAGAAAGGCTGTGGCTATGCGCCGGGGAAAGTTGAGGTTGCCCGACATTCGATGTCCCAGTGTGATGTGACTGAAATCGCCGTTCAACAGGTCCCGGATCCGGATCTCCTGCTTCGGGTTTCTCGTCGAGAATTTTCCGACAACACTGAGGTAGCGAATTCCCTCCTTCCTGAAGTGATCCCCGACCCTCCCGATCTCTTCGGCGTCAATGGGGGCCACTTCGATGCCGCGGTGGTTTATGGATCCCGAAACGAAGCGGGTATCTTCGCTGATTTTGAGAAGCGACGGCGGCAGGCCGGGGCCGCTGGCGATGGCGAGACCCACCCGGTCGATCTTGCCCTGCACGATGGCGTTCGTAGAGATGGTGGTGCTGAAAACGATCCGCTTCAGCGCCCTCGGGTTTTCACCCTCTAGGATCTCGTCCGCCGTGCCGAGGAGCGACTCGATGAGGTTCTCCTGTATCGTGAGCACCTTGGTTTTCTTCCTGACCTGCAGGTTATCGAGAAGTACGGCGTCCGTGTGGGTACCGCCGACATCGATGCCGAGTATCATGGTCAATCCTCTGCTGGCAAAAGGCCAGCGGCAAAAGGCAAAAGGCTCGGAGCTCCCTGAGTCATTCAACAGGCCGAAAACTCGAGCCCTTTGCAGTTCGCCTCTTTATCACAGCGGTTCCGCGGCGTCAATTTTTGCTTGATATTGTTTTTCCGGCGGGGATAGATAAGCCTTGACCAGTTGTGGGTGCCGCCATGAGAAAAGAATTTATCCCCTGCCTCAAGCGCCTTGACAAGTACCGCGACAGGATCTACGTGGCCGGGGGGGCCGTGCGGGACCTCCTTCTCGGCAGGGAAACGCCGGACATCGACATGGTGGTGCCTCGCGACCTCAGGGGGCTCGCCGCCGATTTCGCCAAGGGAGTCAGAGGCCGGTACATACTGCTTCATGACGAAAAGGACCAGATCACGGAACGAGTCGTTATCAAAGGGGAACCATCCCTCGTTTTCGACTTCACGATAATGCAGGGCGAAAGCATCGAGGACGATCTTGCGGGACGGGATTTCACGCTGAATGCCATGGCCCAGCCGCTGGAGGATTTCATCGAAGGGAGGCAGGACCGGGTCATAGATCCCTGTGACGGGCGTAAAGCCCTCCGCGACCGGAGGATATCCGCCGTCTCCGAGAGGTCTTTTATCGAGGACCCCCTGAGGGTGCTTCGGGCCTTTCGCTTTGCCGCGGAGCTTCATTTCCGGATTGACCCGGAAACACTCAGGTGGATCCGGATTCACCGGCGCCTCCTCGAAGGCGTATCCCGCGAGCGGGTGCGGGATGAGATTTTCCGGCTCCTGTCGTGCCTCCCCTGTCACTCCTTTGTCGTTGAGATGGACCGCGCGGGGATCCTGGAGGTTCTCTTCATGGAGGTTTCGGCGATGAAGGAAGAGGGCAGGACAAAAATTTGCGGCGTCGACCCGTGGGGACACGCCCTCGCGGGTTTTCGTGCCCTCGAGGCGGTGATGAAAAAGCCGGGGGACTATTTCAGCGACCATGCTGCCGAATTGGTTCGCTATCTGAAGGATGAGGTTGTCCCCGGCCGGGGAAAAGCCGCCCTGATCAAGTTGGCTGTGCTCCTCGGTGCCGGGGACGCACCCCATGAAATGGCGGCGAATACACCGGGGCGTCTGGCCTTCCGGTTGAAACTGTCAAGAAGGGAAGAAGCGTTCCTCAGGAGAATTTCCCGCTCTGACCGTGAGCTCGGCATTCTCAGGGGGCCTGACCAGATATCCCGAAGGGAGACGGCTCTTTTTTTCTCAAGGAATAAAAACGATTATCTGGGGCTTTTTCTTGTTCACCTGGGCTATGTCGCAGCTTCTGGAAAGTCCGCACTCCCGGATGTGAAAAAGAAAATTCTCGACATGCTTTTTCAGTTCGAAAGTCAGATAAGACCCCTGTTGCAAACTCCCCCCCTGCTTGACGGGAAGGATATCATGGACCTTTTTCATCTCGCACCGGGCCCTCTGGTGGGCAGGGTCCTCAAGGCGCTCCGGGAGGCGCAGCTGGAGGGGGTTATTAAGGATCGAGGCCAAGCCCTTGCCCTTGCGGGCGGATTATTGAAGAAATAGACGACAGGGTGTTCAGGCCTCATTTTTTGTTTTACAAGAGCACCGTTTTTTATTAGGAAACCACTTTGAACCGAAATACCGGGGAGGTGTAAATCCTTTGGGCAGGGTGACCTTCGGCAAAAAAGGAAGGCGTGTTGCCGTCAAGAAAGAGCAGGCAAAACCCGGGGTGATGAAGTCGCCGGAAGAGGTCGTTCGGGATATCAAAGCAAACCGGCAGTCACTGCCGGGGGAGGAGTACCGGGAGAGATCCCTGGCCATACACGGGCTTATTTGCGCGCGGTGCGCCCGTGAATTTGATGAATCAAATCGGAGCCTTCTGACCGTGCACCACAAAGACGGCAACCACTTCAACAACCCCCCGGACGGCAGCAACTGGGAGAACCTCTGCGTTTTCTGCCATGAGGATGCCCACAGCCGCGGGCTTCTGGGGGAATACCTGCAGGGGGTCTCCGGGGACCGTAAATCCGAAGCGGTGTACCGTTCCGAAGCAGATGAAATTCAAGAAAAATCAGGTCTTGGAAGCCTCGGTGAGACGCTCAGGAAAGCCCTTGAAGAAAAAAAGAAGTGACCTTTCATATACCTGTAGCGGGGACAAAATTCCTTTAAAGTTAAGTGATTTTCACTTGATTCGTCCCATTGATTGTGCTATTTAGCGTGCGTTTTTACGAAGTCACGTCAGCACAATGCCTATTCGGAAAATTTTCCGGTCCCGGGAGAACCAAAGGCTCCGAAAGCGTCATTCAAAGAGAAAATACAAGGGTCTTAACATTACAAAGAAGGAGGTAAGGCACCGTGGAAGTTCTTGATCAGGGAATAGGGAGGATTTTTACAGATCCCGATGCCGATAAGGCACGGGCGTTTTTCCGGAAAAAGAGTCGAGCACTCGTACCTAAAGTCATGACGGTGAAGGAAGCGGTCGAAAAGTTTGTCCACGACGGCGACTATCTGTGCATCGGCGGTTTCGGCGCCAACCGCATCCCGGCGGCGGTGTGTCACGAGATTGTCCGGCAGGGCAGGAAGAATATGGGTTTCGCCGGTCACACCTCGACGCACGATTTCCAGATTCTCTGCGCCGGCAAGGTCTTTAACCGCCTGGACATCGCCTACATCGTCGGTCTCGAGGCCAGAGGTCTTTCACCCAACGCGAGAAGGTACATGGAAAGCGGCGAAGTGGAAGTCAGCGAGTGGACGAACTACAGCATGTCCGTCCGGTTCAAGGCGGGCGCCGCCGGCGTTTCCTTCTATCCGTCGAGAAACGTGCTGGGGACGGACACGTTCAAGTACAGCGGCGGGAAAGTCATCCAGTGTCCCTTCACCGGCACGCGATATCTTGCCTGTCCGGCCATTTATTCCGATGTGTCGGCCATTCACGTCCATGAGGCGGATATCTACGGTAACTGCCGCATCAGGGGCATCACCGTGTCCGATCTTGACGTGGCCCGATCGACCAAGCGCCTCATCATTACAGCCGAGAGAATTATTCCCAACGATGAAATCCGCAGAGACCCCAGCTACACCTCCATTCCTTACTGGCTCGTGGACGCCGTTTGCGAAGTGCCTTACGGCAGCTACCCCGGCAACATGTATCAGGAATACTTCTCCGACGAGGATCACCTCAGAGAGTGGTTGAAGGTTGAGGAAAATCCCGATGAATTCAAGAAATTCCTGGACAAGAACATATACAGCTGCAAGGACCACTTCGAATACATCGAGAAAAACGGTGGCATGCACAAGATACTCTCACTGAGAGAAAAGGAATGGCTCTTCAAGAAGGCCAGAGATTAGAAAGGAGGAGAGAATAAGCCATGGCTGATTATAATGTGATGGAACTTATGATATGCACGGCGGCGAGGGAGCTGGAAGACGGTGCCTCGATCGTCGTAGGAACCGGCGCACCCAATGCGGCGGCGATGCTCGCGCAAAAAACCGGCGCCCCGAATCTGGTTATCATGTTCGAGGCAGGCGGGGCGGCCGCGTTGGTTCCCGAAATGCCCATATCGGTCGGGGACTCGAGGACGACCTGGAAGGCCGTAATGGCGAGCGGCATGTGCGAGATCATGGAAACCTGTTGCCGGGGGATGGTCGACTACACGTTCCTGGGCGGCGCCCAGATCGACATGTACGGAAACCTGAATTCCACCCGCATGGGGCCGGATCACCAGAAACCGAAGGTCCGCTTCCCGGGAAGCGGCGGCGCCAACGACCTCGCATCCTTCTGCTGGCGCATGATCGTCATGACCCCGCAGGACCCGAGGAGATTCGCCGAAAAGGTGAACTTCATCACGACCCCCGGCTGGCTCCAGGGCGGTGACTCCCGCGCAAAATCGGGTCTTCCCCTGGGCGCGGGCCCCTACAAGATCATCACCAACATGGCCGTCATGGATTTCGAGTCGGAGTCCAAGCGGATGAGGATCATCGCGATCAACCCCGGGTACTCCGAGAAGGATGTCCAGACGAACTGCGGCTTCGAGCTCCTCAAGGCGAAGAAGATCGTCGAGAATAAACCCCCGACCAAGAAGGAACTCGACATCCTGAGAGAGCAGATTGACCCCTACCGTTACGTCATCGGAAGGTAGAGGAAGAGGCTAAAGGCAAACGGCCAAAGGCCAAAGGCTAGAGGCAAACGGCAAAAGGCAAAAGGCCTCCGGGGCTCCCGGCCCGATGAAAGAAGAACTTGAAAGAAAAGCCATGGTCGAAAGATCATGGCTTTTCTTATATCGACGACATTCAGGCCGCCGGTGTATACCCCGGAGCAGATAAGGCCTCTAGGGGACGACAAGGACCCCTGCCCCGTTTATCTTTCCCGCCTTGAGGAGTTGGAGGGCGCGGTTGGCCTCTTTCAGCGGAAAAGATTGCGTCTTCGTCCGGATGGGAATCTTCCCCGCCGCTTCAAGGAGTTCGATACCGTCCCGGCGCGTGCTTGCCGTCACACTTCTGATTGTCCGTTCATCGTAGAGATGTTTCGCGTAGTCGAGGACCGGGATGGGAGTCATGTAGATGCCGCCGAGGACGAGCGTCCCGCCCCTGTCGAGGCGGCTGAGGGCCACGGGGACAATCTCGCCTGCCGGTGCGAAGATAATGGCACTGTGTAGTTTCGAAGGGGGTCGATCTTCCGGAGAGCCGGCCCAGGAGGCGCCGAGGCGGAGGGCCAGTTCCCGATGCGAGGCCCCTCGCGTAAAGACGTAAACCTCGCAACCCCGGTGGACGGCCACCTGGACGGCGATGTGGGCCGCCGCGCCGAAACCGTAAAGGCCGAGCCTCTGTCCTTTCTTGGTTTCCGAGAGCCGCAGCGCCCTGTACCCGATGATTCCGGCGCACAGAAGCGGTGCGGCCTCCGTGTCCGTGAAGACATCCGGGATCGGATAGGCGAAATCCTCGTGGACCTTTGTGTACTCGGCGAAACCCCCATCGGCGTCGAAGCCTGTGAACTGAGCCCGTTCGCAGAGGTTTTCCTTATCCGCGAGGCAGAAGGGGCAGTCCCCGCAGGTCCGGAAAAGCCAGGCCATCCCCACGCGAGCCCCTTCCGTGAAACGCTTTGCTGCCGGGCCGCGATGCGCGACGGTCCCGATGACCTGGTGTCCGGGAATCACGGGCATCCTGGTGGGATGTATTTCACCTTCGACGGTGTGAAGATCGGTGCGGCATATGCCGCAGGCATGCACCCGGATCAGGATCTCCCCCTCGCCGGGTTCGGGAACCGGGACGTCGACAGACTCCAGGGGATTTTGCTCGACAGCCATGGCCTTTTTCAAAACCATCGCCTTCATTTGATGATCACCCTCGTCGGGTCTTTCTGGGTGACCACCTTGTCCCCCACGGAGGTCCCGCAAAAGACACAGGTGTAGTCGTATTTCTCGCCGCTTGTCAGGATCAGCAGGAGCTTCTTCCTGACGGGAACGGCCCTGCGGCAATTCAGGCAGAAGAGTTCCTTCGCGTCGAAATCCCTGTACGTTCCCCTGCTCATTTCTTTCCGCTGTCCCGGTCCGGTATCCTCGCGGCGTTTGCAAGCCAGACCGCCGACTCGCTGTCACTGGGAGCCCTGTAGTCTCCGCGCGGCGACAGCGACCCTCCGGAGCCCACCTTGGGGCCGTTGGGGAGGCAGGAGCGCTTGTACTGGCTGGTCTGGAAGAATCGGTAGAGGTAGACACGAAGCCATTTCTTGATCTCGCCGATGGTGTAGGCCTTCCGGCGGTGCTCTGGCACGCCGGGCCAGGCCCCTTTCTTTTTGTCCCGCCAGGCGCAGTAGGCCATGAAGGCGATCTTCGTCGGGAGGTATCCGAAACGGGTGATGTAGAATGTGTTGAAGTCCTGAAGTTCGTAGGGACCGATCTCGGACTCCGTCTGCTGAGCGGGCTGCTCACCCTTCTTCCCCGGGATCAGCTCCGGGCTGATCTCCGTTTCGAGAATGTCCAGAAGAATCTCCGAGGTCTTTTTCCCAAAGTGGTTTTTATCCGCCACCCATCGGATGAGGTGCCGGATGAACGTCTTGGGGACGCTGACATTCACGTTGTAGTGCGACATGTGGTCGCCCACACCGTAGGTGCACCAGCCGAGGGCGAGTTCGCTCAGGTCCCCCGTCCCCACGACGAGGGCGTTCCGCATGTTGGCCAGCCGGAACAGGTGGGAGGTGCGGTCGCCGGCCTGGACGTTTTCGAAGGTGATGTCGTAAACGGCCTTCCCCTTTGCGAAGGGATGGCCGATGTCCCTGTACATCTGCATGCAGCTCGACTTGATGTCGATTTCGTTCACCTCCACCCCAAGCGTCTTCATGAGACGGAGGGCGTTTCTGTAGGTCTTGTCCGTCGTCGCGAAGCCGGGCATCGTATAGGCCTTCACGTTGGAGCGGGGGCGCTTGAGGAGGTCCATCGTGCGGGCGGATACGATCAGGGCGTGCGTGGAATCCAGGCCGCCGGAAACGCCGATGACGACGTTCTTGATCCCCGTCGCCTTCAGCCGCTTGGCGAGTCCCTGGACCTGGATGTTGTAGGCCTCGTAGCACCGCTCGTCCCTCTTTGCGGGGTCGGAGGGGATGTAGGGGAACCGGGTGATCTCACGCTCGAGCAGGAGACGCCTGTCGGGGATGCCGATCGTGAAGGGGATCTTTCTGAATTTACGGACGCGGTCCCTGTGAATGCGGGCGTTCTGTCCGTAGCTGGTCAGCCGCATCCGGTCCTGCGTCAGACGGTCCAGGTCGATGTCGGCGAAAATGAGCTGCGGATCTGCCGAGAACCGCTCCGACTCGGCGAGGAGCGTCCCGTTTTCATAAATCATGGCATGACCATCCCAGGCGAGATCGGTGGTGGATTCGCCGGGTCCGGAGGCCGCGTAAAGATAAGCCGCGGCACAGCGCCCCGACTGGGCGGCGGCCAGGCTGTGCCGGTACTCGCTCTTTCCGATGGTCACGTTGGAGGCGGAAAGGTTTCCGACCACCGTTGCACCGGCGAGGGCGGCGAAGCTCGACGGCGGCAAGGGGACCCAGAGATCCTCACAGATTTCGATGTAGAACCGGAAGTTTTTGACATTCCTGACCTGGAAGAGCAGGTCTGCCCCGAAGGGGATGTTCTCCTGACCGCAAAGCTCGATGGTGTCCGTGAGGATTTCCGCCGAGGGGCTGAACTGACGCCCCTCGTAGAATTCCCTGTAATTCGGCAGGTAGGACTTGACGGCTACCCCGAGGATTGTCCCCCGGTGAAGGACGATCCCGCAGTTGAAGAGCCTTCCCTGGATCTGAAGGGGCGCCCCGATGACGAGAATGAGGTTGAGGTTTTTCGTTCTGCCCGTGATGAATCCGACGGCCTCGCGGACACTCTGCAACAAGGCTTCCTGCTGAAAGAGGTCCTCATTGGAGTAGGCGGATATGCCGAGCTCCGGGAAGAGGGCGAAGACGGCATTCCCCGCGGCCGCTTTTTTCGCCATCTCCACCGTCTTCGCGGCGTTGAAGGCCGTGTCGGACACCCTGACGTCGGGCACGCAGACGGCGGCCCTGACGAACCCGTGGTGATAGAGGTTGAAAAAACTTTTCATCCTTCGGCCCTCTTTTCCGATTTCAAGGTCTCGCACATCCGGTGAATCCGGACGGCGAGATCGCCGGCTTCTCTCATGGTCCCGCCCAGAGAGACGAAACCGTGTCTCTTGAGAACGACAAACATTTCCCTGTCGAGCACCTCCAGGACGCTCTCGACCAGTTCCAGACTGCCGTAAGGTTTTTTTTCACGGGTCTCGCGGATCGCAAGTTTTTCCGGACAGGACAGGACCTCGCGGCTGTGACCGTGGAAGACGGCCTGAACGTCCGGTCTTCTCTGATAGATTGCATAATGCATCATGGACTCCGAGGAGGGGTCACGAAGACCCGTGGCGTATACGACGCCCCTGGATAAATCGCAATCCGAGACGGTCACGAACTTGTCGTCCGTGAGGCGGTCCTTCCAGCCGACCTGGGATCCGGTGATGACAAAGGCATGATCCCCGTCTCTCAACCGGAAACTGAGGTTGCCCTGTGAGAATTCCCCGTATGGAGGCGCGAAATTCCGGCGATGGAATTCGCCGCACCAGAATTTGAGCTCCTCGAGCCGGGGATCACAGGGGGCTTCCTGGCCGAGGAATTTCGTGTCGAATTTCACGCCGCCGTGCTTTTCCATCTTGCAGAGCTGAAAACCTCTTTATTCTACTACTCAATTACGCACCTTTTGTCAAAGAAAAAGATAAAGATTGCAAGGAGTTGTGAGACCGAAAGCCAATCGTTGGACCGCGATTATGCGCTTGACAGCGGCAGGCTTTGATGCCGAAAGAGCGACCGACATGCTTGGCTCCTGATGCCTTTCCGGCCGATTCGATAAAAAGGAGGAAGACATGCCTGAATTTGAAATCGTGGATCCCCGGAATCTCGGTGATCGTTACACCTTTTCGACCGCCGTGAAGCGGGGCAACCTGCTCTTCATCTCCGGGATGATAGCCCGCGAACCGGCAACAGGGAAGATCGCGGGGAAGGGGACAGGCGGATTTTATTTTCCGGCGGATGGGCGAGATCCTTGAGGCTGCGGGCGGATCCTGTGACGACGCTGGAAGGTTACCGAGGGACTGCCGCGGTTCGGAGTAAATATTTCACTAAGGGCTTACCCGCCGCGGCGGGTGTGTCGTCGTGAAGTCCCTCGTCAACCCCGATGCACGCATCGAGATCGATGCCATCGCCATTCTGGACGGGGGATGAAGGGTGCAGGGGTCAAGCGGGAAGAGAAGCCGGAATAGTTTTTGCTAATTGATCGGCTATCTGGTAAGAAAGCGTAACGTTCGAGGGGAATGAATGAAAAGAGTATTGTCCGGAGTCGTACTGCTTATGATTCTGGCCGTGCTCCTCGCCGGCTGCTGACCAAAGGGCTTCTCCGGGGCGGGGTCCGCCCCGCAGCAGACACCGGTCATCTGCGGCGAGTGAAACGAGGCATGGGAATGGATGTGCACAGGACGGGAATGCCCCGGTTTCAAGCGGGAGGACAGAAGATTGCCCTGTTGCTGGTGGCGGCGCTGATGGTTTTGATCCCCGGGACCCCGGGGGCAACCCTTGTGCCGCTCTACGAGCTTCCTTCGGAGCTCCAGCTCTGCGGAGAGCCCGTTCCGCTGAACAGGCAGGATGTCTGGGAAATGCTGGACCAGTCCTTTGTGCTTTCCGTTTACAACACGGACCAGGTCATCCTCTGGCTCAAGCGGGCCCACCGTTACTTTCCCCACCTCGAGAAGCGGTTGCAGGAGAGGAAGATGCCGGACGATATCAAGTATGTGGCCGTGGTGGAGAGTTCTTTCAGGACGTACGCCGTGTCCTCGGCGAAGGCCGTGGGTCCTTGGCAGTTCATGGAAAGGACGGCGAAGCGGTATGGCCTCAAGGTGAACAAACAGATCGATGAGCGTCTCAATTTCGAGAAGTCCACGGAGGCGGCGCTCGATTATCTTACCGATCTCTACAGGATGTTCGGCAACTGGACGCTGGCCGCGGCATCCTACAACTGCGGCGAAGAGAGGGTTTCCAGCAGTATCAGCGTTCAGGGTACCCAGAGCTTTTATGATCTCGATCTGCCCCTCGAAACAGAGCGGTATATTTTCAGGATTCTGGCTGCGAAGCTGATCCTCGCGCAGCCCGAGAAATACGGTTATCACATCCCCCGGGAGAGGAGGTATCCGCCCCTGGATGTCGATCGCGTCGCGTTCAGTCTCAAGAAAGAGGTCCACGTCACCCTCATTGCCCGGGCAGCCGGGACAACCTATAAAACCATCCGCGAGCTGAATCCCGAGATCAGGGATGAAATTCTTCCCAAGGGAGATTATGCGCTGATCGTCCCGAAGGGACGGGCAGCGCAGTTCACGAGGACGCTGCCCGATCTTCTTTCCGTGGAGCCCGACGGAGGAAAACGAAGCAACAGTAAGAAATCGAAGACCCGTTGAGAGGTCAGGGCTACGACGATCCGCCGGATCGGTCATTTGGACGATGACTTTTCTCCGCTGCACCGGGGCTGAGGCGTTCCGCCAAAACCTTTTCAAAGCCGTTCATTCTTGACAGTTATCTGAAGTTTCTCTAAATTTATTTGCCAACCATTGAGGTATCCTGATTCCAGGCAAGACCGTTTCCCTCGGTTCTGCCCTTCTCCACGGGGGCGGCAGCGGCAGGCGCTTCCCGCGAGGGAAAAGGATCAGGACTGAAATCCACTCGAGGCATGGGGGAGGATCGGAGTATGAAGATCGGCTGGATCGGCACAGGGATCATGGGGTCTTCCATGGCCGGGCATCTGCAGGGCGGCGGCCACGAAGTGTACGTTTTCAATCGCACCCGCCAAAAGGCCCGCTCCATTCTGGAGCGGGGGGGGAAGTGGTGTGAGTCCCCGGCCGACATGGCGGGGAGGGCGGAAATCATCTTCACCATGGTCGGCACGCCTGCTGATGTGGAGGAGGTTTACCTTGGAACGCAGGGGATTTTTTCCGTAAAGAGGGCCTGCCGCATTGCCGTCGACATGACCACGAGCCAGCCGAGCCTCGCCAGGAAAATTTTCACGGCAGCAGCGGAAAAAGGTATTTCGACTCTCGATGCGCCCGTTTCAGGCGGTGATGTCGGGGCAAGAAACGCCACGCTCGCCATCATGACCGGAGGTGAAAAAAGAACCTACGATGAGGTCGTGCCGTTGTTCCGGCTCATGGGCCGGGATATCGCCTACCTGGGTGAGGCGGGGGCGGGTCAGCACACGAAAATGTGCAATCAAATTCTTGTTGCCGGCAACATGATCGGTGCCTGTGAGGCTCTGCTCTATGCCTCCAGGATCGGACTGGACGAAAGGGCTGTGATCGAAATCATCGGAAAAGGCGCGGCCGCTTCCTGGGCCGTCAACAATTACGGTCCCCGCATCCTTCAGGGGGATTTCAACCCCGGTTTCATGGTGAATCACTTTGTCAAGGACATGGAAATCGCCTTGCGGGAAGCCGCATCGGCGGGCCTCGCGCTCCCGGGGCTCGCTCTCGTTCACCAGCTCTACGTGGCCCTTCAGGCGCAGAGGCAGGGCGCTTGCGGCGTGCAGGCGCTCATACGGGTGCTCAGAAGTCTGAGCGGCATGGACGCTTCCTGAAAGGCGGCCATTCAAAGGGTATCCGGGGGATGAAAAACATGAATTACGAGGCGCTTCTGAGGCAAAGGCGGTCCATCCGGGCATTCGAGGAACGGGACGTCCCGCCGGATGTCGTCATGGAGATCATTCGTGACAGCTGCCTGGCGCCGAGTGCCATGAACGGCCAGCCTTGGCGCTTTGCCGTGGTTCAAAATCGGCGGTGGATCAAGCGCATCTCCGATGAGAGCAAAAGAAACC
Organism: Syntrophales bacterium; assembly: GCA_036725345.1. Taxonomy (GTDB): domain Bacteria; phylum Desulfobacterota; class Syntrophia; order Syntrophales; family UBA2192; genus JAPLJU01. The sequence continues at coordinate 142,767 of DAIMEJ010000008.1, forward strand.
ACCTGCGCGATATTGAAAATAATCCATCCTCCCCGTTGAGTCGTTATAAGGACAGGTTGAGGGACGAGGCCTTTAATGTGTTTTACAATGCGCCCTGCCTGGTCTTTATTGCCGGTCCCGGCAACATCCCCTCCCTGGCTGTGGATTGCGCCCTGGCCGCATCTTATTTCATGTTTGCGGCAACGGCCCGCGGCCTGGGGACCTGCTGGATCGGCCTGGGAACGAACCTTTCGAATCAGGAGACGCTCGAGGCCATCGGCATCCCCGCGGACTGCAGGATCATTGCGCCCCTGATCCTCGGCTATCCCCTGTCCATTCCCGACCCCCGGGATCGTGAAGAAGCGATGATCCTCAAAATTTTGCGGTAAAAAACGGAACGGAAGTTGCAACCTTGTCGGGTTGAGCCTCTCGAAGAAAGGCTGCGTGACGGCACCGGGTGAATTGCCCTTGACCGGGGATGCCTTTTGCCGGTATGTTTTTCTGGAGTGAACGATATTTTTTCAGAATCCCGGTTGAAAGAGGGAGTGAAGCGATTTTGTCGAATGAATAGAAAGACCCTTTTCGTTTTTCTCATCTGCTCCGCACTCTTTTTCTTGTTTGTTTCCCGAGTGCATTCCGCTGATGCCGTGAAGATCAAGGCCCAGTCCGCCATTCTCAAGAATCTCAACACGGGGGAGATCCTGTATTCAAAAAAAGCCGACCGGGGAATCCCGCCGGCATCGATCACAAAGGTGCTGACCCTCTATCTCGTCTTCGAAGCGATTGAAGGAGGCAGGGCCGACCCGGATGACCGGGTCGTGATCAGCCGCAAGGCGAGCCGGATGAAGGGCTCGAGGATGTACGTCGGTGAGGGGGAGGAAGTGCTCCTGGACGACCTGATCAAGGGAACGGCCATCGTGTCGGGAAACGACGCCGCGATAGCCATCGCAGAGCATGTCGACGGGGATGTGGATGCCTTTGTGAGGCGCATGAATCGAAAGGCCAAGGCCCTGGGCATGACCCGCAGCCATTTCAGAAACCCAAACGGACTGCCCGCCCGGGGACAGGTGACCACGGCCCGGGATGTCCTGAAGCTCAGCGAGTCCTACCTGGACCGTTTCCCCCAGTCCCTGGAGATCCACTCCATGACATCCTACACCTTCCAGGATGTCACGCAGCAGAATTCGAATCATCTTCTCGAGATGTGCCCCGACGTGGATGGCCTGAAAACGGGGTTCACCCGGAAGAGCGGGTATCATATCGTGGTGACCGCTCAAAGGAACGGGATGCGGCTCATGGCCGTTGTCATGGGAGCGAAGTCGTCCAGTGTGAGGGACCGGGAGGCGAGGCGGCTGATCGAAGAGGGGTTCAGGATGGCCGGCGTCCCGGCGTATACCCCATCCGAACCGACGGCCGGGGTGAAGCTCAGGAAGGCGACGGGTCTTTCGGGTTCCTCTAAAACGTCAATTCGCACAAAAGACAACCGATCAAAACTGTGAGTCGTCTCTCGAAGAGGTGCAAGTCGTGATTGCTCTCAGGGTGTTGGTCTGTGCTTTCTTTCTCCTCGCGAGCGCTGTGCACGCTCAGGTGAAGATCACGACATGGACCGATGATGACGGGGTCGTCCATATCGAGGATAAGGCACCCCCGGCGCAGCCCGGAAAATCCCGGGACCTTCAGGATCAACTTGCCCTGAATTTCCCTCCCCAAAATGCCGTCGAAAAAGCCAGAAATGCCACCATCCTGGTGCAATCATCCAAGGGGGTCGGTTCGGGCTTCTTCATCACCAAGGACGGATTCATTCTGACGAACAAGCACATTGTCAATCCATCCGGGATCCACAGGATCGTCCTCATCGACGGTACGCAACTCGAGGTGCAGGGGGTGAAGGAAATCAGCGAAAAGTACGATATCGCCCTTCTCAAGCTGGACGGTTACAAGTGCCCCTACATTGAACCCTTCGACGCGCGCCGCCTTCCCCCAAAGGCCAGTCTCTATGCCATCGGGATGCCCATGGGTCTCACGCATACCATCGCGCAGGGTATTCACACCGGCTCCAGGTCCATCGATGACCTGACCTACATTAAAACCACGGCCCCGATCACCTACACCAGCAGCGGGGGACCTCTGGTCACCCAGTTTGGACGGGTGGTGGGGGTCAACACCCAGAAACTTGGCGGGCAGACGGGTGAAGGCTCAAATTACGCCGTTCCCGTTTTCGATGTCCTGGCGGAGTTCGCGAAGAGCGTCGGGGAGCCTTCCGAGTGACAGGCCCGGCGCGTCCCCGGCAAGAAAGAGTTGATTTTTCAGGTGCCTGTAGTAAAGTGTCCCGCAAATTCAGAAACCGGGAGGGGCGGAACAGGCTGGCCGGAGAAATCTCGCGTCTTTGTTGCACCCGGTGAAAATCACCGCCTGCCTCCAAACGGATATTGACCCCTGCCTGTCATCATCGCAATGCATAACCCGTCTTGCGGCGTAATGGGGCGGGCCAGGTCCTCGGCCCGGAAAAGGAAGAGGGTATGCTCAGGATCCTGGAAGACGAATCAACGATCCGCCGCTGCCAGCAGCAGTTCATGAGGCGGCTGAAGGCCTTCGCCGACGACAGGGTTCAGGTCAGGATCGGCCACATGGGGGAGAGCTTCGGGGGGAAAGTCTTCTGCGCCACGAGCCTGGGATTCTGGTTCATCCCCAGAAAACAGGACGGAAACCGGTATTGGAATGCCTTCGGCGTGGGCCGGCCCTCACGGGATACTCACGTTTTCAGTACCTGTGAGATCAATTTCCCTCTCCGCGGACTCGACCGGAGAATCGGAGGCGCTTTCGCCCGTGATGAGGCCGGGAGAACTTTTGTCGTCCACCGCGGAAAAATAGGCGGTGGGAAAAAGGGCATCGGTAAATCGCTCTTTGAAGACCAATACCGCGGTGTCTGGGCTGTGGTGCAGGATGGGAGTGTGGAAACGAACGTTGTTCTGATCGGCCATTTGGGGTCGTCGAGGTTCGCCTGGCAGGTGAGCCAGTTTGTCCGCAAGGTGGATCGGATCAAGGATGCCGGATCTCCGCAACGGGTTCAAACGGAGATGGAATTCGACGATCACCGTTTCAGCGAGGAGTGGATCGGCGGGAGATACCAGAAGGAAGAGAGAGATTTCGCCGCGGAATGCGATCGGGGCCTCGTAATCCGGGATCTGGCTGCCGCTCTCAAGAACTGCGGCGTCAGGCTCGGCAATGACGGGGACAGAGACCTCTATGCGGTGGACGCGGGCGGCCGCGTTACGATGATCTTCGAAGTGAAAACGGACCTGCAGCGCCCGAACCTTTGCGCCGGTGCGGCAAGGCTTCTGCTCAACGGGCTCAGCCTTCCGAACCAACCGAGGCTGGTCATGGCGGTCCCGGGCGGGGTCGATGACGCGCTCCGGGAGAAGTTCAAGGCATTAAAAGTCGACCTTCTCCCCTTTGAGTGGGAGGATGACCATGCGGTTTTCGGCAAGCTCAAGGACATTCTGCCCCCGGCATAGGGCGCGGCGGCCCTTTTCGCCGTCCGGCCGGAGGGATATATCCGAGGTGAACGGATGAAAAAGGAGGCTCGCCCCTATATCTGTCACGTCTTCGTCTGCACGAACAACCGCCATGGCGAGCGAAAGTCATGTGCCGATGGCGGGAATGAGGCACTCAAGGATTTCCTGAAAGCGGAAATAGAAAAGCGGGGGTGGAGGGGCCGCGTGCGCGTCTCGAGCAGCGGATGCATGGGGCTCTGCGCGAGAGGGCCCAATGTCATCCTGTACCCCGAGGGGATCTGGTTCCGTGAAGTTTCCCCCGCCGAGGGCGTGCGTATCCTCGATGAGATTGCCGTCTTGCTGACGAATCCGGGTGGGAAGTCCTGACACGCCGCACGACGATCACGGTCACACATGGGAAAGCAAGTTCTTGTGGTCGATGATGAAGCCTCGGCCCGCCAGGTTTTCGCGGCGATGCTCGGTTCTTCCGGGTACGAGGTGAAAACGGCCTCGGGGGCCGAAGAGGCTCTGGATATTATTGCCCGCGAGGATATCGATGTCATTTTCCTCGACCTGAAACTTTTCGGTGTCAGCGGGATCGAGCTGTGTCGGGAGATCAGGAAGAGGAGACCCCTGGCGATCATCCATGCCGTTACGGGGTGGGCGGCCCTCTATGAGATCGAAGAGTGCCGGGAGGCCGGCTTCGACGATTTCTTTACAAAGCCGATCAATCTCGAAGCCCTGCTCAAAGCCACCGGGGATGCCTTCGAAAAGCTGGATCGCTGGAGGAAACGATACTAAAAAAGTGTAGAGGGCAGGCTGCCGATTAGAGAAGCAGCCAGACTGCCCGGGAACCTGATCCCCTGTATATCATGCCGCTCGACTATCAACGGAAGTGAGTCCATAAGGCAAATAAACTTATTGAAAGGGTTCTATCATGGATGAAGGAAACTGGCTCCACCGATTCCGGCGTTCACGGCGGGACAAGTGGATCGGCGGTGTCTGCGGCGGGCTGGGAGAAATAACGACCTTTCCGTCCTGGACCTGGAGATTGGTCTTCGCCCTGCTCTTTCTGTGCTACGGCGTGGGGCTGATCCCGTACATCCTGCTGTGGATCTTCGTTCCGAAAGAAAGTGAGCAGAAGGGTGTTTGATACGCCTGCGTAAAGCTGCGGGCCGTGGCGCTCTCCTGACGAGAAAAATTATTTTTGCGGGAAGCCGGGCCAGTTATAACCGGGCAACGACCGGGCAGAAAGGGGGCGGATCATGACGGGGTACTTGATGAACCGACTTTTTTTATTTGTCATCGTGATGATTTTCATCTGGGGGTTGATGGGCAAGGCCGGAGAGGCGGCAGAGTCCACCTATGTGAGCATTCTGTGCAATAACAAGGTCGTTTCCGTGGGGGACACCAAGCAGGAGGTCCTGATAAAATGCGGGGAGCCCCTGGCCAAGTCAGTCGACGAGGTGGTGGATTCAAAACTTGTTGAGCGGTGGACTTACAAGATCGGCGGTTTTTATCGCCCCTTTGTTTTCGAGGGTGGTGAGTTGAAGCATATTGAGGCGGGGCGACTGGCGGATTGAAGAAATCAAAGATTCTCCGGCGGGCCGATTGCGAGATTAGCGCTCGCCGGGAGAGACTGACGCAACAAAAAAAGATACATCTTTCCGGAGGATAATCAAAATGGAATGGGGAATGAAAAACCGTATGTCGCAACTGATCCAGCCCGACGGGCGCTGCTTTTTTCTGCCCATCGATCACGGCTACTTTCAGGGTCCGACCACGTGCCTGGAAAAACCCTGCAGGACGATTGAACCGCTCTTGCCCTATTGTGACGCCCTCTTTGTGACACGAGGCGTGCTTCGCTCGGCCGTGAAACCGGAAAACGCCAAGCCCGTTATCCTGAGGGTTTCGGGGGGTGCGAGCGTTGTGGGCCGGGATCTCGCCCACGAGGCCCTGACCACTTCCATCGAGGAGATTATCCGCCTGAACGCAACTGCCGTCGGCGTTTCCATTTTTGTCGGGAGCGATTACGAGCACGAGTCACTGATGAACCTGGCGGACATGGTCAATCTCTGCGAGGACGTCGGCATTCCCGTCATGGCCGTCACGGCCGTGGGGAAGGAACTGGAAAAACAGGAGGCCCGATACCTTGCCCTCAGTTGCCGCATCGCGGCTGAACTCGGCGCCAGGGTCGTCAAGACATACTGGTGCAAGAACTTCCACAGGATCGTCGAAGGCTGTCCTGTTCCTGTGGTGATGGCCGGCGGCCCCAAGTGCGAGACGGAACTCGAGGTCTTCGAGTTCGTCCACGATGGTCTCCGTCGGGGGGCCATCGGCGTCAACCTGGGGAGGAATGTGTGGCAGAACCCTCATCCCGTGGCGATGATCAGGGCCCTGCGGGCCGTCATCCACGAGGATGAGACGCCGAAAGGCGCCTGGAAGATGTTTAACAGCCTCAAAAAACAGAAGAAGTTGAGAAGTTAAGAAGGTAAAAAGATTTAACCGACTTAAATATAGTTCGACCAACATAGACAGACAAAAACGGACGAGACGGACAAGATAGACCAGATCAGGTCAAATTATGAATTGTGAGTTTTAAATCTTGAATTGATTTGAAGCTTTTTATAATTCGACATTCATAACTCAAAACTTGTATATTAAATCCCTATCGCAAAGTTTAAAGTTTATGTTAAAC
>DAIMEJ010000009.1:0-137655 GCA_036725345.1 Syntrophales bacterium
TAGCCTTTAGCCTTTAGCCTTTAGCCTTTAGCCTTTAGCCTTTAGCCTTTAGCCTTTAGCCTTTAGCCTTTAGCCTGGCCCCTATTCTTTATCCCCGATCAAAGGAAGAACTTTGTCGACCCGGAAGAAGACAAGAAATTTCGACATGCCTTCGTACTGACCCTCAACTTCGGGATATTTCTTCCTGCGGATCTGCTCGATCATGGGGCTGTCCTTCTCTTCGCGAATCCTGGTCAGGTAAAGGCGTTTACCGTTGTACTTCGGGCCCTCTTCCTTGAAGAGATAGACGGCATGGGGGTTGGACTGCAGATTGGCGTGGGTCAACCGGTCGGCCATGATGAAGGCTATCGTCTGTTCGTCCACTACGTGCGGCCTGGCATAAACGGCCGAGTCGACCCTGCCCGACGAATCCGCCGTCGAGAGGACACCCAGCCCTTTCGCCCTGTCAAAGTAGTCGCCGAGTTTCATAGAAAACCTCCTTATTCTTCCGGCCGGGTCGTTCCCCTTTCAGCGCGGGGATTTTCCCGTTACCGTCGGGTTGTCGGGGTAAGACACCCACTCCGTGAAGGCGCCCTCGTGGAGTCTCACGCGAGGATATCCGAGATAGAACTTGAACAGCAAGAACTCGTTTGTGGCCTCGCGCCCGGTGCCGCAAGAGCAGATGATGGTTTTGTCGGAACCGATGCCGTGCTTTTCGAGAATCGCCACGACCTCCGCCTCGGGCCGGAGCAGGGCCTTGTTCTTTTCATCCATGAGGTCCTGCCAGGGCAGGTTGACGGCGCCGGGGATGTGCCCCGGCTTAATCCAGAAGGACTGGCCTTCATACTTTTCCGGCGGCCTCGCGTCGAGGACGATGACGTCCCCGCGATCCTTGATCCGCCTGAACTCCTCGTACTCGATGAAATACTCGTTCCTCTCCGTCGCTCTGAAACTCGATGGTGCCGCCGTCGCGTATTCCTTCGCGAGGGGCTTCCCCTCCGTCTTCCAGAGGTCCAGCCCGCCATCGAGAACACAGACGCTGTCGTGCCCGTAACGGGCAAGGCAATAGGCGACCATCGTCTGCTCGAGCCCGTCTCCCCAGCCCTTCGCGGCGCCCACGCCGGTATAGACAACGACGGGGACTTCTTTCTTCAGTCCGGCACTTCGCAGGACGGGCTGGATGGTCCCGGCCGGCACAAACCGGGCGGGTTGACGCCCCATGTGGGTCCGGAAATGCCCCTCGTTCAGGTAAACGGCACCCGGGATGTGTTCCTCGATGTAATCGTGAACGTTGGGCTGGGCATCCACGATGATAATACCCTTGTCCAGGTGCTCCAGCAGCCAGCCCGTCGAAACGAGTCTCACCGGCCCGCCGCCGCAGGGATATGTTCTCGGCATGGAACCTCCTCGACAAGGGATGTCTTTCCCGGATCAGGCCCGACTCCGGGTCAGGAGCTGAGAAGCGTGCTCCGAGGCCAAAAGATAGGCCGGGTCGGGATTGATGTTGTAGAGCCTCAGACACACCTCCGCAAACTTGATCGCGTGCTCATCCCCCGCCTTCAAAGCTCGATCTAACACCATTTTCCTGTTGATGTCCATGCCCTCGATGGGATCGGGCTGCCTTCTCTGCCCGACGGCCGCGTAAATGGCCGCTGAAGCCTGCCAGGCGTACCGGAGCAGAAGTCCGACGGTCTCCCCCGGCAGATGGGGGGCCATGAGATGAACGGCACCGGGACCCGTGACCGTGTGGATGAAGGTGATGGCGCTCCCCGCGTCCCGGGCATTGGCCATATAGATGCGGACGAAAGCCGACGTCATATCCAGGAGAAACAGGGTTGCATCCGTGGGGGTATCGACCAGGTTCACCACTTTCTCAAAGGGCAGGAACCCGTCAAGTCTCTTAACCTTCTCAAAGATCAGTGTCCCGAAGACCCGCCTGTCTGACGGGAGAAGCTCTACACGGTTTACGGCAGCCGAGGGCCTGAGCCCGCTGGTATTGAGCCCCGGGGTCCCGGGGAGCGGCTGAAAACGGGCGGCCCAGTAGGCCAGACCTTCGGCAAATTCAAGGCGCCTGGCCTCCGTCTCACCCCGGGCGAGGCTTCGAACGGCGTGACCCGTCCGGATGACGCCGTGGCACGCCGCAGCCATGATGCCGGAGGCAAGACGGGGCGCCCAGCGCCGCAGCACGGCCTGCCAGGTGGCTCCCCCGAGTTCCCGCCTGAAGAAAACCACCCAGTCACCGAAGCGCCGGATATCACCGAGCGCCGCTTCCCAACGGTCGGGTGCTACGGGCTGGATCGCCGCGGGACGCCCTGAAAGACGACTGCGATACTGCTTCGCCCAGGAAACGACCCGGTTGTCGCATTCCATCGCGATCAGGGCTTCGGCCGCCATGGGGCCGTGGTTCGAAAACCCGCGGCCGTATTCCGGTCCCGCGTCTTTCAGGATATTGAGGGCTTCGTCTATACGGGTGTCCATAGAGCTTTCGAGTCATGAGCGGCCGTCATCGAGCCTGTCTTCCAAGATGCCGGATGATTTCCGTACTCGTGGTGGGGATGATCCACGAACGCATCATCTCGAGGGCCCGCTCATGGAGTTCTTGATCCCATGTGCCGACGGCATCGGCGGGCACCACCACCCGGTACCCGGCGTCCGCCCCACCGATGCAGGTGGACAAGACGCAGTGGTTTGTGTACATGCCGGCGACAACCATCGTGTCAACACCCATCTGCTTTAGAACATGATCGAGGCTCGATGAGCCGAAGGCACCCTGGGCCGTCTTGTTGACAAGGGGCTCTCCCGGCCTCGGGGCAATCTCAGCCATGATGGCGTAGCCGGGGTCGGTCACGGGCACGATGGCGGGCAGGCCCGTTTTCTTGCGGCTCACGTCATTCCAGAGCCTCGCGTAAGGGACCAGGTCCGAGCCGTCATCTGTCAGCGAACCGAAGGCCAGATAGACGACGGGCGCTCCGGCCTTCCGGAAAGCGGCGAGAAGCCCGCGGATGACCCTGACGATTTCCTTCCCTTTCTTCACGGCCCCATCCTCCGCGGAGGGCCCGTATATCTCGCGGAAGAACCTCGGGATGTTTCCGCCCGGGCCGGCCTGATGCTTCTGCATGTCCACGATGACAAGGGCCGTTTTCGAAGCATCAAGTTTCATGGTTCCATCCATCGGCCGAAGTATTTCAAAAATTGTTCTTCCCGTCGATCACGCCACTTCCTCCAGGCCTCCACCGGAGGCGTTCAGATCGAAGGGGTTGGTCCTCATGGCCGGCGAGAAGAGACAGGGACAGTGCCGGCGCAGGTGCCACATATAACTGAGCCACTCCGGGATGAGGCGGCTGTCAGCCCGCCTTTGGGAGGCTTTGCATGCTCTTGCGGCCCGCGAACTCTTCCGCCATATGACATAATGGATCACATAAAAAAGGCCGACAGGGCGATCCCAAGGACAACACGCCGGCTGAAGTATTGGAGCATTTGACCTTCCGGTTCCGGATCAAAAAGCTGTTCAAGACGACTATCGCAGAAGCTGTTCGAAACGTTTGCGGACCTCCTCCCAGTTGACGATGTTCCAGAAGGCCTCCACAAACTTGGCCCGGAGGTTCTTGTAGTCGAGATAGTAGGCGTGTTCCCAGAGATCGAGGACCATGAGAATGTTGAATGTAGGGTAGATACCATTGTTGTGTTTTTCGATCTGCATGATGAGCGGGCGGTTGGTCAGCCTGCAGAAACTGAGCGCCGCCCAGCCGGAACCCTCGACGCTGACGGCCGCCTGGGTGAACTCCTTCTTGAAACGCTCGAAGCTCCCGAACTCCTTGTCGATGGCCGTCGCCAGGATCCCCGAAGGCCCGGTGCTCGCCTTGCCGGCCGACGCCAGGTTTCCCCAGAAGAGCGTGTGAAGGAGATGGCCCCCGATATGGAAGGAGAGCTCCTTGAGTATCGCCTTCTCGTCCAGATCGACACCTTCCGCGCGGGCCTTGTCCATCCGCTCGAAAATCGCGTTGGCCCCGGTCACGTAGGCCTGATGGTGCTTTTCGTGGTGGATTTGAAGCTGTTCTTGAGATATGTAGGGTTCCAGGTCCTTGTATCCATAGGACAACTTTGGTAAAGAGTAAAAATGAGGTTTTTCCATGGCGTTTCTCCTAGTCTCTTGTATCTCAGGGTTCGGATTGACCTGGGCCCCGGCGGAGGGGCCTCGGAATCTCTCAGGAAGCTTTTGCTCAGCCGGACCGGAAGGGCTTCCCGTCTGCTCGGATATGCTGAGACGTTTATCTCACATGAAGGCGTTTTCACCCGGCCGGACCTTTTAACCGGCGGGCGGTGAGCTTCAAGCTCTTTCTCTTGAGATTTTACACCAATACCTGTTCTAATAAAAGAAAAATTGTCCTGCCGACGTGGCTTTCCAGGGGCCTGTTTGATGCCGGCGGCCGCCGAGGATGCCGTGATGGGTTTACAACAGAGAGTTCGCGATCGATGAATAAAAGTAAAAACAAAAAGGATTTCCTGCAGGAATTGGCTGCGCTCCGGGAAGAAATCTCGAAGCTGAAGACCCTGAAGAATGAAGTGCTCGAAACCCGTGAACTGCACCAAACCCTGGCGGACCGCTCCCCCATCGGCGTCTACGTTCTCCAGAACGGCGCCTTCCAGTACATCAATCCCCAGTTCAAGGCGAGCACGGGCTTTACGGAAGCCGACCTCCTGGGCAAAGACTCCCTGAGCATTGTCCACCCCGCGGACAGGGGCAGGGTCCGCGAAAATGCCGTCCGGATGCTGAAAGGGAAACGAACCTCCCCCTACGAGTTCAGGAGTGTAACCAAGGACGGCCGCGTGAGGTGGGTCCTGGGAACAGTCATCTCTATCCCTTTCCGGGGAAAACCCGCCGTCCTCGGCAACTACATGGACATCACGGACCAGAAGGAAGCGCAGGAAAAGCTCGAGGGCCTGGAGGCTCTGGAAGCCTCCATCCTGGACGCCCTGCCTGTGGCGGTCGTCGGGCTCCGGGAACGCAGGATCATCTTCGTCAACCGGGCCGTCGAGACCGTCTTTGGCTGGAAGCCCGAGGAACTCATCGGCAAAAACACCCGAGTCCTCTACCGGAGCGACGAGGAGTACGTGGACATCGGCAGGCGCTTCTACCCCGTGCTGGAGAAGCAGCGAACCTACAGCGAGGAATATCCCTGCCGGCACCGGGACGGCCGGGACATCATCTGCATGGTGAGTACCTCGAGGATCGGCGACTCCCTCACGGGAAAAAGCATCGTCGCCACTTATGAAGACATCACCGAGAGAAAACGGGTCGAGGCCGCGCTCAGGGAGAGCGAGGGAAGGCTCTCGAGCATCATCCAGGGATCCCCCATTCCCACCTTCGTGATCGACCGCGACCACCGGGTGACGCAATGGAATCGATCCCTGGAAGAGCTCTCCGGCCTCGCGACAAAAGACATCATCGGCTCGACGGAACACTGGAGGGCCTTTTACGGTGAGAAGAGACCCTGCATGGCCGATTTGCTCGTGGACGGGGAACCGGGAAAAGTCTCGGATTGGTACAACGGGAAGTATCAGAAATCGAAGCTCATAGTGGATGCCTACGAGGCAACGGATTTCTTCCCCACGCTGGGTATGGAGGGCAAGTGGCTGCGGTTCACGGCGGCGACCATCCGGGACACAGCCGGGGAGATCGTCGGCGCCCTGGAGACGCTGGAGGACATCACGGAGCGAAGAAAAGCCGAGGAAGCCCTGAAGGAGAGCGAAAGCCGCCTGCGCGCGATTCTCGAAGGCTCACCGACGCCCACGGTGGTGATCGATAAAAACCACCAGGTCATTGTGTGGAACCGGGCCATGGAGGAACTGAGCGCCATCCGGGCATCGGAAATCCTCCACACGAACCAGCAGTGGAGGATCTTCTACAGCGAAAGGAGGCCCCTCATGGCGGACCTCCTGGTGGATGGGAACATAGAGGAGGTCAAGAAAATCCCTCGGTGGTACGCGGGAAAGTACGTGAAGTCGAGACTCCTCAAGGATGCCTACGAAGCGACGGATTACTCTGCCGTCAGGGAGAAGTGGCTCCACTTTACCTCCGCCGTCGTTCGTGACGCCTCAGGGGACATCCTGGGGGCCGTGGAGACCATGACGGACATCTCCCCTCTGAAGCAGGCCGAGGAGGAACTCAGGAAGAGCCTGGAAAAGCTCCAGAAGGCCATGACCGGGACCGTCGAGGCCATGGCCGTGATCGTGGAAACCCGGGATCCCTACACGGCAGGTCACCAGCATCAGGTCGCGAGGATCTCCCGCCGGATTGCCGAAGAAATGAAGCTGCCCCCGGAGCGGATTGAGGCTCTTCATATGGCCGCTTACATCCACGACATAGGAAAGATATATGTCCCCGGCGAGATTTTAAGCAAGCCCGGCAGGTTGAGCGAGGTGGAGCTCAACATCATCAAGATGCATCCCCAGGTGGCCTACGAGATCCTGAAGACCATCGAGTTTCCCTGGCCCATCGCTGAAATCATCTATCAGCACCACGAGCGGCTCGACGGCACGGGTTATCCCCGGGGGCTTGAAGACGGCGAGATTTGCATGGAATCCCGTATCCTGGGCGTCGTGGACGTCTTCGAATCCATGGCCTCGCATCGTCCTTACCGGCCCACGCTCGGCCTGGAGAGGGCCGTCGACGAGCTCAGCAAAAACAGAGGTATCCTCTACGACCCCGTCGTGGTGGACACCCTGCTCAAGCTCGTCGAAGAGAAGAAGATCACGCTGGAGTAAAAGGACCAGCGCTGCTTCACAATGACGAAAAGACCCGGCTAACCCTGGCCACCGCCAGATGAAGACAAACTGAAATTTCTCGCTTCGAATGGTCCAAGAAACGGGGAACCCTCACAGGAAGAGACACTCCATTCACAAATGGCCGTAAGAACGGGGTAAGGTCAAGGAAGTACTGGTCAGCCAGCTCCTTTGCCGCAGGATTCAACTTCCTAACTTCACGAGCCTTCTGAAAAGCCTGCTTCAACTCCGCCTCATCCTTTTTCTGTATCAACATTAGGTCAAGGTCAATTTTGTCCGTATCAAGTGCCTCTTGCGCATTCTTGATTATCGGCCCGTCCATTGTGTCACAATGAGCAAAGACAAGACCGGCGCTTATCAACATAATAGTGAACACGACTGCTGCAAAAATAGTGAATGATGTTATAATATTTGTGCTTACAATTTTTTTCCTCCTTATCTTTGACTAATTTCATGGCAATCCCTCGATTACATCTTACCCAACAATTACTTCGTAAAACTGAGGCGTTGGACGGCCGTCAAATAGAGGTGCAACACGCTTACCTGCCTCGTCATGAATAGGACTGGTATGCATAGCCATAAAGGTTTCACGACTATCATGTTCCACCACTGCAGCGTAGTTACCCTCCTTCAAGGGTTTCAATAACCGCCGTTTGATAAATCCTTTGTGTTTCGCAAACTCTTTATTTGACCAGGCAAACCATTCCTTAAACTCGGCATCCTTTCCTGCTTTGATCGGTGGAAAATTGATAATAACCACAAACATGATTGACTCCTCCTTTTTTTTCTAATATTTTTACGCGTTTTTAAATACTTTTAGATAATTTGTCGAATATTTAGCTTTTCTACTTGTCGAAAGGGATAAATCGTTCTTTTTTTGCCCCACAGATCGGGCATTCATCAGGTAAAGTACCATTGGACACGAAACCACACACTTTGCAGACGTAATAGGTTGTATCCCTCTCCTCCATGAAATTAGCCAAGGCCTCTTTGTAGAGCTTGGCGTGGGTCTCTTCCACATCCCGGCTTTGACTAAAATGAAGTAGGGCGGGTTTATCCCCCACTTGCTCGGCCATTTTTACAAAACCATCATAGACAATTTCCGCCACGGTCTTTTCTGATTCAAAACTGGCGGCCAGATTTTCTTCCGTTGATTTGTTTCCCTTGAGCACGCGTAGTGTACGCATGCCGTGAATCTTTTCGGAAAAAGCGATACCGCTTCAAAAGCACCAGGGCGCCCTGAACCCGAAAGCAGGAGAACTCTACCCACCATATGTTCAGTATCGCGTGCATCAGGCCTGTTGGTTATCGGTCATACGCTGAGAGTGGCTACCCAATCTCCAACTAAATGCGTGATGCCTACGACAACAAGGGCAATGAGGATGTGCTCCACCACCACCTTCCAAGGGGCTGTTCCTTGTGACTTAGCCATTGCATAACTCAAACTGGCTAGAATTAACATTCCCCAGAGAAGGCTAACAATGATAGCCGTCGAGAGTGACAGAAGCAAAACAGGCACCGCAAAAGTGAGAGCGAAGAGAAACTTGGCAAGAAAGGTTGCAACCGTGGATATCCAAATCTCCTTAATCGTATGAGTGTTTTCCGACTCCTCGGAAATGTGAATGCCAAGTGCATCGGAAAAGGCATCGGCAATCGCAATAGTCAATATGCCTCCCAAGACGATAAATCGAGAATGTGTTCCGGAATGCAAGCCGACCATCAGGCCGAGAGTTGTTATGATGGCCGATGTGAGGCCGAATGTGATGCCTGTGCGTAGTGATTCCTTCATGTGTTTATCTCCCTTTACCAAGCAATAATTATTTGCGTCTTGCCTCGTTGGTTATCATGGCATCTTTGTTGATCGTCATAACATCTCAGCCACCTTATTTCCGGTTGAAATATACACTATTTCTGTAATTCTTTTAATGAACATTTCAGGAAGACATCTGCAGCGATGGTCCGAAAGAACTCTCCAGCCGCCGCTTTATGAGCCGTTTTTCAGCCCTCAAAATACGCCCTTCCCATCCGAAATCATCATCCCGCCAATGCAATCTCTGCTGTCCGATCATCCGCTTTCCTTGACGCAGATGAAAAACTTTCAAATGGTAATAAGGGGAAGGTTTCGTGAGGAAATCACAGCCTGAACATAAAGAGGAATAAACGACCGGCATGAAATGGATTATTGTGAATTATCAACAAGTTACCAGCCGTTGATCGTTGCACCTACCACTGCGCAGTTGTGAACAATTGTCAGAATTGAGGATTACGGACGGGAGGAGAGTAACGAAGGGCATCAACGGCGCGTCCGGAAACGTGACCCTCTAAATGCGTTGTCTATGGGAAGAATTTCATAGACCATTTATGAATAATATCTTGCCCAAATCAAATCCTGATATATATGATCTAAGATTTAGAAGCGCATCTTTTATCTTGTGACTAATCTTAAGTCCTGCAAGCTATTATGTAGCGGTAGCCATACTCCATAATGGGCTCGTCTTTCTGATTGATAACTTTACACCGAATGACTGCAAATCCACGGTCAGGTTTACTACGAGAGATCTTGAGATCGGTCCACCAAGCCTCTATCGTAAGGATATCACCTGGTCTCACCGGATTATAAATCTTCATCTCATCCAATCCCACACCGCTCAGGATGGCCACATCGCCTTGTGCCTCTACTACCGATCGGGTGCAGGCAGAGAGTACGTGGATTGCCGAAGCAATAAGGCCACCGAAAAGCGATTGAGCTGCGGCACGCTCATCTGTGTGAAAAGGTTGCGGATCATATTCCTCGGCAAAACCTACGATAGCCTCCTTCGTCATAGCAATGGGTTTGCAATGGAGATGCTCACCCTGAACCAGATCTTCAAAATACTTCTTATTCAAGATTTCCCGGTTATTTTTTCTATTTAACCCCATCACTTCTCGCGTTTTAAAGGTTTTGCGCATAAAAATCAATATACAGTCTGTATATGACGACTTAAAATCCGTCTACTGGACTACATATGACCTTACCCTTCTTTTTTAAGCATATGGGGGTAAATATCATCGTACTGATTTGTTTCATATCATAATCAACGAGAAGATACCTATCAAATATTGCCGTTTGAAATATAGTATCCCTATCATGGTTGAAGAATTATTGAGTTCAGGAAGGAAGGGGTGGTCTGACCAGAATTTTTGGCCAATAGCACATCAAGCGCACGTCACACCTACAAACCTTTATGTTTGGCGAGTAAGGCATATTGTAGGTTAGTCTTTGAAATCTTTGATCCACTGAACTCCCGAACTGCCCAATCCCCCTGAAAAATTTTCGCCTTTATTATAGACGACCTCCCATCCTTTAGAGAGGATGAATCATGAATCTGTACCCGGAGATTTGAACCTTGAGAAATCCGCGATTTTGCATGATAATAAAATAAAGCGAGGTTATGGAGCGATTACACGGAACAGAGATATAAAGCCATATTGAAAACAGGAAGGTCGTACCACCATGGTCAGAGCCAAAGACATCATGACAAAAGAACCCATCACCGTGACCCCCGATATGGAGATCTTAAAAGCAGCAGAAATCCTTCTCGATAGAGGTGTCAACGGTGTCCCCGTCATGGATGCGGGAAAGCTCGTGGGCATTCTGTGCAGAAGTGACCTGGTCGCACAACAAAAAAAACTACCTGTTCCCTCCCTATTCACCCTGTTGGACGGTTTAATCACGCTGGAATCCGGCAAGCATTTTGAAAGGGCACTTCGTAAAATAGCGGCCACCACCGTGGCGGATGCCATGACACGGAATCCGGTGACGGTCAATCCTGAATCCAGCGTAGAAGAGATAGCGGCTATCATGGTGGATAAGAATTTTCACACCATTCCCGTGATGGAAAAAGGAAAGCTCGTTGGAATCATCGGAAAAGAAGATGTACTGAGGACGTTAATGCCGGCTCCCCAAGATTAAAAAAGGGGGTAGCTACCTGAATAGACATGGGGGCGGGAAGTGTAGCCCAGGTGTTGACCGAATAAAAGGGTGGTTTTGAGCAACAGCGTAAACCCGGTAGCCCATGCAAACTCCCATAAGAAATGAATAAAGAAAAGCAGGGCCATTGCTGACCCTGCTTTAACTTTTTTCAGAATTAACCGCACCGACGATTGAGATCTACAAGAAGTGATAACGTGTTTTGTCCCGGCATCATCGCAATTGACACTTCGGGAAATCCTCTCACTACATTTTGCTGACATGGTCAAGGTAGACTTTTGACATCTTTTCATATTCTTCCATTGTAAAGGCCTTGAGCGTTTTCGTTCTGACGAATTTAGAGGAATTCAATGCCAGCACAATAGCAACTGCGACTTCGTCACTGGGGACCTCACTAATAGCTATGAAGTCGTATTCTCCCATGGTGAGGTAAAAACCCGTCAGTTTACTTCCTGCCATCTCTTCCATTAATTTTACGCTGGCCTTAACTCGCGCTGGCCCGTCCTTTAGTGTATTAATCCCTTCTTCCGTCATTTTCATCAAGACAATGTAAGTCGGCATAACCTTATCCTCCTTTCTTATGGATCAATAGATAGGGTGTCACCTTCATCCGAAATCCGAAAAGTCAAACAAACCGTTTTATGGCTTCCAAACCTTGCAGGAAAGACTGGCGTGATGGACGTGATGGAGGAATCGATGGAGCGCGCAAGGATGATTAAATATTGCTAGTCGAGGATCTGAAGGAAGGTTCGTCTGCCATTATATCGTTCAATATCATAATAGTTTATCACATCTACTGTTTTGATCTTCCCAACGACTTCTTCCATCGGAACCGAAGTGATTCGACCGTTTTGGTAACTTATCATCCTGCCAAATTCCTCTCTGACAATTAAATCTACCGCAGCAATGCCAAAATAACGTCCCATTCGACGGTCATATGCACATGGTGCCCCACCCCTTTGGAGATGGCTCAAGACGATAGAACGGGTTTCCAGGCCTGTTCCTTTTTCTATTTCTTTTTCCAGATACTCGCCAATTCCACCGAGTGTTACATGTCCGAAACTATCTTCTTCCTTGATCCTGACATGTAACTCTCCCCCTCTCGGCTTTGCCCCCTCGGATACCACAACAATATCATAGCGGGCTCCACTGGCACGTCCTTCCATGAGAAGTTCATTCACTCGTGAAATTTCAAAATCATATTCAGGTATGAGAATAAGAAAAGCACCGCTGGACTCGCCTCCTTCAAGGGCTAGCCACCCAGATTGCCTTCCCATGGTTTCAACAACAAAAATACGTTTGTGGGAACCCGCCGTGGTTCTCAGACGATCTATTTCCTCGGTGATGACCTGCACTGCGGATTCGAAACCTAAGGTATAATCAGTCCCCACCATATCTTTATCAATCGTTTTCGGAACACCAACGACTTTAATCCCCATTTCGGAAAGTTTATGGGCAACCCCTAACGTATCCTCTCCGCCGATGGCAACAAGGCAGTCTATATTAAGATGTTTCAGGTTATAGAACAGTTGCTCTGTGCGGTCATTACGGGGATTGAATGGATTTGTTCGGGAAGTGCCCAACATGGTTCCCCCATATCGATCCCACGTCCGGACAACTTCTTCATTTAGCATTACGATATGCTTCTTGAAATCTGTCTCTGAAGTTATAAATACATCGGTAAGTCCTAGCCAACCCTCTCTGATACCCACAACCTCAAATCTAGCTTTTCTCATTTGACTTAATCGGCTGTCAAGGGCTGATTTGACAACCCACTTGATGGCCGGGTTTAAACCGGGACAATCCCCTCCTCCCGTCAATACTCCTATCTTTGCAGCCATCTTGGAACTCCACACAAAAATCGAAACTTATACAAAATTCAGTTTAAACACTTGGCTCGCGCACTAAGATGTCGGGATTCAGCACTCGCACGAGATTGACTTCTAGAGTTATGGAACACGCCTTGGAGTTCTCTCCTTGTTATAAACAAAGAATTGCGACAGCATTCACTACCCGGAAGCATTGATACTCATGCTCTGGCGTCGACAAGAAAGCGATTTTTCCAATACAGGGCAATGCAGTCCTCTCTCCACATACATGAAAGTTCGCGGCAATACTCCAGTCGGAAGGTGCAGAAACAGTCGATATTCTTTCCTGATCTCTGGATGGCCCGGATCATATCAATCTTTGTCATCCCGAAACACTTGATGCCATGATTTCTAGCCATCTTCTGTAAATTCCTGTATTCCATGGCCGATCCTCCGTAAATATTCGGCGTTATGATAAAAACATTTTCAGTGCATCTCTCTGTCGACTTTCCCTAGCCATCTGTGGCGGTCACAGAATAGCATGAACCTCACACTACGGGAACGGAGGGAACAGGAAATTGCAGGACAATTAAGCATCTGCTGTTATTGATTTACGAAGCCGTTCCTGCTGTTATCGCTTCACGACAAAGACTGGACTTTTGGCCTTTCTGATCACCTTTTCCGATACAGACCCCAAGAACATTTCTTCGACGTTGCTCTTTCCATGAGAACCAATAACGATAAGCGAGATATCCTCTTCATTTTCTACCCTTAATATTTCTTTGAATGGTATCCCCCTTTCAATTCTCACGCTTGCTCTTAGTCCTATATCATTTAACGTTTTTACCATTTCATTCGCTTCCTCTGTTGCCTCTTCCTCCACTTTATTTTCCAATCCTGAGAGTTCTACTTTGGCATATATCTCCGGAATGCTAAAGCTCCGCGTGTCTATGACATGGAGAACTACTACCTCCTCCGTCCCGACATTCTTCAGTTGTTTCACATAGTCAAAGGCCTTGTATGACACATCAGAAAAATCGGTTGGATACAAGATCTTGCGAAACATTCTTTACCTCCTTTCAAACCTTCACAAGAACAAAGTCGACTTTAAAGGTTAGAGGGGCTTTGGATATGATATAAAAAATCACTGAAGGGTCTCTCCTTTGCTTCGTAATTGAGCCATAGCCATCTCGTTAATCAGCAGGATCCGTGTGTTATTGAGACGGGAAGCCAATACTCTTACAATCCCCTTCATCATTTCAACGCCAAGGACAGAATCCTGGTTCAACAAATCTCTCAATTTATCGGCTTCAAAGGATACTAGTTTTGAATTTTCCATGCAGAGACCACTCAAAGTATATTTATGTGGCTCAACGAAAACGGACCAACCCATGGCCTGTCCTCCGGTGATCGTGTCTACAGTGATCCTCATTGGAGGGCGGTCAGAACCCATCCCAGTCTCCATTTGCAGAAAAACCTTTCCTTCTTCAACAATATAAAGATGAGTGGCCAGATCACCTTCTTTATATAACAACGTTCCCGCCTTATGCGTTTCACTCACAGCTATGCTTGCTAACTTATCGATTTGAGTATCATTTAAGTTTCTGAAAATATTAGCTTCCCTCAATATTTCTGCCGATACCATGGCTTAACTCCTTCATCCATCTATGCGGAAGGATACAGTTCATTCAGTTTGGCTCGATTATTTGTTTTGAAACTCCCGCCTCCTTTATTTGACAGATGTAAATTGCTGATAGAATTTATCGAGCCTCGTGCCAATGACGCCTGCGAGTCGCTTCATGATGGTCAGACCTTCCGAAGGATTTTTTTCAAATACATGCATCAGTCGAGTCCCATCCAGCTTAATGACCTTGCTCTCGGCGATGCATTCAGCAGCAGCTGTATAGCGATTCGGCTCTACCAGGGCAGACCAACCGAATACATATCCCGGATGTATCGGGAATGCGTAACGCTTTTTACCTTGAATGACCAGATCAACCCGACCTTCCTCCAATATGTACAGCGATTCCGCAAAATCTCCTCGATTGAAAATTACCTTTCCTTTCGGATAAACCTCCTCAACAGCCAGTCGTACAATCTCGTCAATGATGTGCGAGGCAATTCCCTTGAACAGATCTACCTCTTTCACAAACATGATGCTCACCCCCCTTTGATTGAAAGATAGATTAATTTTGTAAATCTTTAAGGTTCTGGAACCCAGCAAATAAAAGTTGTTCGCTCAGGGACGTTAGGACAGAAACCTACTTCCGAGGTGCCTCCGATTATTTGCGGACATCGAGATTGCCTGCTGCGACATGCTGCTTCAGTTCCTCAACGAGCATGTTGAGTTCCTTTTCCCTTTGCGCCTTGAGTGTCTGCCAGATGGCCCTGCAGGATTCGCAGCTGGGTCCGGCCGTCGCAGGTCCCCGCTCGTCAAGATCGCTTAAATAGGTGTCATAGCGATGAAGGCTTTTTGAGATGATCGAGATCGATTCGATGATATTGTAGTCGAGATTCTTCAACATGCTCTGTACCTCCTTCGCATTGGGGTTCATTGGTGTCCTGATGACTGGGCTGATGATAGGCAGCGGGAATCCGGATGGGTTCTACTTTCCTCTAAGCGATGAGTCGAAGAAACAGGTTTAACTCTAAGTGGTGGAGCAAGGTTTAACTGAATGATGTAAGATCCTCAATGAAACACGAAAGTTTCAAAGAGGAATGGACGAGGGCATTTTGATGTTCATGGCTCCCTCACAAATATTTCAAAAGGTTAGATTAACAAGGGATACAAGCCATGAATTGATTTAACAAAAAATCTGTTTATTTGATAATGAGATCAGAAGATGGGGTGATACCTCTCAGCTGCCCCTTCCCCCTTAGGGCAATGAAAACAAAGTAAGTGCCAAGAGAGCCGCTGATGCCGTCTTGTCTTTTGACTGGAGTCGCTTAATCAAAAACTTGGTCTATTTAGGGTGACAATCACCACGAAGACCCTGTGTTTCTTTTCTCATTCAAACCCAGTTACATGACTCAACGTGCACCGCAGCATCTCTATCATTTTATTCTAATCTTAATTATTTTTTTGTCAACATGTTGCTATTAGCGCAAGCTATTGTATTTATTACCTTTTACAAAAAATAATTGCTGTAAAAATCTTGAATACTTCTTCTTTTTCCATATGATACTTCTATAACGAGATGCTGAGTAGCAATATCTAAATGAATCCGTATATACGCTTGAAATATGCACCCTTTATCAATTTTATGAATCATCAACTACAGGAAGCAACGTGGGATGCGAGTCCTCTCAACGCCGGCAGAACAACTTAAAATGATTGATATTTTACCCCAAAGACCACCCCTTTCTATCGTTAATCGTTAGTCGGTCATTCTATCTGCCGTGTAGGATGTCCATCCATCGGATAGCCTCCGCTTCGCTCACTTTCCCCAGGTAGCTCTGAGTTGTCTTGAGGTCCTGGTGCCTGAGAATCACCTTGGAGACGATTTCCAATGGTACACCATTTCTGCTGGCATAGGTTGCCGAATAGCGCCGAAGGTCATGGGGTGTGATCTTCATCTTGAGCCTTGCGCCCAGGGTCCTGATCATAGCCCGGGCAGTCGAATAACAGATGGGAAAGAGTCGATCCTCTGCTGACAGGTTTGCTTCTCGAATGTAATCAGCTATTCGCTTTGCCACAGGTTCGGGCATATACGCCACTTCTGCTTCCTTCCCGGATTTTGGCTCCCGCAGAAGGATCTTCCTCTCGGTGACATCGGAAACTCGGATGTTGAGGGATTCGCCGATTCGCAAGCCGCACCGTGCCTTCAGCTCCAGAATCAAGCGGTCCCTGAGGTTCTGGGTGTTGTAAATCAGTTCGTCAATCATCTCTTTTTCTGGGATCTTTCGCGAAAAGGGTCTGGTTCCCTTGAAGGCCTTCGCGAGCAGGGGTGCACTGCAGGGATTCCTCATCTCCGAATCGCACCGGTTGATGATGAAGTTGTAGAAGGCCTTCAGCTGGACGTAACGCAACCTGCGGGTCGATCTTGCACGGCCTTCCGTTACGGTCTCCAAGAAGTGAAAGACCTCCTCCGATCCGATAGACTTCAGGGATCGCTCCCCGTATCGAGATCCAAAATTTCCAAGCAGAGGGGTGTAACTCTGCAGGGTTCGCTGCCTTAGGGTTGACTTCTGATAGAACTGAAACAGGTCAATAGCCTCTTTGGTTTTCATGACACACCTCCGGTTCCTTCCGGGGAGGTCTTTGGGGGTACCCTTGATTATGCAGAGTTGAAATGAAAATCGATAGGGGCAAGAAGACCCTCTTCGGACAGGCGACAGAACATGACGGAAAATAGGTTGTGTAGCAGTGGCTGACCCTAACCCATTGAATATATATCATTTATTTTAGGCGTTTATCGCACCTGCAAGTCTGCAGTCTCAACATCCTGTTTAAACTATATTTTACCGATTGAAATGACTTGCATCCATTAAAGTTGAAATCTATGAGATTCTCTAATGATTCCGAAAGACTCGGGGCATCAAATCTCCCATTGACAACTGCTGTGGAAAATGATTTTATCCGACGTCAACAATCGGGAGAAACAAAGAATGAATTGGCTGAGAAAGCATCCTCTGTTCCTGTTGGCCATTGCCTTGGCCCTGCCACTGGGTGTGGCATTTCTGTATTACGATTTCTATGATGATAATGACCTCGTTCGCCTTAAGCAAATTTCGATTGCTGATGATGGCGATTTGCTGAGTTTTCTCAGGAAAAATCCCAGGGTTTTCGTTGCAGCTGACGAAATCTTTCAGTCCGCCCCTATAAATCTTTTCGAGAAAATATCCTTCAGTTATATCAATCCTGCTTCAACCAACCAGAAGAGTCCTGTCCTTCGCTGTTAGAATCGCAGGTCCCCCCAAATTCCTCTTCAAGCCTGATAAAGAATTACTTGGAAATCCCGAAGTCCGAAATGCCTGTCGTGCACTTGTTATCTTGTGCAGGCGGATTCTTTTCGAAAGGGCTGCGACGTAGGGCGGATCGGTGTCCTCCCCCGTTACATCAATTCTTCGACGGGTACGGGAACGGACGCAGACATGAAACAGAATGCAATTTAATCGTCCTGTAAGGAGTTCAGCGATGAAGACCAGCATCGTTTCGGATAGCTCCATAGAGAAGGGAGCGGCACTTGATCGGGTTCTTGCAACTCAGATCCCCCCGGAATGGGAAAAATTCGTGAAATCTATTCTTGTCATTTCAACTGTATTGCTCATTTTAGCTGCAGGCTGGATGGGGGTCCTTCAGAGGTTGTTCCGGATTATTCCTGATGCCTCTCTGGGAAATCTGTGGATTTGGACTCTGGCCGTGTACGGGCTGATTCATTATGCGGCTTTAATCTGGAGGATCTGGCTCTGGTCGGGTTACCGGCCCATGGCAACGGTCGAAGAGTCAAAACTGCCCATGGTGACCGTTGTTATTCCCGCTTACAATGAGGGATCGCTCGTCCAAGATTCCATTCGATCCGTTACGCACAGCCATTACCCGCCGGAGAGGCTTCAGGTCATCGTGGTGGATGATGGAAGCACCGATGACACTTGGGAGCACATCCAGAATGCAGCATCGAAAGCACCCATCCCTGTGAAGATCATCCGTCAGCCACGCAACATGGGTAAACGGCATGCCCTATTCGCAGGGTTTCAGCAGGCATCAGGGGACCTATGGGTGACGGTGGATTCCGACAGTATCTTGCATCCCGATGCGTTGCGAAACGGGGTAAGCCCGCTGCTGCGGGATCAAAGAATTGGCTTGGTTGCGGGATGTGTCAAGGTGTTGAACCGCAATGACAGCCTGATCACCCGTTTCCTTAAAGTGCAATTCGTCCTGTCTTTTACTTTTTCGAGGGCCTATCAAAGTCAGATAAGAGGACTTCTGACCACCCCGGGTGCTTTGTCCATATACCGCGCATCGGCGGTTAAACCCGTTCTGGAAAAATGGCTTCATCAGACTTTCTTGGGTGTGCCATGCCTCACGGGAGAAGACCGCTCCATGACGAATCTCATCACGGCCCAGGGATTTCATTCCTTTTTCCAGTCCAATGCTGTCGTATGGGCTCAAATGCCATCAAGATACATGGGCATGGCAAAGATGTATCTGCGATGGGCTCGGAGCAACATCCGAGAAACCGTCATCTTGATCTCTTTTCTTTTCACGCCCTTCCGTAAGGATTATGTGTGGGGATTTCGGATAAATTCCGTCCTGATCACGACGACACTGATTGTTCCCTACTTCCTGATTTTCAACAGTTATTACCTTCTGTTCACAAGCCCTTCCTGGCTGTTCAAGCATGCCGTTATCGTCGCAGTGTTCAGCATCCCCATGGCGGCCATCTATTACCGAAGTGAAAGGGATTCAGATTTCGCCTGGGTCATCGCTTACGAGTTCTTCTGGGTCTTGGCTTGCCAGTGGATTATGCCTTATGCTTTCCTGACCTGCCGGCAACAGGGTGCATGGATCACCCGCGAATCACGTGAGAAAATTTCGTTCAGGGAACAAACCCTTCAACCGCCTCTGGTGTCTGATTTCCAACGGTTGGCGTCATGCAGTGAATGGAGTTGGGGAACCGCTGAGGATCTTCGTAAAGACAAATTCGGCCTTGATGATTGCTCTTTTCCTCTTAACGCTGGTGGTATTTATCTTTTTCACCCAGATGGATGCCGTCTCAAACGCCGCCCAGAGAAAGATGGCGGTGCTGAAAAGTCTGCCTTTGATATTGAATGGTTCGCAAGGTAAATCTGGCCAAACGAAAACAAAATGAAACCCCTTTAATGGTGAAATATAGTAGCAGAAATTTGCCCTTTTGCACCACACCACAGGTCAGGTTTGAGGCCATGACCTGACCACCTCCTTTTGGGGACCGCTTCTTCGGGGTCCCCTTTTTAAATGAATGTCAATTGTAATCTTCAGGTTTTTGAAAAGTACTATTTCAACAACTTCAGGAAGTACTTCTCTTTAGCTAAGAAATTCATTTCCTCTTGCTAAAGACATCTATTGCCAATGGAATCGTACTGATCGCACCGACCAGAAACAAACTCCACCCAATCTTCTTTCGCTTATCCTCCTTTAGAATATCTGCAAGCAACAGTCCTAAACCCACCCCAGCCATTACACGAGTGCCAGCTATGAGCATGATTTCAGGCAGTGTCAATGCTGCTTTCTTCATAATACCTCCTAGGCAATGCCTCCTGAGAGTGGTTTACCTATCTTCTAGAATAGCAATAACTATCCTTTGCAGTTTTGGCCATTTCTGACCCTGCCTTATGAAATAAGCCTCCATCAATTAACGGGGTTTTAGAATATCACCTTTCTAAAGGAAAGAGAACCAGTGAGCATAGTTCGAGATAATCCCTTCGAGAACGTGGAAACATCCTCGCTTATTTCCGTGGCAGTGCCGGTCATGCGCTTAAAGTTAAAGAGCGTCCATCTGCTACATGGCTGGCCGGCCGATCAAGAAGGTCGAGTTTACTTGCCTCTTTTCTTTACTGCACGCCCGATCGAAAAGGCATCACCCAGCCGCTTGCCCGTGCTGTAATACGCATTGGCCTCAGGGGCGAAGAAAAAGGGTTGCAGCTTTTCAACGTTCAGCAGACCCTTGCCGTTCAGGATATCCATGTCTGCTTTGACGTCCATAATCTCGCCGACGAATTGCGTATGCAGCCCTAGCTCAAACTGATGAACAAGCTTGCATTCCAGGACCAGGGGAAATTCTTCGATGTAAGGTGCATGGACGATAGAGCTGCGGATCGGCGTCAGGCCGGTCTCAGTAAACTTGTCCGTCTTCCTGCCCGACACCAGGCCACAGTAGTCGGCCTCTGCGGCGTATTTCTCGGAGGGAATGTTGATGGTGAAGGCGCCCTGCAGGACAAGGTTCCCGTGGGTGTACGTGGCCTTCCGGATCGAAACGGCTACGCAGGGGGGGCTGGAACAGCAGATGCCGCCCCAGGCGACCGTCATGACGTTCGGTTTTCCCGCAGCGTCGTAGGTCGCCACGAGCATGACCGGCGTGGGATACAGAATCGTCTTGGCACCGAGTGATTTTTTCATGTCCGTCTGCCCTTTCTCCTTTTCTTCCGCTAAAGGAATTTTTCGAATCGGTCCTTTTTCGCCTTGCAGATGGGGCACGTTTCCGGCGGGTGTTCCCGGGCGCAGAGATACCCGCAAACCTTGCATCTCCAGACAGGGTAAGGCAGACCGGCCAATCGGTCGGGATGCTCCTTTAACTTCATGGCCGCCCTTTCATCCGGCGAAGGGCGCCTCTCAGGGATGGAAACGGCCTTTTTCTCCCCCTGGAGCACCGCCTGGGATACGTAAAGTGCGCAATAGCAGGTGCCGTAGTCGTCCAGGTCCGGATCCCTGTAGTCGCAGGGGCAGATGATATCTAGATCCTCTTCTTTGTTCCCCGATGCCAGCCTGCAGGGGCACACCCAGTACCCGTAGCGTTTCTCGTTCTCGAGCAGGCCCCGGACGAGGTCCCTCGTGAAGTCTACATCGGTGTTCAGGTGATACCCCGCGGCCTCTGCTTCCTTCCGGAGTCTGTCATAAAGGTCATCGACCTGTTTTTCTGACACCTTTGGTTGGATACCCGTCACGCGATGGCCTCCCTGATTTTCTTTTCGTCGAACCCGATGATGCACTGGGAATTTTTAATGACAAGCGACGGGAAA
This sequence comes from Syntrophales bacterium, assembly GCA_036725345.1. Classification (GTDB taxonomy): domain Bacteria; phylum Desulfobacterota; class Syntrophia; order Syntrophales; family UBA2192; genus JAPLJU01. Next base: position 21,259 of record DAIMEJ010000009.1, read on the forward strand.
GAACATTTTGGATTCCAGCGTTTGACCTCCTCCATGGTCTGGTTCCTCTCATCCCGGGGCAGGTTGTCCACATACACATAATGGTATGCCACTCCCAGGTCCTCGAGTAGCGCCTTCGTCCGTTTGCACCATACACAAGTGCTCAGGGCATAGAGTGTAATCTGTCCTTTGTTGGTTCCCTCGATATGCTCCATCTCATTCTCGTCCTCTGTCGTTTCTTGTTTTAGATTTTTAGGGTTGCTTCGATGTGGACTCTTCTGGAGAGCCTGCTACATTGCTTTCTTCCCAGGGGCATGATGTAGATCGGTTGCTCTTTTTCAGGCAGACTGAGCGCCCTCCGGACATCCTCACCCCTGAAGCCTACCATGGTCACCGTGCCCAGTTTCAGGGACTGGGCCTCTAAAAAGACGTTCTGTGCGGCGTGACCTGCCTCGAGGTACATCCACCTCGAGTTGGTGCTTCGATCCGAAAGGCCCGTGATTATCCTTTTTTTTGTTAATACGAAACCTCGCCTCTTTCGAAAACGGGGTCCGTAGTTATCTGTCCATAGCTCCCTCCCTTAGCCACAGGTATATCTACTTAGATTTTGTCACAACTACCATGTAAACAGTCTTTTGAGTATTTTCTATGATTGATTTTCTATCAGACTTCTTTTGCTTTTTAGGTGCTGGTTTTTTAAACATCGGTTTAGCCATATCCGCTTTAACTGCCCAATTTACATTCTGGGGGAGTGACCCTGCGGTTTTAAAAAAGGGTATATCGGCGGCTTTGGCAGTTATCATTCCGACTACTTTTCCATCGTTATTTACCAGAGGCCCACCAGAGTTTCCGGGTTGAACTGGAACAGAAATCTGCATGAATGATGCTTCATCTTGAATCCCCGTGAGGGCGCTGATTGTTCCGTCTGTATACTTCTGCTCTATGCCTAAAACCTCTACAACGGGATAGACAATTGTAAATACATGCTCGCCAATGTAAGCATCACTTTCGCCTGCCAACTCGAGATAGTGCGATGTTTTTTCTTTAATCTTAAGAAGAGCGAGGTCGTTATTTCGAGAATGTTTTACGAGTTTTGCAAGAATAACTGACCTGCCCCCAGAACATGTACCATATGTCGAGATGGAATTCTTCCACTTTATGTACCCCGGGGTCAACGATTACGGGTTATACTCTACTGCCCTTTCCGAGGATTATATTTTGATGATTTCAGGAAGTAAACATGACTCACCGAGGCGGTCGCTGGGCGGAATGTTTGTCGGCACCCTCAGCTTTCCAGGAAAGGTAACGAATCTTTTTTCCGGTAGGCCATGCAGAGACTCGTGGCGATGGGGTCTTGCTTGTCGTCCCGCACCGTGATCTCGTAGTGGCTGACGCTTCGGGAACGGTTCACCTCCTTCGCTTCCGCAAAGAGGGTTGACCCCGCTTCCGGGGGCTTCAGATATGAAATGCTGACCTGCAGGGCGACGGCGACGGTGCCGTGGGAGTTGGAGGCCGTCTCGAAGGCTTCGTCGATGAGCGAAAAGATGGCTCCTCCGTGGGCCATGCCGAAGATGTTGTCCATTGCAGGGGCCAGGGTCATCTCGACGAGTGAATAACCCGCCGAGAGCTTTAGCAGCTTGAGCCCCAGTTTTCTCGCGTAGGGTTCCCTTTCCACCTGCCTGCGGATCGCCTCGAAAACCTTCTCGTCCAGCGCACACCTCCACGTCCATCGAAGAGTGATGTTCTCTTCATTCAACGCTCAGAACTAACAACGACTCGCCATGGCGTGTCTGCACCTTTTGCCTTTTGCCCTTAGCCTTACGTCTTTTGCCTACAGCGAATAAACTTTCTCGCCCGGCAATACGTTGAACCCCTTCTTCTGGAGCGTCTCGATGGCCCTTTCCGTCATGTTGAAACGGAAGATGATGATGGCGTTCTCACCGCTTCGTTCAACGAAGGCATACATGTATTCCACGTTGATGTTTTCTCTCGAAAGGGCCTCGAGGATGCTGTGGAGCCCTCCCGGACGGTCGGGGACCTCGACGGCCACGACGCTGGTGCGGCCCACGGTGAATCCCGCGTCCTGAAGAACCTTCTTCGCCATTTCGACGTCGTTGACGATGAGCCTGAGGACCCCGAAGTCGGACGTGTCGGCAAGGGACAGGGCCCGGATATTGATGTTGGCATCCCTCAGGGCGCGGGTCGCACTCTCGAGGGTCCCGGGTTTGTTTTCCAGAAATATGGAGATCTGTTCTACCTTCATGGATGATCCTCCTTTTTCGCCCCCGGCTAGATGGATCGTTTGTCGATGACGCGCCTGGCCTTCCCCTCGAAACGCTGAAGCGTCTTCGGCTCAACCAGCTTCACCTTGGCGGAAATACCGAGGTAGTCCTTGATGTCCTTCCTGATTTTTTTTTCCAGTCCCTGCAGGGCCCGGATCTCACCGGACTCGAAAATGCTCTCGCTCAACTCGACCTGCACCTCCAAAGTGTCCAGGTTCCCCTCCCGGTCCACGACGAGCTGGTAGTGCGGTTCAAGCCCCTCAATGCCGACGAGCACGCTTTCAACCTGAGACGGATATACATTCACACCGCGGATGATGAGCATGTCATCGCTCCGGCCCATGACGCGGTCCATCCTCACGTGGGTCCGTCCGCACTTGCAGGGCTCCCTCAAGAGCCTCGTGACGTCCCTCGTCCGGTAACGCACGAGGGGAAAGGCCTCCTTGGTGAGGGTCGTGAAGACGAGTTCGCCTACTTCCCCGTAGGGGAGGATCTCCCCCGTGTCGGGGTTGATGATCTCGGCTATGAAGTGGTCCTCGTAGATATGGAGCCCGTGTCGGCCTTCCTGGCATTCCATGGACACCCCCGGACCCATCACCTCGGACAGCCCGTAGATGTCGAGGGCCATGATGCTGAGTTTCTCCTCTATTTCCTGCCGCATCTTCTCGCTCCAGGGCTCCGCGCCGAGAATTCCCACGCGCAGATTGAGGGATTTCATGTCGACCCCCATCTCCGCCCCCTGCTCGGCGAGATAGAGAGCGTAGGAGGGCGTGCAGCAGATGGCCGTGGGGCCGAAGTCCTGCAGAATCATGATCTGGCGTTTCGTGTTTCCCCCCGACATGGGGATGACGCTGGCCCCGAGTTTTTCCGCCCCGTAATGGGCCCCGAGGCCGCCGGTGAAGAGGCCGTAGCCGTATGCGTTGTGAACGATGTCGTTCTTGGTGAGGCCGGCCATGACGAAGGAGCGGGCCATGAGCTCGGACCAGTGGTCGATGTCGCGTTTCGTATACCCGACAACGGTGGAGCGGCCCGTCGTCCCCGAGGAGGCATGGACTCTCACGACACTGCTCATGGGCACGGCAAACATCCCATAGGGGTAATTTTCCCTGAGATCCTGCTTCGTTGTGAAGGGGAGTCTCTTGAGATCATCCATCGTCCTGACGTCCTCGGGCCTCACACCCTTTTCATCGAAGGCACGCCGGTAGAAACCGACGGTGTGATAGACACGCTGGACAACCTGCTGAAGCCGCTTCAGTTGAAGTGAATCCACGGCCTCCCTTGGCAGGGTTTCGAATTCTTCGTTGTAGATCATCGGTTGCCTCCTTTTCTCATTCCGAGATGACCGGCCCGGGCGCCCGCTGCGGCAGGGACATTATATAACCGAACAAGCTTTTGTTTTAAAGGATTTTGTCAATCACAGGTCCTTTCTTTTCCGCTTGAAGACATTGCGGAAAACGCTTGTCAGCGCCATGGCGATGACGGCCCCCGCCGTGGCGGCAAGCATGTCCTTCTGGGGGTCCCAGACATCCCCCTGCGTACCCAGATATGCATCCCCCAGGTCGGGGCTCACGATGAGTGCAGCGACCATCTCGATCATCTCGAACATGCCGCTGAAGGCCAGCACCATGGCGATGGGCAGATAATAGGCCCAGAACCCCCGGCTGCGGGCGATCCGGAAAAAAAGCTCCCGGGCGGGATAGGCCATGAGCAACCCGAAGGAAAAGTGCACGATCCGGTCGAAGTGATTCCGGCTGAAATAGAAAACCTCCTTCAGCCAGAAACCGAAGGGGACCTCCGCGTAAGTGTAGTGGGCCCCGATGGCATGGAGGCTCATGAACAGGGTCATCAGAAGGTAGGACATGTTGGAAAAAGCAAATACCCTGTAAGTGGCGACCAGGAGGACGAAAAAGGGGATGACCAGGAGGTTTTCCAGGAACCAGTCCTGGCGATAGAGGGGCTTTATGGCCAGGAGGGACCAGAAAACAACGTACCAGAGGAGAAGCACCTGGAGCAGCCGGTTTTTCCGGAAATCGGGTCGAATGCGCTGTGTGGCCGTTGTGAGTGTGAACTCCTCCTTCTGACCCATGCCTCCTCCTTCTGTGCCTGTCCTCAAAATGATATCCTTCATACAACATCCCGCGGAATAAGAAAAGATTTACGAGGGTAAATATTGTATATTCTATTTGAGGCAGGCGACGAATCACCACTTATGGCGTCCTTGACAGATGCCGTTTCCATTCATTTATTAGTTGAAAGACCGAAAAAGGAGCAGAAAATGAAGACCATCCGGATTAAAGGTATGACCTGTCAGCATTGCGTCATGGCCGTGACCAAGGCCTTGGGGGGCATCAGCGGCATCGAGAACGTGAAGGTCAATCTCGAGAGGGGAGAGGCCTCTTTCGATGAGACAAAACCCGTGGATATGAGCGTCGTCAGGGAAAGAGTGAAGAAAGCCGGATATGACGTCATCTGAGAAAATCACCCTGGATATCCGGGGGATGACCTGCGCGAGCTGCGTCCGGCGCGTGGAAGAGGGGCTACGGGAGCTTCAGGGGGTCCAGTCGGTGAGTATCAATTTCGCCACCGAAAAGGCCTTCGTGGAATATGACCCGGCGATGACGGACCCCGGGAAGCTGGCCGGACGCGTGCGGGATATCGGCTACGAGGTCATCGCCGACCAGGCCTCCGGCGGCGGGCAGGGGAAAATCACCCTCTCCGTCGGCGGCATGACCTGTGCGGCCTGCGTTCGCCGGGTGGAGGAGGCCCTGAAAGAGGTCCCCGGGGTCGAGGACGCTCTCGTCAATCTCGCCACGGCGCGGGCGACGGTCATCCACGGTGCGCAATGGGGCGGGATTGCGGAACTTCGAAAGGCCGTCATCGATGCGGGTTACGAATTTCTCGGCGTTCTCGACGAAACCGCAGAAGACCCCGCTGAAAAGGCCCGGGCAAAAGAGGTCCGGGAACTCACCGTCAAGTTCTCCACCGGCATCATCCTGAGCGTCTTCATTTTCATCGGGACCATGCAGGAGTGGTTCCCCTTCCTGGCAGCCATCCCCCGTCCGGCCATGCTCACCGTGCTCTTTGTCCTCACAACGCCCGTGGTCTTCTGGGTCGGGAGCCGCTTTTTCATCAGGGCCTGGAAGGCCGCGCGGCACGGAACAACGGACATGAATACCCTGGTGGCCGTGGGGGCGCTCGCGGCCTATCTCTATTCGGCCCTCGCCTCTTTCTATCCGCAGGTCTTCACCCGGGCCGGCATCGAGCCGCACGTTTACTATGACGGCGCCGCCTTCATCATCACCTTTATCGTCCTCGGGAGGCTCCTCGAGGCCAAGACCAAGGGGAGAACCTCGGCGGCCATTAAAAGGCTCATCGGCCTGAAACCCAGGACGGCCCGCGTCCTGCGCGACGGAGCGGAGAAAGACGTGCCCATTGAGGAGGTCGTGATGGGCGATGTCATTCTCGTGAGGCCCGGCGAGAAGATACCGACGGACGGCGTCATCCTCGCGGGGTCCTCCGCCGTGGACGAATCGATGCTCACGGGGGAGAGCATGCCCGTCGACAAACAGGCGGGCAGTGAGGTCTATGCCGCCACGATCAACCGAAGCGGCAGCTTCACCTTCAGGGCCACGCGGGTGGGGGCCGAAACGGCCCTGGCGCAGATCATACGCCTCGTCGAGGAGGCTCAGGGCTCCAAGGCGCCCATCCAGAGGCTGGCGGACCGCGTGGCCTCCGTTTTTGTCCCCGTCGTCTTCGTCATTGCCGCCCTCACCTTCGTGGTATGGAACTACCTCGTCCCGAAACCGGATTTCACCCTGGCCCTCCTCAACTTCGTGTCCGTCCTGATCATCGCCTGCCCCTGCGCCATGGGTCTTGCCACGCCCACAGCGGTCATGGTGGGAACGGGACTCGGTGCCGAAAACGGGATCCTCATCAAGGGCGGGGAGAGCCTGGAGAAGGCTTACAGGCTCACGACGATCGTGTTCGACAAAACGGGGACCCTCACACTGGGAAAGCCCGTCGTGACGGACCTCATCCCGGCGGAAGGAATCGCGAAAGCAGATGTCCTCAAGGCGGCCGCCTCCATCGAGGCCCTCTCGGAACACCCGCTGGCGGAGGCCGTCATGGATAAGGCCAGAAGTGAAGGGATCCACCCCGAGCCCGTCGAAGGGTTTGAATCCTTCTCCGGCCTGGGCGCCATGGCTTACGTGGACGGCGCGCCCTGTCTCCTGGGGAACACGCGGCTCATGGCGGAGAGAAACATTCCGCTGGGGCGTCTCGGAAATGAGGTTGAACGACTCGCCGCCGAGGCCAAGACCTGCGTCCTCGTGGCAAGGGCCGGGCGCCTCGTGGGCCTCATCGGCCTGTCCGACGTCCCCAAGGCATCGGCAGCCTCGGCCGTGGCAACCCTCAAGGCCATGGGACTCAGGGTGGCCATGATCACGGGCGACCACGGCCACACGGCGCAGGCCGCCGGGAAAATCCTGGGGATCGACGAGACCCTCGCGGAGGTTTTGCCCGGCGAGAAGGCCGCCGAGATCCGGCGCCTTCAGTCCCGGGGGCAGGTGGTCGCCATGGTGGGTGACGGCATCAACGACGCCCCGGCCCTAACGGCCGCCGACATCGGCGTCGCCATCGGCGCCGGCACCGACGTGGCCATCGAAGCAAGCGACATCACCCTCATGAGCGATGATCTCCGCGCCGTGCCCTCGGCCATCCGCCTTTCCTTCCTGACCATGAGGACGATCAAGCAGAACCTCTTCTGGGCCTTTATTTACAATGTCATCGGCATCCCCGTCGCCGCGGGGGTTCTTTATCCCTTCTTCGGGATTCTCCTGAACCCCGTCTTCGCCGCCGCGGCCATGGCCCTGAGTTCCGTCTCCGTCGTGGGCAACGCCCTCCTTCTTCGATGGGTCTGGAAAAAATCCACCTGAGGAAACACCAGTCAGGACGCCCCCGCGAACCGGAATTATGCGCCGGCGGATCTTCCCGCTCTCCTCTTTTGTATCACCCGGAATGTTTTGCGGAAGATAAAAATGATGAGCCCCAATGCCGCCAGGGCGGCAATGATCGGCAGAACGACGGCCAGCAGGCTCAAGATGACCGCCCCGGCTGTTTCACCCGTCGCGACAACCGGATTCCCTAACCCGCCCGTCGTGGTGGTCGATACGCCGCGCGCCAGCATGGTGGACCCCTGCACGAGCGCCGCGCTCCCGCCGCCCGCGATGACAGCCAGCGTCCACTTCAGAAGGGGGCTCATGTCGGTCAGCGTTGAAGCCATGACCAGCGCTCCGGCGACGGCCGCAGCGGGCGCCGCGATGGTGTCCATCAGGTGGTCCAGCCACGGGATGTAGTAGGCCGCGACTTCAAGGACAGCAGCGGTACCGAAGGCCCAGAAGGCCGTTGGGGTCCCCATCCACGCCAGATCCGGGGGAAGCTGGACATAGCCGTAGATCGAGGCGCCGCTCGCCACAAGAAGCGGGATGAAGACCCGGAAGCCGCAGGCGGCACTCAGTCCGATACCGAGACAGATGCTCAGTAGAAGATCAATGTTCGGATCCATGCAAGCCTCCTCGAGGATAGGATTCTCTGCCTACCCTATACAGGAATCAAGCCCCGCGTTGAAACTTTTTTTCAACGGGTCGATGCCCTCCTTGAAGACGGAACAGCGACGCCTGAGGCGTGGTTCGGATTTCCTGACCCATTTCTGTCCCTCTAACTGAGGGATTTTATATTGTCGGGGGAGTCATTGGCGGGGGTGTTCACGCGCGGGGAGACGTCATAGGCCTGCATCTTCCCCGCCGGATAGGGGCGCAGGAGGGCCAGCAGGCGGTTTTTGTCCTGGACAGCGGGGTCGAGCCAGTCATCCTCGTCTTCCCCGGGCACGATGACGGGCATGCGGTCATGGACCGGCCGCAGAAGATCGTTGGCCTCTGTCGTGATGATCGTGCAGCTCCTGATTTCGGGACCCTCCGGGGGATGCCAGGTTTCGTAAAGCCCGGCGAAGCCGAAGGGCTTTTGCGACTTCATGCAGACATAGACAGGCGATTTTCGCTTCCCCTGCTGCCGCCGCCATTCGTAGAAGCCGTCGGCGACGATGAGACACCGTCTCCTGCCGAAGGCGGAGCGGAAACTCGGTTTCTCGGCCACCGTTTCAGCCCGAGCATTGATCATGCGGTTCCCGATGGATGGGTCGTCGGCCCAGGACGGGATAAGGCCCCAGCGAAAAGGGGAAAGGCGTCTCGTTCCCTCTTCGCAGAGAACGGCGAGGACATCCTGGCCGGGCGCGATATTGTAACGGGGCTTGAGATCACCGCCGACGTCACGGAGGCGGAATGTCTCCGCGATGAGTGTGAAAGGGCTCGACAGGACAAAACGCCCGCACATAAAATTTGCCACCGATAAGAATGATGGAGGTCTCGTGCCTCGCGCCCCGAGGAGGTAAAGGGGCTATCTCCTCATCAGGATCTTCGGCCTCTTTGCCTCCGGCCCTCCCCCGCGGTACGAAGGCCCCCGGTTCGTCATTTTCCTCGCCTTCAGAAAGCCGATGATGCCGAAGAAGAGGAACAGCACACCCATGATCATCTGGGGGAGATCCACCTGACCGCCCTCACCGGTGATCAAGCGCTCGAGGGCCTGGGCGATGTAGATAAGACCGAAGACGACAAAAAACCCCGGCACGGCGTATCGGAGCATGAAGCTTGCGCCCTTCGGGATTCTTTTCTCCGCCCCTTCCTCAGGCTCCCCCGCTTCCGCCGGCCCTCTGGCCTGCGCCGGCAAACTCCATTTGTCCTCGGCGGACTCCTGAATTTTCCCCGGGCCGTATTGTTCCATTCTCGCCAGGAGACGGACGATTCGGTCCCGCTCCCGCGGGTCCCGGACGGTCTTCAGCCTGTTGATGAGTATCTGCCTTTCCCTGTCTTCCTGTTTCATCTTCATTTCCCCGCGTATGACCTCCTGCCCGGACCGGGGCTCTTGCCCGCACCGGATCGACTGACGGGCCGGTCGAGTCGGCCTCTGGAACGAACCTCAGTCCTCATGCAGGAAAATCCGCCTGAACTCCACGTACATGCACCGGTCCTGCACGAAGAGGATATCCGCCGCTTCGGCCATAGCCCTGGCCTCATCGCTCCTGATACCCGACTGGAGCCAGATGACGTAGATGTCCCCCTTCTTTTTTCTCCGTTCCACGGCTTCCTTCACCACACCGGGGACCTGGCTCGAAGGGCGGAAAACCTCGAGGACCTCGATGTGCTCCCGGACCTCCTCGAGCCGGTGATAGGCCTTTCGGCCGATGATCTGGTCGGCGTAAGGGTTGACGGGAATAATGTTGTACCCTTTCGTATGGAGATACGAGGGGACCCACTGGGCCGCCTTCCCAGGGTCTCTAGACATCCCGTATACCGCGATCGTTTTATACCGTTCGAAGATGTTTCTGAGAAGCTCGACGGTGGCCATAGGAACCTTTCTTCGCGACAGGGAGATCAACCCGGCAGTGGACGCCTTTACGCGTCCTCGCCTTCTTTTTTACGCGATGATATCATACAAGCATCACAACGCTTGAGAAAAAACAGCCCCGCCGTCAGCGCGACGATGAGGGCGGCAATCCCGACCAATTTAAAGTCCGTGATATCCTTTATGTCCAGGATGATCACCTTCCGGGCCACGGCGATAAGCGCGACCAGAAGGACCACTTCCACGCGTATGAGATGATCCTTGACGTAAATCTTGATGGTCTCGAGAAGCTCGATCCCGATGAGGATGAGAAGAAAAAAGCCGAAAATGCCCAGAAGCTCATCGAGCTCGAGGAATATCACCGGCGGAGAGATGACATCCCGGATAATCAGAACACCGAGTTCAACGGTGGAGATGAGGACCACGAAGGCCATCATCGCCATCAAAGAAACGATGATCACCTTTTCGAATGTCTGCAAAAATTTCGTCATCGAGACGCGTCCTCCATTCACAAGGTCAAGACCAGCGATTGTGGTGCACCCTCGAAGGATCGTAACGGTTCGCCCGGGCCTTTTCCTCAGCCGGATAACCGACGGGGATGATCGCCAGCGGCACAATCATCTCCGGCAGACCCAGGAGTTTTCGCATCCCCTTGACGCGTTCATCGATAGGATACACCCCCAGCCACACGGTTCCCAGCCCCCTCGCCCGGGCGGCCACAAGGATGTTTTCCGTCGCCGCCGAACAGTCCTGAACCCAGAACCCCTTGAAATTCTCGCGCTGGAGGTCTCCGCACACAACGATGGCCACCGACGCCTCCCGCAGGGGCTGCGAGAAGGGGTGAAACTTCGGTATTTCATCGAGTGTCTTTCGATCGCTGATCACGATGAACTGCCAGGGCTGCTGGTTTCCGGCAGAAGGCGCGCTCATGGCCGCCTCCAGAAGTTCCCTGACGATCGTTTCGGACACGGTTTTGTTTGTGTATTTGCGGATGCTTCTTCTGGTTACAATAGCCTCGATGGCGTCCATCGTGCTGACCTCCCTGTGTCGTGCGTCCCGACCGTCCGTCTTTTTTCTCAGTAACGAAAAACAGCCGCCAGGGGTTCCGTCTCCGGCATTTCGTCCCTTTTAACCGCATAGACCGTCCCCGCGTTCAGCAGGGTCTGAATCACGGCCAGGTCGATGAGGTCCTCGTCGCCCGGTGCGGCCTTTTCCCGCAGGGTGACTTCGCCGCTGTCAGGCCGGAAGGATCCCCACTGCTGCACGCCCACCGCGGCAAAGAGAATACCGACGCGGCCGTGGTGGGCCGCCGGCACAATCTCCAGGATGTTGCCCGATGCAAGCCCTGTCCCCACGGACTGCCGGTACTGGGCCCGCGCCTCCTCCTGCCGTTTCTGAAAATAGGGTTCCACAATGGCCCAGGCCTGCTTTCGCAGTTCTTCGACGCTCAGGCTCTCGGGATTCCCGGTGACGGCCCTGTCGACCAGATGCGGATAGGAGTTGACCTCCCGGTAGATGGGGAAAAGATAATCGACCCCGGCGAAAACCAGGGGCGCCTTCTTGTCCTTCAGTATCCCATGGAGTCCACGGTCAATCTGTTTGAAGTACCTCAACGTGTCCTCCTTTGTGTAGGCCGTCCACTCAATCGAGCCCCGGGCCTGCGAAGGACCGGACCCGGAAGGCCGGTTCAACCGCTGCTTCTCCAGCACATCGTATTTCATGGCATCCATGATGCTCTTCGGCACGCCCTCGAGCGCCATCTCATTGACGCTGAACCGGCTGCCCTCCAGGAATCTCACGCCCTTCTGGCTGAGGGCCAGGATGTAGAACTGCCCGTTGGCACTGTAAAGGGAGAGAAGGGGCTTGATGTGAAAGCGCTCCGTCACGACCACGAGTTCGGGAACGTCTACGGGCAGACGGTAATGTTTGAAATGTTCCGAGGAGAGAAAGACAGCCAGCCCCTCGCCGTGCTGTTTCCAGAACGGCGTGTTTTTCAAAAGGGCCTGGGCCGGTTCCATGAACTTCTCGACGTCCGCGGCGCGAACGCCGCCCGCCAGCAGTTTTTCCTCGGCCTGCCGGAGCAAATTCTTCAGTCGGATGGGGTTTTGCTGAACCTCGGCACCTCCGCGATGGGTGGGCATGTAAAGGGTGACACAGGACCCTTCCTGCTTCATCATGAGCGCCTTCAATTCTTCTCTCGGCAAAACGTTCATAGATCCTCCTTCCGGTCTTCTGTTCATGTCTGCTGCAAATCAAACACCCGGTGTTTCGTTCAGGGCGTCCGTTACAGCGCCTCGGCAGAAAGCAGTTCCCGCCTGGCCGAACCGGCCAGATCGGGTCTGTCCGTGATCACGCCGTGAATCCTCGGATCGGACAAATATTTTTTCAATTTTCTCCGGTCGTTCACCGTCCAGACGATAAGAGGTTTTGCGCTTCTCTCGGCCATGCGGAATAAAGCGTCGTCGAGCAACCGCCAGTTGGGGATCCAGAAATCCGTCTCCACACGGTCGATGGAACGATGAATGTTTCTCCCCAGGATGAGCCCCGTTTTGAGGTTCGGAAAGAAACTTCTGATCGCGTCAAGGGAGGTCGCGTTGAATGAGGTCAGGATAAAATTGGAGTCATCGAGATGGACCCGCATTGCCAAAATCACATCCTTCTCGTACCCTTCTTCCTTCAATTCCGCATTGAGCCCGATCTTTCCGCGCGCAAGGATCAGGACCTCCTCGAGGGTCGGAACATGAAAGCCCCTTCGGGCGGCACATCGCTCAACAGCCTCGTACGACAGCGTCCCGATGCCCTTCCCCTGGATGGCTTCGTTGTGGTGTGCAATGAGGACCTGATCGGCTGTTTTTCTCACATCGAACTCGATCATGTCCGCGCCCATGGCGATGGCCCTCTCGAAGGATCGCAGGGTGTTTTCCTTCTCGTAGGCCGAGGCGCCTCTGTGGGCGATGATGATCTTTTCTTTGCCGTTGAACACGTTTGCCTGTTCGCTCAAAAGGAACCCGTCATCCCTTTCAACCCCGGATCATGACGAGGAGCATCTTGAATCTCTTCAGGGCCCTGAGGGCGTGGGGTTCCCGGGCCGGCATGATGATCATGTCTCCCCCCTTCAGGGAAAAAGGCCTGCCGGAGATGGTGATCTCGACTTCCCCGTCGAGGACGCAAACCATGGCGTCGTAAGGCGCCGTGTGCTCGCTGAGTCCCTGCCCCCTGTCAAAGGCAAAAAGTGTCACCGTACCGGTTTTCCTGTCGACCAGGGTCCGGCTGACGATGGAACCTTTCTGATATACGACGAGGTCACGAAGTTCGTGCACCTGCCCCCTGATATCAGCCTCTTTTTCCGCGGTGGTTTTTTTCACTGCCATCAACAGGCCTCCTGATAAAATGGTAGGAATGACAAGACCTTTGTGATCCTTGCCCGGGGTTGATGCTGCCGGCATCAGCCCGGCATGGTGGACGCTGAAAACGTGATTTTCCTTTCTTCGATTTTCAAGGGATTTTTGAATGAGGAAACCGCGGTGATCTGCAATGTCACCTCTTTCAGGCGCCTGGGGAACGGACATCACGCATGACCGGGCGCGAGTGATGAACCGGCTGGAGGGCAAAGACCATTTTCCGTGCCGCAGGGCTCCGGACAATGGATATTTCTCACTTATATTATTACTAAAAATAACCTCCGTTGTCAATTGCCAGAAATCGTTGACACCCCCTTAAAAAGGCTGAAAATTGAAACGTTTTGATATAAATAATGACCGGGACAAGCTTCGGGGGCCGTTATTCGAAAAAGAGCCTCTTCAAAACGATATGGCCGTAAAGGCTTTGCTCAACATCCTGATCTTCAGTGCCGTGACATTCTCGGTTTCCCTGGCGATCGAAAAGCAATACGCCGGCCCTCACAGCCCCCTTTTCCTGCGAACAGCTGGGACGCCTCCTGCCGGGAGGCTTCCTGTCGGGTATTTTCATCTCGGGGGTCTGCGTTTTCTTCAGGTTGGCGCAGGCCTTTCTCATCAAACTGATGTCCTGACCGTTACAAGGAGGTAGAAGCCCATGGACCGGGAATTGAAGGACAAGTTCACAAAATTGTGGTGCCGTTTTTTTGACGGAGCCGACCTGCCCCTTGCCTTCTTCTACAGCAACGATGAAGGAAAGGGGATCCCGTTGAAACGACCCTCCGGTCACCGCTGCGTTGTCGCCGATATCATGAAGGCTCTCAGGGGAAAAGACGTCCGTCTCGACGCCCGGACCATCGGTTGCGACGGCGGCAGGCGATATTTCGGGTTTGCCGATGCTGTGCGGCCTCACTTCGAATATTTCCTGTCCTATGGAATCCCCGGTCAGTTGGAGGGCGAGCGCTACAAAAAAACGCCGGAACTGGTGAAATCCATCATGAAGCACCTTCCGCAATTCAGGGCACCGGGGAAGTACATCGTCTTCAAGCGTTGGGACACTCTCGATTCCGGTGATGACCCGGAAGCGGTTATCTTCTTCGCCCGTCCCGACGTCCTCGCCGGATTATTCACGCTCGCGAATTATGATGAAGCCGTTCAGAATGTTGTCTATGCGCCCTTCGGTCCCGGTTGCGGGACCATCGTTTCTTACCCTCATCTGGAAAAAGATTTTGAGAACCCCAGGGCCGTACTGGGGATGTTTGATGTTTCCGCAAGGCCCTGCGTTCCCCCGGACATGCTCACCTTTTCCGTACCGATGAAAAGGTTCAATCGGATGGTCGAAAACATGGAGGAGAGTTTCCTCATCACGAGCTCGTGGCGCAAAGTCCTGAAAAGGATCCGTTCGACCCACGGAAGCGTCTGAGCAAAGGGGGGAAGCGATGCTTTTGGGGCGGAATCGGGTATGAAAGAAACTGGGGTTCCCGACGGGGGAACCCCAGTTTCTTCCCGATGAGAGGCCTGAGCCTGAAAGGCCGGACGTGCGAGGGCTTAAGGCGAGCGGCGTTTTTCTCTCGCCTCCTGACAATCGACACAGAGCGTGGCCGTCGGCTTGACCTTCAGACGTTTTTCGGAAATCTCGCCGTCGCAGTCCGTGCAGACGCCGTAGATCCCCTCCTGGAGGCGCTCCCGCGCCTCCAGGAGCTCCGCGATCTGTCCATCTTCCCTGGCCTTGAAGAGAAGGTTGAGATTCAACTCCAATTCGGCTGTCGCCTGATCGATGAATTCAACGGGTTTCTCACCTTCGTTTCCCCAGGTCCCACGTCCCGCCTGAGCGGCTTTCTCAGCCAGTTTCTCCTCAATCAGTCTTTTGAAATATTCCGTCTGTTTGAGATTCAAAAAAGCCCCCGTCGAGGAAGATATGTCGATAATACCCGCCGGCAAAAAGGATTAAAGAGCCTTCACATTCACAGCGGCAGGCCCCTTCTCACCTTCCGAGACATCGAAGCTCACCCGCTGACCTTCTTGCAGGGTTCTGAACCCCCCGGCCTGTATCGCGCTGAAGTGTACAAAAATGTCGCCCCCTCCATCCTTTTCGATAAACCCATATCCCTTTTTTTCGTTGAACCACTTCACTGTACCTTGAGCCATACTGCAAACTCCTTTCGTTGTTCTTTTTCCCCTCTGCTTCAGCCGGGCACCCGTAAAAAAAGTTGCCGTTAAAAAAACAAAAAAAAGACTTCGTTGAAGTCTTTACCCAAAAAGGGGCTTTATCGAGCTCAGGCTCGAGGGCGCTCATATAGATAAAAATGAAATTATTGTCAATACTTTATTATTACAGAAAAATATCAGTTGAAACCTGATGTTATCCAAGGGGTTCTTTAATCGATTGCTTGTAATCATGCTAAAGTAAAAGCATAATCATATCGAATTGTTACGATGATTCCGGACGCCAAGGAAGGTGAGGAGCGCCAGGGCTGACAGGATGAGGATCATCCCCAGCATTTCCGAAGGCGAGGGTCTCTCGCCAAGCTCGAGCGATGCCGAAACGACGCCGATGACCGGCGTGGCAAGTGTTCCCATGCCGGCCATCCCGGCAGGCAGTTCGCGAAGGGCGAGAAACCAGAGAAGGTGGGCAATGGCACTCGTGAACACGATATTATAGGCAAGGGCGGCAGTGAAGTAAGGGGTCCATTGAATAGGTGGGGAGGGTACGGAAAAAGCAATGACCGCAAGGGGGACGGCGCCGAAGAACATCTGCCAGGCCGTCAACGAAACGATGTCCATGGTGCCCCGCCTTCGCATGATCTTCAGCGTGATGGCGCTCCCCGCCCAGGTGAGCCCCCCGAGAACAGCCATGACCTTGCTCATGGGAGTCCCGGCAGGACGCCAGGGTTCGAGGATAACGGCAAGGCCCGAGAAGGCCATGAGCACCGCCAGCCACTGCAAACCGCGGATGCGTTCGGAAAGAATGGGCCAGGCAAGCAGCATGACCCAGAAGGGCATGGTGTAGACCAGGACAGCCGTTTTCCCCGCGGCGCCGCTCTCCAGTGCCCACGTTGAGAATCCGACGGACCCTGTGGTTGTCAAAAGCCCTAGCAGGAGCGTCATCGGCACGTCCCGGGGACGAAGGTCCTGCCGCCGGCATAGAAGAAAAAGAAACAGGCACAGAGACCCAAAGACGCTGCGGAGGGCGGAAAAATCGAAGGCCCCGGCGAAATGCAGGGCCTTCTTGACAATCACCCAGTTGTACCCCCAGATGAGCGCCATGCCCGCAAGCGCCCAGAGGGCGAGCCTTATGGACTGGTTCGTGTCCTTCACAGCACCGTTATTTTTACTCTGAACAGGAGATCGAGACAGAGGGGCGAAAGTCCTGTTTACCTCTTGCGCTTTCCCTGTGCCTTCCTGAGCTCTTTCTCCTTCTCTTTGACCTCCGTAAGGCTCCGGCGCATCTCGGCCCACCCGTACCAGAAGGCATAGTCCGGATTGGCGTGGAACGTCCCCATGAAGGTTCTCATCCGGTATTCCGAGAACATCAGGTAGAGGTCCTGCTCGATCGACGTCGGCGCGTCATGAAATGCCAGAAGATCGGGGAATCTGTATGCGTACCCTTTCGGCTGCTTGAGGATCCCGTCCCTGTAAAGGCCGGCAACGACCCGGATGGCCTCCGCCATCATCCCGTCGGCCTCGCGGATCATCTGATCGCCCTTGTCCAGTTCAGCCCTGGCGAAATTGCCGGAGTGACACTGCCTACAGGTAGCGAACATCTTGTCGCGCTCCTGCTGCCAGTCCTCCTGCGTCAGTCTCGCCACATCGGCCGCCTTGACCACGTCGAACCTTGCCGTCGGCTTTCCCTGCGGGTCGAGAACGCCCAGGCCCTGGAGGATCGTCGCCCGGTCGGCCGACCACTTCTTGTCTTCGGGCAGCGGAAGCCTCACGGCCAGGAATCCCCAGGCGGTGCGCACGGCATGATTCCCGCCCCTCATGTGGCAGGTCTGACATGTCGGGGCAGAGACGGAATCGGGCAGCACGCCGTTCTGTTTGAGAAGATACCGCACACCGTGTTTCGACGATGAGTACATCTCCCACTGGGGGTGATCGAAGCCCATGTGGCAGGTCTGGCAGGCCTGCGGCTCCCTTGCTTCCTTGAGCGAGAAGATGTGCCTCGTGTGGCAGGCGTCGCAGGAGGCGTTCCCGAATCCCCTCCCCTGCTTCCGGAGTTCCCGGATCTCCGCGTCGGTCTTGAGGCCCAGTTTGTGGCATCCGCCGCACCCCTTCATCCCCTCCATCAGGGCCATCGGCTGCCGGTGGGCTGTGGGCATGGCCTTCATGGCCGCCCAGGCCTTGGCATGCTTGCCCTCCCTGAACTGCCTCGCCGGGGCACCGTGACATTTCGCACAGGTGTCGATTGTGGGGATGAGGGTCTTTTCCGTGTCCGCTGCCGAATGGTGGGCGTCGCCGTGGCAGACCTGGCAGCTTACCATGCTCACGCTGTGCTTGCTCAGTTTCCAGTCGGAGACGATGTTCGGGGTCACCCCGGAGTGGCAGGTGACGCAGTCCCTGACGAGCTTGTCCTTTGCCTCTATCGGGTACTGAGCCGAAACCCATTGACGCCATCCGCCCTTCAGAACATAAATCTTTGCAAACCCCAGTTCCTTCAATTCCGTCGCCACCCGGGCGCCCGTTTCCTCGCCGGGTCAGGCTCAGTAGAGGACGTAAGTCCTGTTACGGTCCTGGGTCTTCGCCCAGGACTTCACATCCGCCTCCTTGAGGTGGGAGGCACCGGGGATCTTGGCGTCGCTCGACTCCCACTGCTTTTCCAGACGCACGTCCAGGATGACCACGTCGGATTTCCCGAGATGGGTTTTAAGCTCCTCCTTGGTCATCCGGGGGATGTTCTCGTATGAAACGGACGGCTGGGAAAAGGTCCGGTCCCCGAGGAAGAGAACAAAGGCCAGGGACAGACCGATAGCGCAAATGCCTGCCTTTCTCATGGATCCCTCCTTTCAGACAGGACGCCCCGCGGAAGGCCCTCTCGCGCGAGGGCTCCGGGGAGCGTGTCGCTGCCGAACGCCCCTCATCGTTTCACCTTCACCACGATGAAAGGCCAGTGGAGCTCGCAGGGAACCCCCATGCGAAGCCAGCCGTTTCGCCGATCCAGTTCCTCGTTCATGAGATCCCTGACCGTGGTCACCGTCCCGTCATGGCGTAACACCTCGGTGTAGACGCTCACCTCCTCGATGGATTCGATGGGTTCCCCGACTTCTTCGCAGAAGAACATCTCGGCCTCTTCGGCGATGTCCGCGACAACGATGCACCGATTGATGCGGTAGGCCAGCATGGTCATTCCCTCGAGTTTTTCAGCGATCATAACACAGAACCGGGCAGATCGGACAGGGGAAAATCCGGAAAGGCCCCGTGTCGATTTCACCCTTGAAGTTTTAACCCCTTGTGATAGAGAAATCTCCTCGATCCGTGACGGCCGGCGACACCGGCCCGGAGCAAAAATGAAAAAACCCTGGGAAAAGATCTCAAAGACGGATTGGTTCGACTGGCAATGGCAGATGAGAAACCGGATCCGGACGCTGTCCCGGCTCGCCCGGCTTATGGACGTACCGCTTCACCGTCTGGCTGCTTTGCGCCCCGTCGTCGAGAAACACCCCGTGCTCATCACGCCGTATTACTGGTCCCTGATGAAGCAGGGGGAGGGCGATGACCCCCTGAGGCGCCAGTGCTTCCCCGATGCGAGGGAACTGGAACACCCTCCCGGCGACTCCGACGATCCACTGGGCGAATCGGTTCACTCCCCCCTGCCCGGCCTGCTCCACAGATACCCCGATCGCTGTCTGATTCTCGTCACGAACCGCTGTGCAATTCACTGCCGGCACTGCAACCGGAGGCGGCTGTGGAGTCAGCCCGCCTTTTCCCTTTCCCCGGGGAGG
Source organism: Syntrophales bacterium (assembly GCA_036725345.1). Classification (GTDB taxonomy): domain Bacteria; phylum Desulfobacterota; class Syntrophia; order Syntrophales; family UBA2192; genus JAPLJU01. Next base: position 40,309 of record DAIMEJ010000009.1, read on the forward strand.
ATCCAGGCCCTGGTGAAATACGTCGCATCGGACAGGAACATCCGCGAGGTCATCCTCTCGGGGGGCGATCCCCTGATCCTCCACGACGAGGTCATCGACCATCTCCTCAAATCCTTCAGATCCGTCCCCCATGTGGAAGTGCTCCGCATCGGGAGCCGCGTTCCCTCGGTGATGCCCATGAGAATCACGGCCTCCCTCTGCAGGGTTCTCAAGAGGAACCGGCCGCTGTGGGTCATGACGCAGTTCAACCACCCCCGTGAACTGACGTCCGAATCCGCCCGGGCCTGCGAAAGGATCCTCGAGGCGGGGGTGCCGGTCTCCAACCAATCCGTTCTTCTCCGGGGAATCAATGATTCTTTCGAGACCATGCGAGATCTCGTCCACGGGCTTCAGCGGATTTCCGTGCGGCCTTATTACCTCTTTCAGTGCGAGCCCGTGAAAGGGACGGCCCACCTCCGGGCGGATGCCTCCCGGGGCATGGACATCTCGGAAAAACTCTGGGAGACCACGGCAGGCATCTGTCTCCCGCGGTTCGTCATAGACCGGCCGGGGTGTCCGGGCAAGGTCCTCCTGCAACGCATCCACGGGCTTCCACACGGCTGAGGAGACCTCACGAATCTCCTTTTGACTTGTATTTGAGAATGTTATAAAGGCAATCTGCCCCGGGTAGAGGATGTGAACGCCGCCCGGTACGGACAAACTCAAGAGAGGTGAATCCCCATGTACACGGCAAGCGATCTGAGAAAGGGCCTGAGAATCATGCTCGATGACGATCCCTACATCGTCGTCGACTTCCAGTTTGTCAAGCCGGGCAAAGGCCAGTCCCTCTATCGCTGCAAGCTCCGCAATCTCCTCGTGGGCACCATGGTCGATCGGACCTTCCGGGAGGTGGACACCTTCAAGCCCGCCGACACCCAGGAAAAGACGATGCAGTTCCTTTACAGGGAAGGGGACCACTACAACTTCATGGACACGGAGAGCTACGAACAGATCCACCTCCTGGAGGAACAGATCGGCGATGCGAAGAACTTCCTCATCGAAAACATGGAGGTCAAGATCCTCCTCTTCCGCGATCGGCCCATCGACATCACGCTCCCCAACTTCGTGGACCTCGTCGTGGCCGAGGCGCCGCCCTGGATCAAGGGCGACACCGTCTCGGGCAACTACAAGCCCGTCATCCTCGAGACGGGATACAAGGTCAGCGTTCCCCCTTTCATCGAACAGGGTGAAAAGATCCGTATCGACACCCGCAGCGGCGAGTACCTCACCCGCGTCAAGGAATAACCACCGGGAATCATCGCACCGATGCGTTCGGACTGGAAATTACCGGGGCGCAAGGGCGCCCTCGAAACCCGCGCCGCCCTGATCCGGGTCCTCCGCGAGTTCTTCTACGCCCGTAATTATCTCGAGGTTGAAACGTCGCACCGGATCCCCGCGCCCGTGCCGGAGGCCCACATCGACGCCTTCCCTTCCGGAGACTGGTTTCTCCACACCTCCCCCGAGATCTGCATGAAGCGGGTGCTCGCCGCGGGATACCCCCGGCTGTTTCAGATCTGCAGGTGCTTCCGCCGTCACGAACGCGGAGACCGCCATCTGCCGGAGTTCACTCTGCTGGAGTGGTACCGGGCGGGAATCGACTACCGGGGCCTGATGGAGGAGTGCGAAGATCTCTTTGTGTTTCTCACCCGGGAAATGAGAGGGGAGGCGGCGCTTGCGTACCGCGGGGAGAGAATCGACTTCAAAAAACCCTGGGAGCGCCTCACCGTCCGCGAAGCCTTTGACCGCTTCGCGCCCGTCCCCATGGAGGCTTCCCTGGAGGAGGACCTCTTCGAAGAGATCCTGGCCCGCGACATCGAGCCGCGTCTGGGCCGGGGAAAACCGACCTTTCTCTATGACTACCCCGCGGCGCTCGGGGCCCTCGCAAGGACAAAGAAAGATGACGGAAGATTCGCCGAGCGTTTCGAGATCTATCTCTTCGGACTGGAAATCGCGAACGGTTTCACGGAACTCACGGACCCCGAAGAACAGCGAAGACGCTTTGAAGGGGACAACCGGAAGCGTGTGTCGGCGGGGAAAGACCCCTTCCCCCTGCCGGAAAAATTTCTCGAAAGCCTCCGGCATCTGCCGGAATCGGCGGGCATAGCGCTGGGCGTCGACCGGCTGGCCATGATCCTCTGCGACGCGGCGTCCATCGACGAGGTCGTCGCCTTCACACCGGAAGAACTGTAGGGAGTGTCGCCCGCTCTAAAGCTCGAAGTTCCAGGTTGTTCCGGCTGCCGTGTCCTTCAGGACAATTCCCATTTCAGCAAGGATCGTCCTTTTCTCGTCTGCTTTTTTCCAGTCCTTCGCCGCCCGGGCGGCGTTGCGCTCCGCGATCAGGCCCTCTATTTTCGCCACATCGAGCCCCCTTTTCGCCACTTCGACGGCCCGGTTCTTTCCGAAGAAGGCATCGGGCTCCTCTTTCAGGATTCCGAAAACGGCACCGAACTCGCGCAACCGGTCCTCGGCGGCTTTCAGGACAAACACCTCCTCGGGGGCGCCCTTGAATCCCTTGTCGGACATGAAGGCGTTCAGAAGCCGCGCTGCCTCGAAGACGGCGCCGAGGGCCCTGGCCGTGTTGAAATCATCATCCATGGCCTCGATGAACCGCCGGCGAAACTCCCCGAGCCTGTCAAAAACGTCTTTCGCCCTGCCCGAGAGCGCATCCGGTGAAAGGACGGGCGTCGCCGCATCCGAAAGCCTGTCCCTGATCCCTTTGAGGGCGGTGTAGAGCCGCGTGAGACCCGCCCTAGACTCCTTGAGGGCGTCATCGGAGTAGTCCAGGGGACTGCGATAATGACTCTGTAGCATGAAAAATCTGACGACTTCCGGATGGTAACTCCTGAGAATCTCCTTGATCGTGAAGACATTGCCGAGGGACTTGGACATCTTCTCGTTGTCGATCCGGATGAAGCCGTTGTGAATCCAGTAGTTGGCAAAAGGTTTCCCCGTCGCTCCTTCGGACTGCGCGATTTCGTTTTCATGATGCGGGAAGATGAGATCTTCCCCCCCGCCATGGATGTCGAAGGTCTCCCCCAGGTGGCGCGAACTCATGACGGAGCACTCGATGTGCCACCCCGGACGCCCCTTGCCCCAGGGGCTTTCCCACCAGGGTTCATTCTCCTTGCTCGCCTTCCAGAGGGCAAAGTCCAGGGGGTTTCTCTTTTTTTCAGCCACCTCCACGCGGGCGCCGGCCATCATCTCCTCTGGATCGCGCCCTGAGAGCTTTCCGTAACCTTTGAATTTGTCGACGGCGAAATAAACATCTCCATCCGCCCTGTAGGCCAGGCCCCTGTCCATGAGGGTCTGGATGAGACGGATCATGCCGTCGATGTTTTCCGTGGCTTTCGGGGTGACGGTCGGCCGCTCAATCCCGAGGCTTGACATGTCCGTGTCGTGCTCCCTGATAAAGCGCTCCGAGATCTCGGTGATGCTGACGCCCTCCTTGTTCGCGCGGTTGATGATCTTGTCGTCAACGTCGGTGTAGTTCTTGACGAATTTCACCTCATAGCCCCGGAAGCGCAGGTACCGGGCGATGATGTCGAAGACGACGGCCGAGCGGGCATGGCCGATGTGGCAGAGGTCATAGACGGTCACACCGCAGGCGTAGAGCCCGACCCTCCCCTCCACGATGGGTACGAAATCTTCCTTTTTCTTCGTCATTGTGTTGTAAACTTGCAAGGCCATGGGAATCCCCCTTTTTGTGAAGACGGCTTCTACGGGTACAGGGCAATGATGTCGAGCCCCCTCGCCTCATCAAGGCCGCACATGATATTCATGTTCTGCACGGCCTGCCCGGAGGCGCCTTTGACGAGGTTGTCGATCGCCGTGATGACAATGACCCGGTTCGTCCGCCGGTCCACGGAGAGCCCGATGTCGCAGTAATTGGACCCCCGGACGTAGGAGACATTCGGGAAAGCGCCTTCCCTGTATACCCGAACGAACTTCTCCCCCCGGTAGAAATCGCGGTAGAGATCGAGGAGGGCGGCAGCGGTCACACCTTTCAGCAGCGTCGAGTAGATGGTGCTCAAAATCCCCCGGTTGATGGGAAGAAGGTGGGGCGTGAATGAAATCTTCACTTCCCGGCCGGCGAGGCGGGACAGTTCCTGCTCGATCTCCGGCGCGTGCCTGTGCTCGCCCACCTTGTAGGCCTTGAAACCCTCCTCCACCTCGCAGAAGAGGGAACCGAGCTGCGGCTCCCGCCCGGCGCCGCTGACACCCGACTTGGAATCGACGATGACGGAATCGGGGTCGATAACCTTCTCCCGAAGGACCGGCGCGAGGCCGAGGATGGCGCTCGTGGGGTAACAACCGGGATTGGCAACGAGCCTGGCCGTTCGGATCTCCTTCCGGTAGAGTTCGGGCAGTCCGAAAACCGCCTCCGGCAGAAGCCCCGGCGCGCTGTGCTTGTGATACCATGCCTCGAATACAGACAGATCACGCAGGCGGAAATCAGCACTCAGGTCAATGATCTTTTTCCCCGCCTCGAGGAACAGCGGGGCCGCCGCCATGGCCTCCCCGTGAGGGAGCGCCAGGAACACGACATCGCACAGCTTTGCCACGTCCTGCGGCGAGGCGTCCATATACTTCAGACCGGTGAGGCCCTCGAAAACGGGGAAAATGTCCGAAACGGCGATCCCCTTGAATTTCCGGGATGTCAAGGCCACGACCTCCACGTCGGGATGCCGGAGCAGTATCCGCATCAGCTCCAGCCCCGTGTAACCGCTTCCGCCGTATATTCCGACCTTTAACATGGCGTTCTCCCCTCATAAAAAAAGGGGGCTTGAAAACCCCCTTCCATTCAATCCTAGCGTTTCGAGAACTGGAACCGTTTTCTGGCGCCTGGCTGACCGTATTTCTTACGCTCCTTCATGCGGGGGTCTCGCGTCAGGAACCCTGCCTTCTTCAACACGGACCGCATCTCCGCATCGTATTCACAAAGGGCCCTGGAAATGCCGTGCTTGGCGGCATCGGCCTGTCCCGAAATACCGCCGCCGCTGACGGTGATTTTGATGTCGAACTTGCTCCGGCTTCCCGTGACCTCCAGGGGTTGCTCGATAATCTTCCGGAGAACCTCCCGCGTGAAATAGTCATCGAAATTTCTCTCGTTGACGGTGAGGAGCCCGTTGCCTTCCTTCATCCAGACCCTGGCAATAGCCCTTTTTCTCTTCCCCGTCGCGTAATAACGTTTGTCCGTCATGTCCATCTCCCAGCATACCGGCATTCTCAGCCGGATTCATGTCGACAAGGTTAATTTCTTCTCAGATCTCCAGTACGACGGGCTTCTGCGCGGCGTGGGGGTGCTCCTTGCCCGTGTAAACCTTAAGCTTTTTGAGCATTTGCCGGCCCAGGGTGCCCTTGGGGAGCATCCCCTTTACGGCTTCCGTCACAAGGCTCTCCGGCTTTTTTTTCAGAAGTTTGCCGGCCGGTATCGATTTGAGTCCGCCCGGATAGCCGGAGTGACGGTGGTAGATTTTGTCTTCGAGCTTTTTCCCCGTCAGGACGACCTTCTCGGCGTTAACCACCACAACGAAGTCGCCGGTGTCCACATAGGGGGTGTAAATGGCCTTGTGTTTGCCCCTGAGGCGCTTCGCTACCTCGCTTGCGAGACGACCCAGGATTTTGCCGTCGGCATCAACGAGCAGCCATTCCCTGTGCACGGATTCTTTCTTGGCATTGTAGGTCTTCATAAAAACACCGTAGTCCGTCAAAAATTAAATAAGGAGATTATGCAATTCAGCCTGATTTGTCAAGGAAAAATCCCTCCTAATGTTGAAACCAGAAATGCCCGCTCTTGGCCTGTTCCTCCGGTGTTTTCTTGGGCGGTTGGGACAGCCCCAGGAGGTTCAACCGGACCTGCACATTCCTGTCATCCCGCTCGTCGGAGTAGGCAAACTCGATTCCCCAGCACTGCCTGCGAAAGGCGACGTAATAGGTGGATTCCAGATTGTCGCCCTCGAAGAGATTCTGCCGCAGCCTGTAGCCGAGGTCGACGGCTCTGGTGACCCTTGCCTGCAAAAGGAGGTTGACCTGCTCGACGCTGTTCTGGGTATAGAGGTACTGGACCCTTGCCGAATCTCCCCGTTCATCGTACACACCCAGCTCGTGGGTCATCGCCGTCCAGTCACTCGAGTTGACATCAAACACCAGGGTCGATTTGTATGACATGTACCGGTAGGGATAGAATTCCAGCTCCGCGTTCAGGGGACCGAAATGATGCCCCGGACCGCCCACGGGTGAGGTGGTGACCGGGGTGAGCGACGTACTGAGGGGGTTGATGTTGTAAACTTCCCCCCGGAAATCAAAAAGCTGAAAGAGCTTGAGACGCAGAAACTCCCGGTAGGTCCATTTCCCTTCCTGGTCCCTGAATCTGGATGTGAGGGTGTTAAGCAGGGACCAGGTGATGCTGTTCTGCGTGTTGATGGTCGTCACAAAATCGGGAAGTTCGTCCGCGCTGACCGTGGCATAGGTATAAATCAGCTCCGGCTTGACATAATGCTTTATCTTGTCCACCGACTCGCCGCCGACATCAAAGATCTTGTAGAGATACGACGACAGCTTGGCGTTCGCAAGGGCGATCTGGCGACTTCCCGCCTTTTTTTCGGACCCCGTGAGGGCCCCGCTCGTGTCCCAATAGGTCTCCACCAGACCGATTTCCGGCGTGAACTGCAGATAACTGCCCAGGTTCATGGGAAGGGACAACACGGGTGCGATATCGAAGAGGTTGCCCTTCTCCCCGACCGATCTGTAATTATAGCTGTAGGATCCGTTCATTCCGAAGTTCAAAGGCGATCCAAACACGGGTTGCGTAAAGGCCGTCAGGGAGACTTCGGGATACTTCTGCAGTGTTTTGTCATTGGACGTTTCGGTAAAGTCGTCCGTGTACCGCACGATTCCCGTCGCATTGACGAGGCCCCAGTTCTTCACGAGACGGCCTTTGGAATCCAGGGAATCGAGTCTCTTGTCGCCCACATAGGAGATCCGTTCGAACGGCCGGTTTGCACGGCCCGCGTAATGGTCCAGATAGTAGTTGTGGGAACTGAAATCGCTGAAGTAAAAAGGGTCCGAGACCTTGTTGATGTCGGTCCGGAGATATAAATCGGGCCCGAAACTGGACTGGTGGTTGAGATAATAAGACCAGCGGTTGTGCCTGTCGGTCCAGTTTCTTTCCATTTCGTGGATGTCATTCCGGCCGGTCCATTTGTCATCGAGGTAATCGGCGTAAAAGGTGCCGAAGGTGCCGGGAGCGGGGAAATACCGGAATTCCGCCCCCTGCATGTACCCCCTCTTGTCCATGTAGCGCTGATAGAAGGTCGCATCGGTGTTTTCCGATATGGCCCAGAAGACAGGCACTTCCACGTCAAAACCGACTTTGTCATCGGAATAACCGAGGTAGGGAAACAGCACACCCGATTGTCGTGTGGTCTTGACGGGGAAGATGAGGTAGGGGAAATAAAGCATCGGGACCTCCCGGATCTGGAATGTGCCATCCTTCATGGTCCCATAACCATCGATGGTCACGTCCATCTCACGGGCAGCGAACCGCCAGTCGGGGCAGTCGCCGTCGCAGGTGGTGGCCGTCCCGTCCTTCATGAAATAATCGGCCTCCCCCTTCTTTTGAATCTCTTTTCCCCGGATGTAGAAATGAAATCTCTCAAAGAATATTTTCCCGGACTGGACAGCGCCCGTTTTTGTCTCCGTGTTGAAGTCGACCCGCTCCCCCTGCAGGACGTCGCCATCGCTTCTCAGGTAGGTGTTTCCCTCGGCGACAGCATCGTTCGTCCGGCGGTTGAGCAGGACACGATCCGCCTGGAGGAAGCCGCCGGAGAAATAGATAATGACATTTCCATCGGCCTGATAGGTGTCGTTCGCCTGGTCGTAGGTCAGGGTATCCGCCTTGATCGTCACGGGCCCGCCAGGCGCCGCCTTGTCAATGGCCGGAAGCGGCTCGGCCTGAACGAGAAGACAGAACAACAGGGGCAAGGTTGAGTAAAGAAGTCCGTCCTTTTTCATGAATGGCTTCAATCCCCAGGGGGTGTCCTGCCGGGTTTTCCTGATGCCGTGAGCGCGGCCCGCGTTTCCCCCACGAGATAGAGGGATCCGGTGATGCACACGAGGTCCCTTTCCTCCGCCAGACCGAGTGCGCGCGCCAGGGCCTGCCCGCTTTCCTCAACGACCTCGGCCCGCGTCCCGGTCTCTCGAAGGAAGCGCGCGGGGATGTCCGGGGGGAGGGCCCTTTCCTCGCGGGGCCTCGTGAGTATGACGTGATCCGCCAGCGGGACAAGCCGCCGAAGCATTCCCCGGTAGTCCTTGTCGGCAAGGACCCCGAAAACAAGAATGAGCTTTCTGAAGGAGAAGTTCTCCTCCAGGAACTCCCGGAGGACCGACGCCCCGGCGGGGTTATGGGCACCGTCCACAACCACCATGGGCCTCTCCCGCAGCACTTCCAGCCTCCCCTCCCAGCGGCACCCGGCAAGTCCCTCGCGTACGCTCCCGTCATCGACGTGAATCCCGCGTCTTCCCAGGAGTTCGACGGCACCGAGGGCGCAGGCGGCATTGAGGACCTGGTGCCTCCCCAGAAGGCCGAGGCGGAGATTCCGGAAATCGCGTTCGATCCCGAAATAGGAAAACCTGTCGCCGCCGCGTCGGACCTTGATCTCGCCGCCGACCCGGAACAGTCGGGCCCCTCGTCCGCGGCAGACGGCCTCGAGGGTCTCGATCACGGCCTTCTGCCGGGCGGCAGTGACGACCAGCCCGCCCGGCTTGATGATCCCCCCTTTTTCATGGGCGATATCCGTCAGTCTTCGTCCCAGATAGGCCCTGTGTTCCAGGGATATATTGGAAATTACAGCCACCGCCGGGTTGGCGACATTGGTCGCATCCAGACGCCCCCCGAGGCCGACTTCCAGGACCGCGACGTCGATGCCGGCGCGAAAGAAGTGCAAAAAGGCGAGGGCCGTCGTGAATTCGAAGTATGTGACGTCTTCCAGGACGTGGTGCCGGACTGCACCGATGAGGTTCCGAAGGTCCCCGCCGGAAATCGCCTTCCCGTCGACTTTTATCCGTTCACTGAAATCGACGAGGTGCGGGGAGGTGTAGAGACCGGTCCGGTAACCCCCGCGGGTGAGGATGGAGGCCGTCAGGGCCGCGATAGACCCCTTCCCGTTGGTCCCGCCCACGAGCACGGCTTTAAACCGCCTCTGGGGGTTCCCCATGCGGCGGAGGAGCCTTGTCACGGGCTCCAGGCCGAGACGCATGCCGATCCCTTTCAGTGACGACAGATATTCGATGGGATCATGGGGAATCATCGTTGCGGCCTCATCCACAGACGTGGATCATGCCCCCGTGTCCTGGCGCACGGTCTGATTAGCACAGCCCTCCGCCGGGGGCAATCATTCTTTTACGGAGTGGAACCGGGGGAACGCGTGGACGGCTCATAAAAAAAGCCAGGGGCAATCGGTCAGGATACCCATGGCTTCAAAACAGTTCTTTCCCCCGCGCTCCGGGTTTCTCGCCGAACTCGAACGGGAAGAAGGGCAAAACCCGTCCGCCGGGACCATTCGCAAACCGGCAGGCGAAACTTCTCGGCAGGTCTGCGCCCGGCCCAAATGCCGCCTGCGGGAGCTTGAGGTTAGTCGGGGATGACCTTGAATACCTCGTCACCAGGACGGACACGGTCGGACACTTTCACGCCGATGTAGTCGCCGACAACGGCCTTCTCGACCTTCTGGTTGTTGACCTCCATGGAATTGATGATCTCCTCGAAATTCGTCGTATGACCCACCAGCTTGATCTTGTCCCCCACCTTGAGTTCTCCGGCGGTTATCTTGATGGCGGCGACACTCGGTTTAGCGAAGAATTTTACGATTTCGCCTATCTTTTCCTCGGCCATAACGCACCCTCCCTTGCTGGATTTTGAACGGATCGTGTTGTATTCCTTACAATTTTTTTCTTTCAAAATCAAGGTGAAACCGAAACAAAAAAAGCAAGGCCGAGGCCCTGCTTTTCCGTCCCGATCCTGCCCGCGTCGGGCTATTTTTTGGCCGGCGCCTTCTTCCGTCCCTTGGTCTTCGGTTTTTCCTCCTTCTTGACCTCCGGGGGAATGAGTTCGATCACGGCAAGGGGGGCATTGTCCCCTGCCCGGAACCCGGCCTTGACGATCCGCGTGTAACCGCCGGCGCGATCCTTGTAGCGGGGCGAGATCTCCTCGAAAAGCTTCTTGACCACCCCGCGTTCGCGCACAACGCTCGCCGCCTGCCGCCGGGCATGGAGTGTCTCCTTTTTCCCGAGGGTGATCATCTTCTCCGCCACCTTGCGCAGTTCCTTGGCCTTGATGTCCGTGGTGGTGACCTTCTCGTGCTTGAAAAAGGAAGTGACCATGTTGCGAAGCATGGCTTCCTTGTGGCTTGTGGTCCTGCCGAGCTTCCTTCCTGCCTTCTGATGACGCATGGGGATAACCTTTCAAAACGGGATAGAATCAGCTTTTCTCTTTGGCCTTCTCTTTTTCTTCCTTGCGAACGGGGAAGTCGATCTTCATACCGAGGGATAGCCCCATCTCGGAGAGGATCTCCTTGATCTCATTCAGGGACTTCCGGCCGAAATTCCTGGTCTTCAGCATCTCCGCCTCCGTTTTCTGTACCAGCTCCCCGATGATGTGGATCCCCGCGTTTTTCAAGCAGTTGGCCGAACGGACGGAGAGTTCCAGTTCGTCGACGCTCTTGAAGAGATTTTCGTTGACGGACTCCGTCTCCTGGACCTGCTCGGACTCTCTCGCCTCCTCCACCTCCTCGAAATTGATGAAGATGTCGAGCTGCTCCTTCAGGATCTTGGCCGCGTAGGCAACGGCGTCCTCGGGCAGGACGCTGCCGTCGGTCCACACCTCCAGGATCAGGCGGTCATAATCGGTGATCTGGCCGACCCTGGCATGGGTCACCGTGTAGCTCACCTTCTTGATCGGGGAAAAGGAAGCGTCGATGTTGATCGTCCCCTCCGGCTGATCGGCATCCCTCTCCCGCCTGGCGGCCACGTATCCCTTGTCTATTCTTGCAACCATTTCCGCCTTGAGCTTCGCGCTGCCCGCCAGGGTGCAGAGGTATTGCTCCGGGTTCATGATCTCCACCGACGGATCGGCGGTGATGTCGCCGGCGGTGACAACGCCCTCCCTGGCCAGATCGAGACGGAGGGTTTTCGGTCCGTCCTGATTAAGCTTCAGGCGGATTCCTTTCAAATTCAGGATGAAATCCGTCACATCCTCTTTCATCCCCGGAACGGTTGAGAACTCGTGAAGGACCTTGTCGATCTTCACGGAAACAATGGCGGCACCGTGGATGGAGGACAGGAGGATCCGCCTCAGTGCGTTTCCCAGGGTGATCCCGAAGCCCCGCTCGAGAGGCTGACAGGTAAACTCACCGTAAAACCGGGTATGGGTTTTTTCGTCAACCTCAATCCGCTTGGGTCTGATCAGACTGCGCCAGTTTCTCTGCATATGCCTTTTCCTCAGGGTTTTGCTGTTACTTGGAGTACAGCTCGACGACCAGCTGCTCCTGGATCGGCATCGTGATGTCGTCTCGCGTCGGAAGCGCCTTCACGATACCCCTGAAATTCTCCTTGTCCAGTTCCAGCCACGGCGGTATGCCCCGTCTGGCCACGGTTTCCATAGACTCCAGGATCGGGAGCACTTTCTTGCTCTTCTCCCTCAGCTCGATCACATCCCCTTTCTTGATCAGAAAGGATGGGATGTTGACCTTCCTGCCGTTCACCTTGAAGTGGCCGTGCCGCACGAATTGTCTGGCCTCCGTCCTCGATGCCGCGAAGCCCATCCGGTACACCATGTTGTCCATTCTCGACTCCAGAAAAACGAGGAGGTTCGTACCGGTGATCCCCTTCTTCTGATCCGCCTTTACGAAATAACCCCTGAACTGCTTCTCGAGGAGACCGAACATCCTTTTGAGCTTCTGCTTTTCGCGAAGCTGGGTACCGTAGTCGGAAAATTTCTTGCGGGAGTGTCCGTGTTCCCCCGGAGCGTACCCTCGTCTTTCGAAGGCGCACTTCTCCGTGTAGCACCGGTCTCCCTTGAAAAACAGCTTCAACCCTTCCCTGCGGCACATCCTGCAAACTGAACCACGATATCTTGCCAAATCAATCCTCCATCTTGCTTGTCCGTCCTGCGGTTTTCATCCCAGCAGGGGTTAGACCCTGCGTCTTTTCGGCGGCCGGCAGCCGTTGTGGGGGATGGGGGTGACATCCCTGATCAGGCTGATGGTGAGCCCTGCGGCCTGCAGGGCCCGGAGCGCCGATTCACGCCCCGACCCGGGTCCCTTGACGTACACCCGGACGCTGCGCACGCCGTGTTCCTTGGCCTTCCGGACCGCGCTCTCCGCGGCCATCTGCGCCGCGAAGGGCGTCCCCTTTCTCGAACCCTTGAAACCCTCCATGCCGGACGAAGACCATGCCAGCACATTGCCGCTCAGATCGGTGATCGTCACGATGGTGTTGTTAAAGGTCGACTGGATGTGGGCGATGCCCTCGGGCACGCTTTTTTTCTCTCTCCGTTTACCTGTCTTCCGCGGACCTGCCATTTCTCCTCCAAAATACGAAAAAACGCTCTACTTCTTCTTCCCGGCGATGGACCGCCTCGGTCCCTTTCTGGTGCGGGAGTTCGTGTGGGTTCTCTGCCCCCGAACAGGAAGACCCTTGCGGTGCCTCAGCCCGCGGTAGGTTCCCACATCCATCAGCCTCTTGATCGACATGGACACCTCCCGCCGGAGATCCCCCTCGACCTTGTGCTCCTTGTCAATGACGTTACGGATGGCCGTCACCTCCGAGTCGGTGAGGTGATCCGTCTTCGTGTTCGCGTCGACCCCCGCTTTTCTCAGGATATCCTGAGACGCGGACCGCCCGATGCCGAAAATGTAGGTCAGCGCGATCTCCATCCTTTTGTTCTTCGGTAAATCAACACCCGCGATTCTTGCCACCGATGAGCCTCCTGAAATCCTGATGGATGTTACCCCTGCTTCTGTTTGTGCTTGGGGTTCTCGCAGATCACCCGGATGACGCCGTGGCGCTTGATGATCTTGCACTTGTCACACATTTTCTTCACTGAAGACCTGACCTTCATGTCTTTCTCTCCTGTCACACCGCCCGAAACCTACTTGGAGCGATAGGTGATTCGCCCTCTCGTCAAATCATAGGGCGAAAGCTCCACGGTGACCCTGTCGCCGGGCAGGATTTTGATGAAGTGCATCCGCATCTTGCCGGAAATGTGGGCCAGGACACGGTGGCCGCTCTCGAGTTCCACCCGGAACATGGCGTTGGGAAGCGTCTCCACGACCGTTCCTTCAACCTGGATGGCATCTTCCTTCGGCATACACCCCTATCCCCCGATTGTTCCTCGTACCGGCCCTGCGCGCCTCAATCCGGTCTCCCGTCGATCCGGCTCAGAATGAACGGCTCCTTCTCCGTGATGGCCACGGAATGCTCGAAATGCGCGGAGAGCCTGCCGTCGGCGGTCACGACGGTCCACCCGTCTTTGAGCACCCTCACGGCGTGGGTCCCGGCGTTGACCATGGGTTCAATGGCCAGAACGAGGCCGGGCCTCAATTCGATGCCTCTGCCCTCGCGCCCGAAATTGGGCACCTGGGGTTCTTCGTGGAGGGACCGGCCGATGCCGTGACCGACGAGGTCCCGGACAACGCTGTATCCGGCAGCCTCCGCGTGGTTCTGGACGGCCGCCGATATGTCCCCGAGCCGGTTTCCGGGTCTCGCCCTGCCGATGGCCTTGTAGAGCGCTTCTTCCGTCACCCGCATCAGCCTTTCGGCCTCGTCGGAGACTTCACCGACGGGCACCGTCACGGCCGCATCCCCGTAAAGTCCCTCGTGGTAGATTCCGAAGTCGAGGCTGACGATGTCACCCGACTGGAGCCTGCGCTCCGAGGGCATCCCGTGAACCACTTCCTCGTTCACCGAGGTGCAGAGCGAGAAGGGGTAGCCCCTGTAGCCCTTGAAGGCCGGTTTCGCCCCCTCCCGGAGCGTCAGCTCCTCGCAATATCGATCCAGTTCGAGCGTCGTCACGCCCGGATGAATCATCTTTTTCAGCGCCTCGAGGACCCGGGCGACGATCAGGTTGTTGCCTCTCAGTTTTCGGATCTCCTCGGGGGATTTCAAAAGAACCATGCCAGAGATCCTCCGGAGGTCTTTCCCAACTCCTACCGCCTCCTCGCCAGCCGTCCTTTTTTCAGGAACCCCTCGTACTGGCGGGCCAGGAGATGGGTTTCGATCTGCCCGGCCGTGTCCAGGGCCACCCCCACGACGATGAGAAGGGCCGTCCCTCCGAAATAAAAAGGCACGTTCATGTACACCATCAGGATACTGGGCAGCACACAGACCAGGGACACGTATATGGCCCCTCCGAAGGTCAGCCGGCTCAGCACGTGATCGATGTATTCGGCCGTTTTCTTGCCCGGACGGATACCGGGAACGAAACCGCCGTACTTCTTCATGTTGTCGGCCACGTCGATGGGGTTGAAAACCACGGCCGTGTAGAAGAAGCAGAAAAAGACAATGAAAGCGACATAGGTCGCCTCGTACAGGAAGGCGCCGGGCTGCAGGTAATCCGACACCGCCTTCATCCAGGGATGGGGTACGAAGTTGGCAATCGTCGCCGGGAACATGATAATCGAGGAGGCGAAAATCGGCGGAATCACGCCGGCCGTGTTGACCTTCAGCGGAAGGTGCGTCGTCTGGCCGCCGTACATCTTGCGGCCGACGATTCGCTTAGCGTACTGAACGGGGATCCTCCTCTGACCGCTTTCCACGAAGACGATAAAACCCACCACCGCGACCATGAAGAGGAAGAGAAAGACAACGAAGATGATCCCCATCTCCCCCGTCGAGACGAGACGGAAGGTGCCCAGCAGTCCCGCCGGACCCCGGCACACGATGCCCGCGAAGATGATGAGCGAGATGCCGTTGCCGATGCCCCGTTCGGTGATCTGTTCACCCAGCCACATGATAAAGGACGTCCCGGCGGTGAGCGTGATGACGGTCATGAACCTGAAGCCCCAGCCGGGTTCCAGCACGATCGAGGCGCCCGTGGGTCCCGCCATATTCTCGAGCCCCACGGCGATCCCGAACCCCTGGATCAGGCTGAGGAGCACCGTTCCGTAACGGGTGTACTGGGTAATCTTCCTCCGGCCCGCCTCCCCCTCCTTCGAGAGTCTCTCCAGATGGGGGATGGCGATGGTCAGGAGCTGGAGGATGATCGACGCGCTGATGTAGGGCATGATCCCCAGAGCAAACACGGAGAGATTGCTCAGGGCACCGCCCGCAAACATGTCAAAGAGCCCCAGCAGCGACCCCTTGGCCATGTCGAAGAAGGCGGCAAGGGCCTTGGAGTCGATACCGGGTGTCGGCACGTGCGTCCCGATCCGGTAGACGCCGAGCAGCAGGAAGGTCATGAGAATCCGCTTCTGCAGCTCCGGTATCTTGGGTATGTTCTTGAATCCGCCTAACAAGTCAAATCACCTCAACGGATCCGCCCGCTGATTCGATCTTCTCCCGCGCCCCGCTGCTGACGGCATGAGCTTTAATCTTCAAGGGGCGATCGAGGCCGCCCTTTCCCAGGATCTTCACCCCGTCCCCGGGATGCTTGATGATGCCCTGCCGGAGGAGGGCCTCGGGATCCACGGTGTCGCCGCCGCTGAACTTGCCGAGCTGCCCCAGGTTGACGACCACGATGTTTTTTCTGAAAGGGTTCCTGAACCCCCGTTTGGGCAACCGTCTCGCAAGGGGCATCTGGCCGCCTTCGAATCCGGCTTTGATGCCTCCGCCGGAGCGCGCGTTCTGCCCCTTGGCGCCTTTGGTCGCCGTTCCGCCGTGACCGGATCCGCCCCCTCGGCCGATTCTCTTCCGTTTCCGCCTGGAACCCCGCGGCGGTTTCAATTCATGGAGTTTCATTTCTCGCTTGCCTCTATCTCCTCCACGGAAAGGAGGTGGGAAACCTTGTTGACCATCCCTCGAATTTCCGGCGTATCCATGAGAAGGACGGTCCGGTTGAGCTTCTGCAGTCCCATACCGCGAAGGATCTTCCGGTGCTTCTCCGGCCTTCCGATGTAGCTTTTCACCAGCGTGATTTTAAGCTTCTTTGTCACGATCCGCTCCTTCGCTAAATCTGCGATATTTCCTTGCCCCTCAGCATGGCCACCTCGACGGGACTCTTCAGACGACGAAGCCCGTCCATGGTCGCCTTCACCAGGTTGTGCGGATTATGTGAACCGAGACACTTGGTCAGGATATTGTGAACGCCGGCCACTTCCAGGACGGCCCGGACGGCACCGCCCGCGATGAGACCCGTTCCCTCGGAGGCCGGCTTCAGAAGCACCCTGCCCGCGCCGAATTGGCCGACAATCTCGTAGGGGATGGTCCGGTTGATGACCGCGACCTGGACCATGCCCTTTCTGGCCTTCTCCATGCCCTTGCGTATCGCCTCGGGGACTTCGTTCGCTTTGCCGAGACCCATGCCGACCGACCCCTTGCCGTCACCGACGACGACGATGGCGCTGAACCGGAACCGACGACCGCCCTTCACGACCTTGGCCGTCCGGTTGATGGCGACCACCCTGTCCAGAAGTTCCGTTCCTTCAAATTCTTTTCTCTCCAATGATTCTACCCCTCAGTGAAATGAAGGCCCTGTGATTATATCTTCAGGCCTGCTTCCTTCGCCGCCTCGGCGAGCGCCCTGACCCTTCCGTGGTAGAGGAAAGCCCCCCGGTCAAAAACGGCATTCTGAATGTTCTTTTCCTTGAGGCGTTTCGCCAGAAGCCTTCCCACTTCAGCAGCCGCCTGTGTCTTCTTCATGCCGCCGATTTTGTCCTTCAGTTCCTTGCTGAGCGTCGAGGCTGATGCCACGGTTCGCCCGGCGTCGTCGTCCACGGCCTGCGCATAAATATGGCCGGCGCTCCTGAAGACCGAGATCCGGGGGTGATTCGCCGTGCCGGCGACCTTTCCCCGCACCCTCTTCTTTCTCTTTTCCCTGACCTTCTTGATCTTCTTGATTTTCCCGATCACTGCTTTCGCCTTCCCTTGTCATGCGCTGCCGGTCGCAGAACCCCCTTAGGCGCCTGCGGACTTGCCGACCTTTCTTCGAACCCTCTCGCCGGCATATTTGACACCCTTCCCTTTGTAGGGTTCCGGTTTCTTGAGACTGCGGATCTCGGCGGCCACGCGTCCTATGAGTTCCTTGTCGATCCCCGTCAGGGTCACGTTGACCTGCTTCTCGATCTTGACGGTGATCCCCTTCGGAAGCCTATACTCCAGGGGCGTGGAATAACCGAGATAGAGCTTCAGGAGATCGCTGCCGCTCATCTCCGCGCGGTACCCCACGCCGGAGATCTCCAGGTTTTTCTGAAACCCCGTACTGACCCCCGTGACCATGTTATGGATCAGGGTGCGGGTCATGCCATAGAGGGACCGGCCTCTGCGATTGTCGACAAGCTTCTTGAGAACGACGGCGCCGGCCTCCTGGGTCACGTCGATTTCCCCGGGCAGCCTCATGGTGAGACTCCCCTTCGGGCCTTCGACGACGATGTCCGCATTCTTTCTCTGGACCTTCACATTGGCCGGAATGGAAATAGGTTTTTTGCCGATTCTTGACATGGGTTATCGCTCCAATGAAAACAAAGTCCGCACCGCAGGGCCTACCAGACGTTGCAGAGAATCTCGCCTCCGACGTTGAGTTCCCGGGCCTCGCGGTCCGTCACGATGCCCTTCGAGGTGGACAGGATGGCTACACCGTAACCGTTGAGGACCTTGGGGATGCTGTCACTCTGCACATAGATACGGCGCCCGGGCTTGCTCACCCTCTGAATCCCCCGGAGGATGTTCTCTTTTGAATCCGAATACTTCAGATACACCCTCAAAATGTCCCTCTTGTTCTTGTCCTTCTTGATATCGAACCCCTGGATATATCCCGCCTTTTTGAGGACCTTGGCGATTTCCAGATTCATCCTGGATAACGCCGTGTCGGTGCTCTTGAACCTCTTGCGATTGGCGTTTCGAACTCTCGTCAACATATCTGCGATTGGATCCGTCATTCCCATAGTGATTCTCCTGGACGTCCTTACCAGCTGGATTTAATCATCCCGGGAATCTGCCCCTGGGACGCAAATTTTCTCAGGCAGAGCCTGCACATGTCGAACTTGCGGTAGTAAGCCCGGGGCCTGCCGCAGAGTGGACAGCGATTGTAGTCTCTGACCTTGAATTTCTTGGTTCTCTTCGTTTTTGCAATCAGGGATTTCTTGGCCAAGTCTTATCCTCCATCCACACCGTTAAGGGCTAGCTCCTGAAGGGCATGCCCATGAGGGAAAGCAATTGCCTCGCTTCATCGTCCGTTTTCGCCGTCGTCACGACAACGATGTTCAGGCCTTTGACTTTCTCGATCTTGTCATATTCGATCTCCGGGAAGATGAACTGCTCCCGGACCCCCATGGCGAAATTTCCCCGACCGTCGAAGGAGTCGGGGGGGATGCCCCTGAAGTCCCGGATTCTCGGCAGCGCCACGTTCACCAGCCGATCATAGAATTCGTACATCCGCTCCTTTCTGAGCGTCACGGTACAGCCGATGGGCATTCCCTTGCGAAGCTTGAAGGTGGCGATCGACTTCTTCGCCTTCGTGATGACCGGCTTCTGCCCCGATATCATGGCGAGTTCCTGGACGGCGCCGTCGAGAATCTTGATGTTCTGGATGGCTTCGCCCACGCCCATGTTCAGGATGATCTTCTCCAGCCGTGGGACCTCCATGACATTCTTGTATTTGAACTTCTTCATCATCTCGGGGACAACGGTTTTGCTGTAATGTTCTCTCAGTCTTGCCATGGTTCGTTCCTCGGCTTACTCATCAAGCATCTCTTTGCACTTTCTACAAACGCGGACCCTCCGGCCGTCATCCAGCTGCCGGTATCCGACACGGGCCGCACCGTCGCACTTGCGGCAGATCAGGGCCAGGTTGGACAGGTGGATGGCCCCTTCCTTCTCCATGATGCCCCCTTTCCCCTTCGCGTCGGGTCGCGTGTGTTTCTTGACCATGCTGAGCTTCTCGACGAAGGCCCGCGTCCTGTCCTTGGAGAATTTCAGGATTTTGCCGGACTTTCCCTGCTCCTTGCCGGCCAGAACCTTCACGACATCCCCTTTTTTCAGCTTGACCTTCTGCATTGCAATCCCTCGAGTTCCTTCCTCTATGACCTCCGGTTCAGATAACCTCCGGCGCAAGGGAGATGATTTTCATGAACTGCTTCGCCCGCAGTTCCCGGGCCACGGGGCCGAAGATGCGCGTTCCGACGGGCTCCATCTGGTTATTGATGAGCACCACGGAATTATCGTCGAACTTGAGGAAGGACCCGTCGAGGCGCCTGACTTCCTTGACGGTCCTCACCACCACGGCCCGCATGACTTCCCCCTTCTTGACCTTCGAATTGGGAATCGCCTCCTTCACCGAGACCGTGATGACATCCCCCACCGTGGCATAGCGCTTTCGCGAGCCGCCGAGCACGCCGATGCAGCTGACCCTCTTCGCCCCGGAATTGTCCGCCACGTTCAATATGGTTCGCATCTGTATCATGGTTCAACACTCCGATCGCACTGCCGGCTGTTCCGGCCCCGGGCGGGGATTACTTCGCCTTCTCCAGAATCTTCCTGACCCTCCACCGCTTGTCCCGGCTCAGAGGGCGGGTTTCTTCGATGAGGACCTTGTCTCCGACGCCGCAGGCATTCTTCTCGTCGTGGGCCTTGTACTTCGTGATCTTCCGGATATACTTGTGGAATGCCGTATGCTTGACCTTCCGCTCTGATCGGACCACAACGGTCTTGTCCATCTTGTTGCTGACGACCCAGCCCTGAATGGTCCTCCTATTGCCCCGTGACACCATACCTAACCTCGAATCTCCCTTTCCTTCAAAATGGTCTTGATGCGGGCGATGTCTTTTTTCACACTCTTCATGACGGCCGAAGAATCCAGTTGGCCGGTGGCGTGCCTGACCTTCAAGCGGAACAGTTCATCCACCAGGTCCCGTTCCTTCTGTTTCAGCTCATCGACGCTGAGATCCCTTATCTCTTTAATCTTCATCAAACAAATTCCTCGAGACGAATTTCGTGCCCACGGGCAGTTTGTGGGCGGCCAGCCGGAAGGCCTCGCGGGCCACGTCCAGGGTCACGCCCTCCATCTCGTACATCACCGTCCCGGGTTTCACGAAGGCGGCCCACCCCTCCGGTGCGCCTTTGCCCTTTCCCATACGCGTTTCCGCCGGCTTCTTCGTGAAGGACTTGTGGGGGAAGATCCGTATCCAGATCCGTCCGCCTCGCTTGATGTGGCGGGTCATGGCGATACGGGCTGCTTCGATCTGCTGCGCCGTGATCCGCCCGGGCTCCGTGGCCTGGAGACCGTAGGTGCCGAATTCCACATGGCATCCCTTGATGGCCTTGCCGCCCATCCGGCCCTTCTGCATTTTGCGGTATTTAACCCTTTTTGGTGTCAACATGCTGTCATGAACTCCTCTTCAACCCGGGCTCTCCGGAATCCTCAGGCCACGGTGCTCTTTTTGTCCGGCAGGACGTCGCCGTGATAGATGAGCACTTTGACGCCGATCACGCCGTAGGTCGTCCGGGCCTCGGCCAGGCCGTAATCGATATCCGCCCTCAGCGTGTGAAGCGGAACCTTTCCTTCCCGGTACCACTCCGTCCTCGACATCTCCGCGCCGCCGAGTCTCCCCGCGCAGGTGATCCGTATGCCCTTGGCGCCGAACTTCAGGGCGGACTGCACGCCCTTTTTCATGGCCCGCCGGAAGGCGACCCTCCTTTCGAGCTGCAGGGCCACGTTTTCAGCCACGAGTTGCGCATCGATTTCCGGCTTTCGCACCTCGAGGATATTGATGATGGCCTCCCCTTTCGTGATGGCTTCGATGTCTTTCTTCAGTTTCTCGATTTCAGCCCCCTTTTTCCCGATGATGATGCCAGGACGGGCGGCGTGGATGTTGATCTTGGCTTTGTCAGCGGCCCTCTCGAGCTCCACCTTGGATATGCCGGCATGGTAAAGCTTTTCCTTGATGTACTTCCGGATTTCGATGTCCTGATGAAGAAGTTCCTTGAAGTTCTTCTCGGAAAACCACTTTGAACCCCATGTCTTGACGATGCCCAATCTCAAACTGATCGGATTGACCTTCTGACCCAAATCTCCACCTCCCTCAATGTGACTACTCTGCAAGGACCACGGTGATGTGGCTCGTTCTCTTTTTGATCTGGGCTGCCCGTCCCATGGCCCTGGCCCTCCATCGCCTCCAAGAAGCCCCCTGATCCACGTAGACATCCTTGACGTACAGTATTTTTTCATCGATGTTGGGGTTGTTCGTGGCATTGGCCAGCGCGGACTTCAGGACCTTCCGGACCATCCCGGCCGCGCGCTTGCGCGTGAACGCGAGCACGCGATCCGCCTCCTCGACCTTCTTGCCCCTGATCAGATCCACCACCAGCCTCACTTTCTGGGGTGAAACACGAACAAATCTGGCCACAGCTCTTGTTTCCATGGTTCCTCGAAACCTGCCTTTACTTCTTCACTTTGGACTTGCGATCCCCCGCGTGACTGTAGAAAGTCCTCGTGGGAGCGAATTCGCCCATTTTATGCCCCACCATGTTTTCCGTGACGAAGACGGGGATGAATTTCTTGCCGTTATGAACGGCAAAGGTGAACCCGATCAGTTCCGGTACGACCGTCGACCGGCGGGACCAGGTTTTGATGACACTGCGGTCGCCCGAAGCCTCCGCCCGTCTGACTTTCTCCAGAAGTTTTTCCTCCACGTAAGGACCTTTTTTAATCGAACGCGCCACCGCTTAACCCCTCTTCTTGACGATGTATTTGTCGGTCGTTTTGTTCTTTCTCGTCTTGTATCCCTTCGTGGGCACACCCCAGGGCGTACAGGGATGACGACCGCCCGAGGATTTCCCTTCACCGCCGCCCATGGGGTGATCGATCGGGTTCATGACGACCCCGCGGGTGTGCGGTTTTTTGCCCAGCCATCGGTTCCGTCCGGCCTTGCCGATGCTGATGTTTTCATGCTCGATGTTGCCCACCTGTCCGACCGTAGCTTTGCAGTCCAGGAAAATCTTCCTGACCTCCCCCGACGGAAGGCGAACCTGGGCGTAGGCACCCTCTTTCGCCATGATCTGCCCGTAGGTTCCCGCGGAGCGGATCATCTGGGCCCCTTTGCCCACCTTGAGTTCCAGGTTGTGAATGAGGGATCCCATGGGAATGTTGCGAAGCGGCATGGTGTTGCCCGGCTTGATGTCGGCATAGTCGCTGCTGACGACCACGTCGCCCACGGCCATGGCGACCGGCGCGAGGATATAGCGTTTCTCCCCGTCCCGGTAATGGAGAAGGGCGATACGGGAGGACCGGTTCGGATCGTATTCGATGCTTTTGACCACGGCTTCCACGTCCCTCTTGTCACGCCTGAAATCGATGAGCCGGTACTTTCGCTTGTGGCCGCCCCCCATGTGCCAGCAGGTCACCCGGCCGTGGTTGTTCCTGCCGCCCGTCCTCTTCAGGGGGCGCAGGAGGCTTTTTTCCGGTACCGTCTTGGTCACCTCGTCGAAGGCGAACCCCGTCTGGAAACGTCTGCCCGGTGACGTCGGTTTATATTTCTTGATTGCCATGTTAAAATGTCCTTACACTTTCTGGAAAATCTCGATGCTGCTGCCGGGAGCCAGGGTGACGATGGCCTTTTTCCAGTCGCGTTTCCGGCCCATGACCCGCCCCACCCGCTTTTTCTTTCCGGCCATATTCATGGTCCTGACGTTGACGACCTTGACCTTGAAGAGTTTCTCCACGGCCTGGCCGATCTCGATCTTGTTGGCTCGCCGGTCCACTTCAAAGTGGTATTTGTTCGCCTCCCTGGCGAGCGTGGTCTTCTCCGTCACGAGCGGTCGCTTGATGACCTGATAGATTTCCATTATGCCGACAACGCCTCTTCTATCATTTTGATGGAGGGTTCCATGAGAACCAGGTGGTCGTACTTCAGGAGATCATAGACGTTGATCCCCTCCGACCGCATCATCTTCACGTCCCTCAGGTTCCTCGAGGATTTTTCCAGGACGGGGGACGCTTCAGCCAGCACAAAGAGGGTCTTTTTGAGCCCGAAACGATCCAGAACCTCCTTGAACGCCTTGGTCTTGATCCCGGCCATCGGGAAATCCTTGAGAATCAGGATCTTCTCTTCGTTGACCTTCATGCTGAGCGCCGAGATGAGCGCCGCCCTTCTCGTCTTCTTGGGAACGGCATAGGCATAATCCCGGGGGTGGGGGCCGAAGACGATGCCGCCGCCGCGCCACAGGGGAGACCGGATCGTGCCCACACGGGCCCGGCCCGTGCCCTTCTGGCGCCAGGGCTTGCGACCGCCGCCTTTGACCTCCCCGCGTCGCTTCGTCGAGTGGGTCCCGGCCCTGCGGCCGGCAAGCTGCATCCTCACCACGTCGTAGATGAGGTCCCTTTTGACTTCCGCCCCGAAAATGTCCTTGCGGAGCTCCACTTCGGAGACCTTGTTTCTATCGATATCGTATACTGCTAAAACCGGCATGTCCGACACGCTCCAGGTTTTTTGACCTTCAGGATTTCTTGACCGCCTTGCGAATCAGGACGATCCCGTTCTTGCTGCCCGGGACGGCTCCCTTGACCAGGATCACGTTGTTCTCCGCTCTCACTCCGACGACCCGGAGGTTCTGGACCGTTTTCCGCTTGTCGCCCATGTGACCCGGCAGCCGCTTCCCCTTGAAGACCCGGGAGGGATAGGCGCTCGCCCCGATGGAACCGGGGGCGCGGTGGAACATGGAGCCGTGGGAGGCCCTGCCGCCCCGGAACCCGTGACGCTTGACGCCGCCGGCGAACCCGCGGCCCTTCGTCGTCCCCGTGACATCCACAAAGTCGCCGACCTCAAAGATCCCGGCCGTCAATTCCTGGCCCAGCTCGAACGCGTCGGGATCCGGAATCCTGAATTCACGGAGCACCCGGAAGAAGCCCTTGTTGACCTTGTTCTGATGTCCCTGAAGGGGTTTGGTCACGTTTTTCTGTTTCTTCCGCCCGAAGGCCAGCTGGACGGCATCGTATCCGTCGGTCGTCTGCGTTTTTTTCTGCATCACGACACAGGGCCCGGCCTCGATCACCGTGACCGGCACGGCCACGCCATCGTCGCCGAAGACCTGCGTCATGCCCAGTTTCTTGCCAATCAATCCTGTTCCCATAAGCCCTGCAATCTCACAGAAAATCAAAAAAACAGGAGACGGACTCAGCGACCAAATCCATCTCCATGTTTGCGGTTTCCCTACAGCTTGATTTCGACATCGACGCCGGCGGAGAGATCCAGTTTCATGAGGGCATCAACGGTGGCCTGTGTCGGTTCGATGATGTCGATGAGTCGTTTGTGGGTCCGAATCTCGAACTGCTCCCGGGATTTCTTGTCCACGTGGGGAGAACGGTTCACGCAGTACTTGTTGATAACCGTCGGAAGCGGAATAGGGCCCGCCACGCGCGCCCCCGTTCTCTTCGCCGTGTCCACGATGTCTTCCGCGGACCGATCGAGTAACTTGTAGTCGTACGCCTTCAGTCGAATTCTTATTTTTTGATCAGCCATGTCCCGCTTACTCGAAGATGAATTTACTCGATAATCTGAGCCACCACGCCGGCGCCGACGGTTTTCCCGCCTTCCCGGATGGCGAACCGAAGCCCCTGCTCCATGGCAATGGGCGTGATGAGATGGATTTCCATGCCCACGTTGTCACCGGGCATGACCATCTCGACACCCTCGGGGAGGGTCACCACTCCCGTCACGTCCGTCGTTCTGAAATAGAACTGGGGCCGGTAGCCGCTGAAGAAAGGCGTGTGACGCCCGCCCTCCTCTTTCGTCAGGACGTAGACCGACGCCTTGAACTTCGTGTGAGGCGTGATGGAACCCGGTTTGGCCACCACCTGGCCTCTTTCCACCTCTTCCCGCTTGGTTCCCCGGAGGAGTACGCCGATGTCGTCACCGGCGCGGCCCTCGTCGAGGGTCTTTCGGAACATCTCGACACCGGTGCAGACCGTCTTGAAGGTCGGCCGGATGCCGACGACCTCCACTTCCTCGCCGACCTTGATGATGCCGCGATCCACCCGGCCCGTCACGACGGTCCCGCGGCCGGAGATGCTGAACACATCACCGATGGGCATGAGGAAAGGCTTGTCCAGATCGCGAACAGGCTCAGGAACGTAGGCATCGACGGCGTCCATCAGTTCGAAAACACACTTCGCGTCGGGGGAATTGACATCGTCCGTCTCGAGGGCCTTGAGAGCAGAACCCCGGATGATCGGGGTCTTGTCCCCGGGGAACTCGTACTTGCTCAGGAGCTCCCGGAGCTCGAGCTCGACGAGATCGAGCAGCTCGGGGTCATCGACGAGGTCGACCTTGTTGAGGAAAACAACCATGGCGGGGACCTGAACCTGTCTTGCAAGGAGGATGTGCTCTCTCGTCTGCGGCATGGGGCCTTCCGACGCGGCGACGACCAGGATGGCGCCGTCCATGTGGGCAGCACCGGAGATCATGTTCTTGATGTAGTCCGAGTGCCCGGGGCAATCCACGTGCGCGTAATGGCGCTTCGCCGTCTCATACTCCACGTGGGCAACGTTGATCGTCACGCCCCGTTCCTTTTCCTCGGGCGCGTTGTCAATCATGTCGAATGAATAGAACTGCGCCATACCTTTCTTGGAGAGGTGCTTGGTAATGGCAGCGGTCAATGTGGTCTTTCCGTGATCGACGTGCCCGATTGTCCCGATGTTTACGTGCGGCTTTGTCCTCTCGAATTTTTTCTTAGCCATCTCCATCTACCTCCTTGCGATCAAAAAGATGAATCAATTGTTATTTCTTTTTTCCCCCTGTGTCGGTTGTTCTCCTCTGGATGACCTCCTTCGCCAGCTCCCCCGATACGGCGTTGTAGCAGAGAAACTGCATGGAGTAGGTGGCCCGCCCCTGGGTTTTCGACCTCAGGTCCGTCGCGTACCCGAACATCTCGGCGAGCGGTACTTCCGCGTTGACGGCCTCGGAACCCGGCCGGGACTCGATGCTGACAATCTTGCCCCGCCGGGCGGTCAGGTTCCCGATCACGTCCCCCAGGTATTCCTTGGGGACCACGACCTCCACGGACATCATCGGCTCCAGCAGGACCGGGTGGCCGCGTTTGGCGCCGTTTTTGAGCGCCATGGACGCGGCGATCTTGAAAGCTATTTCCGAAGAATCCACTTCGTGAAAGGAGCCATCCACGAGTCGGACCTTCAGGTCCACCATCGGGTAGCCGGCCAGCACCCCTTCTTCCATGGCCTCCTGGATGCCCTTGCCCACGGCCGGGATGAACTCCTTCGGGATGACACCGCCGATAATCTTGTTTTCGAAGGTCAGTCCCCGGCCCGGCTCGTTGGGCTCAATTTCGATCCAGACGTGGCCGTACTGCCCGCGGCCGCCGGACTGCCTGACGTATCTTCCCTCCGCCCGCACCGGCTTGCGGATCGTCTCCTTGTAGGCCACCTGGGGGTTTCCGATGTTGGCCCCGAGGCCGGACTCCCTGGAGAGCCGGTCCACGATGATCTCCAGGTGGAGCTCCCCCATGCCCGAGATGAGCGTCTGGCCCGTTTCCCGATCTACCCGGACACTGAATGAGGGGTCCTCCCGCGCGATCTTCTGGAGCGCCACGTTCATCTTCTCTTCGTCGGCCTTCGTCTTGGGTTCGATGGCAATCGCGATAACGGGCTCAGGAAATTCCAGCGTTTCGAGCTTCAGGGGGTGATCCTGATCGCAGAGCGTGTCCCCCGTGGTCGTGTAATTCAGCCCCACGGCGGCGACGATGTCCCCGGTTCGGGCCTCCTTGATGTCCTCCCGCTTGTCGGCGTGCATCTTCAGAAGGCGTCCGACCCTCTCCCGCCTGTCCTTCGAGGCGTTGTAGACGTACGAGCCCGCTCTGAGAACGCCCGAGTACATCCGGAAAAATGTGAGCTGTCCCACGAAGGGATCCGTCAGGATCTTGAAGGCCAGGGCGGCAAAGGGCGCGTCATCGGATACCTCCCGCACGATATCGCGGTCCGTCGATCGGATGTCCTTTCCAACCACCGGCGGCATGTCCAGCGGTGAAGGCGCGAAAGCAACCACCGCGTCCAGCAGGAGCTGAATGCCCTTGTTCTTGAAGGCCGCGCCGCAGAGGACGGGGATGACCTTCATGGAACGGGTCAGCTTTCGGATGGCGCCTACGATTTCTTCTTGTGAAAGAGCGTGTTCATTCAAATATTTCTGCATCAAGTCCTCATCCAGATCGGAGATGGACTCGATCATTTTGTCGCGCTGCTTCGCTGCCTCTTCCAGAAGCTCCGGGGGAATGGGACCCACGGAATAATCGGTGCCCTTGACATCCCTGTCGTAGGTGACGGCCTCCATGCGAATGAGGTCCACCACGCCGGTGAACTTATCCTCCGAGCCGATGGGGATCTGGACGGGGACAGGATTCGCTCCCAGGCGGTCCCGGATGGCCGCCACAACGCGCATGAAGTCGGCACCCACGCGGTCCATCTTGTTGACGAAGGCGATGCGCGGCACCCGGTATTTGTCCGCCTGCCGCCAGACCGCTTCGGACTGGGGTTCCACGCCTTCCACGGCGCTGAAAAGGGCCACGGCGCTGTCCAGAATACGGAGGGACCGTTCCACCTCGATCGTGAAGTCCACATGGCCCGGCGTGTCGATGATATTGATCCGGTGATCTTTCCACGAACAGGCCGTGGCCGCGGAGGTGATGGTGATGCCCCGCTCCTGTTCCTGCTCCATGTAGTCCATGACGGCGGTGCCGTCGTGGACTTCGCCCATCTTGTAGGAGATCCCCGTGTAGTACAGGATTCGCTCGGTCAGGGTGGTCTTCCCGGCGTCGATGTGGGCCATGATGCCGATATTACGGATGTGCGATAGGGGAATCTCCCGAGCCACGTCTCAAGGTCCAGTAACTTTTAAAAGAGCGTTAGAATCGATAATGGGCAAAGGCCTTGTTGGCCTCCGCCATCTTGTGAACATCCTCTTTCTTCTTGATCGAGGCGCCGCGGTTGTTGGCCGCGTCGATGAACTCGCCGGCGAGTTTTTCCTTCAACATCTTCTCGGAGCGGGCCCGGGCATGGAGAATCAGCCATCGCATGGCCAGAGCGAGCCTTCTCGAGGGGGCCACTTCCGTCGGGACCTGGTACGTCGCCCCGCCCACCCGTCTCGAACGAACTTCGATCACGGGTTTGACATTGCCCACGGCCTTCTCGAAGACCGCCAGGGGGGCTTCCTTCGCCCGCTTCTCGATTACACTGAAGGCCCCGTAGAGAATCCCCTCCGCGGTGCTTCGCTTGCCCTTTTTCATCAGGCAGTTGACAAACTTGGCCACGAGTTCGCTGCCGTATTTGGCATCCGGCGTTATCTTTCGCTTGGCTATAACTCTTCTTCTCGGCATTCTAAAATCCCTGATTAACTGGACTTTTTCGTCCCGTACTTGGACCGGCTCTGTTTCCGGTCCTGAACCCCGACGGCATCCAGGGTCCCCCGTACGATGTGATAGCGAACACCCGGCAGATCCTTGACTCGGCCGCCCCGAACCAGGACCACGGAGTGCTCCTGGAGGTTATGGCCGATACCGGGAATATAGGACGACACTTCGTATCCGCTCGTCAGACGAACCCTCGCTACTTTACGGAGGGCGGAGTTGGGTTTCTTGGGGGTGGTGGTGTACACCCGCACGCAGACCCCGCGCCGCTGCGGTGAGGAAACCAGGGCTGGCGCTTGCGTCTTTCTCACCATCTTTTTTCTGCCCTTCCGGATCAACTGGTTGATCGTCGGCATTTCGCCTCCAACATCAGGATTTCACCACCCAAACGGGTGGCGACGAAAGCTCAGTTTAGTATCAATTTGCGGCTTCTATGTCAAGGTTTTTCTCAACAAGTTTTCGCTCTTCTTCCTCACCCTCCACCTGGATGCCGAGCTTCTTGTAAACGGGAAGCCCGGTGCCCGCTGGGATGAGCCGCCCCATGATGACATTCTCTTTAATCCCGCGCAGATAGTCCGTCTTGCCGGCCAGGGCCGCTTCGGTGAGCACCCGGGTCGTCTCCTGGAAGGAGGCCGCCGAGATGAAGCTCTGGGTGCTGAGCGAGGCCTTGGTAATCCCCAGAAGCACCGGCTCTCCCACGGCGGGGCGTCCCCCCTTTGCGAGAACCCGTTCGTTTTCCTCCTGGAACCGGACCTTTTCGACCTGCTCGTCGGACAGGAAAATGGTATCCCCGGGGTCGCTGACTCTCACCCGACGGAGCATCTGCCGCACGATAATCTCGATGTGTTTGTCGTTGATCTTGACGCCCTGGAGGCGGTAAACCTCCTGCACCTCGTCGACGAGATAACGGGCAAGCTCTTTCTCACCCTTGATCGTCAGGAGGTCATGGGGGTTGCTCGCTCCGTCCATGAGGGGGTCGCCGGCCTGGACCCGGTCGCCCTCCTGGACGGTGATGTGTTTGCCCTTGGGGATCAGATATTCCTTCTTCTCCCCCAATTCTGGCGTCACGACGAGCCGACGCCTCCCCTTGACGTCCTTCCCGAAGGCGACGCTTCCGTCGATCTCGGCTATCACGGCGAACTCCTTGGGTTTCCGTGCCTCGAAAAGCTCCGCCACCCTGGGGAGGCCGCCGGTGATGTCCTTGGTCTTCGTCGTCTCCCTCGGGATCTTGGCGATGATGTCGCCGGCAAAAACCTTGTCCCCCTCGGAGACGACAATGTTGACGCCGACGGAGAGAAGATACCGGGCGAAACTGTGCGTGGCGGCAATCCGGGCCGTCTTCCCTTCCTTGTCCTTGATGGAGATCCTCGGACGCAGATCGGGATCGGAGAAATCCATGACCACCTTTCTCGAAAGCCCCGTCACCTCGTCCACCTGTTCCTGGACCGTCCTTCCCTCGATGATGTCCCCGAACTTGACCGTCCCGTCCACTTCGGAGAGGATGGGGATTGAGAAGGGATCCCATTCTGCGATGCGGTCACCGCGTTTGACCTGTTTCCCTTCCCTGACCTTCAGGTGAGCACCGAAGGGTACGGGGTACTTGCCGCGGCTTCTTTCCTGATCATCGAGGACGTGGACTTCGCCGTTGCGGCTCATGACGACAAGGGTTCCCTCCCGGCCCTTCACGGGGGTGAAGTTCACGAACCGGATGGTTCCGTCGTGCCGCGCCTCGAGCGTGGAGTGCTCCTCGAACTTCGCCGTCCCGCCGATGTGGAAGGTTCTCATGGTCAGCTGCGTCCCCGGCTCCCCGATGGACTGCGCCGCGATGATCCCAACGGCCTCGCCGATGTTCACGAGATGCCCGTGGGATAGATCGCGACCGTAGCACCGGGCACAGACGCCGTAGCGGGATTTGCAGGTGAGCCCCGATCGGATCTGGACCCTCTCGATCCCGGCGTGGTCAATCCGGTCCGCCAGGGTCTCGTCAATCTCCTCGTTGGCCTTCACCAGAACCTCCCCGGTGAAGGGGTCTTTGATGTCGTCAAGGGCCACCCTGCCGAGCACCCGCTCCCCGGCCGTTTCGATGATCTCCCCGCCCTCCATGAGGGCCTGGACAAAAAGGCCGTCCATCGTTTTGCAATCCTCTTCCGTCACGATGCAGTCCTGGGCCACGTCGACAAGCCGGCGGGTGAGGTAGCCGGAATTGGCCGTCTTGAGGGCCGTGTCGGCAAGCCCCTTGCGCGCGCCGTGGGTGGAGATGAAGTACTGCAGCACCGTGAGGCCCTCCCTGAAATTGGCCGTGATGGGGGTCTCGATGATTTCCCCGGAGGGCTTGGCCATGAGGCCCCTCATGCCGGCGAGCTGCCGGATCTGGGCGGCGCTGCCTCTCGCACCGGAGTCGGCCATCATGTAGATGGGGTTGAAGCTCTCGACTTTCTTCTTGCCCTCCGTCGATGCCACTTCCTGGGTCCCGATACTGGTGAGCATGGCGTCGGCAACCCGCTCAGTGGCCTGGGCCCAGATGTCGATGACCTTGTTGTAACGCTCACCGTCGGTGATGAGCCCGTCCATGTACTGCTTCTGGACCTCCAGGACGTCCTTGTCCGCCTTCGTGATGATGTCCTTCTTGATCTCCGGGATCACCATGTTCTCGATAGAAATGGACGCACCGGAGGCGGTGGCGTACCGGAAACCCAGGTCCTTCAGTCGGTCCGTCAGGAGGACCGTCGCCTTGTCGCCGCAGCTTCGGTAACAGAAGTCGATGAGGTTGGCCAGTTCCTTCTTGTTCATCACCTTGTTGATGACATCGAAGGGAATGTCGGGGGGCATGATTTCATAGAGGATCACCCGGCCCACCGTCGTCTCTTTCAGGGAGCCGTTCATGCGCACCTTGACCCTCGCGTGGAGGGACGCCTCGCCGGCATCGAAGGCACGCCGGACTTCGTCGGTATCGGAGAAGACCATGCCTTCCCCCTTCGCGCCCGTCCGGGACCTTGTCATGTAGTAAATCCCCAGAACGATGTCCTGGCTCGGCACGATGATGGGCTTGCCGTGAGCCGGCGAGAGGATGTTGTTGGTCGACATCATGAGCACCCGGGCTTCCACCTGGGCCTCGATGGAAAGCGGAACGTGGACCGCCATCTGGTCGCCGTCGAAGTCGGCGTTGAAAGCCGTGCAGACCAAGGGGTGGAGCTGGATGGCCTTGCCCTCGATGAGAATGGGTTCGAAGGCCTGGATCCCGAGCCGGTGAAGGGTCGGCGCACGGTTGAGCAACACGGGGTACTCGCGCACCACTTCGTCCAGGGCGTCCCAGACCTCCGGCGTTTCCCGCTCGACCATTTTCTTGGCGCTCTTCACCGTCGTGACGTAGCCTTTCTGTTCGAGGCGGTTGTAAATGAAAGGCTTGAAGAGCTCCAGGGCCATCTTCTTCGGGAGCCCGCACTGGTGGAGGCGGAGGTCGGGGCCGACGGTGATGACGGATCGTCCGGAGTAGTCCACGCGTTTGCCGAGCAGGTTCTGGCGGAACCGGCCCTGCTTCCCCTTGAGCATGTCGGAGAGCGACCGCAGGGGTCGTTTGTTGGAACCCGTGATGGCCCGGCCGCGCCTGCCGTTGTCGAAGAGGACATCCACGGCCTCCTGGAGCATGCGCTTCTCGTTGCGGATGATGATCTCCGGGGCGTTGAGCTCCATGAGGCGTTTGAGCCGGTTGTTGCGGTTGATCACGCGCCGATAGAGATCATTGAGGTCGGAGGTGGCGAACCGGCCGCCTTCGAGGGGGACCAGGGGCCTGAGGTCGGGCGGGATGACGGGTAGAACGGCGAGGATCATCCACTCGGGTTTGTTTTCCGACCGCTGGAGCGCCTCGATGACGCGGAGCCGTTTGATGAGCTTCTTGCGCTTGGTGTCCGACGAGGCTTCCGCCAGTTCCGCCCGGAGCTCGGCGTTGAGCGATTCGAGGTTCATTTCCTCGAGGAGTTTCCGGACGGCCTCGGCGCCGATGCCCGCGACAAACCCGTCGGCACCGTATTTCTCCCTAGACTCGATGTAACGCTCCTCCGACAGGAGTTCCTTTTTCCGAAGCGGCGTGTTCTTGGGATCCAACACGATCCACGACTCGAAATAGAGCACCTTCTCGAGTTCCTTCAGCGAAAGGTCCAGCACGTTGCCGATGCGGCTCGGCAGACTCTTGAGGAACCAGATGTGAGCCACCGGTGCGGCGAGGGCAATGTGGCCCATCCTCTCCCGGCGGACCTTGGACTGGATCACCTCGACGCCGCACTTCTCGCAGACCACCCCGCGGTGCTTCATACGCTTGTAACGCCCGCAGAGACACTCGTAGTCCTTGACGGGACCGAAGATCTTGGCACAGAAAAGGCCGTCTCTCTCCGGTTTGAAGGTCCGGTAATTGATCGTTTCGGGCTTTTTGACCTCGCCGTGCGACCAGGAAAGGATCTTCTCCGGGGACGCAATGGACATCCGCATCGCGTTGAAGCGAACCGGGTCCTTCGGTTTTTCAAAAAAGCTGTAGATGTCTTCCACGGATTGCTTCTCCTTTTATTTCAGGCATCAGGCATTGGGCTTCAGGCTTCCTCCTCACCTGATGCCTGACGCCTGGTGCCTGGTTTCTATTATTTTTCCACGAGTTCCACATCCAGGCAGAGGCTCTGTAACTCCTTGACGAGGACGCTGAAGGACTCCGGCAGGCCGGGTTCCAGGGTATGTTCGCCCTTGACGATGGCCTCGTAGATCCGGGTTCTGCCGGCCACGTCGTCGGACTTCACGGTCAGGAATTCCTGCAGCGTGTGAGCGGCGCCGTAAGCCTCCATCGCCCAGACCTCCATCTCCCCCAGCCGCTGGCCGCCGAACTGGGCCTTGCCGCCCAGGGGCTGCTGCGTCACCAGGGAATAAGGTCCGATGGAGCGCGCGTGAATCTTGTTGTCCACGAGGTGGTGCAGTTTCAGCATGTAGATCATCCCGACCGTCACGTTCTGGTCGAAGGGTTCCCCCGTCCGGCCGTCGAAGAGGATGGTCTGTCCCGACAGGGGAAGTTCGGCGGCTTCGAGCATGCCCCGAATCTGCTCCTCGCGGGCGCCGTCGAAGACGGGAGTGGCGATGGGGATCCCTTTCTTCAGCCGGCCGATGAACCTGCGGAGCTCCCGTTCGGTAGCGCCGTCGACGTACTTGTTGAATTCCTGCGACGTATAGATGCTCTTGAGCTCCCGCCGGATTCCCTCGACGCTGAATTTCTTCTCGATGATGGCGTTGATCCTTTCGCCCAGACCGCGGGCGGCCCACCCGAGGTGCGTCTCGAGAATCTGCCCGACGTTCATACGGGAAGGAACGCCCAGCGGGTTGAGAATGATGTCCACGGGGATGCCGTCGGCGAAGAAGGGCATGTCCTCCTCGGGCAGAATCCTGGAGAGAACACCCTTGTTGCCGTGTCGGCCCGCCATCTTGTCACCCACGGAGAGCTTTCGCTTGATGGCCACGTAGACCTTGACGAGTTTGATGACACCCGGCGGCAGCTCATCGCCCATGCGCAGTTTGTCGACCTTCTCGTCGAAGAAGGTCTCCACAAGCTCGATTTTCCGCTCAAGGTTTTCAAACATCATCCGGAGATTCTGCTCCAGGGTTTCCTCCTTGAGGAGCGAGATCTCCTTCCAGTACTTGAAGGGGACCCCGGAGAGGACCTCTTCGTTGATGACCTCGTTTTTCTTGAGCAGGACCTTCTTTTTCTTGGCATCCATCAGCCGGGAGGCCGAGACTTTCCCCTTGAGGAGCTTCACGATCTTGCTCTTGACGGTGTCGGTGATGATCCGGATCTCGTCATCCCGGTCCTTGTGAATGCTTTCGGTTTCCTCTTCCTCGATCGTCTGGGACCGCTGATCCTTCTCCGCCCCCTTCCGGGTGAAGATCTTCGCGTCGATGACCGTCCCCTCCACGCCGGGGGGCACGCGCAGGGAGGTGTCACGGACGTCACCGGCTTTTTCGCCGAAGATGGCCCTGAGCAGCTTTTCCTCGGGCGACAGCGTGGTCTCGCCCTTGGGCGTGATCTTGCCGACAAGGATGTCGCCGGGCCTCACGGAGACGCCCATGCGGACGATGCCGCTCTCGTCGAGGTTCCTCAGGGCATCCTCGCCCACGTTGGGGATGTCCCGGGTGATTTCTTCTTTCCCGAGCTTCGTGTCACGGGCCATCGTCTCGAATTCCTCGATGTGGATGGAGGTGTAGATGTCCTCCTTGACGATGCGCTCGCTCACCAGGATGGAGTCTTCGTAATTGTACCCGCCCCAGGACATGAAGGCGACCATGACGTTCCGGCCGAGGGCCAGCTCCCCGTTGTCCGTCGCCGGGCCGTCGGCAATGATGTCGCCCCGCTTGACGCGCTCCCCCTTGGTCACGATGGGTTTGTGGTTGAAGCAGGTGTCCTGGTTGGTTCGCTGATACTTGATCATGTTGTAGATATCCACGCCGGTGTCGAAGGTGGTTTTCTCGCCGTCGTCGGACTTGATGACGATTCTCGCGGCGTCGACACTCTCCACGACACCGGAACGCTTTGCCGTGATCACGGCGCCGGAGTCCCTGGCCACGACGGACTCCATCCCCGTCCCGATGAGGGGTGTCTCCGGCCGCATGAGGGGGACGGCCTGGCGCTGCATGTTGGAGCCCATGAGCGCGCGGTTGGCGTCGTCGTGCTCGAGGAAGGGGATGAGCCCGGCGGCAACACTGACGAGTTGATTGGGCGAGACGTCCATGAGCTGGACCTCCTCGGGCACCACCGTGACGAATTCACCGCCCTTCCGGGCGTAGATGATTTGCTCCTTGAACCGCCCGCGGCCGTCGAGCACGGCGTCGGCCTGGGCGATGATGAATTTTTCCTCCTCGATGGCCGTCAGATATTTGATCTCGTCGAGGACCCGCCCTTTTTCCACGACCCGGTAGGGCGTTTCAATGAACCCGAACTCATTGACCCGGGCGTAGGTGCTGAGCGAGACGATCAGCCCGATGTTCGGACCTTCCGGCGTCTCCACGGGGCAGATCCGGCCGTAGTGGGTGTTGTGCACGTCGCGCACTTCGAACCCCGCCCGCTCCCGCGTTAGACCGCCGGGGCCCAGGGCCGAGAGCCTCCGCTTGTGGGTGATCTCCGAAAGGGGGTTCGTCTGGTCCATGAACTGGGACAGCTGGCTGGAGCCGAAAAACTCGTTGACGACGGCCGAGACCGGTTTTGCGTTCACCAGGTCGTGGGGCATCATGGTCTCCACGTCCTGGAGGCTCATCTTTTCTTTGATCGCCCTCTCCATCCGGATGAGACCGATGCGGTACTGGTTTTCGATGAGTTCCCCCACGGAGCGGATCCGGCGGTTGCCCAGGTGATCGATGTCGTCCACGCTGCAGTCACCGACACCGCTTTTGAGATTAAGGAGGTACTTGACCGCCGCCAGGATGTCTTCGTTTCGAAGGTTCGTCACATCGGCGGGCACATCGAGGTGAAGCTTGTAGTTCATCTTCACGCGGCCCACGTCGGAAATGTCGTAGGTCTCGGGATCGAAAAAGAGGCTCTTGAAGAACCGGCGGGCCGTCTCGGGCGTGGGGGGGTTGCTCGGCCGGAGCCGCCTGTAGATCTCGATGATGGCCTCTTCCTCCGATTCCACCTTGTCGACGAGCAGGGTCTCCATAATGGAGGCGTTCATCCGGTCTTCGTCCAGGTGAATGAACCGGACCTCCTTGACCTTCTTCTCCCTCAGGATGGAGAGCCGCTCCTCCGTCAATTCCTGGTTGCAGGGGAAGAGCACCTCGCCGGATTCCGGGTCCCTGACGGGAGAGGCCAGGACCTTCTTGATAAGATATTCGTCGTTGACGGGGATCCGATCCAGTTTCAGTTCCTCGATGCGCTTGAGGGCGGCTTTCGTGATTTTACGCCCTTTCTTGACGATGATCTCGCTGCCCTTGCCGATATCCTCGGGCGCCTTCTCGTTGAGGAGGAAGTCGCCGATCTGGACGTGGGCCTTGCGATCATCGAGGAAAACCTTTTCGATACTGTAGAAATAGTTCAGGGTGTCCTCGACGCTGTTCCCTATGGCTTTCAGCAGAATCGTCACGGGCATCTTCCGCCGGCGGTCGATGCGCACGTAGAGGAGATCCTTGGTGTCGAATTCGAGGTCCAGCCAGGAGCCCCGGATCGGGATGATGCGGGCGGAGTAAAGGAGCTTGCCGCTGGCGTGGGTCTTGCCCTTGTCGTGATCGTAGAAGATGCCGGGTGAGCGGTGGAGCTGGCTGACGATGACCCGCTCGGTCCCGTTGACGATGAACGTTCCGTTTTCCGTCATCAGGGGAATCTCGCCGAAATAGATCTCCTGCTCCTTGATGTCGCGGATGATCTTCTGCTCGCTCGCCCGGTCGGAATCGAACACGACGAGCCGCACGACGATTTTCAGCGGTGCGGCATAGGTGAGACCCTTGGCGAGGCACTCCTTGACATCGTAGCGGATATCCCCGATCTTGTAGCTCACGAATTCGAGCGAACACTTGCCGCTGAAATCGGAGATTGGGAAGATGCTCTTGAAAGCACCCTGAAGACCGAAATTCCCTCTCTTTTCGAACGGGGTTTCCCGTTGCAGGAATTTCTCGTAGGACTTTTTCTGAATGTCGATGAGGTTGGGAATATCGATGATTTTTTGAATGCGGCTGAAATTCTTTCTAAATTCCAACATGGGTTCTTTAACCTCGAATGGCTTTGGTCCCGACCCCCTGCGGGGTCCTGTGGCCCGGGTCCCCGGCCCCCGTCGCGCGGGCGCCGGGGATTTCCCGGCCTATTTCCGGAGGCCGCCGTAGCGCTCCGCAGGCCGGTTACTTGATCTCCACGGAACCGCCGGCGGCTTCGACCTTCTTCTTGATGTCCTCGGCTTCCGCCTTGGGAATGCCTTCCTTCACGGGCTTCGGCACGCCGTCCACGAGATCCTTCGCCTCCTTGAGGCCCAGGCCGGTGATGGCCCGGATCTCCTTGATCACCTGGATCTTCTGCTCCCCGAAACCGGTGAGGATCACGGTGAATTCCGTCTTCTCCTCCGCCGCAGCGGCAGCGGCAGCAGCGCCGCCGGGGGCCGCCGCGGCTACGGCCACCGGGGCGGCCGCCGAGACGCCGAATTTTTCTTCCAGCTCCTTCACGAGCTCGGAGAGCTCGAGAACCGTCATTCCCTCAATGAACTTGACCACATCTTCCTTTGTTATTTTCGCTGACATGATTCCATCCCTTCCTGTAGGTTAGTTTTCTTTTTCTCTCTTTTCGCGATACGCGTTCAGGACCTGCACGAGGCTTCTCGGCACAGCGGCAAGCACATGGACCATGGAGGCCTGCGCGCCCACGAAAACGGACAGGAGCTTCGCGATGAGCACTTCCCTCGAGGGGAGGCTCGCCAGCGCCTCGAGCTGCTTGCGGTCGAGGAGCTTCCCCCCCATCATGCCGACCTTGACGTCCAATTCGGCGTTCTTCTTGGCAAACTCGCTCAGAATCTTGGTCGGCGCCACGACGTCTTCGTAGGTCAGCACGACGGCCAGAGGCCCCCGCAGATGACCCTTCAACCCTTCGTAGTCCGTTTTCTCCGAGGCAATCCCGAACAGGGTGTTCTTGATGACCCGGAACTCGGTGCCGGCCTTGCGGAGCTCATTGCGAAGGGCGTTGATCTTCTCGACATTCATGCCGGTGTAGCCTGCGAGGATGGCCAGCTGCGCCTTCCTGAGCTTGTCCTGAAGCTCGGCAATGGTTTTCTCTTTTGTCTGTTTGTCCAACCCTTAACCTCCTTTCACTCTGAATTTTCACGGTCCCCGCCCCCTTCAGGGGATCGGGATCGATTTAAAAAGTCAGAGCGCCATACAGGAAGAATGGATGACCGCCGCGGTGCGAAACCCGTGAGCCTTCTGCCGGGCCGCTGAACATGAAAAGCTCTCTCCGGGGTGCCCCTTCCCAACCCGCTCGCGGGAAAGGACCGTCCGGATTGCCCTCCAGGTCTCGGCAGGCCGATGCAATCGTTTAAACTTCCCGTACCTGCTGTCTCTGACTTCTGTAAGCAATTTCTCCTAATGGGCCATTTTTTGCCCGGGGCTCTACTTCAAAATGTTCCGTATATCCAGGGGATCCACCTTTACACCCGGCCCCATCGTGGTGGAGAGTGAAATGGTTTTGAGATAGGTTCCTTTGCTCGAAGCCGGTTTCAGTTTGATGATCGTTTCGATCAGGGCCATGAAATTATCATAGAGCTTGTCCGCGCCGAAAGACACCTTCCCGAAGGGGGAATGGACGATGCCCGCTTTCTCCACCCGGAATTCCACCTTTCCCGCTTTCAGCTCCTTGACGACCTTGCCCACGTCAAAGGTCACCGTTCCGACCTTGGGGTTCGGCATGAGTCCCCGGGGACCCAGGACCTTTCCCAGTTTTCCGACGTTTGCCATCATGTCCGGCGTGGCCACGACACGGTCGAAGTCCAGCCAGCCGCCCCTGATCTTCTCCATGAGATCGTCGGAGCCGACGAAATCGGCCCCTGCCTCCCGGGCTTCTTTTTCCTTCTCGCCCTTCGCGAAGACAAGCACCCGGACGGCTTTTCCGAGCCCGTGCGGCAGGGCCACGCTGCCCCGGACCATCTGGTCCGCGTGCTTCGGGTCCACACCGAGACGAATGGAGGCGTCGACGGTTTCATCGAACTTCGCCTTTCCCATGTTCATGAGAATGCCGAGGGCCTCCCGCAGCGCGTAGCGCTGGCCGGGCACGGCCTTTTTTCTGGATTCCTGGTATTTTTTCCCTCTGTTGGACATGATCAAACCTCGAACCTGTGGCTTAGGAAACGATCTCGATCCCCATGGACCGGGCCGTCCCCTCAATCGTCTTGATAGCGCCTTCGACATTGATGGCATTCAGATCGTTCATCTTGAGCTCCGCGATCTCGCGCACCTGCTTGGCCGTCACCTGACCCACCTTTTCCCGCTTGGGGTCGCCCGCGCCCTTGGCGATCTTGGCGGCCTGCTTCAGAAGAACCGATACCGGCGGCGTCTTGGTGACAAAGGTGAAGGAACGGTCCGCGTAAACCGTGATGACCACCGGGATGATCATCCCCTCCTGCTTGGCCGTCATGGCGTTATAGGCCTTGCAAAACTCCATGATGTTCACGCCGTGCTGGCCGAGGGCGGGACCGATGGGAGGCGACGGCGTCGCCTTTCCGGCCTGAATCTGCAGCTTGATGTTCGCGATGACCTTCTTTGCCATAAAAATCCCCTGTCTTCCGATGATATCGTTATCCGCCGCGCCGAAGCAGCGCTTTCTAGTGCTCGACCACCTGAATGAAATCGAGCTCAACGGGGGTGGACCGCCCGAAGATGCTGACGATCACCCGGAGCTTCCCCTTTTCGGGTTTCACCTCGTCGACGATGCCGTCGAAGTTCGTGAAGGGCCCGTCGATGATCTTGACATGGTCCCCCACGTCGAACTTGAATTTCGGCTTGGGTTTGAGCGTCCCCTCCTCGATCCTCGTCCTGAGGGCCGCCACGTCCTCGTCGGCAATGGGGGCCGGCTTGTCCTTGCTTCCGATGAAGCCGGTCACCTTGGGCGTGCTCTTGACGATGTGCCAGGTGTCGTCGTTCAGCTCCATCCGGATCAGGACATAACCGGGGAAGAATTTCCGCTTGGAGGTCTTTTTTTCTCCCCCGATGAGCTCGACGATGTCCTCTTCAGGCACGAGGATTTCCCCGAAGTGCTCCTGCATGCCGGCCGCTTCGATTCGCTCCTGGAGGGAAACCTTGACCTTGTTTTCAAAGCCCGAGTAAGTATGGATGACGTACCACCTGAAGGCCATATCACCTCAACCCAGAATCAACTTCATGATCTTGACCAGCCCGAAATCGAAGATCCCCAGAATGAGCGAAACGACAAGAACCACGACCAGCACGACGGACGTGGAGGTCATGGCCTGCTTGGTCGTCGGCCAGGTCACCTTGGAGAGTTCCGTTCTGGCCTCTTTCAAAAACAGCTTCGATGTCAGAAAGGCGGCTTTGATCTTATCCATGTCCACCGACCCGGGGTAATCCCCCCAATATAAGATGGCAGGCCAGGAGGGACTCGAACCCCCAACATCCGGATTTGGAGTCCGGCGCTCTAGCCATTAGAGCTACTGGCCTGTCTCCATCACCTGCCGTTGTTCCCCTCCGGATTACTTCGTCTCCCTGTGCAGGGTGTGCGCCTTGCAGAATTTGCAGTATTTCTTCATTTCGAGACGATCCTGCATGGTCCGCTTGTTTTTCGTCGTGTTGTAGTTCCGGCGTTTGCACTCCGTGCAGGCCAGGGTGATGATGTTCCTCATGGTCAACCTACTCTCACAGCACTGGAGCCCACGACCAGGATTGAACTGGTGACCTCATCCTTACCAAGGATGTGCTCTACCGACTGAGCTACGTGGGCCTCTCCGCCGCGCAGACAAGACTTCGTTTTTCTTATCGCCGCGCCTCGAAATCCGCTGGGCGCAACGCCCGGATCCGTTCAAAACGAGAACTGGAGCGGGAAACGGGATTCGAACCCGCGACCCTCAGCTTGGAAGGCTGACGCTCTAGCCACTGAGCTACTCCCGCTCATCAAACAAAGAAGACAAAAACGTCTTACCCTTGCATGGTGGAGGGGGGAGGATTCGAACCTCCGTAGGCTGCGCCGGCAGATTTACAGTCTGCTCCCTTTGGCCACTCGGGAACCCCTCCAGCTTTCATATGGCCAATTGGAGCTGGCGATGGGAGTCGAACCCGCAACCGGCTGATTACAAATCAGCTGCTCTACCGTTGAGCTACGCCAGCAAAAACGTGAAAAGCAGAATCTAGAGAGGTTAAATTTGCTGATTTAATTTGTCAAGTGTTTTTTTTGGAAAGATTGCTTATGGCGTGACCCCGCAGTCCTCACTCCCGGCTGCCGAAAACCTCTGCGGAGAATGTGTATATTTCAGTCCCTTCCTCCTTCCAGGCCTCAGCCGGAAGTCCGGCCTTATAGCAGGTTTCCTTGAGAAAAGTCAAGCGGTCCCATCGATACTCCGTGGCCACCTGGGGGAGCAGGAGCCCCGACTGGAAACCCCTGACCACGTAAAGGCCGTCCCTGCCGATTTTTATATCATTGATATCTTTCATTTTTTTGAGAGGCGTGAGCACCGATATCTCGATGTCCAGATCGGCCAGTTCCTCCCTTTTGAGGGGCGGGAATCTCGGATCCTTGAAGGCCGCGGCCAGGGCCATATCGCTCACCGCCTGGGCCAGCGGCTTGCGCGCCTCGATGTAGCCGATACAACCCCTCAACCTGCCTTGCTTTTTCAGCGAAACGAAAGCCCCCCTCTTTTCCCGCGTCGCCCCCGACGCGGAAGACAGCGACGGCAGGGGCTTCCCCTTGAGGCGGCATTCGATGGTGTTCCGGGCATGCTCCAGCAGCGATTTCTTGTCCTCTTCGCTGAGTCCCGTTCCGGCAGCGGCCGGATTCGCGGAAACGCGGCTTCCCGACGGGTTATCGACATACATGGCAGCGGAGAGATAACCGACGACACGTCCCTTGTCGCCTGTCACATCCCCGGAGTTGGCATATTTGAGAACCTTGACGCCGGTGCCTCCGAGCTTCCGGGCAACCAACATCGTCACCACCATGGGCCCCCCGCCGCAGGCTTCGCAGGAGCCGCCCTCCAGATTCCGGATCAGGCCGTCCGTGTCCATCTTCTGGACGAGGTCGACGACGCGCCGATCGAGCTTCACAGCCCTGTCGTAGGAATGAAAATGAGACAGGTCCGAGCTGCCCACAACGAGGACCTTTTTCCCCTTGACGGCCTTGTAAATGGCCTCGGCCAGCTCCTCGCAGGCCCGGCGATCCTGGTCCCCCATGACGATGGGCACAAAGGAAAATTGCCCGAGGGCAACCTGCAGGAAGGGAAGCTGAATTTCGATGGAATGTTCCTGGGCATGGGCCTGGGGGTGATAAGCGATGCCCCCTCCGTGTCCGATGATCCGCCCGGCGAGATCGCCATCCACGGGCACCACGCCGAGGGGTGTTTCGTAACCCCCGCTCGGATACACGGACGCGCCCCTGAAGAGGGACCGGTGGCTGGGACCGATCACGATGACGGAATCAAAGTGCCGGCCCTGGACGAGTTTGTATCCGTGCGCTGCGATCTGCCCGGAGTAGATATACCCGGCATGGGGCGAGATGAGCCCGACGACCCGTCCGCGCACACCGTTACCGGGAACTTTTTTGAGGTATTCCTTGATATCCCTCGTCAAC
Source organism: Syntrophales bacterium (assembly GCA_036725345.1). Lineage (GTDB taxonomy): Bacteria > Desulfobacterota > Syntrophia > Syntrophales > UBA2192 > JAPLJU01. The sequence goes on from DAIMEJ010000009.1 coordinate 83,186, forward strand.
TCGGCCGGGTCCCCCGGATACCAGGTCCCGGCAATCACGGGCTTTCGGACATTTTTCTCCATGCGAACCCCCTCCCCCGCCGGCGGCAGCAAAAAGACCAGAAGAACGGCTGCGGAAAAAATCCTGAAAAATCTTCGAATTCCTCTAGAAGCCTTCATAAGGTGCCGGAATAAAGACAGACAAGACGAACTGGAGACCCTCGCAGACGAGATACGTACTTGCTGTTCAATTTAGCGAGTGAAAGGACGCGCTGTCAAGAAGAAAGCGCTAAAGGAATCGATAAATTAAAAAATCGTTGACACCCGCGGCGGGGACGTTTAAAAGAGCGTCAGACTTCATAAGGGAGGTTCATCATGGCGGTAAAGGTTGCAATCAACGGGTTCGGTCGAACGGGCCGCTCAATCCTCAGGGCGTGTGCCGGGCGCGGGGATATCGAGGTTGTCGCGGTCAACTCCAGGGCCCATACTTCCATTCTGGCCCACCTTCTTAAATACGACTCCGTGCACGGAAAGTTCGGCGCCGAGGTCTCGCACGGCGAAGACCATCTCGTCGTCGGCGGGAAAAAGGTGACCGTCACCAACGAGACGAAAAACATTGGCAGCCTTCCCTGGGGAGCCATGGGTGTGGACATCGTTTTGGAGTCGACGGGCGTATTCAGGAAACGGGACCAGATCGCCGGGCACCTGACCGCCGGGGCCAAGAAGGTCATCCTCGCCGCGCCCGGGAAAGGGGTTGACGCGACCTTCGTCGTCGGCGTGAACGAAGAGAGCTACGATCCGCGGAAACACCACGTGGTGTCCAACGCCTCCTGCACCACCAACTGCCTCGCCCCGCTCGCGAAGGTGCTTCACGACCGTTTCGGCATCAAGAGGGGGTTCATGACCACCTGCCACGCCTACACCATGGACCAGCGGCTTTTGGACGGCTCTCACAATGATCTCCGTCGGGCGCGCGCGGCGGCCCTCTCCATTGTTCCGACGACCACCGGCGCGGCCAGGACGGTCGGGGAGGTCATCCCGGAGCTGAAGGGGAAACTCGACGGCGTGGCCCTTCGCGTCCCGACGCCGAATGTCTCCGTCGTCGATCTCGTCGCGGAAGTTTCGAGAAGCGTCTCCACCGATGAAGTCAACGCCTCCGTCCGGGAGGCCGCGGCGGGCCGGTTCAAGGACATCATCTTTTACTGCGAGGAGGAACTCGTTTCAATCGACTTCACGAGCAGCCCTTATTCGACCATCTTCGACGCCCCGCTGACGAACGTGATCGACGGAAGCTTCATCAAGGTCTTCGCCTGGTACGACAACGAGATGGGTTTCGCAAGCCGGATGAGGGATCTGGCCGTCCACATGGGCAGTAAGCTCTAGGAGACCCCCATGCCCAGGCCCTTCATCGCCGGCAACTGGAAAATGCACAAGACCGTCAGCGAGGCCCTCGAATTCGTCGGCACCCTCGCCCGCCGATTCCCGCTGCCCCAGGAACGGGACATCGCCATCGCCGCCCCCTATACGGCTCTACATTCCCTGGGCCAGGCCCTGCGGGGCACGACTATCGGGCTTGCGGCGCAGAACGTTCACTGGGAGGAAAAGGGGGCATTCACCGGCGAGGTGTCGGCGCGGATGCTTTGCGAGGCTGGCTGCCGGTACGTCATCGCGGGGCATTCGGAGCGGCGCCGGCTATTCGGGGAAAAAAACAGGGATATCAACCTGAAGGTCAGGGCAGCACTTGCAGCGGGGCTCAAGCCCATCCTCTGCGTGGGGGAGACCCTCGAGGAGCGCGGGGCTGAAGAGACCTTCCGTGTCGTGCGGAGGCAGTTAAAAGAGGGGTTGAATAATCTGACCCCCGATGATATAAGGCGCGTCATTGTCGCCTACGAGCCGGTCTGGGCCATCGGCACCGGTAAAACGGCCGCGCCCGCGCAGGCGCAGGAGGTTCACCGATTCATCCGGCAGCTGCTCGCAGGCCTGGGCGGGGAGGACATCGCGGCGGCAACGCCGATTATATACGGAGGAAGCGTCACCCCCGGGAACATCAAAGATCTCATGGCCGAGACCGACATTGACGGTGTGCTTGTGGGCGGCGCGAGTCTCGACGTAGAGTCCTTTTCGAAGATCATTCAATTTTAGAGAGGTACCGATTTGTACATCTTCATCAGCATTCTCCACGTGGTGGTCTGCGTGATGCTCATCCTCGTTGTCCTTCTCCAGAGGGGCAAGGGGGCCGACATGGGTGCCGCTTTCGGCGGCTCGAGTCAGACACTTTTCGGGAGTGCCGGCCCCGGCACATTCCTGGGCAAGATGAGCATTGCCATCGCCGTCGTTTTCATGCTCACCTCCCTGTGGCTCGCCTATTTTTCCACGCACAAGGGTTCAACGGTCATGGAAGGAGCATCCAGGGCGCCCGCAACCGAGCAGGCACCGCAGCCGTCGCCCCCCGCGGCACCGCAAGCCCCGACCGATTCGAAGTAACGTGACGGCACCCGTCCATCTGCGCTATTGACAAAAAAATGGGGACGAGCTAAACTCCACGCACCATTCGTAAAAAAAGCTTTACGTGCCGAAGTGGTGGAATTTGGTAGACACGCTATCTTGAGGGGGTAGTGGGCACAACCCGTCCGGGTTCAAGTCCCGGCTTCGGCACCATAAAGAAAGCACCTTGGGGGCGTTGGACCTGTTCCAATTCCCCCATTTTTTTGTTAAGGTGCCCACGGCAGGTGATCCGAATTTCGGGTCATCCCGATTGAAATCCCGGATCAGAAAAAGGAGGCTCAGATGACCAGTCACGAACGCATCATTGGCTCGCTTGTCCTGGCCCTGGGGATCGTGCTGGCCGGATGGCTCATCGGCAGGGGGCTCATGGCATGGCGAACAGCCGACCGTTATGTCACCGTGAAGGGGTTTTCCGAAAGGGAGGTCAAGGCCGACATTGCACTTTGGCCGATACGATTTGTATCCACGAACGACAACCTCGGGCGTGCCCAGGCGGACATCAAGAAGAGCAAGGACATCATCCTCTCCTTCCTGGAGAAACACGGGATCGATCCGAAAACCGTTGAAATCCAGAAATTCGAGGTCACGGACATCCTGGCCAATCCCTACCGCGGCACCGGAACCGTTCAGAGCCGCTACATCATCTCACAGACCCTGATGGTCCGGGTCAAGGATCCCTCGCTCGTCATTGCCGCGAGCCAGGCCATCGGGGAGCTTGTCGACGCGGGTGTCATCCTCTCGGCGAACCCCGGCATGGAGAGCACGCCGTCGTACCTCTACACGGGCCTCAACACGCTGAAGCCGGAAATGATAGCCGAGGCCACGGCCAGCGCCCGCCTGGCGGCGGAGCAGTTCGCAAAGGACTCGGGCAGCAGGGTCGGCGGTATCCGAAAGGCAAGCCAGGGGGTCTTCGAGATCCTGCCGCGGGACCGAACACCGGGGATGATGGAGTGGACGCAGCCCCAGAAGACCGTTCGCGTCGTATCGACGGTCGAGTACTACCTGCAGGATTAAACGGACTTCCGTCGGCCTGTCCAGCCGACGACGGCCAGGAGATAACTTCATAAAAAAACCCCCGAATCAGAAGATTCGGGGGTTTTTATCTTTTCACCGGCCGGCCAGGCGGAATCGCCATATGAAAGCAGCGGCAAGCAGGGCGAGAAGGGGAAGCGGCCCCGTATAGAGGAGGATGAAGCAAAGGCCTAGGACCGGCAGAAGCGCCACGCGGGTCAGGGATTTCAAGACCTCGTGACGCTCGACGAGGCCTGCGAGGGAAGGCGCATATCGCTCGTAGACGGACAGGAAGAGATGGCCTATCGGGTTTGACTTCATGTAACGATCGCGGAACTCCCGCAGAATGTCGAGATGAGGGTGCAGGGCCGACCCGTAGGCGGCTGTGGCGATGAAACAGCCGCCCCCGTCATCATCGGAATCCCCACCGCCCGAGACGGTGATGTCCGTCGGCACGCCGACGGTCGTCGCCTGCAGGTACTGCGTGTAGGGGAAAAACATGTAGCGGTTATCGTCGCCATCTCGTAAAAAGCCGACATTCAGTAAATCCGCAAGCGGGTGCTCGAAGCTCGAGAACTCCACCCCCTCCGCGAAAGCGTTATCTCCCGGCCAGTCTATCCCAAGCGTGGCCTCACAGTTGTAAGTCTGCGTGTAAGTCCTGCCGCCGGCGCCGCCCGAGTAATACCCGTTCGGAGTGATGTCATAACCGATCTCTTCAAAGAGGTACTCCACGAGGCCGACACAGGTGAACCCGTTTTCTTTGGGGCCCTTCTGGTGACGGAACTGTATGTCATAATCGGCTCCCACCTGCTCCCGGGCCAGGAGGATTAGCTGATCAACCTGCTCCTCGGGCCACGCATCAAAACCGATGGGCACCTTCGCCCCGAGATAGCGGCACCCGTCGTCGAGGTCGCTCTGGGGGATGAAATTCTCCGAGGCCGTCTCCTCCACCGTCGGCGTCACGGCGTGGATAATGCGGTTGTCGCCGATGTAGAGTCCCACGTGGCCGGATTTCATGTCCCGCAGGGCCAGGTCCAATACCGAGCAGGTAAGCTCGAGGACGTCGGTCCGCCCGTAGATCGTGTCGCCCTTGCTCGTGTGGTAGAGGATGGCTCCCCTTTGGAGGGCCGGGGCCTCGGCAGAGGCAAAAACGAAGGACAGGAGAATGAGGATGAAGACGGTCTTTTTCATCGGCCGGCCCCCCCTGCAGCCTTTCGAACCATCGGCGACGAGTCGCCGCCGGCGGCCCTGAGGGCCTCCCGCCCCTCCGGACTGATGGACGTGAATTTCGCGAGACAGAGGGCCGCGTTGTAACGAACCAGCGGATCCGTGTCGGACCTGAGCACTCGAACAAGGGCACCCTCCACGGAAGCACTCTCGTTTTGAGCAAGGGCCCGGACGATTTCCGCGCGGACCATGCGGTCCCCCTCCGCCTCGAGGCGGGAGAGGAGGAGATTCACGGCATCATCGTCCCCGATCATGCCCAGGGCCTGTGCGGCCTTGAAGCGGATCCGGTCGTCCCCGCCCGAGAGGGCCTCCGTGAGCAAGGGGAGGGACTCCACGGCCTTCATAGTCCCGAATGCGAGCAGGGTGGTGTAGCGCAGATTCTGCCCACTCTTCGGGCTTTTGTAGGTGGTTTCATAGGCGGAGAGGATCTCGGCGCGCGGCTCCCCGATACGCGCCAGGGCCATGACCGCGCCGGCCCTCACCTTCCGTTGCTCGGCGGGATTTTTCAGAATCTGAAGCAGCGGCCCCGAGGCATTCGGGTCGCCGGACCTCCCCAGGGCCATGACGGCCCGGGAGCGGTCTTCTACGCTCCGTGTGCGGTCCTGGGCCACGGCGAGATCGGAATCACCGCCCTGCCCGGCACCGGCAACCGGTGACAGGACGACAGGGATGAATAAAGCAATGAACAGAGAGATGAATATCTTCCGAAAAATCATAAAGCCTCCTCCACGGGTGTTTGAAGAGCCCCGGCTCAGGGCGGGGTTGGAGCAGCAAAAAAGGTGTGAATTTTATATACGAACAGCCTGCCCGATGCAAAGCCATATTTACGCCCCCGTTGATGAAACAGGCCCCTTCGCGTTTCAAAGTCTCCTGGAGACCCCGGGATAGGCCGGGCCGTAAATGAAGGCCTCCTTCTTGCGCCATACAGTAAAAAATTATCAAAGTCTGACCCGGGATCATTGACGAAGCCCCCGGAAGCGTATAGGATGCTCCATCGACAGGGGCGTGTTTATCCGGGCCGCTCGAGCATGGACAGGACAGATGATCAGGGACTTCAGAACGCTCATGGAAGAGGCCGCTTCCCGCGGACCGAGGAAGGTCGCCGTCATTCTGCCCCACGAGACGGCGTCGGTCGAGGCGATCAATGAAGCGCAGGCCGAGGGTCTGGCCGAGGGTATCCTGATCGGGCAGTCGAGCCTCGTGGAGTCCCTGCTGAGGCAATTGAATATTCCCCTCAATCGTTTCGAGATACACAATGAAAAAGACGCCGATCGGGCTGCGGAATACGGCGTCCGACTGGCCGCCTTGGGTGGGGCTGACATTCTCCTGAAGGGAAGCATTTCGACCAACAAGCTTCTGGGGGCGGCCTTGCGCGGCCCGCAAAACCTCAGGACGGGGAACCTCCTGAGCGACGTTTTCATCTTCGAGGACAGCCGGGAGGGCAGACGGGCCATCACGCTGGCCTCCGACGGCGGTGTCAACGTCGCGCCGGGCCTGAAGGAGAAGATCGGCATCATAAAAAACGCCGTGGCGGTCGCTCACGCCCTGGGGATCGGGGTCCCGAAGGTGGCCATCCTTTCGGGCGTGGAAAAGGTTCAACCGGAAGTGCAGTCTACGGTGGATGCTCTTGCCCTGGCCAAAATATGCTCCTACGGGGAGATTCCCGACTGCATTGTGGACGGTCCTTTCGCGCTGGACAACGCCATTTCCCTGGAGGCCGCGCAGATCAAAAAAGTGGAATCGCCGGTGGCCGGCTCCGCCGACATCCTCATCCTGCCGGACCTCGAAGCGGGCAACATCTTCGGAAAGGCGCTGGTCTACTACGGGGGGAAAGACCTCGCCCACGTCATCGTCGGCGCGAAAGTCCCCATCCTGATCAGCTCACGCTCCGATCCGCCCGCGGCGAGACTGGCCTCCATCGCCCTGGGTGTTCTGCTTTCATCGTCGGGGAGAGAGGCGGTATGACGCAGTTACAAGGGGAGAACGGCTTATGAAGATCACGCAAGTGTCGGTCTTTCTGGACAACCGCCCGGGGGTGCTCGCGGAACTGACGGAGTATCTCGGCGCGAAGGGCGTCAACATCCGCGCGCTGAGCGTTGCCGAGTCGAGGGATTTCGGCGTCATCCGGATGATCGTCCCCGACCCGTCCCGCGTTGCGGAACTGCTGGGGAAGAAGGGGTACAACATCCGGAAAGTGGAGGTGCTCGCCGTGCGGGTGACCGACGAACCCGGGGGGCTCGGAAAGGCACTGCGAGTGCTCGCCGATGAGGTCCTGAACGTGGATTACCTCTACACGTTCCTGGACAAGCTGGGAGGCGAGGCCGTCGTGATCCTGCGGGTCGACAATCTCGACTTTGCGAAGGCCGTTCTGAAAAACAAAGGCTTCAGTCTGCTGTCCCAGGATGATTTTCAGCGGCTCTGAATGAAAGCCCCCTTGACCGCCTGCGCGACCAAGGGGGCTTTGAATATCTGGTGGTCCCAAAGGGAATCGAACCCTTGTTTCCGGCGTGAGAGGCCAGCGTCCTAACCGCTAGACGATGGGACCTTGGCTGGGGGACTAGGATTCGAACCTAGGTAGCAGGATCCAGAGTCCTGAGTCCTACCGCTAGACGATCCCCCAGCAGCGTCCGAATTGAGAAGGCGCGAATTTAGACAATTCGCCACTCAATGTCAACACGAAATTTCCTATTTCCCCCCCCGGCCGAGTACCTTCCGAATCCGCTCGAGAACCCTATCCTTCCCGAGGGTGATCATGACCTGATCGATCCCGGGGCTTACCGCCTTCCCGGTGAGAGCCACGCGCAGAGGCTGGACAACGGCCTTGAGTTTCACGCCCCGTTCCTCGGCGATGGTCCGCAGGAGACTCTCGATCCCTTCCTTCGTGAAGCTCTCGAGGGCCGGAAGTCTCTGTGACAGGACTTCGAGGTAACCCAGCCCTTCCGGGTTCAGATATTCGTTGCGCAGCTTATCGTCGCAGATGACATCGTCAGAGAAGTAGAAGGCGGCGGACTCGGCCATCTCGACCAGGGTCTTCGAGCGTGACTGGAGATCTGAAACGACGCTCCTGACAAAATCAGCCTTCGGCTCGCGGATCCCCATGTTCGCCAGGAAGGGGGCCACCTCCCGGGCGAGTCGGTCTGAGTCGCTCTGCCGGATGTAGTGCTGGTTGAGCCACAGGAGCTTTTCCGGGTTGAAGACGGCGGCCGCCTTCCCGACCGAATCCAGCGAAAAACGCTCGATGAGCTCCTGCACCGTGAAGATCTCCTGATCCCCGTAGGACCAGCCGAGTCTCACCAGGTAGTTCACGAGCGCCTCGGGCAGATATCCCATATCCTTGTAGGCCATGACGGAGGTAGCCCCGTGCCTCTTGCTGAGCCTCGTCTTGTCGGAGCCGAGAATCATGGGCACATGGCCGAAGGCGGGGATCGGATAACCGAGGGCCTCGTAGATGAGGATCTGCCTCGGCGTGTTGTTCAGGTGGTCGTCGCCCCGGATGACGTGGGTGATCTCCATGAGGGCGTCGTCCACGACGACGGCGAAATTGTAGGTCGGGTACCCGTCGCTTCGCTCGATCACAAGGTCGTCAAGCTCCTCGTTCGAGAACTGCACCGTCCCCTTGATGAGGTCCCTGACGATGGTCGCCCCGGCGTGGGGACAGCGGAAACGGACGACAGAGCCCGGCGATTTCTTGAGGTTCCGGTCCCGGCAGGTGCCATCGTACTTGGGCTTCTGACCCGTGGCGAGGGCCTTTTTGCGCTTTGCCTCCAGCAGGTCCTGGGGGCAGACGCAGTAATAGGCCTTCCCCTCCCCGACGAGTTTTTCCACAGCCTCTTTGTGGAGGTTCACCCGCTGGGCCTGAAAATAGGGTCCTTCATCCCAGGTCAGCCCGAGCCAGGTCATCGCATCCAGAATGGCCCGTGTCGATTCCTCCGTCGAGCGAAGCTGATCCGTGTCTTCGATTCTCAGGATGAAGGCGCCGCCTTCGTGACGCGCAAAGAGCCAGTTGAAAAGCGCCGTTCTGGCCCCACCGATGTGGAGAAAACCGGTCGGCGATGGGGCAAAACGCGTCCGGATACCTGCTTTTTGAGAACTTTTCATGAAGAAAACCGCCGCTTTTTTGTTGCCTTTCATACATACACCCTCCAGCCTTTGTCAAGCCGCATTTCCTCTCCGCAGGGGGCTCCTGATCTCCGCCACGGCGCCGGTCTGTCCCGCGGGCTTTGGCGGCTCTACATTGCGGAAAATGAAATAATTTCCTTGACAGAATGGCCGATTTATAATCTACAAGTGCAATTTAGCCCCATATAAAAAAAGTTGCTCTTTTCAGGGGATATGTTTATTTTACTCATCACGCATGACGACGATTAAAGTTTCCAATATCCCCGAAGAGGGGCTCAAGCTCCATTTCAGGCTGGATGGGGAAAAACTGAAGGATATCTTTAAGGTGGACCGGGGCATGGATTTCCGTGCCCACGCCCTAGACGTGACCTGCGACGTGGTCAAGGTCCAGGAAACGGTCCGTCTGTATCTTCGTCTGGAGACGAAGATCGATTTTGACTGCGGGCGTTGCCTTGAATGCATCAGCCTGCCCGTGAGGGGCGATGCGGACTACACCCTGGTGCCTTTCACGGAGGAGACGGAGGTCGACGGGGAGTGGTCAGGCGAAGACGATGCCTTCGGGTTTTACAGGGAAGACCTGATCGACCTGGAATCCCTCGTCTACGAGCAGGTTCTTCTCCAGATTCCCCTCAAGCCCCTTTGCAGTGAGAATTGCCGGGGGCTCTGTCCCCGCTGCGGAACGAACCTGAACGTGTCCTCATGCGGCTGCAGGGAAGACCGGCCTGACAGCCCCTTTGCCGCGTTGAAGAACATGAAAATCACGAAACAAGACCAGAGAAAGAAGGTTTAATGTTATGCCGAACCCAGTCAAGCGACATTCAAAATCAAGAAGGAACAAGAGGCGCTCCCATGATTTTCTGAAATCCCCGGCGACCTCCGTCTGTCCGCAGTGCAACGAACCCAAGTTGCCGCATCACGCCTGCCCGAGTTGCGGATCCTACAAAGGCAGGGAAGTGACCAGCGTTGAAAAAGAGTCTTAATCCTCAGTGACCGGCCAGGGGGAGCACATGCGCGCACTGGGCATTGTCTTTCCCGGACAGGGCGCACAGTACGTCGGTATGGGGCGGGACCTCTACGAAGGCTTCGAGGTTGTCCGGACCACCTTTTCGGAAGCCCGGGAGATTCTGGGTTTCGATGTGGCAACCCTCTGTTTTGAAGGCCCCCAGGAGGAGCTGGACCTCACCATCAACACGCAGATGACGATCCTGGCCCTGAATGCGGCATGCTACAGGGTCTTTGAACATTCGACACCCTCCCGGCCCCGGGTCATGGCGGGGCACAGCCTGGGTGAATACAGCGCCCTTTGCGCCTCCGGCGCCTTGACCTTCGGCGACGTCCTGAAACTCGTACAGGCCCGAAGCCGGCATCAGCAGGAAGCCGTTCCCGTGGGTGTGGGTTCCATGGCAGCCATCATCGGTCTCGAGCGGTCGGCTGTGGAGAATATCTGCAGCGAGGTCTCCCTGAAGAACGGGGCGGTCACGGTGGCGAATTACAACGCGCCCGAACAGATCGTCGTCTCCGGCCTGGCCGCCGCCGTCGAGTCCGTCATGAGCCGGGCCAGGGAAAAGGGCGCCAAGAGGGCGATCCGGCTCCCCCTGAGTGTTCCCTTTCACTGCGGTTTACTGTTCGAAGCCGCGAGGCGGTTCGAAAAGGACCTGGAGGGCGTCGAGATCCGTCAGGGCGACATCCCCGTCCTTTCAAACGTCGATCCCGCGGTGGTTCACGGGCCGGACAACACAAGAGAACTCCTGACCCGTCACATCACGGCCCCCGTGAGATGGCAGGAAACGATCGAGAAGATGGCCCTCATGGGTATCGACACGATCGTGGAAATGGGCCCACGCAAAATTTTGTCGGCCCTTTCCAAGCGGATCGACGGCCGGATCCGGATGCTCAACGTGGAGGACCGGGATTCGCTGAAGAAGACCCTGGAGTTTCTCAACCCATGAAAAATCAACCGTCGCTCCAGGACAAAGTGGCCCTCGTCACGGGCGGGTCGAGGGGCATCGGCAGGGCGATCACTCTGAAGCTCGCCGGCCTGGGGGCTTACGTCATCGTCAATTACGTGAAAAACCTCGCGGCGGCCGAGGAGACGCTAGCCCTGGTCCGGACCGGGGGCGGCAACGGCGAGGTGCTGCAATTCGACGTCGCCGACACCGAAGGCACGAGAAAGGTGATCGCGGAGGTTATCGCCCGCAAAGGGAAAATCGACATCCTGGTCAACAACGCAGGCACGTCGGCCGACGGGCTCCTGGTCCGGATGAAAGACCGGGACTGGGAATCGGTGATCCGCACGAACCTGACCGGGACCTACAACTGCTGCCGTGCCGTCGCGTATGCCATGATGAAGCGCCGGTGGGGACGGATCATCAACATCACGTCCGTCGTCGCGGCGTCCGGAAACGCCGGGCAGGTCAACTACAGCGCATCGAAGGCGGGGATTATCGGGCTGACCAAATCACTGGCGCGGGAACTCGGACCCCGGAACATCTGCGTCAACGCCGTGGCCCCGGGGTTCATCCTGACCGATATGACCGAATCCCTGCCGGCAGAGGTCCGGGGGCAGATCAGGGAACAAATCCCCCTCTCGAAGCCGGGCACGCCGGAAGACGTGGGCGCCCTCGTCGCCTTTCTGGCGACGGAGGAAGCCGCCTATATCACGGGCCAGGTCATCCACGTCAACGGGGGGCTTTACATGTAAGACACCGCCGATCCCGGAATCGCCGGGTGCGGTTGCCGAAGGGAAAGAGACCGCTAAATCGCGAAGGACATACCGATCTACAGAAGGAGGTTTGAGTTCATGTCAATCGAAGACAAGGTCGTAGAAATTATCATGGAGCAGCTGGATGTCACGAAAGAAGAATGTGTCCCTGAGGCTTCATTCATTGATGATCTGGGCGCGGATTCGCTGGATATCGTCGAACTCATCATGGCCCTGGAGGAAAATTTCAGTATCGAGATTACCGACGACGAGTTGCGAAAGATCAGGACGATTCAGGATTCCATCAATTTCATCAAGAAAAAAAAGGGGATGCTGAGCTGAGAAAGAACGGGGAAAGCGATTGAAGCGCAGGGTGGTCATAACGGGGCTCGGCACGGTGAATCCGCTGGGCAACAGCGTCCGCGATGCCTGGGGGGCCCTGTGCGCCGGCCGGTCCGGCATCTCGCCCATCACCAAGTTTGATGCGGCCGACTTCCAGACCCGAATCGCGGGAGAGCTGAAGCACTTCGACGCCCTACAGTTCGTCAACAAGAAGGAGCGCCGCCGCTACGACGATTTTATCATTTACGCCCTGGCCGGCGCCGAGATGGCCCTGGCCGACGCCGGGCTTTCCATCGGAGACGGAACGGCGGAGCGAACGGGTGTCATCGTCGGGTCGGGCATCGGCGGCCTGGCAACGATCGAAAAATTGAAGGAAACATTGCAGCGGCAGGGACCGGGGAAACTCTCCCCTTTTGCCGTTCCGTCGGTCCTCGCAAATCTCGCCGCCGGTCACGTTTCGATTCGTTTCGGGGCAAAGGGACCCATCAACTGCACCGTGACGGCCTGCGCGGCGGGCACCAACGCCATCGGCGAAGCCCTCTGGATCATCCAGCGCGGGCACGCCGATGCGATGATTGCCGGCGGCACGGAAGCCGCCATCTGCCCGCTGACGATAGCCGGCTTTAACGCCATGCGGGCGCTTTCGGTAAGAAACGATTTGCCTGAAGCGGCCAGCCGGCCCTTCGACCGGGATCGTGACGGCTTTGTCATCGGGGAAGGCTGCGGGATCCTGATCCTGGAGGAACTGGGTGAGGCCCTGAAGAGGGGTGCACGGATCTACGCGGAGATCGCGGGTTTCGGCCTGACCAGCGACGCCTTCCACATGGCCGCGCCGCCTCCGGGTCACGAGGGGGCCGCCAGATCCATGCGGCTCGCCCTGCAGGATGCCGGGATGGCACCCGAAGAGATCGACTACATCAACGCCCACGGGACTTCGACGCCGCTCAACGATCTCTACGAGACGCAGGCCATCAAGGCGGTCTTTGGTCCCCATAGCCGGAACCTCCTGGTGAGTTCCACGAAGTCCATGACGGGACATCTCCTGGGCGGGGCCGGGGGGGTGGAGGCCATTGTGTGCGCCATGGCGATCCAAGACGGCGTGATACCGCCGACAATCAACCTGGACCACCCGGACGCGGGGTGTGACCTCGACTATGTTCCCCACCGGTCGAGAAAGCGCGAGGTCCGGGCGGCGCTATCCAACACCTTCGGGTTCGGCGGCGTGAACGCCGTCCTTCTTTTCAGAAAATTCACGGGGTAGAGACAGGGCCATGAAAATCGTGATAGGGTCGGATCACGCGGGGCTTTCTCTCAAGGAAGAACTCAAAGAATTCCTGGGGACCATCGGCATACGGGCCCACGACGTGGGGACACACAGCGACCAGGCATCGGATTACCCCGACTACGCCGCGAAGGTGGCCGAGGCGGTCTCCACGGGGCAGTTCCAGAGAGGGATCCTCGTCTGCGGTTCCGGCGTCGGCATGGCCATCGCGGCCAACAAGTTCCCCAACATCAGGGCCGCCGTCTGCCTCGACGAGGAAACGGCGCGCTTCAGCCGGTGCCACAACGACACCAATGTCATCGCCTTTGCGGGGCGAAGAACGGATACGGAGACCGCCCAGAGAATTTTGAAGACATGGCTGGAGACGGAATTCGAGGGGGGCCGCCATAAAGCCCGCCTGGACAAGATCCGGGACATCGAGCGGCGTCTCAGCGGGAAGTATTAGACGAAAGAGGAGGAATCACCACGATATGTCCATATTAAAGAAAATCGACCCCGAAGTCGCAGAGGCCATCTGGCAGGAAACCAAAAGACAGGCGGAGAAGCTCGAGCTCATCCCCTCCGAGAATTTCGTGGATGAAGCGGTCCTCGAGGCCCAGGGCTGCATCATGACCAACAAGTACGCCGAGGGCTATCCGGGAAAGAGATATTACTACGGCTGCGAGTATGTCGATGTCGTCGAGGCGCTGGCCATCGATCGGTGCAAGAAGCTCTTCGGTTGCGGCCACGCCAACGTCCAGCCCCATTCCGGGACGCAGGCCAACATGGCCGTCTACTTCGCCACCCTGCAGCCCGGGGACACCATCCTCGGCATGAACCTCGCGCACGGCGGTCATCTCTCCCACGGAAGCCCCGCTAATTTCTCGGGACGGCTCTACAAAGTCGTCCACTACGGGGTCGACCGCAAAACCGAGACCATCGACTTCAACGAGGTGGAGTCCCAGGCCAAGAAACACCGACCCAAGATCATCGTCGTGGGGGCAAGCGCCTATCCCCGGACGATCCCCTTCGAACCCTTCCGGGCGATCGCGGACCAGGTGGGGGCCGTGGTCATGGCCGACATCGCCCACATCGCGGGCATGGTGGCCGTGGGCATCCACCCCACGCCGGTCCCCCACTGCGAGTTCGTGACGACGACAACCCATAAAACCCTCCGGGGTCCGCGGGGCGGTCTCATCATGTGCCGGAATGATTATATTAAGATTCTGGACAGCCGTGTCTTCCCCGGGAGCCAGGGCGGCCCGCTCATGCACATCATCGCCGCCAAGGCCGTGGCCCTGAAGGAAGCCCTGACGGAGGAGTTCAGGACTTATCAGCACCAGTTGGTTCGAAATGCCAGGGTCCTGGCCGAAACCCTGATCGCCGAGGGTTTCCGCCTGGTCTCCGGCGGAACGGACAACCACCTCATGCTCATCGACGTATCGGGCAAGGGGATCACGGGCCTGGAGGGCGGTGCGGCCCTGGACAAGGCGGGGATTACCGCCAACATGAACATGATCCCCTTCGACACGAAGGGCCCCCAGGTGACCAGCGGCGTCCGGATCGGGACACCGGCCATCACCACCCGGGGGATGAAGGAAGAAGAGATGAAAGCCGTCGGCCGGATGATCGCCCACGTCCTGAAGGACGTGAAGGACGAACGCCGCCAGAAGGAGGTGCGGGAGCAGGTCCGCCTTCTCTGCGAGAAGTTTCCCCTTTACAGGGACCGGATCCTCCGCCACCAGGAACCATGAGCCGGAAAACAGACGTCAGCATCAAGAAGATCGCCAAACCCGTAACGACGAAGGTCCGCCCGAGCTGGGACGAGTACTTCATGGACATCGTGGCGCTCGTGGCCCGGCGGTCCACATGCTTGAGACGCGACGTCGGCGCCGTCATCGTCAAGGACAAACGGCTCCTCACGACGGGGTATAACGGGGCGCCCAGCGGGCTTCGCCACTGCCTGGAGACGGGCTGCCTGAGGGAGCAGATGAACATTTCTTCGGGGGAGCGCCACGAACTCTGCCGGGGTCTCCACGCGGAGCAGAACGCCATCATCCAGGCCGCCGTCCACGGCGTGAGCATCAAGGGAGCGACGCTCTACTGCACCAGCCACCCCTGCGCAATCTGCCTGAAGATGATCATCAACGCCGGTATCACCACCATCGTTTACCGGGAAGGATACAGCGACAGACTGGCCGGGCAGATGCTCGAGGAAACCGGCATCGAGGCAAAGAAACTATGAAGTGTCCTTTCTGCGCCAACCCCGCGAACAAGGTGATCGACTCCCGCATCAGCAAGGAGGGAAACGCCATCCGTCGCCGCAGGGAGTGCCTCGGCTGCGGCAAGCGGTTCACCACCTACGAATTCGTCGAGGAAGTCCTCCCCGTCGTCGTCAAGAAGGACGGCCGGCGCGAGTCCTTCGACCGGACCAAGATTCTGTCGGGAATCAAGAAGGCCTGTGAAAAGCGGCCGATCAGCATGGACGCCATCGAGGCCGCCGTGGATCGGATCGAACAGGCTTGCCAGGAATCCCAGGTCAAAGAGATCCCCTCCTCCTTCATCGGCGAGCGCGTCATGGCGGAGCTTCACAACCTCGACAAGGTGGCCTATGTCCGTTTCGCCTCGGTTTACCGTCAGTTCCGCGACGCCACGGAGTTCCTCGAAGAGCTGAAGGGGATCCTGAACCTCAAGGAGGACAAGGGCGAAAACAAGACACGCGCCGAGAAACCGGCAGAGGAAAAGAATTCCCGTCGAAGCTCGGGGTAAAGCCATGTTCACAGGCATCATCCAGGGATTGGGCACGGTCAGGCGAATGACCCGCAAGGGTCAGGACGCCGTCATGGGCGTGGAAACGGCGGTTCCCCTGAACGATCTGAAGGAGGGGGACAGTATCGCCGTCAACGGCGCGTGCCTCACGATTACGTCGATTTCCGGCCAGGCCTTCACCGCCGACGTGTCCGCCGAAACGCTCGCGAGGACGAATCTGCAATCCCTGAAGGTCGGGGAGCGGGTCAACCTGGAAAAGGCCCTCCGGCTCGCGGATTTCCTCGGGGGGCATATCGTCCTCGGGCACATCGACGGTCCGGGCAGGATTGTCGAGAGGACCCCGAAGGCGGGTTCCATCGTCCTGGGGGTGGTGGTGGAGGAGGGACTGGGACGTTACATTGTGGAAAAAGGATCCATCGCCGTCGACGGGATCAGCCTGACGGTCAACCGTTTTGCGAAAGACCGGTTTTATGTTAATATCATCCCGCACACGATAGAGAACACCACCCTGTCGTTCAAAAGGGCGGGGGATTCCGTCAACATCGAGACGGATATTCTCGGGAAATACGTGGAGAAGCTCCTCCGGCCCGGGGGGCGCATCGACATGGATTTTCTCCGCGAACACGGATTTGTAAAGTAGGAGCAAGAAGATACTCTAACAAACAGGTTTAACGGCTGTTCAAAAATGGCCGGTTGCAAGGCCCCCGAATGCCCGAGGAGGGAGGCGTACTTTGTGCGTACGTTGACCGACGAGGGCGGAGGGAAACGCAGCAGATGGGCGTTTTTCAACAGCCGCTCAGAAGGATAAGATATGGCAACCAGCAAAATCGAAGACGCAATCGAGGACATTCGAAACGGCAAAATGATCATTCTCGTCGACGACGAGGACCGGGAGAACGAGGGGGACCTCTGCATGGCCTCGGAGTTCGTCACCCCCGAGGCCATCAACTTCATGGCCAGGTACGGCCGAGGCCTGATCTGTCTCACCCTCAGTGACGAGTACATGGAACGTCTGAAGATTCCCATGATGGTCTCGGACAACCAGTCCCGCTTCAAGACGGCCTTCACGGTGTCGATCGAGGCCAAGCGCGGCGTCACCACAGGCATTTCTGCCGCCGATCGGGCCACGACGGTCCGCACAGCCATCGCCGACGACGCGAAGCCCGAGGACATCGTTAGCCCCGGCCACGTTTTCCCGATCCTGGCCAAGAAGGGCGGCGTTCTCGTCCGGACGGGACAGACGGAAGGATCCGTGGATCTCGCGAGGCTGGCGGGACTGAAGTCCACGGGGGTCATCTGCGAGATCATGAACGACGACGGCACCATGGCCCGGATGCCCGACCTCGAAATCTTCGCTCAGCAGCACGGCCTGAAGATCGCCACCATCGCCGACCTCATCACCTACCGGATGAAGAACGAATCCCTGGTGCGAAGGGCCGCCACGGCGAAGCTGCCGACGGCCTACGGGGGCGAATTCAGGTTCATCGTCTATGAGAACGACGTCGACGAAATGAAACACGTCGCCCTCGTCAAAGGCGACATCAACCCCGATGACGCGGTGCTCGTGAGGGTTCATTCCGAGTGCCTGACAGGGGATGTCTTCGGATCCATGCGATGCGATTGCGGGGAACAGCTTCAGGCGGCCATGGAGATGGTCGCCAAGGAGGGCAAGGGCGTCATCGTTTACATGCACCAGGAGGGGCGGGGCATCGGCCTCGTCAACAAGGTCAAGGCCTATGAGCTTCAGGAACTCGGCAAGGACACGGTCGAGGCCAACCTCGAACTCGGCTTCAAGGAGGATCTGAGGGATTACGGGATCGGGGCCCAGATCCTCGTGGATCTGGGCGTGAGAAAGATCCGCCTTCTCACCAACAACCCCAAAAAGGTCGTCGGTCTCGAAGGTTACGGGATGACCATCGTGGAAAGGGTTCCCATCGAGATGCAGCCGAACAAGGTGAATGTGCGCTACCTGAAGACGAAAAAGGAAAAAATGGGGCACCTGTTAAAAATCTGAGGCAGGAGAATAATTATGGGCAAAGTCATAGAGGGGAAAATTTTAGCCAAGGGGATGCGGTTCGGGATCGTGGCCAGCCGCTTCAACGATTTCATCTCGGCGAAACTGATCGAGGGAGCCCTGGACGCCCTGACAAGGGCCGGCGCCGATGACAAGGACATCACGGTCGCGAAGGTGCCGGGCGCTTTCGAGATCCCCCTGGCGGCGAAGCGGATGGCCCGCACGGGCAAGGTGGACGCCGTCATCTGCCTGGGGGCCGTGATACGGGGCGCCACGCCTCACTTCGAATACATCAGCGCGGAGGTGTCCAAGGGAATCGCCACCGTGGCCCTCGAGACGGAAGTGCCCGTTGTCTTCGGTGTCATCACGACCGACACCATCGAACAGGCCATCGAGCGGGCCGGGACGAAGTCCGGGAACAAGGGTTTCGACGCCGCCCTGTCGGCCGTCGAGATGGTGGATCTCTTCAGAAAGATGAAATAGGATGACGGTCCCGGCAGGACGCACCCGCCCTGTCACGATCAACATCACGGATCCGCGGAGCATCCCGCCGAAGCACCTCCGCGGATCGAGCCGGATAAAACGATGCGCCGCAGACGGAAGGCAAGGGAAATTGCCTTGCAGGTTCTTTATCAGATCGATGTCCTGAACATTGACGCCGGTGAAGCTGTGGACCTTTTCTGGAGTCATTTCAGCGGACCCGAGGAAGCCAGAAAATACTCCACCGAACTCATCGAGGGAACCTGCAGCCACCGGGAGGAAATCGACCGGCTCATCTGCAGCTGCTCCGAGAACTGGTCTCTCGAACGGATGGCCCGTGTCGACAGGAATATCCTCCGGCTGGCCGTTTACGAGCTTCTGTACTGCCGGAACGTTCCGCCGAAAGTGACCCTGAACGAAGCGATTGATCTCGGGAAGGATTACGGCTCGGAAAACTCGGGTTCTTTCATCAACGGCATCCTCGACGCCCTCTACGCAAAGATACGCGGTCCGCATGCAGATCAAGATATCAACGGAGCCCCTGGACATCCTGAGTCCTGAGTGCTTGATGCTCGGTTTTTTCTCCGACGAGAGGCCCCCGCGAGGACCCTGCGGTTTAGCGGACTGGCGTCTCAACGGCCTCGTCTCCCGTCTCCTGGCGGCAGGCTGGATTCATGGCGCCCTCCATGAAAATGTCATGATCGAGACGGGCGGAAGAATGCCGCCGCCCTGGTTGATCCTCCACGGCCTGGGCCCCCTTCATGAACTCTCCTACGACAGGCTCCACCGGGCGGGCGCTCACCTCGCGAGAACCGCCATGGGCATCCGGTGCGGCGATCTCGCCCTGGATATACCGGCGGTCCCGCGGACGGATCTGGATATCACCCGGATGACGGAAGCCCTGGTCCGGGGGTTCTTCGACACGGCGCTCTCGGGAGCGCCCGACGCTGAAAAATCGCTCTGCCCCTGTATATGGACCGAGGAATCCTTCTTCCAGAAGGCGCTCCTCGGCCTCCACAGATACAAACTGAGTGTGCGGGACAGAATCCCCGTGGACATCCTCATCAAACGGAACCACCACCCCATGATCTGAAGTTCCGCCGCGGTCGGGCGCGGAAAGGTTTCCTCCATGAAAATCATTATCGTTGGCGCCGGAGAGGTCGGGTACAACATCGCCGACGTCCTGTCCAAGGGGCAGGATGTCACGGTCATCGATCAGGATGAAAAAAGGCTTCAGGAGGTAGCGGAAAAACTCGACGTGCTCACCGTTCACGGAAAAGGGAGCAGCCCCCAGATCCTGAGAAAAGCGGGACTGGATTCAGCCGACATGGTCATCGCCGTCACGAACAGTGATGACACGAACATGGTGGCCTGCCTTCTTGCCTCCAGTCAGTCGAATGTCGCCTACAAGGTGGCCCGGATCCGCAATCCCGAACTGGATGCGACATCCGCCATCTTCGACAGGGAGCACCTCAACATCGACCTCTGCATCAACCCGGAGCGCGAGGCGGTGAAAAACGCCCTGAATCTCATCGACTATCCCGGCGCCACGGAGATCATCGATTTCGTAGACGGCCGGGTCAAGCTGATCGGCTTTGTGGTCAACGAGGATTGCCCCGCCGTTGATAACAGCCTGCGGTCCATTCGCATGTTTTATCCGCAGATCAAGGCTCTGGTCACCTCCATCATCCGCAAGGAAAAACTGATAGAGCCGACGGGCAGCACAAGGATACTCGCGGGCGATTACGTCTTCGCGGTGACCGCCTCGGGCCAGCTGCGCGAGTTGCTCCAGGTATACGGCAAGAGCAGCGAGGCGCTGAAGCGGATCTTCATCATGGGCGGGGGAAACACGGGTTTCATGCTGGCGGAAGCGCTGCAAAAGCGCGGACTGCCGACGAAGCTCATCGAAAAGCGTCATGCAAGATGCGAGGATCTCGCCTCCCTGCTGGAGAAGGTGACGGTCCTGCACGGCGACGGGACGGACCAGGAACTCCTGAAGGAGGAGAACATCCAGGAAACGGACTGTTTCATCGCCGTCACCGACAACGAGGAGGCCAATATCCTCGGGGCCCTCCTGGCCAAGAGGCTTGGGGCAAAGAAATCCGTCGCCCTGATCAACCGCGTGGAGTACATGCCGCTCATCTCCACCGTCGGCATCGAAGGCGTCATCAACCCGAGGCACGCGGCCGTCAGCAAAATCCTGAACTACGTCCGCAAGGGGAAGATCGTCTCGGCCACGCCCCTCCACGACGAACGCGTCGAGGCCTACGAGGCCATTGCGCTCGAAACAGCGGACATCACCGACCGGCCCATCAAGGACATCAAGTTCCCCCCGGGGACCATCGTCGGGGCGATCATACGAAAGGATGAAATTTTGATCCCCGACGGTGATTCCGTCATCCGTCCCGACGACCACGTGATCATTTTTACCTTCCGATCGACCGTCCCGAAGCTGGAAAAAATGCTGACCGTCAAGCTGGACTATTTCGAATGAACCTCAAAAACGTCCTTCACATCCTGGGGCTCTTTCTCTTCTTCCTCGGCCTCACCATGGTCCCCGCCATGGTCATCTCCTTCTATACGGAAGGCGGGGATCTCCAGTCCCTGGCGGCCTCCTTTTTTATCACCAGCGGCGCGGGCTTTCTTCTCGCGCTCCTCTTCGAGAAGAGCGAGGAGAGAATCTCCCTCACCCGCCGGGAGGGCTTTCTCATTGCCACCTTGGGCTGGGTTTTCGCGGCGGCCTTCGGGGGGCTGCCTTTCCTGATTCACGGTGCCGCGCCCACCTTTACCGACTCTTTTTTCGAAACCATGTCGGGTTTCACGACAACGGGCGCTTCCGTCATTTCGGGTCTGGATCACCTCCCGCGGGGTCTTCTTTTCTGGCGGGCCTTCACCCAGTGGCTGGGCGGGATGGGGATCATCGTCCTTGCCATCGCCGTCCTCCCTGTCCTCGGCGTGGGCGGTATGCAGCTCTACAAGGCCGAGTTGCCCAGTCCCGTGAAGGATAAGATTACCCCCAGGGTCGTCGATACGGCCAAACTCCTCTGGGGTGTCTACGTCCTCATCTCCCTGGTGCAGTTTTTCCTTTTGATGTTCGGAGGGATGAGCGCCTTCGATGCCGCCTGCCACACCTTTGCAACCATGGCCACGGGCGGTTTCGGCAATTACGATGCCAGCATCAGCCACTTCCAGAGTATCTACATCGAAGGGGTTATCATCTTCTTCATGGCCGTTGCCGGGATGAACTTCGCCCTTCACTACCGCCTCCTCACGGGGGACGTAAAAAGCTTCCTCAAAGACAGTGAGCTCCACTTCTACCTCATAGTCATTCTTGTAGCCACAGCCATCATCACCGTCGATATTCACCTGAGTCTCTTCTACTCCCTCGAGAAGGCGCTCCGCGCTTCCCTGTTCCAGGTGGTCTCCATCATGACCACCACGGGGTTTGTCACGGACAACTTCGACAAGTGGCCCCTTCCCTCCCGGATCATTCTCCTTCTGCTCATGTTCATCGGCGGCTGTGCCGGCTCCACGGGCGGCGCCATCAAGTGCCTGCGGATCCTCCTCATCATCAAGCATAGCTACCTGGAATTCTACCGCCTCATCCACCCCCACGCCGTAGTGGTGGTTAAACTGGGGAGACATATCGTTCCCGCCGACATCATGGCAAGTATCCGGAGCTTCTTTTTCCTCTACATATCGACGGCTGTCGCGGCGACCCTTTGCCTGGCCTTCCTGGGGCTCGACCTCATCAGCGCCTTCTCGGCCGTGGCGACCACGCTGGGGAACGTCGGCCCGGGTCTCGGCATGGTCAATCCCCTGTCAAACTTCTTCGAGGTCCCCCAGGCGGGCAAGTGGATCCTCTCCTTCTGCATGCTCCTGGGACGGCTTGAAATCTTTACGGTTCTCGTCCTTCTCATTCCCGATTTCTGGAAAAAATAGGATTGAAAGTCCCCTCCGCCTGTGTTAGGGGATTTTAACCTTCCTTCCGACGGAGAAACCCATGACAAGAAAATATAACCCCCACAACATCGAAGAAAAATGGCAGAAGCGCTGGGAAGCGGACCGGATCTTCAAGGTCACCGAGGACCCTTCCAGGAAGAAATACTACCTTCTCGAGATGTTCCCCTACCCCTCGGGCAGGATCCACATGGGGCACGTGAGGAATTACACCATCGGGGATGTGGTCGCCCGCTACAAGCGGATGAGGGGGTTCAACGTCCTCCATCCCATGGGGTGGGACGCCTTCGGGATGCCGGCGGAAAACGCCGCCATCGAGCACGGGATCCATCCGGCGGTCTGGACGAACGAGAACATCGACAACATGAAAAAACAGCTCAAGCGGATGGGCTTCAGCTACGACTGGGACCGGGAGCTCTCCACCTGTGAACCCGCCTATTACAAGTGGGAGCAGCTTTTTTTCCTGTGGATGTACGAGAAGGGACTGGCCTACAAGAAAGGCTCCTCGGTGAACTGGTGTCCGAGCTGCGCGACGGTGCTCGCCAACGAGCAGGTGGAAGCCGGCCAGTGCTGGCGATGCAGCAGCGTGGTGGAGGAAAAATTCCTCGAGCAGTGGTTCTTCCGCATCACGGCCTACGTGGACGAGCTTTTGGAATACTGCGACAGGCTTCCCGGCTGGCCGGAGCGTGTCATCACCATGCAGAAAAACTGGATTGGCAGGAGCACCGGCGTCGAGATCACCTTCCCCATGGCGGACGGCAAGGGCGACATCAAGGTCTTCACGACGAGGCAGGACACCATCTACGGCGCCACCTTCATGCTCATCGCCGCCGAGCACCCGCTCGTCATGGAACTCGCCAGGGGCAAAGCCATCGAGAAGGACGTCGTGGCATACGTCGAGAGGGTCAAGAAACAGGACAAGCTCATGCGGACCTCCGACTACTACGAGAAGGAGGGCATCTTCCTGGAAAGTTACTGCCTGAACCCCGTGACAGAGAAGAAGATGCCCATTTACGCCGCCAACTTCGTCCTGGCCGACTACGGGACGGGGTGCGTCATGGCCGTGCCGACCCATGACCAGCGCGATTTCGAGTTTGCCGAGAAATACCGCCTCCCCATGATCGTCGTCATCCAGAACCCGAAGGCCCCCCTCGACGCCAACGGGATGGCCGAAGCCTACGTGGAGGAGGGCATCCTGGTCAACTCAGGCCCCTTCAACGGCATGAAGAACACGGAGGCGATGGACGCCATCGCCAGGCATCTCGAATCCGTCGGCCGCGGGAAGCCCACTGTCCAGTTCCGCCTCCGCGACTGGGGCATCTCGCGGCAGAGATACTGGGGTGCCCCCATCCCGGTCATCTACTGCGACAAGTGCGGTGTCGTGCCCGTGCCGGAAGCGGATCTGCCCGTGGTCCTTCCCCACGACGTGGAAATCAAGGGAGAGGGGGGCTCCTCCCTGGAAAGGCACGGAGCCTTCGTGAACACAACGTGCCCGCAGTGCAAGGGAAAAGCCCGGCGCGACACGGACACGATGGACACCTTTGTGGAGTCCTCCTGGTATTTCGACCGTTTCTGCTGCCCCGATCACGACGTGAAGCCGGGGCTCGACCGGAAGCGGACGGATTACTGGCTCCCCGTGGACCAGTACATCGGGGGCATCGAACATGCCATTCTCCACCTGCTCTATTCCCGGTTCTACACGCGCGTGCTCCGCGATTTCGGCGTCCTGGGTATCTCAGAGCCCTTCACGAATCTCCTGACCCAGGGCATGGTCTGCAAGGAGACCACTCGCTGCGCCGAGCACGGTTACCTCTACCCCGACGAAGTCCGGGAGGGCCGCTGCACGCGTTGCGAAAAACAGGTCATTGTCGGAAAAACGGAGAAGATGTCCAAGTCCCTGAAAAACGTCGTCGACCCCGATTATCTCATCGAGAAATACGGGGCCGACACGGCGAGGGCCTTCTGCCTCTTCGCCTCGCCGCCGGAGAAAGACCTGGAGTGGAGTGACCAGGGCGTGGAAGGGTCCTTCCGGTTCCTGGGCCGGGTATGGCGAATCGTGACGGAATACCTGGAGGACATCCGGACCGTCGAGAAATTCAGCGGCCAGGCCGAGCTGGACGGGGAACTCAAAAAGCTCCGCCGTAAAACGCATCAAACGATCAAGAAAGTCACAAGCGACATCGAGGACCGTTTCCACTTCAACACGGCCATCAGCGCCATCATGGAACTCGTCAATACCCTCTACGGCATCCAGCGGCCCAACAGGGACAATCGCCTTGCCCTTTCCGTTGTCAAAGAATCTCTCGAGACGACGGTCACCCTCCTGTCGCCCATCGTGCCCCACATTGCCGACGAACTGTGGGAGATGATGGATCACAAGGAGTGCCTCTTTACCATCTCCTGGCCGACCTTCGAGGCGGCCATCGCCGCCGAGGAGGAGATCACCATCGTCGTGCAGGTGAACGGCAAAGTACGAGGGCGGATCACCGTCAGCGCCGACGAATCCGACGGCAAGATCAAGGAACTCGCCCTCGCAGAGGAGCGGGCCGCAAAGTTCATCGAAGGCAAGCAGGTGGAGAAGGTCGTTTATGTGCCGAGGAAGCTAGTGAATATTGTCGTAAAATAAGACTCAAGGCGCAAGGCAAAGGGCAAAGGGCAAAAGGCAAAAAGAAATGACAGTCAAGTCGGATTTCAAAAAGGCGGCGGGATATTTGCTGTTTCTCGCCGTCTTTTGCGCCATGTTCCTGGCAGGGGGGTGCGGATACCACTTCTCCCAGGGCGGGGAGCATATCGCCGCGGATATCCGCCGGGTTTACGTGGACAACTTCACCAACGAAACCAGCGAAGCCTACGTGGAAAATTACATTCGAAACGGGTTCATCGAGCAATTTCGCAGGTCGACCCGCTTCCGAATCACCGACGGGAAAGAAACGGCTGATGCCGTACTGACGGGCAGCATCAAGAATATACGAATGACGCCTCTGGCCTCCGACCAATTCGACAAGGCCACGGTCACCCGCGTCTGGATGGTTGTCGGGATTCAATTTAAAGAGAGGCAGGGCGGGAAAACAATCTATGTCAACCCCAATTTGACGGGCGACCAATCTTATTCGGTGGACCCCTCGGACACCAACAGGACCTCGATCAATAAATCGGCGGCCCTCCAGAAACTCTCCTTCGACCTCGCGGAAAAGGGTTACGGGCTGATCCTGTCGGGTTTTTAGCCCAGTGGATTGACCTTTCGGGTCAGTCTCGATATCTTCCTGGACGCCGTGTTCTTGTGCAGTACGCCCTTTGAAGCCGCTTTGTCGATGACGACGATGGCTTCGGCCAGGGATTTCCGGGCGTCATCATTCTTCTTACCCTCCACTGCGCCGAGTACATCCTTCACCCGGGTCTTTACGCCGGACTTCACGGCCGCGTTTCTCTGCCGTCTCTTTTTGTTCTGCCGCGCCCTTTTTTCCGCAGACTTGTGTGTTGCCAAAAAAGTCCCTCCCTACAACAGTTTGGTGACGAGTCGGTTCATTTATATCACTTTGAAAACCCTGTCAAGCACTAAAAGGCCGACGAAGCGCTCATCCGTCGAGAGCCCTGTAAACCGTGAAAAGGCCCAGGCACCCGAGGAATATCAGGACGATACGGCGGTAGCCCTCTTCCCGGACCATGCCGTAAAAATGAGAGCCCACGAGCGTTCCGACGACGACGGCAGGCAGGGACAGGACGAAGAGTTTGATCACCGTCCCCGTGGTCAGCCCGTTGGCGGCCTGAACAAATACAACGATGAGACCGGATGCGAGGAAATAGCCCTGAAGCGTGACCTTGATCTGGTCCTTCGTCCAGGGCTGGAGAGAGGTGTAGATGATGACGGGCGGTCCTGAAGCGCTCAGTGCCCCGCCCAGACATCCGGCCAGAAAACCGTAGAGGTAGGCCCACCGTTCGCGGATGCCCTGTGGGGGTATCCTGAAGATGAGGCCGTAGAGGGCGTAACCGATGAGCACGGCACCGAGGACGAACTGGATCAGGGCCGTGTCCAGGTGCTTTAGAAGAAAAACCCCCACGGGAACACCGAAGACCGTCCCCGCGAGCAGCGGGTAGACTCTTCGCCACTCCAGGTGCTGCCTCAACTGGATGAGCAACTGGATTGTAAGGGCAAGGGCAACAAGGGCCACCAGGGGGATGGCTGTCCTGACATCCAGAAAAAGGATGAGAAGCGGCAGGGACAGGAGGACCGATCCAAAACCGCTCAATCCCTGGATGAAGCCCGCCAGAAAGGTCACGGCCAGAAGAAGAGCATATGTCGTCATCTCCGCCGTCATGAGGCAGACTCTCTACGTAACCGTTGCGCGCCCATCCCCTCTAACAGAACCCCTTTCTCATCTTTTTCGTCATCCCCTGCCGCCGGCAGGCAGGCCTTCGCAGTATGCCGAAAAAGGCGGTGACTTGCAGGACGGCCCTCCGCCGCGCGCAAGCGACAGAATTTTTACTTTCGCGGTGGAATTCGGGACCAAAATTTACTAGGATCCAGGGCCATCCTGGTTTCAACAGAAAGGGCCGGGAGGGTCACGACACCCCTCGCCTTTCTGTCATCGATGGAGCGTGTTTTTCCATGGCGGGAGAGCCCCTTTTTTTTGACATGACGGATTCCCCCTTCGGGCGGGTGGGCCTCGCCTGGACGGTAAGAAACGGCGTGTTCAGGATCCTGAGAGTGTTTCTGCCGACCCGGGACGTCCCCATGGCGGATCACATCCGCCGGAATCTCCCGGGATCAAAACGACAATCCTCGGAGGCCTCGGGGTTGATCCTCGAAGGTATCCGCCGCATGCTCCGGGGACGGGTCTTCGAATACAATCTCTCCGTTCTCGACCTCGAGTCGTGCACGGACTTCCAGCAGCGCGTTCTTCTGGAGGATCGGAAGATCCCTCGAGGCAGGGCGAGCACCTACGGGAAAATCGCCGAGCGCGTGGGTCAACCGAAAGGCGCGAGGGCCGTCGGATCGGCCCTTGCCGCGAACCCCTTTCCGCTGCTCATCCCCTGCCACCGGGTCGTGAGATCAAACGGCGACCTAGGGGGATTCCAGAGCGGGCCGCAGATGAAAAAAGCCCTCCTCGAGATGGAGGGCGTGCGATTCGACCCGGCGGGGCGTGTGGAGCCGTCCTTACTCTGGTAGGCGAAAAGAAATGCCCCTTTGTCTTTTCAGGCCTTCCTGCTCGCCTTCGCCACGGCCATGTTGTCGCGATGAATCACCTCGTCGTAGTCCTTGAAACCGAGGACCTGCATAATCTTGCCGGTCTTCAATCCCTGGATCTTGACGAGGTCCTTTGAATTGTAATTCACCAGCCCCTTCGCAAAGACCTTGCCGTCGGTCCCGATGCAGATGACGGGGTCGCCCACATCGAAGTCTCCCTCCACTTTCGTGATCCCCGAGGGAAGCAGGCTCTTCCCCTGGCTGACGATGGCTTTCTTCGCTCCGTCATCCAGGAAGAGTTTCCCCCGTGACCGCAGCGTGAAGGCAATCCAGTACTCCCGGCTGGTCATGGGCTCCGCCGAAGGCAGAAAGAGGGTGCCCTTTTCCTTCCCCGCGAAGAGATCCGCAAGGATCCCCTTCGACTTTCCTCTCGCGATGATGTAGGGAATCCCGCAGGCTGTGACCTTCCGGGCGGCGATGACCTTGCTGCGCATGCCGCCCATTCCCACGGGATCGGCCTCCGCCGTCGCCATGGATTCTATCTCGTCGGTGATCTCGGGCACGAGCTTGATGAGCCTGGCGCGCTGCTTTCCCGTGGGATTCCGATCGTAAAGTCCTTCCGTGTTGGTGAGGTTGATGAGAATGTCCGCCCGGATGACGTTGGCGACCATGGCCGCGAGGTGATCGTTGTCGCCGAACTTGATCTCGGCAGCGGAGACTGTGTCGTTTTCATTGATGATGGGAACGACGTTCCAGTCCATCAGCGTCGAGAGCGTGTTGCGGACGTTGATGTACCGCGCCCGGTCCGTCAGGTCACTCATGGTGAGGAGGATCTGAGCCACGTACACACTGTGCTTGCCGAAGGCGTTGGAGTAGATGCGCATCAGCCTCCCCTGACCGATGGCGGCGCAGGCCTGTTTCTGCGGCATGCTGTTGAGCTTGCCCGTGATGCCCATCCGGTGCTTGCCCGAGGCGATGGCCCCGGAGGTGACGATCACGATCTGCATGCCCCCGGACCGCAGTTTCACGATCTCGTCGACGAGCTGCTCCACAATCCCGAGGTCCACGCCGTCGGCCCCGGCCAGGACGCCGGTGCCGATCTTGATCAGGGCCCGCTTCACATTGGATACGGTTTGTTTTCTCGCCTGGCTCATTTCGACCAGAGCCCCCTGTCCTCGAGTTTCTTGACCAGCTCCGCCAGAAGTGCCTTGATGCCTCCACCCGTAACCGCGGAGACGGGGAACATTTTTACGCCCTTTTTCCGAAAGATGTCAATGACTTTTTGCATCTTTTCGGCAGTGGCGGGGAGGTCCGTCTTCGTGAGCGCCACGATCTGCGGTTTTTCCTTCAGGCGGGCGCCGTAAAGGGCAAGCTCCCGGTTGACCGCTTCAAAATTCTTCCAGGCCTTCGCCGGAGGCTCCCGGGAGACATCGATCAGGTGCAGCAGCAGCGTCGTCCTTTCGATGTGACGAAGAAACCTCGTCCCCAGGCCCGTTCCCGCATGGGCCCCCTCGATGAGACCCGGGATGTCGGCAACCACGAAGGAACGGTCATCACTGTAGCGCACGACGCCCAGGTTGGGAACGAGGGTCGTGAAGGGATAGTCGGCGATCTTGGGCCGCGCCGCGGAGATCCTCGAGATGAGCGTCGACTTCCCCACGTTGGGCAGACCGATGATCCCCACATCCGCCAGAAGCTTGAGTTCAAGAAGGACCCGGCGTTCCTCGCCCGGCCGCCCGTCCTCGGCATGACGCGGCGCTCTGCGGGTCGGCGTTGCAAAGCGGGCGTTTCCGCGGCCGCCGATTCCCCCCCGCGCGGCGATATATTCCTCCCCGTCCGCCGCCAGGTCCGCAAGGACCTCCCCTGTCTCGGCGTCCCGGACCACCGTCCCGACGGGCACAAGGATCTCCACATCCTGGCCGCTCCGGCCGGTCCGGTTGTTCCCGCTGCCATGGGATCCTCTCTCGGCCGCGTGATGCTGGTTGAACTTCAGGTCCAGAAGCGTGTGGTGGCCCCGCGAGGCCCTGATGACCACGTCTCCCCCGTTGCCTCCGTCGCCGCCGTCGGGTCCTCCCCTGGGGACATACTTCTCCCGGCGGAAACTCACGCAGCCTCTCCCGCCGTCGCCCCCTTTCACAAATATCTTTGCCTCGTCGATGAACTTCATGTCTTTGAAACCGCTCCCGGAGGCCGGCACGCGCGGCCATAAAGAAAGCCCTCATGACGAGATGAGGGCTTTCTGAGATGACGACCGGGGTTATGAAAAGATGCGAATGAGCCCTTCAGCAGGGTGCACACAGGCGGCCCGCAGAGCCTTCTGCTGAAGGTCCCCCATGGATCAAGCCGAAGACCTGAAACGCCGGATAGCCTCTCGGCTTGTGATGAAATCGCAACGTTCGGCGTCACCCGATCGATCCGCCTGACGATAACGACCGGAAGCGCCTTTAGAGTCGTTTGACCTCTGCCGCGGCCTGGCCCTTGTTGTCCTGCTTGATCGAGAACTCGACTCGATCGCCCTCCTTGAGACTCCTGAAACCGTCGCCAACAATGGCGGAGTAGTGCACAAAAACATCCCCCCCCGACTCACGCGAGATGAAGCCATACCCCTTCTTGTTGTCAAACCACTTTACCGTCCCCACTTCTCGCTCGGCCATAATAAAAACTCCTCCTTTTCATGGAAAAAATCGCCCGGTCCCGAATTCCGCCCGGGCGGCGTCGACGATATGCCTATAAAGAAAAAAAGCATAAAAAAGGGCGTTCATCAACCATGCTTCGCATGGGATAAACACCCTTTATATCCGGATATGCCTGAGCTTTGTGACGACACGTGCCGAGAATCTTTGCTGAACGAATTTAGAGCCGAGAACGAAAATCCTTTTTCAGGATGCGTAAACGCTGACCTTCTTCCGGTCTTTGCCCATCCTCTCGTATTTCACGACCCCGTCGATCTTGGAAAAAAGCGTATAGTCTTTTCCAAGCCCCACGTTCCTGCCGGGATGAATCCTGGTTCCAAGCTGACGAACGATGATCGCGCCGGCCAGAACCTCCTGGCCGCTGAATACCTTCACGCCCCGGCGCTGGGCGTTGCTGTCCCTGCCGTTGCGGGTACTTCCCTGTCCTTTCTTGTGAGCCATCGGATCCTCCGATTACACCGAGATTTCCTTGATCTTGACACGGGTCAATTCCTGGCGGTGGCCCCGTTTCTTTCGAAAGCCTTTTCTCTTTTTCATCTTGAAGACCGTGAGCTTGGGGCCCTTTGTCTGGGCGATGATCTCCCCGACCACTTTCGCCTGTTTCACAAAAGGTTTTCCGACTTCGGTCGCCTCACCCGTTGAAACCAGAAGGACCTCATCAAAAAGGACCTCCGTACCCGCCTGGCCCTCGATTTTCTCGACTTTCAGGAAATCGCCCTCGGATACCTTGTACTGTTTACCACCCGTCTTGATCACGGCGTACATGACACGCGTCCTCTTCATGGGAATCGAAAGCTCGAATTATAGAAAATTATTTCGATTTGTCAACAGATTTTATCGCCAAAGAGGGTCCTCTTCTTGATCACCCGCAATCGTTTCGCCTCTTCCTCCTCAAAGCCGAGCACGCGGGTCAAGATCTCCAGCGGTCTGGCCGTACCTTCCTCCGTCTGCAGGAGAAGAAGAATGATTTTATGGACTTGCCGATCCACAACAAGCCGCCCCACACAGGGCCGTATATTCTTCCTGCGGACCCCCTCCTTTTCCCGGCGGGTTACTTCACACTCCTTTTTGCTGAGGAACTCGCCTATCCTTCCTTCGAGTTCGCGGGTGCGGTTGCCCGTGAGGGTTTCAGGCAGCGGGATCTCATATTCAAACCCTTTGATATTCTTTAGAAGTTCCCCATCACCCGGGCGGATCTCCCGGATGTCCTCAACGGAGAGACCGGAAGGAAGCCTCTCGTTCAACCTTTGGCGAAGCTTCCAGGGTTCGCCCGGAAGCGGCTCCTCGACCAGCAGGTCGGCGTGCTCCTCCAGACTCTCCATCCCCACGGCGGTGGCGTGACCGAAGGAAAGCCTGGGATGGGGGCGAAAACCCTCGGAATAGGCAAGGGAGAGGCCGGTCTGCCTGATCGCCCGGATGAGGGCCGAGGCGACCTCCAGGTGTGAGAGAAACCTTGCTTCTCCCGCCTTCGAAAACTTGAGCCGCCATTTCACGCCCGCCGGCCCTTTCTTTTTTTGCGCCTTGTCCGGAGGTTCGAAGACCTCGTCCCCCGGCTTTTTCGCTTCGACGATCCTGACGGACTCGAAATCACAGACACCGCAGGACTGACACTCCCCCGTCCGGCAATCCGCAGTGAGGGACCCCTCGCGTGACTTCTGATACTCCTTCAAGAGAAAATCTTCGGAAAGACCGCAATCCACCCGTGCCCACGGCAGGGGCTCGCCGGTCCCGCGCTCCCGAAGATAGTCCTCTGCCCGGATGCCAGTCTCCGCCAGGGCCTTCTGCCAGTCATCAAACCTGAAGGCGTCGCTCCAGCCGTCGAACCGGCATCCGAAACGATAGGCCCTTTCAACAACCGCGGCGAGCCGCTCATCTCCCCGCGAGAAGATGCCTTCCAGATGACTCATCCGGCCGTCGTGCCACTTGAGTGCGAGGTTCCGGTGGGTGATCCGTTTCTTGAAGAATCTCTGCTTATCCAGGATCTCTTCCAGATCCGACTGCCCGTGCCACTGGAAGGGCGTGTGGGGCTTGGGAACGAAGGTGGAGAGGGCGAGATTAACCAGCCTCTGGGATTTCCCCTCCCGGAGCACCTTGTAGGCGAGGTCCGCGATTCCCTCCAAGTCCTCTTCCCGCTCCCCCGGGATGCCGATCATGAAATAAAGCTTGACGGACTTCCAGCCCCCCTCGAAGACGCGCCTTGCCGTTTGAAGGAGATCCTCCTCCGTATTACCCTTGTTGATGATATCCCTCAGCCGCTGGGTGCCGGCCTCGGGCGCCAGCGTAAAGCTGGTTTTCCTCACCTTTCTGATCTCCTCGATGAGCTTCCGGCTGAGCGTCTCCACGCGCAGTGAGGGAAGCCCGACGGCGACGCGACGGTCGTAGAACCGGTTCATGAAATCGGACAGAACGTATTCGATCCCGGAGTAATCGCCGGTGCTGAGCGACAGAAGGGAAATTTCATCGTAGCCCGTGGCGCAGAGCATTTCCTCGGCCATGACCCGCAACACGGAGGGAGAACGCTCCCGCACGGGCCGCCAGACCATTCCCGCCTGGCAGAACCGGCAGCCCCTCGTGCAACCCCGCGCGATTTCCAGGGTGGCCCTGTCGTGAATCGTGTTCATGAGAGGAACGAGCGGCTTGAGGGGGATCCGCCACGCGTCGAGATCCGTGACGATTCTTTTTCTGATCCGTGCCTCCGAACCGCGCAGGGCCGGCACGTAGACCCCTTCCAGTTCGGAGAGCATCGTCAGAATCTTCCTGCGGTCGCCGCCTTTCTCCTTCCCTTCCCGGACGGCCCGGGCGATCTCCACGACGACCTCCTCGCCTTCGCCGATGACGACGGCATCGAAGAAAGGCGCCATGGGCGCGGGGTTGAAGGCGCAAGGTCCCCCGGCAATGATCAGGGGATCGCCTTCCCGCCGGTCCCCGGCCCGAAGCGGCACACCCCCCAGATCGAGCATGTTCAGGACGTTCGTGTAGGAGAGTTCATACTGGAGTGAAAAGCCGACAATGTCGAAGTTCCGGAGGGGCGTTCTCGACTCCAGCGAGGACAGCTGAAGCCCGGCCGTTCTCATGCGTCGCTCCATGTCCGGCCACGGCGCGTAAAATCGCTCCGCCACGATGTTGGGATCGCTGTTCAGGATGGCGTAGAGGATCTGGAGGCCCAGGTGGGACATGCCGACTTCGTAGGCATCGGGAAAGGCAAGCGCAAAGGCCAGCTGGCATTTTGCCCTGTCTTTGCGGACGGTGTTGACTTCCCCGCCGATGTAGCGACTCGGCTTTTCCACAAGGGAGAGGATCTCTTCAAAAGAGCTCGATGTCATGTGACGCGAAGTTCGTTGAATGTTTTTTCCACGCGTTCGGCCGATCGGCGCAGGGCATCGCGTTCTTCCGCCGTCAGCTCGATTTCATACCTGTCTTCGACGCCGCCCGCGCCCAGTTTGACCGGTATGCCGATGAAGCAACCCCGTATGCCGTACTGGCCGTCGAGGTACGTGGATGCCGGCACGACCCGTTTGCTGTCCCGGAGAATGGCTTCGACCATGACGAAAACGGCGGCGGACGGGGCATGAAAGGCGCTTCCCGTCTTCAAAAGACCGATAATCTCCGCCCCCCCGTACCTGGTCCGCTCGATGATGGCCTGATGCCGCTCCGGCTTCACGAGCTGACCCACCGGAACCCCTTTCAGGGTCGTGCGGCGACCCACGGGCACCATGCTGTCTCCATGCCCGCCCAGGACCAGCGCTTCTATTTCTCTCGGCGCCACCCCAAGCTCCTCGGCCAGGAAGAGCTGGTATCGGGCCGAGTCCAGAACACCCCCCATGCCGACGACCCGATGGGCGGGGAAACCGGAGACCTTCCAGGCGAGCTGGGTCATCACATCGACAGGGTTTGTGACCATGAGCAGAATGCATTCCGGCGCGTAGGTTTTGACCCTTTCCGTGACGGATTGGATGATCTTTCCGTTTTTGGCGGCGAGTTCCTCCCGGCTCATTCCGGGCAGTCTGGCAAAACCCGCGGTGACCACGACGATCCGGGATCCCCGGATCTCCGAAAAATCATTGGTCCCCGTGATCTTGACGTCAAAGCCCTCGATTCCCGCGGACTGGGCGATATCCAGAGCTTTTCCCTGTGGCATCCCTTCAACGATGTCCACCAGAACGACGTGCGCAAGATCATGCTCCACGATTCTCTGGGCTGTCATCGTACCGACAAAACCTGCGCCGACCACGGACACTTTGGGGATGTTCATGTGAGACTCCTGCTGATGGATGGACGGCCGTCCGCACGCACCGGGTTGGACGGCGCGGCCGCTATTCACCGGTGTTTTCCGTCTTCTGCTCCGGCAGAAGACCATACTTCCAGGGGTTTTTCCGGATGTCCCCGTACTTCGAAAGAACAAACCTGCGGGGGAAATGGGGCTTCGAAATGTAGGGAAGCGCGTCTTTCCTGAAGTGATCCTCGAATTCCCTGAAGACCTTTTCACGATCCCGGAGGGGAACAAAGGTCCTCTCATTCGAGTGCTCAAAAAGGACTTCCGTCCCGAAGATGTTCGTGGTCATCTCGTAATGCTCCCGCCGGTCGAAATACGCCTCCTTGACCTCCACCTGGACCCTCGCGAGGAAGACAACCTTCACCATGTCCTGCGCGACGGGGCGGGATCGGTCATAAACCTCTACGGTCAACCTGTTCGGCAGGATGATCTCCTCAACAAGTTTCATTCCTCCGAGTCCCTCCGGCGTTATTCGTATCGGGGATGTACGACCGTTACGGCGGTGAGCCTCCAGAGCCTCCATCCCGGCAAGCCTTTCCGCTTGACGCCCAAGCTTGTTAAAGCCTATACTTATTTTTTGCCGAAAAATAGGGTTTTGTGTTTAACACATTTGCAAGGGAATTTGAAGGGATAAGAAAATGGAAAGCCACAATGCGATCCTCCTTCTCACCTGTCCCGACAAGAAAGGCATCGTGGCATCGGTGTCCAACTTCATCTTCAACCACAACGGGAACATCGTCCACGCCGCCCAGCACACGGCCGAGGACCAGATCTTTTTTATGCGAATCGAGTGGGAGTTGAACGGCTTCGACATTCCGAGGGATGAGATCGGCGCGGCCTTCGAGACCCTTGCCCGGCGGTTCGACATGAAATGGGATCTTCATTTCACCGACAGAGTGGCGCGGATGGCCATTTTCGTCTCCCGGCACCTTTACAGTTTCTATGACCTCGTGTTTCGCCACCGGATGGGGGAATTCAAGGCTGAGATCCCGCTGGTCATCAGCAATCACCTGGACGCGAAACCCCTGGCGGAGAGCTTCGGCCTGCCTTTCCGTCATTATCCGATCACCCCGGATAA
This sequence comes from Syntrophales bacterium, assembly GCA_036725345.1. Classification (GTDB taxonomy): domain Bacteria; phylum Desulfobacterota; class Syntrophia; order Syntrophales; family UBA2192; genus JAPLJU01. Next base: position 118,782 of record DAIMEJ010000009.1, read on the forward strand.
CAAGGCGGAGCAGGAGACCCGGGAACTGGAAGAAATGCAGAGACACAGGGTTGATCTGATCGTCCTCGCCCGTTACATGCAGGTCCTGACGGGCCGCTTCATCGATCTGTACCCCAATCGAATCATCAACATCCACCACTCCTTCCTCCCGGCCTTTGCCGGGGGCAAACCTTACCAGCAGGCCTATGACCGGGGCGTGAAGATCATCGGGGCGACGAGCCATTATGTTACGGAGTCCCTCGACGACGGCCCCATCATCGTCCAGGACATCATCCGGACCTCCCACCGGGATACCGTGGAAGACATGAAGATGAAAGGGAAAGACATTGAGCGGATGGTCCTGGCCAAGGCGGTGAAACTTCACCTGGAGCACCGGATCCTCGTTCACGGCTCAAAGACCATCGTGCTGGAGTAGAAAAGGGGCCGCTTCCTCCGGTGGCCCCGGTCGATGTGCGGCCGGGAAGCCATTTTTTCCGAGCAGGCTATGGAAAAGGAATTCATTCATCTCTGCCAGCCCGACGAAAAGAAATCCTGCGCCGCCTGCTGCGGGTTATACAACTACGCCGACAGCCGGAAGGAAGCCCTCCGGAAACGCCTGGAGCGGCGCACCCGGCTCTTCCAAGAGATCGTCCGGGGGCGAGCCGACCTGTCGTCCTTCTCGCAGAAGGTGAGGCAGGAAGAAGATCAAGCCAGGCTCTACGAGGTCATATACTGTTGCGAGTACCTGGGGTTTCTCGACGCCGACGGAACGAAGGTCGGCTGTCTCCTCCATCCCCGCCGCAACGGCGGCGATGACCTGCGGGGCGTGTCCTTCTACGGGAGGGAACTGTGCGACGGTCATTTCTGCCCGAGCTACCACTACATCTCCGGGGAAGAGAAACGGGCCCTCATCGAGGTCATCGATGACTGGTACCTCTTTGGACTCGTCGTGACCGACATCGATCTCGTCAAAGAGTATTTCCGGCTGGTCAGCGAGGCCGTCGGCGAGATGCCCTCTCACCGCCGTTTCAGGGAGCCCCGGCTCCGGGACATCGCCTTTCGTTTCTTCCGGCTGAAGGTTGACTGGCCCTTCCGCTCGCCCGACGCCAATCGTTTCGGCAAGTACTACTTCGACGGCTCGCAGTACATGATTCGCTACATCGACTACGAATCCCTGGGCTGTGAAAAATCCAGATTTGACCGTATTTTCATGAGCCTGTCCTCTGTTTTCCAGGACGGAAAAGCGCTCCGGGAGGCTGAAAAAATCATCGAGGGGAACCTCCTGGAATTCACCGGCGTCTACACTGGAAAGCATTGATTTCAATTGACAATCTTTCGCCTCTTGGGTAGTGTGACGCCTTAAGAGGTTTGAGCGGTGGAGAAATACAGGAAAAGGATCCTCTACAGCAGGGACGTCATCGACCAGCGCGTGAAGGCACTGGCCGGGCAAGTCTCCAGGGACTTCAGCGGGAAAGATCTCATCGTGGTGGGGGTGCTCAAGGGCTCCTTCATATTCATGGCCGATCTCATACGGGCCATGACAATCCCCTGCACGATCGACTTCATCCGTCTGGCCAGTTACGGTTCCGCCACCGTCAGCTCGGGAAAGGTCCGGATCACGAAGGACATCGAAACACCCATTACGGGCAGGGATGTCCTGGTCGTGGAGGACATCATTGATACAGGCCTGACGCTGGCCTTTCTGAAGGAAAAATTGCTGGAGCGGAATCCACGAACGCTGAGGTTCTGCACCCTGATCGACAAGAAACACCGGCGGGAAGTGGCGTTTCAATCCGATTACGTGGGCTTTGACCTTGATCAGGGATTCGTCGTGGGATACGGACTGGACTTCGACGAAAAGGCCCGTTATCTCCCTGATGTTTACGTTCTGGAAGAATGAAAAGAGGGGGCTTTATGATCATCCAGTGCAAGGAATGCGGCACCAAATACCGGTTTGATGAAACCCAGATAGGCGAGGAGGGCGTCTGGGTCCGATGTAACCGCTGCGGTCATGTTTTCCGCGAAAGACAAGCGGCGGATGAGAAGAGCATCAACCTCGATCAGATCGTCGCCGAGACGGTGAGGCAAGAACCCCCGCCGGCAGATGAACAAAGGCACGACGCCGTAGTCGAGGAAGCGGCGCCCCCCGCGGAAGAGAAAAAACCGGAAGAACCCCCGTCTGCAGAGCCGGGAGAGGTGACCTTCCCCCGAGCGAAAAAGCGGCAGGCCTGGACACCGGTCCGGATCGGACTCTACCTGGCCATGCTGGTCCTCGTCCTGGGGGGTGTCTATCTTTACCTTTTTCCGCAGATCGGGGAGCAGGTCCTGAATCTCTTCTACAGCAAAACCCCGGAACAGGCGATTCAGCCTGAGAAAAAAACCCCGCCGCCCGCCCAGGCGGGAGGCATCAATTTCTCGGAGGTGAGGGAACGGTTTCTCAAGAACCTGATCGTCGGGGGTGATATCCTGGTCATTCAGGGAACGGCCGTGAACGACTTTGACTATTCCGTGTCCAATATCAAGGTCAAGGGGAAGATCCTGGACAACGCCGGCAAAGTCTTGGGGGAAACCGAGGTGTATGCCGGGAATATCCTCACGGACGATGAACTCGTGAAGCTCACCGACAAGGAAATCACGGATGACCTTTCAAAGCCGGAAGGGTCGGACGTCTCGAACGTGAGCATCGCACCGAAAGGGAAGGTCCCCTTCATGGTCACCTTCATCAACCCGCCGAAGGAAGTGGATGAGTTCATTATCGAGCTGGTCGGTTTCGAGCGCCCCACGGGCGGATGACACCGCCGCTTCACACGAGGCTTCCTGTCATGAACGGGCCCCAGTTCTTCGACCGTATAACCGTCCAGACGCCCCTTCGGAACATCTACAGGCGCCTGGGGTATAAAAAAGGTGTCACCCGCCTCGAGGCCGGCCGGCGGGACGAGTTGGAGACCTGGATCCGCGATGCAGGCCTCCTGATGCACCTCAAGGGAGTCGCAAGAAGGTTCCCCGTCACGGCACGGGACTCCTCCAGGACCCTCCTTCCGGAAGATGTCGTCTTTGAAAGCCGCGACCTCGCCTCGTTCCTCGACGGCTGCGGAGAGATTGCCCTCATTGCAGCCACGGCGGGAGAGGACATCATCAACGCCATCGAACAGACAGCAGCGGCGAACCAGCTCACCCGGGGAGTCGTCTTCGATGCCGTCGCCAGCGAGACGGTTGACGCGGCGCTGGACTGGATCACGGCCTATTTGCGGCAGGCGCTCCGCCGCGAGAACAAGGCGCCCCGGAGAGGGCGCTTTTCCGCGGGTTACGGGGATTTCACCCTGGAGAACCAGAAGCGGATCTTTGAACTCCTGGAATTGCAGCGCATCGGGGTCCGGATCAACGAAAGTTTTATCCTGATCCCCGAAAAGTCGGTCACGGCCGTTGTCGGGATCCGGGAGAAACCCTGACAGGGAAGGACGCTTGAAGAAGAGAGACCGAATCAAAAAATTGCTGAGGAAAAGAATCCTCGTTCTTGACGGCGCCACGGGAACGGAACTCCAGAAGCGGGGTATGCCCGGGGGAGTCTGCCCGGAGTTGTGGTGTCTCGAGAACCCCTCCGTCATCCAGGACGTCCAGCAGGAATACCGGGCGGCGGGAAGTGACGTCGTCTACACCTGCACTTTCGGCGGGAACCGCTTCAAGCTGGCGGAATTCAATGCCCGCAATGTCCTGGAGGTCAACCGGGATCTGGCCCGTGTATCCCGGAAGGCCCTGGGCCCGAAGACGCTCATCGCGGGGGACATCGGACCGACGGGGCAGTTTGTGAAGCCCTTCGGCAGCCTCGATTTCGAAGAGGCCGTCGATGTCTTCAAGGAGCAGGCCCGCGGGCTCATCGAGGGCGGCGTCGACCTCATCGTCATCGAAACGATGATGGACATCCAGGAGGCCCGCGCGGCCCTGATCGCCGTGAAAGAAATATCGGATCTTTTCACCATCGTGACGATGACCTTTGAGAAGGACGGACGGACCCTGAACGGGACGGACCCGCGAACGGCGCTCATCACACTCCAGGCGCTCGGCGCCGATGCCGTCGGAAGCAACTGCTCCACAGGCCCGGCGGACATGATCAGCTTCGTAAAGGCCATGAAACCCTGCGCGACGGTTCCGCTCGTGGCGAAACCGAATGCCGGCCTTCCCAGACTGGTTGGCGGCAAAACGACCTTTGACATGGACGCCAGGGAATTTGCCTCCTATGCCGGCCGCTTCGCCGCGGCGGGCGTCAATCTCGTCGGCGGTTGCTGCGGGACGACCCCTCTCCACATCCGGGAGTTGAAGGAGAGGATCGGGGGGGCCAGGGCGATCCCGCCCATACGGTCCTCCATCGGCGCCCTCTCCTCGGCGAGAAAGGTTCTCGTCCTGGAAGAGAAGGGGCCCCTCGCCATCATCGGCGAGGGGATCAACCCGACGGGCAAGAAGGCCCTGCAGGAGGAGCTTCTGCAGGGCAAGACATCCCTCGTCCGCCGGATGGCAAGGGAACAGGAGGAAAGCGGGGCCGACCTGCTCGACGTGAATGTGGGGGTGCCCGCTATCGACGAAGTGAAAACCATGAGGGACGTCATCAGCCTTCTCGCCGTGGCAACGGATCTCCCCCTCGTCATCGACTCGGCGAGGCCCGAGGCCGTCGAGGCGGCCCTGCGTATTTATCCCGGCCGGGCGCTCGTCAACTCCATCCCGGGTGAAAAGGACAAGATGGAGACGCTCCTTCCCCTCGCCGCGAAATACGGTGCCATGTTCATCCTGCTGCCGCTGGCGGAAGGGGAAATCCCGGAGACGGCGGAGAAACGAATCAAAATCATCCAGGCCATTTATCGCCGCGCCCGTTCATTCGGTTTCACAAAGGAGGACCTGCTCGTCGACGGCATCGTCATGACGGCGGCCTCCAACCCTCAGGCACCCGCGGAAACCCTGAAGACCATCGAATGGGTGTCGAAGACATTCAAGGGCGCCCCCCTGATCGGGCTTTCCAACGTGTCCTTCGGGATGCCCGAACGGCGGTGGCTGAACGCGGCCTTTCTGGCCATGGCCGCCGCAAAGGGACTCCGAGCCGCCATCGCCAACCCCACGCGGGAAGAACTCATGGCCGTCAAGCTGGCGACCGATGTCCTCGGCCAGAGAGACAGGGACGCGTTGAATTATATCGCCCGTTTCTCCGGTCCTTCGGGTCAGAAGGAGCCGGGGGGGCCGGCGGCGGAACCATCCCCGACGGAAAGCGTGTACCAGGCCATTCTCGACGGGAACCGCGACGACATAAACGACTTCGTTGATGCTGCGGTCGCAGCGGGCAAAACGGCCCCGGCACTGGTACAGGACACCATGATCCCGGCGATCATCCGCGTCGGGGACCTCTTCGGCCGGAAGGAATACTTCCTGCCCCAGCTCATCGCGAGCGCGGAGACCATGAAGAAGGCCATGGAGCACCTGGAGCCGCGACTGCGGGCTGCGCGGGCCGGCGGCAAGCGCAAAGGGCCGATCCTCCTGGCCACGGTGCAGGGCGACATCCACGACATCGGGAAAAGCATCGTCGCGCTCATGTTGCGGAATCACGGCTTCCAGGTCGTCGACCTGGGGAAGGATGTGTCCGCCGGGGCCATCCTGAAGGCCGTCCGGCGCCACAAGGCCCCTGTCGTGGGGCTCTCGGCACTCATGACGACGACGATGGTCCGCATGCCGGAGGTGATCCGTCTCGCAGAGGAAAAGGGGTTGCGGTGCCGGTTTATCCTCGGCGGCGCCGTGGTCACAAAACCCTTCGCCGATTCCCTTGGGGCGGCCTTTGCCCGGGACGGGGTCGAGGCCGTGAGAATGATCGAAAGGATGCTGTGACGGATGCCGTACCGGATGGACATAAACCTGGCGGACGTTAAAAGAACGGGGGAAGACTTTTCAACGGGACGGGCAGGTCGGTCGCCCCTGAAGAGGGACCTCCTTCTGGCCGTCGCGCTGTCTCTGTCCGTCCACATCGGGGCGGCCCTAGCCCTCGTCTCCCTGCCGTCACCGCCCATCTTGTCCTCGAAGGGAACGGGAACTTTTGAGATCGCCTTTTTCCTGAGCGACGCCCCGTTACCTGGAGAGTCCGCAATGCCGGCGGAGAGGAAAGCCTCTAGCACGAAAGTTGCAAAATCAGTACGGATCGAGAAGGCACCGCTGAAGGCGGGGGACAGCGAATCGGCCCTCTCTCGGGAAACGGTGACGGTGGACATCATGTCCGCGAGCAGTGTCCTCCAAAAGGATGCGGTGGCCGTCGGACCGGCAGAGAGCGCCTCCGCCGCCGGCGGCGGTATCGGCCCGGCCGGCCGCGCATCGCAGGAGGGGTCGACGGGTCCCGCGGGGACCACCATCGCCATGCCCCGCTACTTCGACAACAAACGGCCCGCATACCCGCTGGCCGCTCGCAGAAACGGTTACGAGGGGACGATCGTCCTCTCCGCCCAGGTTTTAAGCAGCGGTGACGTCGGGGAACTTCGGGTCAAGAAATCATCGGGGTACGAGATCCTCGACCAATCGGCGCTGGAAGCCGTCAGGCAGTGGCGCTTTGAGCCCGGGAAGCGAATGGGTCAGCCGGTCACGACATGGGTGGAGGTTCCCATACGGTTCGTGTTGACGGCGCAAGGACATTTGTAACGGATGAACTGGAACGACAGGACAAATCGGCAGAGGCTCGCCGAGATCATCCTCGAGCGAGCCTTCAAATACTGCGAGAACCCGCCCTTCACGCTCGCCTCGGGAAGGACAAGCCCCTACTATTTCAACTGCAAGCCCGTGACCCTTGACCCCGAAGGGATGAACCTCATCGGCCACATTCTCTTCGACATGCTCGCGGGATCCGGTGTGACGGCGGCGGGAGGGCTGACCCTCGGGGCCGATCCCCTCGCGAACGCCCTCGCCGTGATTTCCTTCCAGAGGGGGAACCCGATCAAGTCGTTCACGGTCCGCAAGGAGACGAAGGGGCACGGCACGAAGAGCCGCATCGAGGGGGCCGTAAAACCCGGGGAAAAGGTGGTCATCCTCGACGACGTTATTACCACGGGGGGATCCACGATCGCCGCCATAGAAAGCGTCAGGGCCGAGGGGCTGATCGTGGATCGCGTCATCGCCCTCATCGACCGTGAGGAGGGCGGCCGGGAAAACATAGAGAAGCTCGTGGGTCGAGTGGATGCCGTTTTCAAGAGAACGGAAATCATGGCCCTCTACAGAAAGGATTGACATGTCTTCACAGCGCTTCCGCCTGCTCATTCTGTCTCTTCTGCTCTCAGGGTTGACGGTCTGCCTGCATTTGACGGGGTACGCAACCGTCGCGGAACGGATATCGGTGACCCAGTTCCATTCCTCGAGCCTTCAAAACGGAGCCCCGGAAGGATGGGAACTCGAAAAACGCAAAGGAACGCCGGTCATTCGCCTGGAGAAGATCTCGAAAATCAACTTGATGAACATCCTGCCCCGCCTGCCCGTGAAAAAGGACGCTGGGGATTATTACGTCCTTCGCATGACCAGTGACGCCCGGTCCGCTTTCGGTATCCGGAAGGCCATGCAGGTGGACCTCAAAGAGCACCCGTTCCTGAACTGGAAATGGGCCGTCACAAAACTCCCCGAGGGGGGTGACGTGCGCAAGAAGGACAGCGACGATCAGGCCATGCAGGTCTACATCGCCTTCAAGCCGGCAGGATTCACCGCCAACCCGCTGAGCGCCCCGCTGCTCGGTTACATCTGGGACACGGAGGCGCCCGTGGGAACGACCTGCAGGAGCGCCCAGACCAACGGGGACAAAGTCCGCTATATCGTCATGAGAAATAAGATAAACAAGACGGGCCGCTGGTACACCGAAAAGAGAAACGTCTACAAGGACTACCGGGTGCTCTTCAGCGATATCAACGGGGGAGAGCCTCCCGAGATCATGGGCATCGTGCTGTACATCAACTCGCAGCGCACACAAAGCGGTGCCGAGGCCCTGATCCACGACGTCTTCTTCAGCAAGAGCTGAGGCGTCTCATCCTGTTGACGAGCAGGTGGGCCTGCCGGACGGGTTCGGGGATCCGGTAGCCCCTGCAGCAGGACAGGGCGAGACGGATGGATTGCAGGAAACCCACCCGGTGCCCCTGGGAGACATAAATCGGCTTGACGCGCTCTTTCGTGCGCACCACGGCGCCGACGGCCCGCCCCTCAAGAAAAAGTTCCGCGTAATCCCCCGTGGCCTCCCCCACTTCATCGTGCTCGCCGACGAGTTTCGTTTTCGCGCATCCCACCGAAGCCACGCTCAGAAGCAGCCCCATGTGCGAGGCCAGGCCGAGACCTCTCGGGTGGGCAATGCCCTGGCCGTCGAAGAGCACCACGTCGGGCGCCCGATTCAGTTTCTCGAAGGCCCGGATGAGGGGCGGCCCCTCCCGGAAGGAAAGGAGTCCCGGAATGTAGGGGAAGCGCACCTTCTCGAAGTGGGTGGCCTCCTCGACCGTGCGCAGTGAGGGCCACTCCAGAATGACGACGGCCGCGAAAAATCGATCGTCACCCCGGGTGTACGAGATATCGGCCCCGCCAACGTAACGGATTCGCCCGGACAGCAGGTTTTCGTTGAGGCGCAGTTTTTCGCGAAGGGACCGCTGGATTTTCACGGCTTCGCGGGGTGTCACGTCCCAGGGATGCAAGCGCCTGACTTTCATGATGGGCTTGAAACAGTGAGAGATGTGTGCGTTAAGGGTATTTTCGAACCTTTAAAGGTTGAAGGTCATGTCCCGCCTGACCGCGAATATCTCCATGCGGGCCCCCCGGGCGGATGCCGCCTTCCGGCAGGAATCGACGATCTCGTCGATCTCCTTGTCCGTCCGATCCTGGTTGTGATGAAACAGGCCGAGTTTCCGGACTTCCGCGCGGACGGCCAGTTCGAGTGCGCTTTGCCAGGTGGAATGCCCCCAGCCTTTGTAGGTCGCGTATTCCTCTTCGGTGTACTCCGCGTCGTGCATGAGCAGATCGGCCCCTTTCGAAAACTCGACGTAGGCCTCCGGGGGGAGACCGCCGCCGTGGATATGACCGAGCTCGTTGTCGGTGATAAACACGAAACGCTTCCCGTCCTCGGTGAACCTGTACCCGTTTCCCTGGTTCGGGTGACTGATCGCGATGGGCTCTACGCGCATGGAGTCCACCATGAACATCTCGGGGCAGGGCGCGTGATATTGTATCGAAGCCTGCACATCCGAAAAGTCCACGGGGAAGTTGGGTGAAGACATGACCCTGCCGAGGATGCTGTCGACAAACTGTTCCGCGAAAAAGCAACTGTGGATCCGGAGTTCGGCCTTCTTCACATACAGGGGCCTGAAGAACGGGAAACCCAGCAGGTGGTCCCAGTGGGCGTGAGTGAAGAGGATGTCGTAGCTGTACCGGCCCTCCTTGATGAGCTGATTGCCGAGCCTGCGGATGCCCGACCCCGCGTCGATGATGATGACCCGATCGCCCTTGGTTCGGATTTCGATACAGGTCGTGTCCCCGCCGTAGATATTGAACTCCTCTCCCGACACAGGTATGGACCCTCTTGACCCCCAGCATTTGATGTACATGGCGTTTCCTTAAGTTTTGTCCCGCCGGGCCAGGCGGGAGACTATCTCCTCGGCCTTCGCCTTGTCTCTCAGGATTTGGTCGGCAAGCTTCTGCGGGCTTTCAAATTTCATTTCACTGCGGATCCGCTCGATGAATGAAACCGTCAGTCCCCTGCCGTATAGCTCCCCGCCGAAATTCATGATGTGAACCTCCACGGAGAGTTTTTCATTGGAAAAGGTGGGGTTGAACCCCACATTCAGAACCCCGGCGTGGCGGACCCCCTCCAGGTCGACCTCGACGGCGTAGACGCCGTTGGCGGGGAGCAGTTCCTTGCCGGGCTCGATATTGGCCGTCGGTATTCCGATCGCCCTCCCCCGCTGGTAACCGCGTATGACCCTGCCGCTCAGGCTGTAGGGTCGACCCAGCAGGAGGGCGGCCTTCCGGACGTCCCCGTCCAGGACGGCCATCCGGATGTTCGTGCTGCTGACGGTGGTGTTATTGACCCTGAAGGTGTTGATGCTCTCGACTTCGAATCCCAGCATCCCCCCCATGGACCGGAGGAAATCCTCGTTCCCCTGCTTCCGGTTCCCGAAGGCGTAATCGTGTCCGATGAAGACTTTCTGGGCGCGCAACGTGCCCCAGAGGATCTCCCGGACAAAAGCCTCGGCCGTGACGGCGGAGAAGGCCCGCGTGAAAGTGATGAGCAAAACGGCGTCAATACCGAGGGCCTCGATCAGTTTCACCTTCTCGTCAAGGGTGGTGAGAAGGTAGAACGGCCTTCTTTCAGGATGCAGGACCTGCTGGGGATGAGGATTGAAGGTGATGACGATCGAGCGGGTCTTCCTTTCGCGCGCTTCCTTCACGACCCGGTTGAGGATATCCTGGTGGGCCAGGTGGATGCCGTCGAAGTTGCCGATGGTGATGACGGAGGATTGAAATTCCGGTGTTGCTTCCCCGATGCCTTTAAAAACCTTCATGAAAAAAGAACGCGCCGCCTGTGATGTTTGATGAATTCACTCTACCATTTACGTTTCTTATTTCAAGCCTAATTTCGCTTGACAACATTGCGTCATCATTATAATTATTCAATATTGTCGCGCGTGCCGAAGTGGCGGAATTGGTAGACGCGCTAGGTTCAGGGTCTAGTGGGCGTAGGCCTGTCCGGGTTCAAATCCCGGCTTCGGCACCATAGGAAATCCGAGGGGTTAGAGGTTCAGTGCTATGTGCTTCTAACCCTTCTTTTTTTCCTTTTTCTAACGGATTTCTAACGGATGCGCCGAAATAGGCCTCAAGAAGCTCAACTTGACGCCTTGTGAAGTCCGCATCATTGAAGAGGTGACCATATCGGTCCATCGTGATGTTGATGGAGGAATGTCCGAGTTGCGTCGATATGTACTTCACATTCTGACCCGCCTGAATCCTCATCGAAGCATTTGAGTGCCTCAATGAATGAAACGACACCTTTCTTAACCCTGCACGTCTGAGGGCGGGATTAAAGTGGCTCTTTATCAGAGTATTGTGATTGGTGGGTTTCCCATCAGTATTGGGGAAGGCAAGGTCTTGTTTGCTGATGGGACATGCAAGTTTCCATTTCTTGAGTTCAAAGGCGAGACTGGTGGAAATATCAACCTTACGGATTGACGTCTTTGTTTTTGGTGTCTGAAATTCTCCGTTCCAGAGGGACCGCCTTACATAAATCTGACCCGAGTTCCAGTCAACATCCCCCCACTGCAACCCCCAAAGCTCCCCTGCCCTCATTCCGGTCATGACTGCCGTACGTAATGCCATCCGGTAGGCTTCGGTTGAATGGTGCAGCAGTTTTTCAATCTCAGGCGGTTCTAGGATTTCAATCTCACGCTTATCCACCTTGGGCCTTTGAACATGCTCCGCCTGGTTCGTTTTGACATAACCCCAACGATGGGCATGCTTAAACATTTCCTTGATAACTGCTACCTCATTCCTTACGGTCTTAGGGGATACCTTTTTCAGCCTCTCAGACACGTAGATTTGAATCTGGGCGGTCTTTATCTCCTTGAGCCTGTAATCTCCCCACCGAGGAATTAAATGCTTCCCCACGATGATCTTGTAAAGTTCAAGCGTGGAGGGCTTGAGGCTTGTCTCTGCATAACTCTTTAGCCATAGTTCGGCAAATTCCTTGAACGTCAGTTTAGGCAGTTCTACATACGTACCCTGATCAACCTCTGCCATCTTCTCAGTAAGGACCTTTTGCGCATCCTTCTTTGTGTGACCGCCTCTGAACCATTTACGTTTCCCATTTATGGCAAGAACAGCATAATATTTCTTGCCCTTCTTCTGGACGCTGCCTCTCATTTTCTCACCCCCTTTCTTTTTATAATTTTCCTAACTGGCTTCTCTGCCTGCAATTCAAAGTACCCGAGAGCAAATTGGAGAAAAGAGGGAATCTTTCTTTCCCCTGTTTCCCAACGGCAAACCGTGACATTCGTCACCTTGAGGGCTTCTGCAAGCTCTTTCTGACTGTAACCGTATTTCTTACGCCACTCTTTCAACTCATCCCCTGTCATGTATATTATTTAACCAGTGGTTAAATATTTGTCAAGGACTTTGTTAAACTTTACGAAATGTTGGATTCATACCCGCTAGGCATAGTACCTAAGACACATGAGTTTATCTGAGTGATATTAGCGATTTAGAATCGGCTTCTAACGGCTTTCTAACCGTTTGCCATTGGTTTTCATCCAAGTAACGATGTCTTTCCTTGAGAATCTGAGAGTACGCCCTGCTTTCTGGTAGGGGAAATCAGACAAACCATGACTTGCATCATGCACCCATTGATAAATCTGGCCCTTACTCTTTTCGAGCATTACTGACACCTGCTCAATGGTCATGATCTGATCAGGCTCATGAATGCTCTTCAGGTAGGGTATCAGGAGTTCAACGACCTTATTTGCTATCGCCTGGATGTCCTGAGCTTCAAGCTCGATCTTCATTCAGAATGACCGTTTTCCTTTTTATCACTGCCCCGGTTGGGGGGTATGCCGGGGTCATCATCAAGCTCATTTCTGTCCAATGAAGCCCCCGCCAAAAGACGAGCCTCTTCCCTTCGATGTGCTTTAGCCTCTTGAATGAGCGCTGCAATGACAGTTACATTGTCCGTGGACTCGCCCCGAAGAAGGCGCATCTTATCCGTTGCAATCCCTGCTGAGACCGTCCTTTGATAGGCATTAATTCTGTCTATGTCTGCCTCTGTAATGGATGAAAGCATCCGTTTGGCGAGATCTTCGTACCAGTCAGCAAGCTCCTTTTTCATTTCATAGATTTCTGCCACAGATTGAAGGGCCAGCTTCTTAACGGTTTTAGCGTCCCTCCCTATCTCTTTACCAATGGCATTGTAAGTCTTACCCATAGCAAGCAGAGACTTGATTCTCTGTTCCTCATCAGTAGTTAATCCAGGTCTCTTTGACATCTACACCTCCATATCCTAGGTTTATCCACGCTTATCCCCTCGATAAAAAGGGGGTGGACAGGGAAGGGATTAGGGTGGTGCGATCCGCAAATTGTCCCTTTTCTGAAGATAAAAATTTTAAACAGGTTCATCGTCTTCACCAAGTAAGTCACTAAATCTCGCAATAAATGCTTTCGATGCAGCAATCGATGCATCGATACGCATTATCAGGTTTTGAGACTGCTGAACTGAATCAAGCTCAATTTTTTGAGGTGAATAGGAACCGTCTAACCGCCAAGATTGGTCCAAAGCTTTCAAGGTCACGTTGGGGTCAGGATGGTCAATACAGTGCTTCAACCGCCTAATCCTGTATCTTGTTCCCATACCCTCTTGAACCATAACTTCATCAAGTGCAACTCTGATTGTCTCCTTGTTCATGAGGTTCGATCCCAAGACCTTTGCAGATTCTCTACTCGCAACGTCAAAAGACTTTAAAGCTGCATCAAGGTTGGTTTTCCCACTTGCCTTTTCAAGAACAAATCGCTTTTCCTTGTCAGTCAGATTCTTAAAGCTCTCAGGTTCACTTTGAGGCAGAAGAAGCCTAATACGCTTGCAGATGTATGAGGGCGTGACCCCAAAATGTGCTGCGATCTCTTTCTGCTGTTTGCCTTCTGAAAGCATCTTGAGGATTACTTCGTCGTTGGTGCGTCTCATCCGGTTGACCTCCGTTAACCATAACTGGCCAATCAATTGACCAAATTGACCTTCTTGATCTGAGTAATCAATTCTTCCACTGCAGTCCTGAAATCTTCTAGTGTAGCTTTCCCTTGGAAAACTTCTTCCTGCAGTCTTTCCACCGCTACCTCAGCCTGCTTTATTGCGGGAGTCATTCTGAAACCCTGCTTGTAAAGTGGCAATGCATGGCTATCCCATATAGAGTCCATGCACTGCATTAAAAAGGCAAAACGGGCTGCAGTGACCTGAGGGGTTAGTTTGCCCATCTCGACAAACTTTAGCGCTTTGAGTGAATCAAGACTGATTATCTGTCCCGGCTTTAGTTCTAATTCACCTTTAGGAGTCTTCACACGCATTGTATCCACGACTTCGTAGATCATCCGATTACCTCATCAACCTCTAATACGTCCTGTTTTTCAGTTTTTAAAAGCCCTTTTGGAAAACTGGATAACTCTTTAATATCACTAGGTTCACTATTTTTTCCTTCGTAGTCGTTTCGGAAATCTGAATTTGAGTTTTTCAGTTTTTCAGCACTATATAGGGATGACAAACTGGAAAACTGAATTGGGTGAACCATGTGAACGTTCTTCGCCTTCAGGTGTTCCACTCTCCAGAACCTACCTTGACCGATCTCAAAGAGCTTGCTTGTTCTTGCTCGGCTCAGGCTTAACCGCTCCTTACACACGCCAAGGAAAGCTGTCTTCTTTGTGGAGCCCATTTCTTCGAGTATGCTGTGCATATCTTTGAGGGTATTCTCCTGTGGGTCTGGGGCAAGCTCAAACCCCCTGTCAGGGTTTAGCGTCAGGTAAATGTGAAATGGCTCAAATCGAGTCTTTTCCCTCATCCCGAGACGGTACAAAAGATCTTCGTCAGTATCCTCATCGTCTATGATGACCTCCTGACCGTCTTTTCTCTTCCTGACAAGCGTCATCCCCAGGATATGGTCTGCAAGGTCAACTATAGCCGTTGAACCCTTTGCCACTCGATCTGAATTCTTGGCAGTATGATGCAGGAGGATAATTGTGAAGCCCATGTCCCTCAGTTCCTTCAGCCTGCCTAGGATTAAGCCCATCTCATCGGAAGCGTTTTCATCCCTGTCCTGTGAAGCCCTGAGCGTGTCGAAGATCAATACGGAACCCTCGGGCAGTTGTTTGTAAAGCTCCCAGTCTTTCTTATCCAATTTGGGGGCTTTAAGGTTGGGATTATTTGCCCTCCAGAAGTGAACATTTTCAGCCTGCCCGAGCTTCTGCGTCCTGATGTTAAGAACTGCCAAAGGATTTTCGAAGTCGACGAAGATCACCGTTGACTTGACTGTCGATAGGCCGAGATATGGTGTCCCTGAGCCAATGCATCTTGCCATGTCAAGCGTCAGCCAAGTCTTTCCGACCCCCCCTTTGCCAAAGATCAGGGTTATACTTCCCTTTGGGATAAGTCTGTCAATGATCCACTCAACACTGATTTCTAACGCCCTGATAGTTTCCCACGGTTCAAGAGATGACAGGATACCGGTCTTCATCAATGCATTCCCAAGATCAAAATCTGTCACTAGTCATTACCTCATTGAAAAGCTCAAATTTCGTCTCATCGTCAGCGTACTGCAGAATGTCCATGTGATATTCAAGCACAGGCAGTTCATGGAATATCCAAGCCCGAAGTTCCAAGTCTTCAATAGTCCTTATGTCAGTCAGGAGGTTGTTTAGACCCCGATATTCCCGAGCAATGGCGTCATAGTTGCAGAAAATCCATCGACGGAACACTCTGATCAAGTCTTTCTTTCTGGCTTCGACCGGATCGTAAGGTTTTCTGATGTCCTTCCTGATGCGTAGATAAGCCAATGCATCCTTAAAAGAAATTTTCTTGTACTGCATGACAAAGGAAATAACGTCACCATACGCTCCACAACCGTAACATTTAAACTTCTGGTGTTCAGACGATACTGCAAAGGATGGGTGCTTCTCGGTGTGAAAGGGGCAAAGGCCAATGTAGTTCCTGCCCTGCCTGCGGAGTTGCAGTCCTTCGGCGTGGATGACTTCTATTAGGTCTGGCTTCGCTGAGATGTGGTTCGTTTGGTTTGCCTCTTACCCGGAAGACCAAGGTGGGAGCCATGACGAATAATATTGACTTTCTTTCGCTGAGGCGTTATCAAGGAGTTGCTCGCAAAGCACCCCTGGTGTGGCCTCGGTCGCCCGGGGGTTTTATTTTTCTAATTCTAATTCGACCATTTTCTCGGTATCGTTCCACCGTACAGGATATTTTTTTGTTTCCCTTCCGCGTTCGATCTTACAGTAGTCCAGAAAAGCCTGCGCGGAAATTTGAATACCCTTCGATGACGCAAAGACCCGGATTTTGTGAACCTCTGGAGCCTCCTCATTGGTGGGTTCAATCCCAATCACCCTGCGATCCGGGTCAAAATTGAGAAACACCCCCGAGTAATCGCGGAAGAACGACTCATACGCAAGACGTCCGATACTGAACGTCCCATGTCCTGTAATCGAAATCGTCGGCTCATCTCGGTACACTCTGGCACCCCTACCCTTGAATCGGATAAAGCTCATTACCATCCCCCACCATAAGTATTTAACACTCATTTACACCAATATACACATGAAGTCAAGAATTATTTAAGAAAGTAAATCACCATTAAAATATCCCGAAATTCCACGAGCCTCCCCAATTTATATTCCTGTTCAGGCAAGAATGCCCAATTCGGTTGCTGTTTGATTTAATCCGCCCCGCTGTCCGTATAATACTTTTTTCGTATTTTTATCTAATATGCGATTTGTCCTTGATTTTCTTTCCTGATATTTTGATAATTTTATCGGTGTTTCATTGCCCCACGGGGGGAAGGGGCAGCTGAAATTCGTCACCCCATCTATTGTCCTGCTTAATCAATTAAAACACCTCTTTATTAACTGTCATCATCGAGAAGCGGAAAATTTATGGATGATGAGTTAACAAGCTCTTTAAGGTTTAAGATACTTAGCAAAATGAAAGATCAAAAAGGTTTTACGTTGATCGAGATCATCGCAGTTCTGGTGATTCTTGGGATCCTGTCTGCCGTGGCAATCCCGAAGTACTTCAACCTCCAGGAGGAAGCCAAGAAGAAGGCAACTCTGCTTGGATTGGCCGAGGGTAAGGCAAGGGTCACACAGTATGGAGCCCAGGAGTTTTTGAAAACCACCAATTGGCCTGCGTTAAACTCTTATAATGACTTGAATCTTGGTACCAGTGCGGGGGACTTTAGGATCAATTTCGTGCCCGGGACAACCAACGTACAAATAACAGTAACCGGAACGGCTCCATTTGTTAAAGACGCGACAGCTATGGGCACGATTAGGCCGGTGATTCCCGGTACCTAATTACCAACGTGTTTGTGAATGCAGAACTGCCTTTTAGGGCAGTTCTGCTTCTTACGGCCAGTTCGTGGCCGGGAGGTGCTGCGTTCACCGGTACGGCCGTGGGCACCGATGCTGGTGATTTCACTCTTGCCTATACTTATGTATCACCGACTTTTTCTATCACGTCGATAGGCAGGGCCAACACAATGGTTTCCGGTGCGACGGCTCTAGAGACAATGAGACGTCCGGGTCTATAACGAACATTTCCAGCGTTTCTCTGCCCTGTGGGATATAAATAGCCAAGCCAGTCCTGATGAACAGTAATGGCAGGGTCAGAAATGGCCCTGTATTTCAAAGCACCAAAAATTGTGTGACAGATGAAGCTATTGAATAGTGGTGAACATGAAACATCGGTAAAAATGTTTGCCGAGATTCATCCCTTGGGATTAGAAAGTAAGACGCGAAGAGTGATCAGAACACTACTTGCCCTTCTAACAATAACGATTTTTGTCGGATGCGCTACCACCTCAGCCAGAATGCCCTTTGGGGTCGAACCGCCCGTGCAGCGCGTCAGTAACACCGATTTCGATACCTCCATAACAGCGGTCGATGATAACTCCCTTTCGCCCCTGGCCGGCTACAAGGCCTTTCTTCTGTCCATCGACAACAAAACCGCTGAATTCCTGGAGATTCTCTGGGACGAAACCTTCTTTTTCGATCCCAAGGGTGAAAACGGAAGATTCATGATGGATGAAGAGTCGAACTTCCGGAACAACCCCAGTCAGCCGGGTATCGTTTTCCCGCGCGACGGGAGCGTCATCACCATATGGCCGGAAAACCTCGCGCAGTATTACGGCGGTCAATTCTCACGCTGGTCCCACGAAAACATGGAAGCAGGTGAAAACGGCATCCTCCTGACAGTGAGACTCAAAGAGAAAATCATTACGGAAAAAATCCTCCTGACGATTTCCTACCCGCAGGAACCGGCAGGCAAATGACCCACTGCTGCCCACTTTCGGTTAGGCTCCCTACCTGCCTTAACAGGACCCGGTGTTTCATCTAAGTTGCCCTAAACAGAACTTGACCTGACTGTGGCTGTCAAGTCGGGTATTGACTCCTTCCTGAAATCTCTGTTTGCGAGAATGTGAGATCAGTGTATATTTCATTTGTTAACACTTATTTTACTAATCATTAAAAGAATTAATAAATAGGACTGCGACGGAGCCAAATATGAAAAAGACTGTTTCAATTATCTTATTGTTGTTTCTATTCGGAATATCTCATCAAGCAGTTTTGGCGAGCCAGGACAAAGAGCGCACTTCAGAAGCAGTTGCGAAAGCCTGGCTTTTGCTTGTCGATGAGGGAAAATATTCTGAGAGTTGGAATGAGACAGCCACTTACTTTAAAGGCGCCGTGACAATGGATAGCTGGATGAAATCTATGCAGAGCTTCCGGCAGCCCCTGGGGAAAGTTAAATCAAGGAAATTAATGTCGAAGAAATATACCAAGACCTTGCCGGGCGCTCCTGATGGGGAATATGTGGTGATCCAGTACAGATCGTCTTTTGAAAATATGAAGTCGGCCTTGGAAACCATCACCCCCATGCTCGATAAAGACGGAAAATGGAAGGTTTCAGGATATTACATAAAGTAATCTGCCCTAATCAGAACTTGATCTGACTATGAGTTTCAAGTCCGGGTATTGACTACTTCCTGAACTGTTTTTTTTCCAATTTTGGCAACATGTGGGGATTGCAACTGTCAATCGTTAGATTTCCTGCTGAATTCGGAATGCCATTTTTGAGTCCCGGGCAGCCCTGGTTTTCTTGTCAGCAGAT